>JAZUIN010000149.1:0-47516 GCA_045642225.1 Lachnospiraceae bacterium | reverse complement strand
GTCAAGTCCGTTTGATTCTTTATTTCAAGTAATTGTTTTTTATATTCACTATCATATTCTTTCAAGGTATCAAGTTTTTTACTTGCGCTATTAATATAATCTTTTCTTACTTTCGCCTCTTTATAAAGCTCTATCATTTTTTCTTCAATCTTCTTTTTTTCTATACTACTCTTGATAGATTTAAATATGTATATATCAATAACTACAGAAAGAACAATCAACACGCCTAATAATGGTAATGAATATTTTTTATTGCTACTTCCCATAAATAGAATAATTCCCAATATTACCTGATATACAATCAAAGCTCCATATAAAATCTTAATCCTTTTACTCATAATCAATCACGCTCTCAATCATATTGTTTATATCTTCTTTTGAAGCACCGTTTTTAGACATGTTTTTTATAACATTAAGATTATTTAGGCAATCATGTCTTGACTTTCTAAATTCTTCTATTTGCACACAAGTTTGCTGATAGAAAATAACTTCCTCTTCTTTTAATTTGTTTGCTTCCTCATGCTTAAGTGACATCTTTTGACTATCATCATGCACATTTATCAATGCAATAACTACCACGTTAATTATAATAGCAAATGTCACTGTCAAAGTTGCTACAATAGCTATATGTTCTTCATTATTAAAGAAATTAAGAAATAGCACAAATGTTAGAATCAACTGGTATATGTAAAATACTGTTAGAATCTTCGACTTGTATGCACTGCGTTTTTCTTTAACAATAATATATTGTATAGCATCAAGAAATGGAAACCAAGCCATTGTAATTATTGGAGTTGCTACCAAATATTCAAAATTATAATCAGATAAATTCTTATCTGCAATAATATTTATTCCAAAAATGGCTGTCATAATAAGCATAATTATTGTCGCTACTATCTCAACAAAAATCAACGCTCCATCAACTATAACTATGACCTGTACTATATTTTTACCTCTAAAAAGTAATACTCCAAGTGTACCATACCACAACAAATTAATAATAAATATAAATCCTTGATTAATATTATAATTATCAACTAAAAAATTCGTAAATAATCTAAACCCAATTACACTTGACATATAAATTATAAACGTAACAAGCTTATTATATCTTGTCTGAAGTACACTCGTATAAAAATAAAACATTATAACTATCTGTATAGCAAAATAAAACCATACATATATTTGCATAAAACCACTACTCATCTATTGCTCCGAAATAATATCTCATATAAAAACACCTATCATTTCTGACAGATGTTATCTTACTACGCATTATAAATGATATTCATATTAAAATCCTATCAAAAACCTCTCAATCATTTTAAGTGCTGCAAAATTGTACGCTCAAATGTAATTTTTAACACAACAATTCTTTTCCTCACATTCATTCTCCTTTTGAGTTATACCACGAAGTAATGTAAGTATTGTATCAAATATACAGTAACTCATCTATAAAGCTTACTTCAATTCTATTGAATTAAACACTTCTTCATCCCATACTTAGAAAGGTTAACCTTTCCATTAACAACTTCAACACCATCAGCTTCTAGTAATTTTGCCTGTTGTCCGATTCCTCCAAATGCAAACTCTCCCGCTAATTCTCCTTTAGAATTAACAACTCGATAACATGGAATGTTTACGGGATCTGGATTTTTATGAAGAGCATTTCCTACAGCTCTACTCATTTTCTTATTTCCCGCCATTTCTGCTACTTGTCCATAAGTAGCAACTCGACCTTTCGGTATCTTCTTGACCGCTTCATATATTCGCTTAGTTGGACTATCCGTCACCAAATCGTAACTCTCTGCAATCATCATTTTGATGTCTTTCTCTGGAATTGTACCATCAAGAATAATTGTATTCCAATGTTCTTTGTTCTGGTGCCAACCAGGGATAACTGATGAAAATGTCGCTCTCCATACATCTCGTATCTCTGGGCTCACCTTTACATTTAAATTAATATATCCTTCTCTTTCATACGTCCACAAAAACGCCTTTTTACTCCCCTTCACGCGCACTAGCTGCCAATTCATATCTCTAAATGGAGCTTCTTGGTATGTATCAGGAAACGATAAGCCGTATGCTAATGCTTCTTCTCTTGTCTTCATATAGATATTCCTTTAATAACTTCGGTTTTGTTATATTATAAAGCTTTCGCCATAAACCCCGACAACGCTTTCTCTACAACAGAATTTAATGATATTTTATGTTCCGTAGCATATATAGCAGCATTTTTATGAAGTTCTGGTGAAATTCGTATATTAAATGTTCCTTTATATGCTTTCTCAGGCTCAGTTCCACGTTCAGCACATAATTGCAAATAATCGTCTACTGCCATATGAAAATCCTTTATCAAGTCTTTTGCATTCTCGCCTTCATATGAAATCAACGATCTTATTCCTTGAACTTTCCCATAAAAAATACTGTCCTCTTCTGAGAACTCTATATTCCCAATATACCCTTTATATTCTATAGTATTACTCAAACCAAAAGCCCTCCTGTTCTATGATGTTATGCAAGTCTTTTATAAAAAAGAGCACATTTTCATATTATTATAAAAATGCTCTACGATTTTATAATACCAATTAATGATAAAACACCAACAATAATCAACCCAACAATAGCCACATACATCAATCCTGCAAAGCAAAGACCTATAAATACCAAAGGAAAGAATACTACTCCTAATACTATCTTAAAGATTCCCCAACTAATCTTTACTGCCCACGTAATAAATTGTGCCAATACCACTAACAACAACACTGCAAAAACTATTGTTAACATAATTACTACCTCCGTATGTATGATTCTATCTAATACTTTTTTATCATAAAATTTCTCACAAACAATTCTAGCATATAAATAGATTTAATTGTAAAAAACATGCCCATGATTACTCATGAGCATGTTCTACGTATTGTGTTTCAATTTAATATTTTACTGAAGGTCAAAAGAACTTCCTTTAGAATTTTTGCTTAAATATACACCTGTATCAGCCGATTTGTATACACTATCAAAATCATCCGTTTCTTTTACAAAACGAGCTCCCAAGCTTATTGACACCGGCTCTTCCATTGGTTCGATATGAATCAAAGCAATTTTTTCAAACACTTTATGAATAAGTTCTTCTCCTGCTTCTTTATCTTTGACATTTGGAAAATATGCGGCAAACTCATCTCCGCCAAGTCTCATCGCAATATCACCATCACTAACCGACTTTGAAAGCGCATCAGCAACCGCAATTAACACCTCATCGCCTATATGATGACCGTACTTATCATTTACATGCTTGAACTTGTCTACATCAAACAATATAAACATTCCCAGATGTTTATTATCAATAAGGTCACTAATAGCTTTCTCGCCATGACCTCTATTGTAAATATTGGTAAGCAAATCTGTTTGTGACAAATATAATAAATGATTCTCTCTAATTTTTTCTTCGTTAATACATTCGACTGTATATAAAACATGGGATAATTTACCAGCCTCGTTACGATCAAGAACAATAAATCTTGCACGACACCAACCATTAATCTTTCCCTTAAATACGGTAGATACATCTTTCTTATCAACAAGTCTTTCTTCAATCGTCGATAAGTCAGAAAACTCCATAATCAGATCAACATGTTCTTCAACAGTAATATTCTTCATAACATTATAAAGCTTTTCCTGTGCTCCATCGACTGATTCTGAAAGTGCGTCAATATATTGATTACTCTTTATTGGCTGTAGCGAATTCTCAACCATATCAAACTCGTATATTGAAATATAAATCTCTGCTAATGCAAGCAAAGCTCTGTCAAACTGAATGTCTTTATGCATAATCCGCCTCCTCAAATATCTATAATTTATTCTATAAAAGCACCTATCATTTCTGATAGATGCTTTCACTTCAATATATTAAACTGCTGCTTTATATGAATTCTTATCAATTATGTGAAATGAAGTATCTCCAATAACAACTTTCTTACCTTCTAACAATCTGATTCTTTGCGTTTCACTAGCAATTCCTGCTAACCTATGCCAAAACCCCGACTCTGTTGTTAATCTTCCATCAACATAATGTTCCATATCTACCTCCAGCTTACTTCAACTTTACAAACCTTTAATATTATATCACTATATGTTGTGTTTTTGTTTTATTAAACCTTGATTTATTCACAAAATATTGATGTGTTTTTTATACATTTTAACGATAAAAAATAGGCAAAGTAGCACTATCTATTATTGTATGTATTCACGAAGCCTTTCGTGAACACATTCTTGTATATTTTGTGCAATTTTTTTGGCTTTATCTTTGCCTAGACCTATTTCATTAGCAACTTGTAAAATATCTTCCATTCCAGGATTTACTCCATTCCCATGCACA
This sequence comes from Lachnospiraceae bacterium, assembly GCA_045642225.1. GTDB lineage: Bacteria > Bacillota > Clostridia > Lachnospirales > Lachnospiraceae > RUG191. Next base: position 43,141 of record JAZUIN010000149.1, on the reverse strand, counting down.
GTCGTTGCATGTTCTCCACCTATAGAATTGCTATAAGTCAAGTCATATGCAGGTGACAAAACCCAATCCCCTTCTTTTTCGTCATATAAATATGAAAAATTTTTAGAATGATCATCTCTATTATGTGCAAATACGTTAAAACACATAAGTCTATACAGTTTCAAACACTCATCCATGCTTCTAGTAAGTTGGAGAGTCAGCTTCATAAGTAAATCATAGTCTAGATTTGGAATTCTGTGGGATGTCTCAAGTATGCCTGATGCAGATATCATATGAACCCTATTATTTACTGTCGAACCTTTTCTATCAAACCGTTTTGTTCCAAAATAACCACTACATCTTTCCGAATCAAACAATCGAACTTCTTCCATTATTATCCCGCATTCTTTGGCACATAATGCGTAGTCATACTCCTGTTTCCCGATATTCTTATCATCTTCTTTGGAAGGGAACTTAATTATATAATCATCTTTCTCTATTTTTGTTAAAATCTTAGGTCTCGCACCACCAGACGATCCACCCATTCTGTATATATAATCAAGATTTGTACTATTCTCAGAGTTAAGAATTTTATCACATTCTCGCGCAATTACATCAAGTGATAACTCCTCCCTGCTTTCTTCAATAGAAATAACAGGCCTATAAGTTAATGCCCCCATACCTGATTCTCCAACTATCGCTAACCTCTCAAGGCTTCCCATCTCTGTTGGTTCCAAGCCATTCCTTCTCATAAGACGATCGACTAATAACCTCCCCCATCCATCAGGAAGACTATCATTAAAGACTCCAAACAATCCATTGAATGGGTCTATTTTAGGAATAAATACTTTCTTTTCAAGTGGTAATGAAAATGGACTTATAGAAAATCCATCTATAAGCCAATTATCATCATACTCAAATGCCGCATAAATATTATTGTACAAAGCCATCGTTCCGACTTTTCTCTCATGGTAAAAAACTTCTAATTTACTTATCCTGTCCATTTATTACCTCCTGGATTGAATCAAATGGCACCTCCGAAAAAAGTTCTTCCATCTCTCCACTAACACCAAGCACTATTGCAATTTTTGTAAGCGATGTCAGCGATATTTCTCCTTCTTTTTCAAATCTTCTTATTGAACCATAGCTCACTCCAGACTTCTTAGAAAGTTCTTTTTGTGATATTTTTTTTCTTTTCCTAAGAGTTATAATATTTTGCGCTATTATTCTATTTATTTCATTAGGTGTTTTCTGAAAAATATTAATCATGCTAATATATTAGCATTTTTTATATGTTTCTTCAACAAATTACTAATATATTAGCACTAAATATATTAATAACAACCGTACGAATAGCAGCTATTTTTTCTGCAACTCCCTTTGTTGTTCCTGTTTCCGAAAAATATACAACCATAACATTATCTTCTATACTACATTTCCCGCTTTCTGCTTTCCGTTCTGTGCCATAACTCCAGAATAAAAAAAACACCTATCATTTCTGATAGATGCTTTCACTTCAATTTTACACCTGAACTTCGCCTGCTAACACCTTCTTATAATCCTCATAGTTCTTTCTCAAAAGACTTGGTGTGTCTAACGAATAAGGACATTTCTTTTTACATGCACCGCAATTGATGCAGTTCTCTATCTTTTTCATCTCCTGCTGCATAGAATCTGATAACCAATTTTCAGAAGGAGCTCTTCTAAGCATCAAAGACATTCTCGCACAGTTATTAATAAGTATTCCCTGTGGACATGGCATACAGTAGCCACATCCTCTACAGAATTCACCCATTAGTTCTTTCTGTTCTTGCTCAATAAACGCTCTAGTATCATCATCCATAACTGGTTCTTCATCCATATATGATAACCACTCATCAAGCTCAGTCTCGCGCTGAATTCCCCATATAGGCAATACATTTTCATACTGAAGCATGTATGACATAGCGGCCTTTGAGTTAACTATCAATCCACCAGCAAGACCTTTCATGGCAATAAAACCAACATTTTTCTCCTTGCAAAGCTTAACCAATTCTATTTCTCTAGGTGCAGCTAAATAACTAAAAGGATATTGCAAAGTCTCATACAATCCGGAATTAACACATTCAAATGCCACTTCAAGCTTGTGAGCTGTTACTCCAATGTGTTTTATCTTACCCTGTTTTTTAGCCTCTAGCATACATTCATACATTCCTGTACCATCCCCAGGCTTGTAACATTGATCCACGCAGTGAAACTGATAAATGTCTACATGATCAGTTTTCAATAATTCTAGAGATGTCTCTAATTGCTCCCAAAAAGCTTCTGGCGTCTTTGCCATAGTCTTGGTTGCAATATATATTTTATCCCTGATTCCTTCAAAAGCTATACCAAGCTTTTCCTCTGAATCACTATATGCCCTTGCCGTATCAAAAAAGCGCATTCCTCCCTCATATGCTTTTCTTAGTATAGCTACAGCTTCATCAACTGAATCCCTCTGAATTGGAAGTGCACCAAATGCATTTTGTGGAACTTCTATGCCTGTTTTACCTAATCTTATGTTTCTCATTTCTAGTTTCCTTTCTTGTATTTTCTAACAACTTATTTAATCCACACAATCTATGGTCTACAATTTCCACATGGTTCATATCCTCTATTTGTTACGGAAGTTCTGTTTCAGTTACAAAAGAGCTTCTGAAATTTAAGGATGAATTTTTTATATTTTCTTATTTTACCAAGTATATCTTTGCAAAAGCGTTGCCCACTCTTGTGAATTAAGCCAACCATTCATACATAATACTTTTGCACCATTATCGATTGCATCAACATTATTCATATATATTGCAAGATTATCCTCTTTATCAGCCTGTTCCGTTTCTTTACACAAATCTTGAAAATCTTTATTTAATTTATCCCAAAATGGGATTTCCACTTCATAATTTACATATCCTAACATATATATATCCTTTCTTACACTAGTCTGGGTTGCCAAATGATCAACCAACTGGCAATCATAACGAAAAATTAATTTTTTAACAAATTTATAATAACACATAACAAGCAGTATTTAACACCAAAATCATTATTTTATATAACTGGAATATTTAATGTTAAAAAATAATCCAATACAAACAACTATCTAATACAAACAGTTTTACGATTACTAAAATAAGGCTCAAAAAAAAAGGCCTATTTCTAGACCTTCTAAACATTTCAATTTGTTCTACTTTTATTTATAATAGTTATATCGGGATGTAGCGCAGTTGGTAGCGCGCGTGATTCGGGGTCATGAGGTCGCAGGTTCGAATCCTGTCATTCCGATTCAGTATCTTTACATGATTTAGATTAATGAAAAAGCTCATAAATGAATCTCTACTAAATAATTACTTTGTTTTCTTCTTTTTGGGCGGTATAACTACAATACCTTTTCCACTAGCCACAAATCGCTCCTTTGCTAGTTGCTCATTGTTTAAAACCTCTTCTTCTGTTTCTGCATTTTCTAGTTGAATAAAAAGCACTTTATAAAACATCTTTCTAAATTATAATTGATCTTTAATATCTTTCACTTACCTTGATTAATATATCAGACACTTATCTTGAGTAAAGGCACTATTTTATAATTTTTGATAATTTTTAAAATTTATTCATTTGTTGCAACACTTCTGCAACACTCCACCTGTTATTATTACATCATCAACAGGAACACAGTTCCAAAAAAATATTTAAGAAGGAGGACAAAGATATGGAACCAGGAACAATCGCATTAATCCTTATGTTCGTTTTAGGTTATGGCGGATCACATTTATTCTAAGAAATTGTAAAAATTATTATTAAAGGAGGACAAAATTATGGAACCAGGAACAATCGCATTAATCCTTATGTTCGTTTTAGGTTATGGCGGATCACATTTATTCTAAGAAATTATAACAATTATTATTAAAGGAGGACAAAATTATGAATTTTATGGATTTTAGACTAGATATTATATTAGATTTATTAAGACGATTTTAGAACAGGAATGACAAATGAAATATTTAAAACAAACAAAGCAGCTGATTATCTGAAATAATTATCAGATAGTCAGCTGCTCTTTTATGAATCAACGTTCATATACTCTTCAATTTCTTCTACACTACTGCTTTCGTTGCTAATGTAATATCTATATCGTCTGGATTACGTCTTGATAGCGAAACTTGCTACTATTTTTACTTAAAGTTAGCCCTTACCTTATCATAGGCTTTTACACTTAAAAGATTATCATTTACTTTAGTTATATCCTTAAATGCTTCGCATCCTTGTAGATATGAAATCACTATGTAGCTTTATGCTTTATAATCAACACTAGAAACTTCTTTAAGTTTTTCAACATGTTTTTTAAACTCTTCAAAATCTATATTCCAATTATTAGTGAAAACTAGGGTACATCCTTTTTGTTCTAAACATTTATCATTCCCTTGATAAATAACATATCTGCCCGCAAGGTCTCTATCTCCTAATAAATCTCTTACACTATCTTTCAAAATAGAAGCCGTATCGTTTAATTCCATGTTATCATTATCATCCAATTTACATTCAAACAAATATGCTTTTCTATTATCACATATAATAAAATCTATTTCCAAATCACTTTTTCTAGTTTCTGCATAATACATTTTAAAAGGACTATTTTTGTGAAAAACGTATTGCATATATTCATAGCAAACAACAGAAGCCTCAAATAAATCACCTAAATATGCTTCTGGTAACTTATCAATATCATAAACGCATTTCGTTAATTGAGCAGATATAGATTGATTTGTTATATATGCTCGTTCTCTATTATTTAATTTAATATCTTCAAGAACAACAACTACCCCTATTTCTTCTAACTTATGAAAAATTTCTTTTAGTATAGTATGTTTTATTTCTATATCCGTTCGTATACCAAAGTTTTCAAGGAAATCTTCATATTTTAATATATTATTATTTCCTCTGTTATAAATAGGTCTATTAATTGATTTTGTATAACTTCTACAGATACACTCATAAAATATTTTATAAACTGCAGCTTCTATCAATTCTTTATTATATTGAGGATAATAAACACCTAAATTTTCAATAATGGATGTCTTGATATATTCTCTCATTGAACCATATGTTTCAGATGCATGGTTTTCAAAAATACCTCCACGAATAAGAAAATCTTTCATTGATTCACCATTTTTCTTAAGTTCATATAATCTGCAATATTCATCATATGAAAAATATGTTGTATTAAGCTGTTCAGCTCTATGAATAAAATCTGTATTAAGTAATGCATGAATCTTTGTGCTATCTGTACCACTAATAATCACTTTTACACCTTCACCAGCTTTGCCCGCAAGATATGCCGCAAGATTATCTTTTCCTTCTTCAGATTCTTTTAACCAACTATATTCATCTATAATTATTAAATCATAATCTTTTTCTTTTATTTTTTTTAATACTTCATCTTTGGATAAGTTTTCTTCCTTGCTTGAAGCAGCCAAAAAGAATATTTTATCTGACGGAAAATCTACAGTTGCTTGATATATTCCAGAAGATTTACCTGTACTTCTTAAACCAGTAATCAAAACACCTCGCCGAGTGTTATCACGAAAAACATAATCTTTTTTTAATATATTCGCAAAATCTCGACATTTTTTTATATTATTTTCATAAATTTCATTTGCTGCAAAATCTTTATACTCTTGACCTTCTTTAAAAATCATTTTATCATCACCTTATTTTATTATTTCTTTTAACAACTTTATCTTAGCATACCATATACTTTTCAACAATCACTTGGTTAAGTGATTAACTATATTAATAAACAATCATTGCAACAAAAATTTGCTCATTTTTCCTTTATATTTATCTTTAAATAAAAAAAATGGAAAAAGTTGTATATCCAACTTTTCCCATAAAATCAACGTTTCAAGCTATGATAGTCTTGCTATCATTATTTGGCGTCATTGGCAATGGCTGCCTGTTGAGTAGCATACAAAGGTGGGGCATTGCAAAAACATCTACTTAACCTTTTTTCTTTTGGTGTTTCCAACTAGGGTTCTCTAAAAAATTTCACTTTGATTAACTAACCAACTCTTTTAATTTTACCTCAATTTCAGAAATCACTTTCTTAAATTCTTCATCCGATTTACCTGTTGGGTCAGGTAGTCCCCAGTCACCATCAAACGGCCTTCCCACAAATGGGCAGCCAACATCGCATCCCATTGATATAGCAATATCAGGATGAGGAATCTCCCCTATCAACTTACTATAATGATCATTTGCTTCCATATCTATTCCATACAGTTCTTTTACAATCCTTACTGCATCCTGGTTAATCTGCGCCTTCAATTCAGTTCCTGCTGAATAGCATTCTAACCTATCACCATACAAATGATTACCTATAGCCTCTGCCATCTGACTCCTACAGGAATTGTGAACGCAAATAAAAGCGACTTTCTTTTTCATTAAAATCCCAACTTTCCAAGTAATTTTATAACTTCTGCTGACTTAAGTACTTTACCCATAGAGACTACTTTCTCATTTACCACTATAGCAGGCATACTCATAACGCCATAAGCCATTACCTTTTCCATGTCTGTGATGTATTCAACCTCTATTCCAAGACCAAGTTCTTCGACCGCTTTCTTTGCATTTTCAAACTGCTCATAGCAGCTCTTGCATCCTGCTCCAAGAACCTTGATACAACAGATTCCATTTACCTCCTCACCACAACAGGTATTAGTCTCCTGATTTCCATCTCCACAACAGCATGAAGACTCAGCTTCATAAGTAGGTACATCTCCATTGCAGGCACAAGCAGGCTCTGTTTTAACTTCTTCTACTGGTGCACCTCCACAGCAGCATCCTTTATTTTCTTCCTCTTTCATTTTCTTTTTAACTCCAAATAATCCCATTTCTTTAATCTCCTTTTCTTTTATACAAGCATAAACTGAATCACATTGAAGAAGTATCCGACGATAATAATTCCTACAGTGCAGATTGCAATAAACACTCCTAGCAATTTATTTTTTATAGCCTTTTTAAGCATAATCATGGATGGCAGACTTAGCGTTGTCACACCCATCATAAATGATAAAACCACTCCCAGTTTTGCTCCTTTAGCAAGTAAAGCCTCTGCAATAGGTATACATCCAAAGATATCTGCATACATCGGTACACCTGCTATTGTTGCTATAATTACCCCAAACGGATTTCCTGTTCCAAGAAATCTTATAATGATATCCTCTGGAATCCAGTTATGAATAATAGCTCCTATTCCCACGCCAACCAGTATATACGGGAATACCTTCTTTAATGTCTCTGTAACCTGGTTCCATGCATACTTAAGTCTGTCCTTAAACGTTAGTTCCTCCTGTGGTAATTCAATAGCCTTTGCATTCCTTATGAATTCTTCTACCTGATTTTCCAAATGTAGTTTCTCTATCAGGGTCCCACCAGCTACTGCTATCACAAGTCCAAGTATTACATATACAATAGCTACCTTCGCTCCAAATATACTCATAAGAAGTACAAGTGAACCTAGGTCAACCATCGGCGATGAAATTAGAAAACTGAATGTTACACCAAGTGGAAGGCCAGCACTTGTAAATCCTATAAATAAAGGTATTGATGAACAAGAACAAAATGGTGTTACTGTTCCAAGAAGTGCTGCCATTAAGTTCGCACCTAAACCATGGAATTTTCCTAATATTTTCTTAGTTCTCTCTGGTGGGAAAAAGCTCTGTATGTAACTGATAATGAAAATCAAAATGCAAAGCAACACTATTATCTTGATTACATCATAAATAAAAAACTGAACAGATCCGCCAACTTTTTCAGTGATATCAAGCCCTATGCCAGACAGCAAGTTGCCTATCAAATCTTTTAGCCATTTCATACCAAGAATCTGATCCTGGATAAATTCCCAAATCATATATCATCGCCTTTCTTTATATTGATATTCATCTATGTATTGATTTTATTTTTTGCCGATATGTTTCAATCGGCAATTAACTACTTGTTACAGAAGCAAGATGATTCTTTATTCTTTTCTTGATAGCAGGTAATGGATGCTATATATTCTTTATATTCTGCAAAACGCTCACAGCTAATAGAATAATGCTGCCATTTTCCATCTTTTCTTGAACTTACAAGCCCACAATCACTGAGCACCTTCATATGATGTGATAATGTAGGTTGCGTTACCTGTAGTTCTTCGAGTAATTCACATCCACACTTTTCACCTGTGGTAAGCATCTCTATAATTCTAAGTCTATTAGCATCAGACATTGCTTTGCAGATATTTGCAACTTCTTCTCTTGTCATATAACTCCTCACATAGATGTTTATCTATCTGTATGTATCTTACACTACACATAGATATCTGTCAATATGTTTTTTACTTTGTTAATGAAATTGGAATTTATCTATATTTACTACTTCAAATTTATCTTTATCTACAGTTTACCACTCATTCCTTTTCCCGCAAACAAAAAAGTCCCTATACCTCCATTACAGAGATATAGGAACTCCTAAAATCTTATAAAACTAATTAAGTTCTATGCACTTCGCTTCGCGATGCCCTACTTATTAGCAATTGCAGCCTGTGCTGCAGCTAGTCTTGCGATAGGTACACGGAATGGAGAACATGAAACATAATCCAAACCAATCTTATGGCAGAACTCAACTGATGAAGGATCACCACCGTGCTCACCACAGATACCTACGTGTAGGTTAGGGTTAACTGGCTTACCAAGCTTAAGAGCTGTATCCATTAACTTACCAACACCTGTTTGATCTAGCTTAGCAAATGGATCATTCTCGAAGATCTTAGCATCATAGTAAGCATCTAAGAACTTACCAGCATCGTCACGAGAGAATCCAAATGTCATCTGTGTCAAATCGTTAGTACCGAAGCAGAAGAAGTCTGCCTCTGAAGCAATCTCATCAGCTGTAAGAGCAGCTCTTGGGATTTCGATCATTGTACCAACTTCATATTCTAAGTTGGCGCCTGCAGCAGCGATTTCAGCGTCTGCTGTCTCAACTACTACTTTCTTAACATACTTTAATTCTTCAACTTCACATACAAGTGGAATCATAATTTCAGGCTTAACGTTCCAATCTGCATGAGCCTTTTGAACTTCGATAGCAGCTCTAATAACAGCCTTTGTTTGCATCTTAGCAATTTCAGGATATGTAACTGCAAGACGACATCCTCTATGACCCATCATTGGGTTGAATTCGTGAAGTGAATCGATAAGAGCCTTAATGTCTTCTACTGACTTACCTTGAGCATCAGCAAGCTTCTTAATATCCTCTTCCTCTGTAGGAACGAATTCATGTAGAGGTGGATCTAAGAAACGAATTGTAACTGGGCATCCTTCAAGAGCTTCATATAATGCCTTGAAATCGCCTTGTTGATAAGGAAGAATCTTCTCTAAAGCTTCTTCTCTCTCTTCTACTGTATCTGCACAAATCATCTCACGGAAAGCAGCAATTCTGTCTTCCTCGAAGAACATATGCTCTGTACGGCAAAGTCCGATACCTTCAGCACCAAGCTCTCTAGCCTTCTTAGCGTCAGCTGGAGTATCAGCGTTTGTACGAACCTTAAGTTTTCTAAATTTGTCAGCCCATTCCATAACTCTTCCGAATGTACCAGCGATTTCAGCATCCTTTGTAGGAATAATTCCTGCATAGATGTTACCTGTTGTACCATCGATAGAGATTTCTGAACCTTCTGTAAATGTTTGACCTGCAAGTGTAAATGTCTTGTTCTCTTCGTCCATTGCAATGTCGCCACAACCAGATACACAGCATGTACCCATACCACGAGCAACAACGGCTGCGTGACTTGTCATACCACCACGAACTGTTAAGATACCTTGAGAAGCCTTCATACCAGTAATATCTTCTGGTGATGTCTCAAGACGAACAAGTACTACCTTCTCACCTCTTGCATTCCAAGCTTCAGCATCTTCTGCTGTAAATACACACTTACCACAAGCAGCACCAGGAGATGCACCAAGACCCTTTCCAATTGGAGTTGCAGCCTTAAGAGCAGCAGCATCAAATTGTGGGTGAAGTAATGTATCTAAGTTACGAGGATCGATCATAGCAACTGCTTCAGCATCTGTCTTATGACCTTCATCTATTAAGTCACATGCGATTTGAAGAGCAGCTGGAGCTGTTCTCTTACCATTACGGCATTGAAGCATGTATAACTTCTTATTCTCAACTGTGAATTCCATATCTTGCATATCATGATAGTGATTCTCTAATGTATCACATACCTTTAAGAATTGCTCATATGCTTCTGGGAATTCTTGCTCCATTTGAGCGATTGGCATTGGAGTTCTAACACCAGCAACAACGTCTTCACCTTGTGCATTCTTAAGGAACTCACCCATTAACTTATTCTCACCAGTAGCTGGGTCACGAGTAAATGCAACACCTGTACCAGACTCATCATTTAAGTTACCGAATACCATAGGCATTACGTTAACAGCTGTACCCCATGAATAAGGGATATCGTTATCACGACGATATACGTTAGCTCTTGGGTTATCCCATGATCTAAATACAGCTTCTACAGCGAGCTTCATTTGCTCTACTGGGTCTGAAGGGAAGTCTGTTCCTAATTGGTTCTTGTACTCAGCCTTAAATTGCTCTGCTAATGTCTTAAGATCAGCTGCTGTAAGGTCTACGTCGTACTGAACACCCTTCTCTTCTTTCATCTTGTCGATAAGTTGCTCAAAATACTTCTTACCAACTTCCATAACTACATCAGAGAACATTTGGATAAATCTTCTATATGAATCATATACGAAACGTTCAAATGTAGGATCTGGATTTCCTTCTATCATTGCTGCTACTACTTCGTCATTCAAACCAAGGTTAAGGATTGTATCCATCATACCTGGCATTGAAGCACGAGCACCTGAACGAACTGATACTAATAATGGATTCTTGTGATCACCAAACTTCTTGCCGTTGATCTTCTCCATCTCTGCAACGCCGTCCATGATTTGAGCCATAATTTCATCATTAATCTTACGACCATCCTCATAGTACTGTGTACAAGCTTCTGTTGTTACAGTAAATCCTTGAGGAATTACGTCTGCACCTAAAATGCTTGTCATTTCTGCTAAGTTAGCGCCCTTACCCCCAAGTAAGTTACGCATGCTCATGTCACCTTCGCTGAACATGTAAACCCATTTGTTTGCCATAAATTTCTTTCCTCCTAAATTTTCTTATGTTGTATGTGGCAGAGTTTCGCCACAACTAAAATTATTGTAACAATTGAGTAACATATTTTCAAGAGAAAATAGCGCTAAACTTTTTTATTTTTACAATAAAAAAAGGTGGTCAGTTTCCTAAAACTAACCACCACAATATATTGTACTTTTACTTATATATTTCACTAAAAATTATTGCTCTGAAGCCGCAACCAAAGTCTCTGTAATATCATTAATGTCGTTATATCCATCAACAACATTTCCAATATTGCCATTAAGTTCTCCGATACTTGCAGCAACTTCTTCCATTGCAGCAGATGTAGACTCTACGTTGCTACTAATTTCATTAACTCTGTCTAATGTGTTATTCAACAACTTGTACAATTCAGAAGACTTATTCTCAATTTCTTCTGAACGATTAAGAATTTGATCTGAGTTTGACAAAATGTTATCAAAAGAAGCACCAACTTCTTTAACGTGATTGTCACATTCAGTAACTGATTCTTGACCAAGAGCAATTTGCTCTGTAACTTGCTTTGTCTTAGCTTCAACGCCATTAAGAATTTGATGAATTTCTTCTGTAAACTGAGCAGATGAATCTGACAAGTTACGAATTTCATCAGCAACTACAGCAAAACCTTTACCTGCCTCACCAGCACGCGCAGCCTCAATAGATGCATTAAGCGAAAGTAAGTTAGTTTGGTCTGTAATCTCACCAAGAGTTCCAAGAATAAGAACGATCTTACCATTTTCTTCTGACAATTCAGCAATCGCCTGAGTAATTTCACCCATTTGAGTGTTAAGATGATCCATTCTCTCTGACAAAAGCTTAACTCTTCTATCACCATCAGCAATAGTCTTATTAGTTTCGTTAGATGCTTCCGTCATCTGATTACTTGCATCTGAAACAAGTTGGATGTTATCAACACCATTACTAACCATTGTTCTAATTGTATCAGTAGCCTCAACTTCTTGATTTGCTCTCTTAGCAACATCTTCTGTAGCTTTAGCAATCTCATTTGCAATGTCACCAGAAACTGTAACGCTTCGAGAAATCTTACCGCTTGTTGTATCTAAAATACTAACAGAGTTTCCAATCTCTTCTAATAACTTCTCTGCTTTCTCTTTGTCCAAACGTGCAGCTTCTGTTGTCTTTCTAATTTGCTCAAACTGCTTCTTAGTCATACGACAAAGAACGATAAATACGAACATTCCTGATAGGATATATACAATAGCAATCACTGTTGTATCTGTTGTCCATGGATCAGACAATGCCTGTGGAAATGCGAAATGGAAATAAATCAATTCTGCTATAGCACACACAGTTTGAAAAACTATAACCCTTATTTCCTCGTACACTATAATCATAAACATGTTAAAGAATACAAACATGTAATTAACCTTACATGGCCACATAAACATTAACACGAATGACAATATCGTAAGTACCGCTGAGAATACAAACATCATTGGCACTGGTGGCATCTTAGCTGACAAAAAGTATAAAATACCTGCCACAAGAAGCGCTCCAACTGCCATTGGCAACGCAGCCATCAAACCAACAAAAGGTATCTCACATATTGTTCTTATAAGACATGAAGCCAATAATGCAAGTGCTAACCATTTACTTTTTGTTCTAAGAACTTCATTGTAGTCAGAAGAAATTTCTTTCTTCAATGCTTTATTTAGCTTCTTTTCTGACTTATCTTTAGGTGCTTTCTTAGCCTTCTTACCCATATTATAAAACCTCCGTATTACCCTTCTTCACACAATCCGCACATAGAGTAAAATTTGCGTGTTACATAAAACTTTCCCAAAAACTTCATATACTCACGCCACACTAACACTATTATACCCTATTTCAAGCACGTTTTACAATACAAATTTATCAGCAAAATATGCATCTAATTCTTCAATAGGAATTCTAACTTGGTCCATTGTGTCTCTATCACGAACAGTAACTGCATGATCTTCCTCTGAATCAAAGTCGTATGTTACGCAGAATGGTGTTCCAATCTCATCTTGACGACGATATCTTTTACCAATATTTCCTCTATCATCATATTCACAATTGTATTTCTTAGCTAATTGCTCGAACACCTTTGTAGCACCTTCATTCAACTTCTTTGACAAAGGCAAGATTCCAATTTTAACTGGTGCAAGAGCTGGATGGAAATGTAATACATTTCTCATATCTGGCTTCTCTTCAGTTCCAATATTCTCTTCATCATAAGCGCCGCAAAGAATAGCAAGGAACAATCTCTCAACACCAAGAGATGGCTCAATTACGTAAGGAATATACTTCTCACCCTTAGCATCATCGAAATATGTCATATCTTCACCTGATGTATTCTGATGTTGTGTCAAGTCATAGTCAGTTCTATCAGCTACGCCCCATAATTCACCCCATCCAAATGGGAATAAATACTCGATATCTGTTGTAGCTTTAGAATAGAAGCATAATTCTTCAGGATCATGGTCACGAACTCTCATCTCCTCTTCCTTCATACCGAGGCTCTTAAGAAAATTGATACAATATTCTTTCCAATATGCAAACCATTCTAAATCTGTATCTGGCTCACAGAAGAATTCCATTTCCATTTGCTCAAATTCTCTTACACGGAAAATGAAGTTTCCTGGTGTAATCTCATTTCTGAAAGATTTACCAATCTGACATATACCAAATGGAAGCTTCTTACGTGATGTACGCTGTACATTTTTAAAGTTTACGAAAATACCTTGTGCTGTCTCTGGGCGAAGATAAACTGTATTCTTAGAATCTTCTGTTACCCCCTGAAATGTCTTAAACATAAGGTTAAACTGACGAATATCTGTGAAATTATGCTTTCCACAAGATGGACAACAAATGTTTTTCTCTTCAATATAATCTTGCATTTCTTCATTAGACCAAGCATCGATTGGCTTGTCCAAAGTAATACCGTTCTCAGATGCATATTCCTCGATAAGCTGATCTGCTCTAAATCTCTCATGACACTCCTTACAATCCATAAGAGGATCTGCAAACCCTCCTAAATGTCCTGAAGCAACCCAAGTTTGAGGATTCATAAGAATCGCACAGTCCACGCCTACATTTGTTGGACTTTCTTGAACGAACTTCTGCCACCAAGCCTTCTTAATGTTGTTCTTAAGTTCAACACCTAAAATACCATAATCCCAAGTATTAGCAAGACCACCATATATTTCAGAACCAGGATGTACGAATCCTCTTGATTTTGCTAATGCTACAATTTTGTCCATTGATTTTTCCATCGTTGTATGTCCTCTCTGTTATTTGCTGTAAATAATATATGTAATTCCAGTAGCATCTTCGTTGCCATCTGGAGCCTTAATTGCAACTTCTTTCTTGTTCACCATATTTGTTGAACTTCCTGATACATATAGTATCTTCTCTGGAGTTCTAACATTTACATTTGCACGAATTATTACCACTTTATTATCAGTATCAGCTGTTACCTCTTCAATAGTCTTTGAACCGCTCTTCTCGCCTTTTTCTACAGCTTCAAAACTATCTTGGAAATCATATCCAGCATTCTGTGCTTCTGCAATTGTTCCAACAAAAATCTCGTTACCAGTAAAGTTGTTATACGCATTATAATCTGAATATTTCATTCTCATATAAGCTGTATCCTTGCTAACCTTAGTTTTACCAAACTTAACCTTACCAACGCCAACATCTTTGTTATACTTATCAACCAAATCCTTAGTGTAATCTTCAAGCTCACCTTTGTCATAATTTGATTCTTCAAAGCTTTCAACTTCGTCGTATTCTATAGCACCGTCGCTATCAATCATTACTGTTGAAGTATTTGCAAAACGTGCACCTACAATATGCACAATAATCAAAACTATTGCAGCTATTATTGCTGCTACGCCAGCCCATAATCCAACCAAAACAAGTCTTCTTTTCATTTGCTTTTTACGGCGTCTTGCTTGTCTTCTCTTATCACTAGCAGGTGTTCTAGTAGGTCTTACACCTTGTCTAGTTATTGTTCTACTTTTTGTAGACTTTTCGCTCATCTTTTTTCCTCCTGACCATAGTCAATCTAGGATATTATACCTATTCTTCTCAATATTTTCAATGTTTTACATTTGCTATATGATGAAAATAATAAAATCCAAATCAAAATATATCGCATTCAAAACCATAGGCTACAACCCAATAAATTGTTCTGATTTAAAATCATGCTTCATATATTTTGTTCGAAGCACATTTACCAGATTTACAAATTCTTCTTCTACATCCTTCTTCAATTCAAAAGAAAATAGCTTGGCCACCGTTGCTGAAGCTACGTATTGTAATGTATAAACTGTACTCTGCATCAAAGGTCTTTTGCCCGAAGTACATTCTACACATTCTAGCCCTTCTAAAGAGCTAGACAACGATACTAAATGTTCCTTGCTGCCGCATTTTTCACATTGAAATACATTAGGATATACACCATTTATAACCATTGTCCTAAATTCATATACAGCCCGTATCAAAGAAGCAGACATTTGTCCTTTCTCTAACACTTGCAGCGTTTTATATAGTAACAATAATCGCTCTTTTTCATCTACATTTTCCTGCGCGTAATAATCTGCCACCTCAAGAAAATATGTACCTAGAAACATTTTGTCTAAATCTGATGTAATACCCGCAAAATAATTACTTGCATTTACCTTATTAACAGTATAAGAATTACTACCTCTAAATGCGTCAAATTCACCGTATACGAACGGGTTGCTCACCCCTACTAGCGAAGAATTAGGTCGTCTTGCCGCTCTTGAAAATGCAGAAATCTTCCCCATTTCTTTGGTTAAAATCACTATTCTTTTGTCATACTCTCCAACTGGCATAGCCGACAAAACCAAGCCATTTATCTTTACATTTCCACGCAAAACTATCACTCTTTCAATGCTGTAGTTTCAAAGAATTAAGTATTATCTCAATCGTCTTCTTGTTTGTATCCAAAATTTTTCACAAGAAAATCGCTGTCACGCCAATCCTTCTTAACCTTAACCCACAAGCGAAGATTAACATGCTTATCAAGAGAATGTTCTATCTCATATCTTGCATTAGTTCCAATTTTCTTAAGCATCGAACCTTGCTTTCCGATTATAATGCCTTTATGAGAATCTCTTTCACAAACAATTGTTGCTTCTATGTCCCACAAATTCTTGTTCTCACGTTTCTTCATCTTGTCAATAGCAACTGCTATTCCGTGAGGAACCTCTTCATCTAACGCATGCAACGCCTTCTCTCGAATTATTTCTGCGACAATTTGGCGCTCTGGTTGATCCGTTAGCGTATCTGCATCATAATACATTGGCCCATATGGTAAATGTTTATAAATAACATCAATCAATTCATCACAATTAATTCCACGAAGCGCCGAAAGTGGTACTATATCTTCAAAATCATACAAATCCTTGTACGCATTTATGACTTCTACTATTTGCTCCCTAGGTACTGAATCCACCTTGTTAATCACAAGAATGACTGGAATTTGTATGCCTTGTAGCTGTTTTATAATGTTTTGATCACCTTTACCTACTTTGGTATCAGGCTCTACTAACCACAAAAGCACATCCACTTCTTCCATCGACTGCTTTATAACCTTAACCATGTATTCACCAAGTTTGTTTTTTGCCTTGTGCATACCCGGTGTATCGACGAAAATTATTTGATACTTATCTTCTGAAGTCAATACAGTTTGTATTTTATTTCTAGTTGTCTGAGGCTTATTACTTGTAATTGCAATTTTTTGACCTATCAGATGATTCATCAACGTTGATTTTCCAACGTTAGGTCTACCAATAATTGTTACAAAGCCTGATTTAAAATTATCTACCATTTATTAATCCTTCTACAATAATTGTTGAACAGTATCAAACATTTTTGCATTCTTATCAATATTATCTTCGTTACCAACAACGCATATATGATTCTGCTCCATAACGCTATCTACCAAATCCGCTAGTTTCTTGATATCTTCTGATGTAGCATTAATAATCTCGTCTCTTTCCTTTTGAATATCTTCATCAGTAAGCCCGTAAATATATGCCTTTAATCCTCTTTGACCACGTTGAATAGGTGTTAAAGGCGTATCAAGTTCACTAAATGTTCCTACTATAAACTTAGTCATCTCATGCTCATTAGCATCAAATTCTCTCAAGTAATCTCCTGTCTTCTCGAATACTTCATTTGTATCCTTAAGATTTGGATCTCTGTAGGAAACGAACATCACTCCACCATTTCTGTCAAAAGAATTCATGCAGCCGTAAGCGCCTCCTTGAATTCTAACTTTAATCCACAAATAATCATAACTTAAAATTACCTTTAATATTTTAAGTGCTCCTGTATATTCGAAACCTGCTTTACGAAAATCTCCTGTACGAGCAACATATTGAATTAACGAAGCGTCCTTAAATGCCTCATTCTTCTTAATACAAACAAGCTCGGCATGTGACTTTCTATAATTATCTGTGAATAAATGTCTAGCTAGCCTTGGAAGATATGTATTAAGCTGATAAAATGCTTTATCATCACCCGTTGTACTAACCAAAAGGTTACTTCTTCTAAATATAGAATGAGATAATTCTTTACATTTCTTCTGCAAAGTATGACATCTCTTATCAAAATTCTCTTCTAACTCCTTGATAAAATGATAATATTCTATTCCGGAAGTCATATCTTTGTACAAAGATGCTTTCGAGAAATGTGAAGAACATCTAAGTGCCGCAACAACATGGCCCGAATTATTAAGTTTAGATTCAACTCTTGACCTTTCCATTTTCACAAGCTCATGTAGTCTACTTGCATCAGAAAAATCTGAATGAAGTAACATTTGCTCAATCAAATCTGTCGCAGCCATTATGTTCTCGCACAAGAACTTAGAACGTACATCAAATAAAACTGTAAACTCCTCAAGCCCTTTAGGAAATACTGTCAACATCGTAGATATACCACCAGTTTGAAGATTTACTTCATTCGCAAAATCCGTGAAAGAATAATCCTCTGTATCTACAATTCCAAGTATTTTAGAGAAAAATGATAAATATCCCAAATCTTCTAAAGGAATATGTTCAACTGAAAACAACATATTCAAATAATGAATTCCTAAAGTATCAATATTGTGATGAAGCACTTTAACTCCGCCAATATCCTTTTCTTCTAGATCAATAGGTCGTGCTTCTCTTTTCAAATCCTCTCTAGTTAGAAGCGGTATCTTCGCCAAATCTTCTTCGCTAGACGGTGTTTGTTGGTACTCCTTTAGGAGTATAGTGTTGTCAATAATTGCTTGAAGTTCTTCTTCAGACATCGAAGCTTTTTTCGCTGCATTTCTTTCCTTTTGAACTTCCTCCTCTTGAGTTGCAAGTCCTTTTTTAGGCTTGGCAATAACAATTGCACCATGCGTATTATTGATAAAATATTTCTCAACGAGCTTCTCGAAATAGTCTGTATCTACCTTCTTCTTAAGATTTTCAACAATTTCTAAACCGTTCAAATACATAAATGGCTCTTTTTCGTCATACAACCAAGAATCCATCATATTCAAGCCATATATTAATCCCTTAGGATAAGAGCCAAAATCAGATTCTCTTATTGTAAAATTCATGCTATTCAAACTAGCTCTTATCGCTTTTTTATCGATACCGTTTGCAACCTGTTCCTTAAGTACAGATTTAACAATCTCTAAAAACTTCTCTTCATCGCACTCATTTGCCTTCTTTACACCAAAGCTAAAGAACGGCTGACGAATTCCATTTTCATAACCACCTATAATGCTCTTACCAAGTTTAGCCTCAAGAAGCGCTCTCTTAACTGGTGCACCCGGCGAAGAAAGTAGTGCATAATCTAGCACCTCTATCGCCAAAGATTCTTCTGGATTATCTGCAACATCCACCACATAATTTAGAGTAATATATGTTCCATCCTCTTCATTTTCACCGGCCGAAATAGGATAATTCTTCTCTACTCTTGTCAATTCCGAGAAAGGTTTTTGCTTTATTATCTCAGAATCAATCTTGCAACTATCAAATTTATCAAGGTATTCCTTGTCTATATAATCTAACTTCTCCTCCATATCGCAATCGCCGTAGAGGTAAATGTATGCGTTAGAAGGATGATAATATTGCTTATAAAATCCCAAGAAATCTTCATAAGACAAATCAGGAATATTCTTAGGATCTCCGCCCGATTCATAAGAATATAATGTATCAGGGAAAAGCACATTCATAATCGTTCTATCAAGTACCGACTCTGGATTAGAAAAGGCTCCCTTCATTTCATTATAAACAACACCATTTATTGTCAATTCATCTTCTATAGATTCAAGTTCATAATGCCAGCCTTCTTGTTCAAAGATTTCTTTGTGCTTAAAAATATCTGGATGAAAGACAGCATCAAGATATACATCCATCAAATTCTGAAAATCCTTATCATTGCAAGAAGCAACCGGATAAATTGTCTTATCTGGATAAGTCATCGCGTTAAGAAACGTATTAAGACTACCCTTAGCTAATTCAACAAAAGGATCCTTTACTGGATATTTCTCTGAACCACAAAGTACTGAATGCTCTAAAATGTGTGGCACACCCGTAGAATCTTTAGGTGGTGTTCTAAACGCAATATAAAACACCTTATTATCTTCATTTTCCTTAGGTATTGTAACTACCTTAGCGCCTGTTTTCTTATGCTTAAGTAAGAAGCCAGTCGCCTTAACATCTCCTAAATATCTTTCTTCAATAAGCTCGTACGAACTTGGAAACCTCATAAATCTTCTCCCATTAATTAACAATTATTCAATCAACTTTTAACATTTTAATTAAGTGCAGCTGCAATATCCTCTCTCATATCAATAACAGCTTGTCTTGAAGCCTCTGCATAACCTTCTTCTCCAAAGGAAGCATATGCTTCATTCTTATAGGCTGCAATAATTCCTCTCGAGCTATTAATAATTGCGCCCAAACCATCTTCGTTGAAGAAATGTACTAAATCTTTGCCCTTACCACCTTGAGCACCGTAACCTGGCACCAAAATGTATGATTTAGGCATTACCTTTCTCATCTTCTCTCCAACCTCAGGATAAGTTGCACCTACAACGGCTCCTACTGCTGAATATCCACATTCTCCAATAAGGTCTTTACCCCATTCATTTACCATATTTCCTACATGTTCGTATAAAGGCATACCTTCCATATCCTTATCTTGGAACTCTCCACTTGAAGGATTTGAAGTCTTAACTAGGATAAATATTCCCTTATTCTCTTCTTTACAAACATCTGTAAAAGGCTTAATACCATCTGTTCCAAGATATGGATTTACAGTTGCAAAATCCTCATTAAACACGCTAATCTTCTCACCATTAACATTTACCTTACCAAGATGTGCGATAGCATAGCTTGCTGATGTAGAACCTATATCACCACGCTTAACGTCTCCAATAATAACTAAGCCCTTACTCTTACAATATTCGCAAGTCTTTTGAAATGCTACAAGACCAGGAATACCGAATTGCTCATACATCGCAATTTGTGGCTTAACCGCTGGGATAAGGTCATATACAGCATCAATGATTCCCTTATTGTATTCCCAAATCGCATCTCCTGCTGCTTCTAATGTGTTGCCATATTTGTCATAAGACTTCTTCAAAATGTGACTTGGCACAAACTCGAGCTTAGGATCTAAACCTACTACTATTGGTGCATTCGTTTTCTTAATATTTTTTACAAGTGTATCTATCATAATTAATTCCCTTTCTCATATGTAATTTTACCACCCATCATGGTTAGCATCACTTCACCATTAACCTTTGTACCGTTAAAAGGTGTATTTTTGCCTTTGCTGGCAAATGTATCTGAATCAATTACAACCTCAGTACTTGGGTCGTAAATTGTAATATCAGCAATCTTGCCTACACTAATATCTCCCTTATCAATCTTGAGAATTTGTGCTGGACGATAACTCATCATCTCAACGAGCTGCATTTCCGATATAACATTATTCTTAACTAGGTTAGTATATGAAAGCTGAATAGAAGTCTCAATTCCCACTATGCCAAATGGAGCCTCTTTCATGGATTTAGACTTTTCTTCCATACCGTGAGGCGCGTGGTCCGTAGAGATTACTTCCATAATTCCAGTTCTTATACCCTCAATCAAAGCTTCTTTATCACTTTGGCTACGAAGCGGTGGATTCATCTTGTACATTGCATCATCACTAGGAATGTCATCCTCTGTTAATATGAAATGATGTGGACAAACCTCTGCTGTAACCTGTATTCCTTTGGCCTTAGCATCTCGAACCATATCTACAGCTTCTTTGGTTGAACAGTGGCACAAATGAAGTCTCGCACCAGTCTCTTCGGCAAGCATAATGTCACGCGCTGTAATTACATTTTCAACAGCATTGCTAATTCCATTCATACCAAGCTCATTCGACTTCTCGCCCATATTCATTACGCCGCCTTCAACAAGGTTAATATCTTCACAATGTGCTAAAACTACTATATCTTCCTTAGCTGCAAGCTTCATCGCTTTACGATACAAACCAGAATCCATAACTGATTTGCCGTCCTCTGATATTGTTATCATACCTTGCTTTGACATAGCTTCAATATCAGACAACTCCTTACCAGCCATATCTTTCGTAACCGAACCTACTTGAATTACATTTACAAGACCAACCTCTTTAGCCTTATCGCATACGTATTTGTATGTCTTGACATTATCAACGACAGGCTTAGTATTAGGCATTGTTACAACTGTTGTAAAACCACCTCTCGCTGCTGCTTTAGAGCCAGTCTCAATGTCCTCCTTATATGTAAGACCTGGATCTCTGAAATGTACATGTAAATCTATAAGTCCTGGCATCACAATTTTGCCAGATGCATCTATTGTTCTATCTATGTTGTATTTTGCCTCAAGATTAGCGATTATTGGAGGACCGATAGGTGCTACCGTCTTATCAAGCGCAACAACTTTGCCGTCACAGACAACAACTATACCAATGTCGTCCAACTTTGTTGCAGGATTAATTATCCTTCCGTTAACAATTAAAGTATTCATATAACTCCTTTTATATAGCGTATTTCTTGCTAATAAACTCTTCTGCTTCTTCGATATACTTATCGCAATCTTCATAAGTCTTAGCTTCAACCATAATTCTAATTATTGGCTCTGTACCACTCTTACGAAGTAAAATTCTTCCAGTACCATCAAGCTTTTTATTCATATCCTCTGCAAAAGCTTTAACTTCAGGATCTGCATCAATTTCGTCCTTCTTGTCTGTACGTATATTCTTAAGTTTCTGCGGCATAATTTCTAGACCTTGTGTAAGGCTTGAAAATGAGCATTTCTTACCTACGAAAATGTTTGTTAAGACTATAGCTGTTAAGATACCGTCTCCTGTTGTTGCATATTCACTAAAGATAATATGTCCACTTTGCTCTCCTCCGATGCCGTATCCATGCTCCATAAGCTCAGCCGATACATATTTATCACCAACATTTGTAACAACAGCTTCCATATCATTTTCCTTAAGAGCATTCATAAGACCAAGATTAGACATTACTGTAACTACTACCTTGTCATCCTTAAGCTGTCCCATTTCTTTCAAGAACTTAGCTCCAATGTACATTATTCCATCGCCGTCAACCAAGTTACCTTTCTCATCAACAGCTAAGCATCTATCTGCGTCACCATCAAATGCGAAACCAGCATCTAAGTTGTTATCTACAACGAATTTCTGTAAGTTTTCGATATGTGTGGAACCACACTCAACATTTATATTCTTGCCGTTAGGGTCATTATTAATTACATATGTCTTTGCGCCAAGCATATCGAACACTGATTTAGCAATCATTGAAGATGCACCATTAGCGCAATCCAAACCAATTCTATATCCACGGAAAAATTCGCTAGAAGCAGATGTCAAATAATTCATATATTTGTTACGACCTTGAAGAAAATCAACAATACGTCCTGTCTCAATATTTGCAAAATCAATCTCGATTTCACCATCAATATATTTCTCACATTCTTCAAGCACGTCCTCAGACATCTTGTAACCGTTCCCATCAATAATCTTGATACCATTGTCATAATATGGATTGTGACTAGCTGTAATCATAACACCAAAGTCAAAATCCTCTGTACGTGTCACATATGACACACTAGGAGTTGTTGTAACATGCATCAAATGTGCATTACCACCCGCAGAAGCAATTCCTGCAGCAAGACCAGATTCTAGCATATAGCTTGAAAGACGTGTATCCTTACCGATTACACATTTAACTGCTTCTCCATCCTTTTTCTTCTTAGAGAAATAATACGCCATAAACTGTCCAATTTTTAGGGCATGTTCAACTGTCAAAACATCATTTGCCTTGCCTCTAAATCCATCTGTTCCAAAATACTTCATTCTTCTTCTCTTGCAATCATAGATAAAAAATTGCATTTTCCTTTCTTAGATATTAACGGCTCTAATTTACCTAAACATTCACAGTAAATTATACCATTTTAAGTGCAACTAGTCATTATATATATCTTAAGTTTTGTCACAAAAAATAAAAAACTCGTAAACCAAACTATCCTAGTTTGATTTACGAGAATTACATTACTCTTCAGGTATGAAAATCACAGTTTTACAGCCATTTCCGACACTACTCTCTACTGTCATTGTCGCGTTACACATCTGTCTTAATCGTTCCTCAACATTTGTCATACCTACATGACTTCTGCCGTCCTCTTTAGCTGGTCCATTCATATCAAAGCCAACACCATCGTCTTCAATTATTATTTCAACGCCATCATCCACTTTATAAGTTCCAATTTTGATATGACCCTTATCATTTTTACCACGAATTCCGTGTTTAATACTATTTTCAACGATAGGCTGAAGTCCTAAAGATGGAACCTTGAAGTTAGTCTCATTAATGTCATAATCCACATTTAAAATATCACCAAATCTCTTCTTCTCAAGCTCCACATAAGTCTTAATATGCATTAACTCTGTATTAAAGCTTACGGTATCTTGAGTTCTAAGCGAATCAAGGTTAGTTCTCAAATACTGAGAAAATAGAACCGTTGTCTCTTCCGCTTCTTCTGGATCTGTCACACACAAATTACTAATAGTTGTTAGCACATTATATAGAAAATGCGGCTGAATCTGCGATATCATAAGCGCTGTACTTTGCTTAGTTAACAGAACCTGTTGTTCTGCAATTTTCTTCTCTCTTTGTGAAAATACTCTAATATAAATCAAAAGAATTGAAAGAAGATATGCTACTAAATTCCACGTATACTCCAAACTTATACTTGAATAAATATATGCTAATAGTGGAAATACCACAAATGATAAAAGAATAAGCTTTTCCTTAATTCCTTCTTGTCTAGCTCTAGCTATCGAAAGCACCGTCAACACATATACACAAATAATTGCTATGTTAGTAGCGAACTGAAATGGCATATATACATATTCACCTTCTGGCGTTATGTCAAAAAGCAGTTTAAACTTTATATTCAAAAGTTCTATTGTAACATTTACAACTACTGCCAAAAAAGCTGCAAAATTTGCAATCTTTAAAAACCTACCACCAAGCTTCAATTCTTCTCTAATATAGCACCAATACGCATATCCTAATAAATCCTCTAAAATAAAACCTAGCGTATTAATCGCCATAATCAACGAAACATATTCACCATGTCCCTCTACACATGAAGAAGCCAAATCCATAAAAAATAGTGCTGACAAAATCACTATCATTCTGAACATGCATCGGTTTTGCTTATCATCTTTGTCACCCGCATAAAGACCTATAAGAAAAACTCCACACACAAGCATTCCTAATGTATCAACAGCCACATCTCTTACATACTCAGTTCTTATTTGCACGCCACTTCTGCCACTGGTTATGACCATTCCAACAAGAATCATAATCGCAACAAGAGTCATAGCAACCACATATATATTTCTTATAAGCTTAGAGTTCATCATATAACATAGCTCCTGTATTCTCTGCCCAACTATATTGCAACATATATTCACCTTTATATGCATTTATACCACTTGGTTTACCATCGAGATAATCATAATAGTCGCAGCGAATTTTATCAGTAATTATCGATGCTCCAGCACGCTCTCTATTAAATACATCCTCTATATCTAACGTCTTAAATGTATCTTGAATATCCTTCATAAGTGAACGGTAATATGCTGAGTGATCGTCATCATCTTCCCACAAATTAATAATAACCTCTGAATTTGAGCAAAGAGCGCCCTTTCTATCTATAAGATACGCTATTACCTCTTTGGATTTATTATATTTGAAATGTATAGGCTTCTTATTTGCGTAAATCTCAAAGTCTCCAAAGCACTGTGCACAAACTTCCGGTCCACCCGGAACCTCCAAAGGATATCGCAAATTATCAAGCGCATGTCTAACTTGATCCTTAGTCGCAGGCTTCATAATATATCCACTCGCATCTACTGCAAACGCATCCATCGTGTATTCTGAATATCCTGTTACGAAAATCATATTTGACTTAGGATTAATCTTTTTAAATTTCTTCGCTAAAGTTATTCCATCCATTTCTGGCATTTGAATATCCATAAATGCGACATCAAATTTAATCTCTTTTGCTGACGCAATGGCTTCTTCAGCCTTGTTGAATCCGTAAACCTCTGCATCAGGTTCTGCACTCTTTATCTTTCTAGTTATATACTCAAGTGCATTCTTCTCATCATCGATTGCATAAATTACCATAATTACCTACCTTCGTATAATTAATGTACATTTTAATATTATACTTTATATTTTACATCTTTTATAGGTATTTTGGCTATATTAGGGGATAATTTGTTTTAATTTTTTGGACTTTAACCTCTTAGATGCGGATTTTGTTGAATTAGGGGGTATTTTGTTTTTATTCTTAGGGAAATTTACCTCTTAGATGCGGTTTTTGTTGAATTAGGAGGTATTTTGTTTTTGTTTTTGGGAAAATTTACCTCTTAGATGCGGTTTTTGTTGAATTAGGAGGTATTTTTAAGAGTAAAATGTAAAAAAGCCTTAGAATCCGCATGAATTCAGGCTTTCACTTACAAAAATATTAAGCTAGCGACGGGAATCGAACCCGTGACCTCCTCACTACCAATGAGGTGCGCTACCGACTGTGCCACGCCAGCATATAATATATAATAACACTACCGAAACACTTTTCATATAGCATTATTATATATACTACTATTATGTTATAGTACCACTATCAATCATATTACGAATCGCTCTATTCGATGCATTAAGAAGCTCATATGCAGATTGTGACGAATTCTTGGTCTCCTTTTGCAATTCCTCTACGAAGAAATCATAAGAAATATGATTTGGAAATTCCTTTAATTTAGCTGCCAAATCGGCTGCTAATTGGGCATTTCTAGCAGATGCATTCTTTACACTTACATTTTCACCCACTTCATAAGACACATCTGGAACAGTAACGCCTTCGTTGTAGTATTGCATCACCTTAGCTACTGCTTTAGGTGTTTCATTATTCTGTGGAATTCCGCCTGCTCTCTTAACCGCATTAGGTCCAGCATTATAAGCAGCATAAGCTAATTCTTTGTCTCCACCAAATGTATCAAGCATCTTTTTAAGATACTTAGCTCCACCCATAATATTATCATATGCATTATATGGATCTTGCACACCGAGACCTTCTGCTGTAGAAGGCATAAGCTGCATAACACCTATTGCACCAGAGGAGCTTACCGAATTAGGATTAAAATTCGACTCTAGCTTTGCAACCGCACGCAAATAATTAACATCAATATCATATTCCGCTGCCGCTGCATTTATAATATCATTAAGAGACATCGTTCCGTTAGTTGATATATTAGCCGCTTTACTTTGAAAATCATTTGCCAAATTAGTTGCATGCGTCTCTAGCATAGTTGCAAAATCAGCACTCTGAGTCTGAACCCTATCAACATTTTCACTATATACAGTTCCTGAACCATCAATAATTGAAACCTTCATATAATATCTTCCTAAACAACTAAAGGATA
Organism: Lachnospiraceae bacterium; assembly: GCA_045642225.1. GTDB lineage: Bacteria > Bacillota > Clostridia > Lachnospirales > Lachnospiraceae > RUG191. The sequence continues at coordinate 15,877 of JAZUIN010000149.1, read as the reverse complement.
CCTAAATGGTATCCCTTGAAATTATCATTCTTTAATCTTATCCAGTCTATCAGCAATTCTTAGAAGCACTGATTTAGGAACCGAACCATCTTCTAACATCTCGTCAATACTACATTCACTATGAACAAGCACTGTTACATCAAGCCAATTTTCTTTCTGAAACTCTTCATCAAAAATCGCAAATATACTTCTATCTTGCAACAATTCTGATAAAGGCTTCTTTCTAATACTACTCATATATTACACTCTTGATAAATATTCGCCAGTTCTTGTATCAATTTTAATAACATCACCTTGCTCAACGAATAGTGGAACTAAAACATTAGCACCAGTCTCAACTGTAGCAGGCTTAGTTGCTCCTGTAGCAGTATCACCCTTGAATCCAGGCTCTGTCTCTGTGATTTCTAACTCAACTGTAATAGGTGGCTCAACTGAGAATACCTTACCCTTGTGAGAACATACCTTACATGTCTCGTTCTCTTTAACGAACTTAAGAGCATCACCAATGTCTTCTTTTGAAAGAGCAATTTGGTCATATGTCTCAGCGTCCATGAAGTTATATAAATCACCATCAGCATATAGATATTGCATATCCTTACGATCAATGTGTGCTTGTGGGAACTTCTCTGTTGGTCTAAATGAAGTCTCAACAACACCACCATTTACAATGTCCTTAAGCTTAGTTCTAACAAATGCTGCACCCTTTCCAGGCTTAACATGCTGAAATTCTACGATTTGGCATACCTTTCCATCATATTCGATTGTTACACCATTTCTGAAATCGCCAGCTGTAATCATTTTACAATCCTCCTTAATAAATTTGCTTTGCAAATATTCTTACATAATCAACATTATGTGTTCTATCCTTAATAAATCATATATATTTTATACTATATCTAGTGTCATTGCAAGTTTTTTAAGAATTTACACTACTAACCATCTGTACAATCTATGCTTCAATATCGTGAATCATGTCTATTCTTGTCTGATGTCTTCCGCCTTCAAATTCAGCATCTAAATAACTTTTCACGATGTCTTTAGCGAGTTCAACACCTACTATTCTAGCACCAAATGCGATAATATTAGCGTTATTGTGTTCTTTAACAAGATGTGCTGTTGTAACATCTGAGCAAACTGCTGCTCTAACACCCTTTACCTTGTTCGCTGCAATAGAAATACCAACTCCTGTACCACAAATCAATATTCCACAATCAGCTTCACCTTTGACAACTGCTTCACCGACAGCCTTTCCATATTCAGGATAATGACAAGATTCATTATCATCTGTTCCAAAATTTATAACCTCATGTCCCAAGCTCTCGACATATTCCTTAATTACAAATTTCATCTCTGTAGCAGCGTGGTCATTTCCAATAGCAATTTTCATAATTTACCTTGTATAATCAATATAATAATTATACTTTCCTTTCTTCTTTCTTGTATAATTCAAATCCACGTAAGATTATATATGAAAAATGTTGTATAAGCAAATTTAATACATAAAAAAAGCACCTGCATACGCAAGTGCTATATATTATAATGAAAAGTTCTCAAATCTTGACACTGTAGTTCCAGCTTGTTGCTTATCACCAACAAAATATTGATATTGGTGAATTGCTTGGTCTTTCTCCATGTCCGAAATGGCTTTCTCAACGTCTAAGCTCTTAAGCTCACTTCTCTCACCCTTAAGTCCATAAGAAGCTGTTGGATCGTATTGTGCTGCATAATCATATTGACCAAAAGTCTGCTTCGCTCTAGCGGCATCAATCTCTTCTTGAGATGGTCCGCTCTTAACAGGCTTAACTTCAACTTCAGCTTCACTCTTTGGGGGCTCTGCTACAGGAGCAATACTCATTATTCGATTATAATCATAGAATCCATCGACTGGACGAATACCTGATATATTCATTATCATAACTCCTAACTTATTTCCTACACATTTTATATCGGTGGAAATGTAATTTTCTTAACCCCCCCAGTCGAAAAAAATTACTTGTCGAGTACCTTCTTCAATTCGTTCATAAATGTATTAACATCCTTAAACTCACGATAAACAGAAGCAAAACGAACATATGCAACTGCATCTAAATCCTTAATTTTATCCATAAGGATTTCCCCTATAACATCACTAGATATTTCTTTCTCTTCTCTTGCAAAAATCTCTGTCTCAACTTCGTCTATCAATCTAGAAATATCATCTGCTGGAACAGGTCTCTTGTGACATGCTCTTAACACACCAGACTCAATCTTTGCTCTATCGTACTGTTCACGATTATTATCTTTCTTAATAACAATAAGTGGAATTGTCTCAACCTTCTCATATGTTGTAAATCTCTTATTACATTCATCACATAATCTACGGCGACGAATGGAATTATTATCATCTGCTGGTCTCGAATCAATTACCCTTGTGTTCTCACTACTACAAAAAGGACATTTCATATATATACCCTCCTAAAACTAACAACATATAGTATATATATTACTAAAAGCACACATAATATGCAAGACTTTTGTTAAATTTATATATAAAAAACCGGCACTTTATAGAATAAAGCACCGGTACGAATCAATATATAACGTAAATATAATTTCTATGCTAAAGCTGCTGTAATAATAGCCATCGCATATACTTCTTCAGCAACACAACCACGGCTCAAATCGTTAATTGGAGCATTTAGTCCTAAAAGAATAGGTCCAAAAGCTTCGTAATCGCCACATCTTTGAGCAATCTTGTAACCAATATTTCCTGCATTGATATCAGGGAATACGAATACATTTGCTTGACCTGCCACCTTAGAGCCCTTAGCCTTAGTCTTAGCAACCTCTGGTGAAACAGCTGCATCAAATTGAAGTTCACCTTCGATAGCCATATCTGGATACTTCTCTTTAGCCTTAGCTGCTGCATTTGCAACTAATGTAACATCGTCGCCCTTACCAGAACCTAATGTTGAATAGCTTAAGAACGCAACCTTAGGATCAATACCGAAAATCTTAGCACAATTTGCTGTCTCATACATAATCTCTACTAATTCATCTTCATTTGGATGTAAATTAATAGCGCAATCACCCATAGCCATTGATTCTTCAACACCATTCTTATTTCTAACCATAATAAAGCAAGAAGAAACAATAGAATTTCCTGGCTTAGTCTTGATCAACTGAAGTGCTGGACGAACAGTATCTGCTGTTGAATATGTAGCACCACCTAACAAAGCATCAGCTACACCAATTTTAACAAGCATTGTTCCAAAATAATTTGGTTGAGATAAGAATTGTTCAGCTTGCTCCTTAGTAACACCTTTCTTCTTACGAAGTTCAACAAACTCATCTACCATCTCATCAAATCTGTCATAATTCTTAGGATCAATAATTTCTGCTCTATCGATTCTATAACCTCCAGCTTTAGCTGCACTAACGATTTCTGTCGTATCACCAACTAAAACAGGTTGTAAGAAAGTATCTTCTGATAATCTCTCTGCTGCTTGAAGAATTCTTTCATCTGCTCCTTCAGTAAAAACAATTCTTTTAGGATTTGCCTTAAGTGCGTCAATCATTTTACTTAAATCTGCCATTTTCATAACCTCTCTTTGTTTAACAATATTAAAATAACATTACATATTATTTGTATCTTTAATCAATGCAACCACCAACTTCTTTGCTTCAACATCATCATATGCTTTAAGATAATTAATAGTTGTTTTTACAACCTTTCTGGCTCTATCATTCAAATCATAAGCCTTCAAGGATTTCAATTTAGTAATAGCATCATCTGATTTAAATCCGTCAATATCTGATACAATCGCCTCAAGCTTAATTTTCATTTCATCTTTGGATATAGGTATCAAATCTGCACGATCTACTTCGTCGAGAATCTTGTCTAATAAATCTAAAATTCTCTCTATCATCTCAATTGCGCCGTCAGTGTTACCAGCCTCTAACTTATCCTTAACATTTGAAAGACGACCTACTATATCATTGTTCATCTTATACTGTAAGATTTCTTCTACTTCTTTGCTAGCTTCATCTGATTTAAGATCTAGCAACAATTTATATATTGTATTAATTCTTTCTAGTAGTTCACGATTCTCTAGAGGAACAACTCCAAGTCTCTTAAATACAATATCAATTCTCTCTCTTAAATTATCTGCATCAAATGGTTTAGTAATATAATCTACTATTCCTAGCTTAGATCCTTCTAGTACCGTTTGTGCATCTCTTTTAGCTGTAAGAAAGATAACTGGAACATCTACACCATTTTCTTGAGTTCTTATCTCTCTTAACGTCTCTACACCGTCCATAATTGGCATATTAACATCTAGCAAAATCAAATCACAAGTTTCTCGATACAAATATTTTATTGCTCGTCTACCTGTGAGCATTGGAATAATATCGTATTTTCCACTCAACTCCTGCTCTAATGTCGCTAAATTAACAGTATTATCGTCTACCACCATAATACGAAGCCTATCCATCATTTCATTAACCCTCCTGCTCAGTATCTAAGCTAGCCAAAAGATCATTTAGCAAATCTTCCGCACCGTCGTCATTATACATTTTAAACTGTAATTTGACTTCTTCTAATGTTTCACTTACCTTTGGCTCCAATTTATATTTTAGAAGTTCATCTAGTTTAGACGCTGCTTCTTTCGCTTTGAAAGCTTCAGACAATTCAAGAATCTCTTCGAGATATCCCTTCAAAGAAGCTGCATCTAACGCATCTAACTTCTCTTCGTTTTCTTCAACAATTACTTTTTTCTTAATTAGTAATTTTTCAATTTCATGTACTATTCTATCATATTCTGCCAAAAGTGGGGCATAATTTTCATCAATAAATGAAATATCTTTTTCATTTGCAGCATTTTCATGATTTTTAGCCATTTCCGATAGATTTTTAGCACCTATTGCAAGACTCGTGCTCTTAAGACCGTGAACCAAAATCTCATAATTCAAGATATCCTTAGTTTCATAAGCCTTTTTAATCTCTCGCTGCTTAGTTGCTGATTCAAGTCTAAACAAATCAATAAGCTTAATATAAGCGTCTATCTTGCCACCCTTGCTATCCAAAGCATATCTCACGTCTACCCCTGACATAAATAGCTCTGCCAATTCATCTTCTGTATACGCCGCTTGTTTGACCTCGTCACTAGAGAAAACCTTCTTGTTATCAGGAATAATCTCTGAAAGCATATCATAAAGCAACAACTTATCAATTGGCTTTGACATGAAATTATCAAAACCATTACTAACATACATTTCTTTTGCACCAACAAAAGAATTCGCTGTTAAAGCTATAATATAAGGCTTTTTGCTCTTATTAATGCATCTAACTCGAATTTTCTTAGTCGTCTCGATACCGTCCATTTCAGGCATCATATGATCCATCATAATAATATCATAGTCATTATGTTCTACCAATGCTATTGCCTCTCGCCCCGAATTACAAGCATCTAATTTCACATCATAATTCTCCAACATCCCCTTTATAACAATAATATTTATCTTATTGTCATCACATACAAGTATACGAGTCTTCGGCGAAATAAACTGAGTTCTAACTTTCTTACCATCATCACTATTTGCTCTGCTTTCTCTTACAGTCATATCTCCTACAATTTGCTGAATCGCGGTAAATGTAAATGTAGTTCCTTCACCATATACAGAAGCAAGACTAATTTTGCCACCAAGCATTCCAACAAGTCCCTTAGTGATTGCAAGACCAAGACCTGTTCCTTCAACGCTCTTGTTATTAATCTTATCTACCTGCGCAAAGCTTTCAAATATTACTTTCTGGTCTTCTTCCTTAATTCCCATTCCTGTATCCGCAACGGAAATATATAATTCTACCTTTTCACCCTTTTTAGTTCCATTAACAGTTAAATCAACTTGACCTTTCTTAGTAAATTTAATCGCATTATTAACTAAATTAATGATAATCTGACTAATTTTACCGCTATCACCATACAATTCATCCGGTAAATTTTCATCTAGATTTAAATTCAACTTCAAACCTTTTTCATTCGCTGGAATTTTAATCAAATTATATGTATCTTCAATAAGCTCCCTTAGCGAATAATTATCTTCTACCATCTCAAGCTTTTGAGATTGCATCTTAGAATAATCCAAAATGTTATTTATAATAGACAATAGGTTTTTAGAAGCCTTCTTAATTTGAACCGCCATATCATACACTTTACGACCTCGCGATTCTTCAATAATAAGTTCACTCATACCTATAATCGCATTCATAGGCGTTCTAATTTCATGAGACATATTTGCAAGGAAAATGGACTTTGCTGCATTTTCTTCGTCGGCTTTAATTTTCTCTCGCTTCATCTCCTCAACCGCCATACGCTCAGCCGTAACATTTATAAATTCTATAGACTGACCTACATTGCTTCCAGATTCATCCATAATCGGATTCCATTGTGAATGATACATCATTCCGTCCTTCAAGAACTCGTGAGGTCCAACAGCATAACCTTTATCTATTGCGAATTGGATAAACTCCTTAATATTATGACCAACATAATTATTACTAACTTCAACTATTTCGGTAGTTTGATCATTACAATATAGAATTTTTCCCTCTTGATCTATTACTATAACTGCATGGCTCAAAGAATCAATTGTAGCCTTGGCCGCGATCGAAATAATATCCAACCCCTTATTTCTCCAGCCCAGAAATATTTTTGTACAAAGTGCAATTCCTGCCACAGTCATCATAGGATTGAAGCCATATTTATAAATAATAGGCAAACACAAAAAGAATGTAGCGAGAATAAGAAGTAATTGTGCTAAAAATACTATTCCTTCACGTTTATTCTTCCTAGAATCAGCCTTATAAACTCCACGAATTATAAGTCCTGCTTCTAACGCAAATGGAATAAAAATCATGAATATCCAAAAACACCATCCAAAAAATCCTAGCTGAAAATTAACATGTGTGAAATACGGAGTATCTACAAGCTCCATTCTCTTATAATAATAACCCTTTCCAGTATCAAAAAACTGTGAAACTGTTATTATTGAATAAATAAAAGCAACACCTCTTACCACCCAAACACTTAGGCTTAATCCCGCATACATAAAGCAAAATATAATAAACGCCAACTGAAAAGTTGCAACTGCCGCTGTTTCAATACATTTCATATAATATATTAATTCAAAATTTGCAAAAGGCATCAATTCACCCAGATTAGCAAAATTATACATAAGTGTTGAAAACGCCATAAACATTAACAATCTCTGTTGAGTCTGCTGCTTACGTATAATCATAAATATCAAGGCGCCCATATTCATTGCCAAAGTAAAGACTTGTAGAGATACTAATACAGTATGTAAAATTTCATTCTGACTCATCGCACAACACCCCCAGCATCAATATTTACATTCGTAGAAATGCTATTCAAATAATTATATAAGCTAGCCGCCTCTTGCTCTGTCATATCTCTAGTTGTCGCACCACTTGCCTTAGCTGGATAAAGCATAAAAGTTGGCGAAACATTTTTCTCATTAGATCCAGGATATGTCTCATAAGTAGCATTAAGAGCAAAAGTCCTCTCTATATTTTGATTAAAAATGTAATTGCCTAAACTATAGAAAATCATCTTGTCATTGTATTTCTCAATTCCTTGAACAACATGAGGATGCGAGCCAATTATACAATCTGCACCCGCATCAATCATCGCATGAGCCATAGGCTTTTGATAATCAGTCAAAACGTCCGTATGCTCCGTTCCCCAATGAATCATAACGAATACAATATCACAAGTCTCTTTAGCTTTCTTAATTTCGTTGCAGATATCAACATTATCATATGCTGTAAACACGCCAGGCCGACTATTCTTTACATTCCATTCTACAACTGGAATAACGTGACTTGCAGCTAATACACCTACCTTAGTTCCACCTTTTTCAAAAGTTATTAGCTTACTTGCTTCACCATAATTATTTCCAGCCCCCGTATACGCTAACCCTGCATTTTGTAGAGTAGAAAATGTGTCACTCAAAGCATCTTTGCCAAAATCAAGGACGTGGTTATTCGCCAAGCCACAAGCATCTATTCCAAGTTCCTTAATGATACCTACGTATTTCGGATCTACTCTAAATGTATATTGCTTATCTGGCGCTTTTACGCCCCTTGTAGAAAATGGAAATTCTTGATTAACAACTGTAAAATCTGCTTTAGTCATCTTCTCTCTAAGCATAGGTGCAACTACACCATCAATACCTTTAGAATTATAATTACTCAAAACATAATCTGACAATAAAACATCCCCCGTAAAGACCAAAGACGTCTGAACAGGTTCTTGTTTTACACTCTCTTGTTCTACACTCGAATCTTGTTTTTGTGTGGGTTCATTTGTGTTAGAATCTGACTTCTTATTTTCAAAAAAATTAATATACACATACAAGCCGCCTATTATAAATAAACCAGCCAGAGAAATTATTAATATAGATATTAGAATTCTTTTCTTCATATTACCCCCAAAACCGACGTAGAAAATACAATACATTTTAATTTTATCAAACACTATAGTACTTATTCAACAACTAAATAGCGTTTACTTGCACATTTAAACCGCAAGTGATAGAATACCCTTTAACAAATTTGCAACAAGCATTGCTCTACAAATAAATTTAAGGAGATTTTTCTATGATAAACAATATTCCTAAAGACCCTGTTATGCTACTAAGTGTTATAAATACAGCTTTAAGAGATCATTATGATACACTAGACAAATTATGTTCTGATAACAACATAAAAAAAGACGAACTTATTGCTAAGCTCGCCTTAATTAATTACGAATATGATGTTACTCAAAATCAATTCAAATAACTTTTAAACTTCATCTAACGCTTTACCAATATCATTTCTCTTATATTTATTGGCAAACTCTACCCATTCAGTAGCTGCATACGCCTTCTTACGTGCATCTAACAAATCACTTCCTTTGGCTGTTACACCTAAGACACGACCACCGTTAGTAATGTAATTTCCATCCTCATCAAACGCAGTTCCTGCATGGAAGCAGAAATAATCTTTATTATCAAACTTATCTAAGCCTGAAATCTTGTATCCTTTTTCATAAGATACAGGATAGCCCTCTGAAGCAAGCACAACGCAAACTGCTGCATTGTCCTCAAATTCAAGAGTCAACTTATCTAATGTTCCATCGACGCAAGCTTCCATAACATCAATAATGTCATTTTTCATTCTAGGAAGAACTACTTGAGCTTCTGGATCACCAAATCGTGCATTATATTCAAGAACCTTTGGTCCTTCTTCAGTAAGCATAAGTCCAAAGAATATTATTCCCTTAAACTCTCTGCCCTCAGCCTTCATAGCATCAACTGTTGCCTGATATATATATTTCTTACAGAATTCATCTACTTCATCTGTGTAGAATGGTGATGGGCTAAATGTACCCATTCCGCCAGTATTCAAGCCTGTATCACCATCTCCTGCACGCTTGTGATCTTGTGCCGATGACATAATTTGAATACTATTTCCATCAACAAATGTAAGAACTGACACTTCACGTCCTGTCATAAATTCTTCAATAACCATTGTATTTCCAGCGCTACCGAACTTCTTATCTTCCATAATTGTCTTAACGCCTTCAATAGCTTCTTCCTTAGTATTGCAAATCAATACTCCTTTACCTAAAGCCAATCCATCTGCTTTAAGTACAATTGGCATCTTTGCCGTTTCAAGATATTCTAGTGCCTTCTTAGGCTCATCAAAGTTCTCATATCCAGCAGTAGGAATATTATATTTCTTCATCAAATCCTTAGAGAATGCTTTCGAGCCTTCCAAAATAGCTGCATTCTTGCGTGGTCCAAAGCATTTCAAGCCGCGCTCTTCAAATACGTCAACAACTCCACCAACCAAAGGATCATCCATACCAATAATTGTAAAATCAATCTTCTCTTTCTCGGCAAAATCAGCTAAAGCCTCAAATTCCATTGCTTTAATTGGTACAAGCTCTGCATATTCAGAAATACCCGCATTTCCTGGTGCACAATAAATCTTACTTACTCGACTTGACTTTGCAACTGATGCACATATTGCATGTTCTCTTCCGCCTGAACCTACTACTAAAACTTTCATTATACAGTCTCCTTTTTATTTATATTCATGAATATTCAAATCTATTAACCATTAGCAATCATATCTATCGCTTGTGGCAAAATATTCCACTCCGCCTCTTCCATTACTCTTCTCTGAAGAATTTCTGGTGTATCGCCATCTTTAACCTCAACAGCTTTCTGTAAAATGATAGGACCTGTATCAGTCCCTTCATCTACATAATGAACTGTCGCGCCCGTAACCTTGCAGCCCCTAGACAAAACACCTTCATGAACCTTAAGTCCATAATATCCTTTACCACAAAAAGATGGTATAAGTGATGGATGAATGTTAATAATTCTATTAGGAAATTCTTTAACCATTTCTGCCGGTATATTAACAAGATATCCCGCCAAAACAATCAAATCAGGATTTAATGCTTTCATCTCTTTAACTAATGCCTTATTAAAATCCTCTCTAGAATCAAAATCCTTAGGACTAATACATTGTCCCTTAATACCAGCATTTGCCGCTCTTTCAAGCGCATATGCTGATGCATTATTACTAATAACAGAAATAATCTTAGTATTTCTTATAGTTCCATCATTAATCTTATCTATAATTGCTTGAAGATTTGTACCACCGCCCGATACAAGTACTACTATATTCATAATATCTCCTTTAAGTTTATTCAAAATAAGAGGCGCCAAAGCACCTCTTTAAACTTTGTTATTTTACTCAAGAACGACTCCCTTGTCGCCTGCTTTAATATAACCTACTTCATAAGCCTTCTCGCCTGCTGCTTCTATAGCATTTATCACCTTATCCTTATCAGCCGCATCAACAGATATTACCATACCTAGACCCATGTTAAATGTGTTATACATCATTTCTTCTGCAATATCACCTGTACGTTGCATCAATTTGAAAATTGGAGGGATTTCATAAGAATCCTTCTTAATTACTGCCAACGCATTATCTGGAAGCATTCTTGGAATATTTTCATAGAAACCACCACCAGTAATATGACTACATCCATGAATTCTAACGCCAGCATCTTTGATAGACTTAAGCGCCTTAACATATATTACTGTTGGACGAATCAAAGCCTCACCTAAAGTCTCACCCAATTCATCGTAATATGTATCTAAGCTTTCTTTTGTCATCTCAAATACATTTCTAACTAATGAGAAACCATTTGAATGAACACCTGAAGATGCAATACCAATCAAAACATCTCCATCTTTAATTTCTTCACCCGTGATAATATCTTTGCGGTCACAAACACCAACAGAAAATCCTGCCAAATCATAATCATCTTCTGGCATAAGGCCTGGATGCTCTGCTGTCTCTCCACCAATCAAAGCACAACCAGATTGTTTACAGCCTTCCGCAACACCACCTACGATTGTAGCTATTTTCTCTGGGTAATTCTTTCCACAAGCAATATAATCTAGGAAAAACAAAGGCTCTCCGCCTGCGCAAGCAACGTCATTAACGCACATAGCAACTGCGTCAATTCCTATAGTATCATGCTTATCCATTAAAAACGCTAATTTAACCTTTGTTCCACAGCCATCTGTTCCACTCAAAAGAACTGGATCTTCCATATCCTTTATTGTCTTCATAGAAAATGCACCCGAAAAACCTCCAAGTCCACCAAGAACTTCTGGTCTCATAGTTCCTTTAACTGCATCCTTCATTAATTGTACTGACTTGTAACCAGCTTCAATATCAACACCTGATGATTTGTAATCCATATGCGTCTCCTTATAAATTATTTATACATTTTCTCAATATATGTCATGTCACAAAATGTGAAATACCATCTAACATTTATACCAACTTACTTTAGGAATGCTTCATATCCATTTACCTGAAGCTTCTCGTCCTTTGCCTCAACAGATTCTTTCATCTCTTCTGAGTATTTATCTAAAGTACTTTGCAACTTGTCATCTGATGTTGCAAGTATCTTAGCAGCAAGAATACCTGCATTCATTCCACCATTTATTGCAACTGTTGCCACTGGTATTCCGCTAGGCATCTGTACGATTGAATACAAAGAATCAACGCCTCCCAAATCCGAGGTCTTCATTGGAATACCGATAACTGGTCCATTAAATAATGCTGCGCACATTCCTGGCAAATGTGCAGCCTTACCAGCACCCGCGATTATAACCTTAACGCCTCTATCTTTCGCGCTCTTAGCATATTCAAAAAATATATCCGGCTCTCTATGAGCTGAAATAATTCTCATCTCATAATCAATACCAAACTTATCTAAAATCTCAGCAGCCTTAGCCATAACTGGCATATCAGAATCACTGCCCATAACAATACTTACTCTTGGCATAATATTTCTCCTTGTTTATATAAAATGTAAACCGCTATTTAGTATATCACAAATTCCTAACAATTAGTATATTTCAAACTGTATTTCATTAATATTTTGCTAATCTATCTAGAGGTTCATTAAGTTCTTCTACACCTGCTAATACAAAACGTCCATTTTCAATGATTGGAATTGTTGTGTTATCCGCTTTAACTACTTCGATAACTCCGATTTCATCATAAGGAATTGTAACATCTGTATGACAATTAAAATATGCTTTCTCAGGCTCTGTATTCCTCTTCATAGAACACTCATTTTCCCTAGCTATAACCTCTTTGCCATCAGGGTTATACATAGCAACATCTTCCGCATGGCTATAACAAGTATCTCCAAATGCGAAATGTGGACCTGTTTTTTCAGCAATCAAAATAGGCAACTTATCTTCTATATTATATTTTCTTGCCATAGTATAAGCTAATGTATTAGTTCCTATGGCAAACTCACCCATTGGAAGTGTTTCATGTCTCATTAACACATTTTCAAAGAAATATCTCTTACATTCATCTTCACTGTCAAAATTAGAGCATGAATAATCAACAATCATTCCATCTTGAATATCTATCACTAAATCATTATAAACTAAGCCGTTCAAAAACACTCTACTTACATTCAATCTACCTGTTGTTCCCTTAAGAACAGGCGACGTAAAAACTTCACCAACTGGAATGTTTACATCTGCTACGCAGTTTTCAAAATTAGTCTGTTTATCTTTATCCTCTAATGTATGAAGACTTACAACTAATTCAGTCAAATTGTCATATAACTCTTTTCCACCTTCGTCAACTTTTTTCTTTCCGACGATTCTAACCTTTTCACCTTCATCTAATGCATCTATTATAAGCTGCTGTATTCTTTGATATTTATCATAATCTAGGGTATTTAATTCTAAGGTTTCATCAAAAATCTTAGTGAAAGTTTCTTCATCTCCTATTTCTGGCAACGGAAATGCTATTATTGTAAATGAATATTCTTCACTAGGTATAAATGTGTTATTGATTTCTCCCGCTTTAGATAAATACTCAACATTCCATTTATTTTGCTTATCTGTATACTTATAGTTCTCAGGCTTATTTATAGGATTAAATTCCGCTTCTCCAAAAGTTTCTATTACTGCAGGCCCGGCAAAATCCTTTGCCTCTTTCTTATACATTTTAAATGCTTCTTCTAAGCACTCTAACCTTCTATTATAAAAACGCTTGTCAAAATAATAACCCTTATCATTTTTATGGTCATAATAAAACTGAGGATTCATAGAGCTTGTATAAGCATTTCTCTGACGTCTCATACCATCAAAAGAAAACACTCCATCTCTAGTAAATATCGCACTCAAACCTTCTTCTTTGAATAATTCTTTTGCTCGTCTAACAACTCGCTCAAATCCAATAGGATATTCTACTTTAACTGTCGATTTAATTGATAAATCCTTACGAGTCATTTCAAAGCCTTTGACAAATCCATTTACATAAGTTGCTGCAATTTTTTCAACTTTTTCTTCAGAAAGCGTAGCTATATACTTTGAAAGTTCAACTTCATTTTCAGAAATAGGCATACCATAAGCGTATAAATAATTTGTCTTGTTAAGATTAGCATTTTCAATAATATCAGCTATTATATTCTCTCTAACCGTTACAAGATTAATCACACTGTCATATGTGAAAATCTCTGCATAATCATGGTAGAACCAATAGATACTATCATTAATTTCCTTATAAATGTTTTGAAACGCTTCATCTTCTAGACTAGGCGCCTCTTGAAGCGCATGTTCTTCAGAAAAGCCTCCGTATATTTCCAAAAACAACTCCGCGTATATCGTAATTAAGTCAATTCTCTTATCAATACTCCAAGGAATTAATGCCGTAAATTCCGTTGCAAGAAATGCCAGTCTCCCACCTAGCTTCTCACCAAAAATTTTCACTGCATATTCCGGATTAAGATATGATTCATTATAATTATCAAGCCAAAAGTCACTAAACAAATCACTGTTTTCTTCTTGCAATTCATCTACATTTACATCTTCAATATCTTTGAGTTCTAGCGGACTTTCTAACAAATCCATACATTTCAAAATATGATTTCCTTGATAAGCAAAATAAGAAGCATATTTGTTATCAATATGCTCCTTAGTTATTTCTTGTATTCTATTTCTCGCAAGGTTGTATCTCTCTAGGAGTAGTTCCTTGTCCTCTACCAACGGTGAAATATTCATATTAACCTCTTATATTGCAAATACTAATCCAATCAAATACAATAGCCCCCAAAGCACAACAGCAATAATAGGAACCACTAGCCCTAAAATCCTAGACCATGCATTATAATTCTTCATTTTGTAACGACTCTGCCCCAAAACAAGACATATTATCGCTGCAATAAATAGAATCATCCCAACAGCACCAAAAATATTTGGCACAGTACCTTGCGACTGAATCGCATACACAACTGTAATCGCAAAGAAAATTATTGAAACTGCTGAAATACCTGCAACAGTCAAACTTGTATTAGACGCATTCTTGTTAGCCTCACTAGCCATTCTACGGCGTCTAGTTCTTGCATCCATCAACATATTCATTCCTTCTTGTTAATTAGTTAACACCATATTTGTCATAATAAGCATCGATTGATGCCTTAAGTTCATCATCAATAACAACCTTACCATTGCATTCCTTATTATATAAATGCTCAACAACTTCTTCCATTGTTACGATAGCATTTGCATCAAAACCATACTTTTCTTTGATTTCTTCTAATGCACTTTTCTCTCCACCAAGGCCAACTTCCATTCTATTAAGTGAAACCATAAGGCCTATAATTTCAACATCTGCTGCACCCTTAACTTTAGGTACAGTCTCTTCCATAGATTTGCCAGAAGTGGTAACATCTTCAATCATCACAACCTTGTCGCCATCTTGCAATTTTGTACCAAGTAATCCACCTTTATCAGCACCATGATCCTTTGCTTCCTTACGGTCGGAGCAATATCTTATCTCTTTGCCATACAATTTTGAAAATGCTATTGCTGTTACAACAGCAAGCGGAATCCCTTTATAAGCTGGGCCAAACAAAACATCAAAATCGTCGCCATACTTATCATGAATAGCTTCTGCATAATATTCTCCAAGTCTCATCAACTGACTACCTGTAACATACGCTCCTGCATTCATAAAAAATGGCGATTTTCTGCCACTCTTGAGTGTGAAATCTCCAAACTTGAGAACATCTGACTCAATCATAAAATCTATAAATTCTTGCTTATAGCTTTCCATATCATTTCTCCCTCGTATAATATCTTTTAGATACCTTATTTTATATAAAACTTTATAGTTTCCTTTGTTCAATAGGCTTAGTTAAGCCCATGATATAATTGTCCTAGTGTCAATCAGGTAATAGTTCTTACTCCCCCTGTTGAACCAGTA
>JAZUIN010000148.1:0-8544 GCA_045642225.1 Lachnospiraceae bacterium | reverse complement strand
TTTATACAACTCTTAAATGATTATCTTGTATGGTATAACGAAGATCGTATCAAACAATCTCTCAATTATTTGAGTCCATTAAATCATCGAAGGAGTCTTGGATTGATCTAATATTAAGTCCAAGATTTCGTCCGCATCCCCGGTTGTCCAGAACCTCGTTGCATCATAAATATTTCGTCTTGCATGACTTTTAATCTCTGATATAAAAATACTTCATCTAGTTTTTCTGGATTAAGCGTTAATACTGTATTACAATCCGATGCAAATATTGGTATTTCCCAATAGTTAACATACCCTGCATTAGCCCCTGAAGCGCTGACAGTTATTATATTTCCATCTCTGTTAGCAGTGTTATGATAACAACTCGGCTCTATTCCTGCCGCAACCACAGGTACTTCACCTTCTACCACTTCATCCCTAGTAATAGTTTTGCCTTTCTCTATACTCGCACAGTCTTTTAATAGAGCCGTATTTCTCTCAGTTCCGAACATCTCGATAAATTGCGATTAATTTACCCTAGATATTTTCTATGTGACTCTTTAACATTGTTTTGATTAACCATTGCATATTGCAGTGTTGTATCTACAGATTGGTGTCCCAGCAATTGTTGAACTTGCTCGATTGGCATACCTTTATCTATAGCTACGGTTGCCAAGGTCCTTCGAAATTTATGAGGATGCACTTTATTAATATTTAGCTTATTTCCCAATTCACGAAGTCTTATCTCAACACCACTTATCAACAATCGATTAAATGGCTTCTGTAACGAAACAAACAAAGCTTGATTATCATCTTCTCGTGACTCCAAATACTTCTTTAAGTGAAGCTTTGTCCTAGCATCAAAATAAACTTTTCTCTGTTTGTTTCCTTTTCCCAGAACAACGCACTCTCTACTTTGAAAATCAATATCACTTCTATTTAGCTTAACAAGTTCTCCAACTCTCATACCTGTCGAAGCCAACAAATCAATAAGTGCCAAATCTCTAATTCCATCACATTCATCACGCATCATCTCTAACGCTTCGTCAGAATATGTTTCCTTAACTGTTTTACAAGTTTTGACCTTATGAATACGTCTTACAGGACTTTTTAGTATGTAATCTTCATCCTCCAACCACGAAAAAAAGCTTGATAAAATTCTACGAATATTATCTATTGTAACTTTACTTATTCCATTATTCTCCTGATAATTATCAAGATATATTCTTAAATCATCTGTTGTAACCTGTACAATATCCTTATCTATTTTCTCTATTGCATTTCTTACTGTGGTTTCATAATATTTAACAGTTTTTGCAGAACAACCTTCAACTCTTTTAGCTGCAATAAATAGCTGTATTAAATCTCCTTGTTTAACACTTTCCTCATCGGAAACAGAAAGACAATCCTCCAATACTCTATGTAAATTTTCTTTCTGTTCCTTATTTAGAAATTTATCCATTCTATGCTCAATTTCTTTCATCAATGATGTGTTCATATCGTTTATCCTTTCTTTACCGACATCCTGCACCACCAATTATTAATTAGATACCTTGCTAGAATTTAATAGTACTGTTCAATATAGCTATACGCTTTATCAAAGACTTCTTTGTCTTTAATTTTATATTTAATCCAAATAACACTACGTAATGCCTTTTTTACTTCATTCTTTCCTGTTGTAGTTTTTTGCCAACCATCAAAACGAACAATTTTTACAATATCATCAATGTCATTTACAATTCTTTCTACTATGACAGGTGTATTTTCGTTTTTAAGCCCATTGAACAGTTCTGTAAGTGCTGCTTTACCTTTATCAATTTCCTCTTCCGGCACCACTTCTTTTTCAGCCTGCGCAGCTTCCTTTGCTAGTTCTAACAATAGTTTAAGAAACTCAATACTTGTAATAAGACCTTGTTCGTGTTTATCACGTAGTTCCTCCAACTTTTCACCAAGTCGCTTAAATTTAGGATCATCTGTATGTTTCTGTATCCTAGCAACAAGGTCTATTTCTACCTTCATCGTAGTTTTCTTAATATCCTTCTGCTTCTCAATAAACTCATCAATAAGTGCTGCATCCAAAGTAAGAATATCTACATCATCATGAACTTCTCCAATTTGAATATTCTGATGAACAAGCTCTAATGTCTTTACACCTAACGCAGCCCATACAAGAGCACCTCTGTTATCAGTAGGTTTTACAGACTCATATACTTTACTCAACCACACATAATCATACTTGAAAGGTTCCAAGAATGGATCTGGAGACAAAGCATTCCATGCTCTGTTAAGCACACGATAATCTGCTGCAAATTCATCCTTATCTTTATTTGTAGGAATACATTCCTGCGCTGCCAGCAGGCCTTCCCATCCTTCAACAGTTCTGTCAACTCCCATAAAATAGCTCAAACACTTACGCATCAAAGCTGGAACCTGTTTCTTAACCTCTTCGATATTAGTAATAACTTTTTTCATTCCGGCTTCGTCAAAATTCAAAGCTTTAGCAATATTGTCAAAAATACCAATATAATCTACAATAAGCCCATTTGTCTTGCCCTCATCATAAGTTCTATTAACACGACAAATTGCCTGTAAAAGATTATGATCCTTCATAGGTTTATCAAGGTACATTGCCTGAAGAATAGGTGCATCAAAACCTGTAAGAAGCTTTGCTGTTACAATAACAAATTTTAGAGGATGATCCTTATCACGAAATTGCTCTAAAACCTTAGCTTCTTCATCTCTATTTCTGCGATACTTCTTATAACGATCTTCTTTATCATTATTTGTATGCATTACAATTGTTGATGCCTCTTCAGGTAAAAGCTTGTCCAGCTCTTCCTTGTACATCAAACAACATTCGCGATCATAAACAACTATCTGTCCCTTATAACCATTAGGTTCAATCTTTGTCTTAAAATGATTAACAATATGTTCAACAACCTTTTTAATACGCTTGCGATCATACATGATAGCTTTCATTGTTACATTTTTTGAGAGCTCACCCTTATCCTCATCTGACAAGCCTTCTGTCAGTTCATCAAACGCCTGATCCAACGATTCTTTATCAACATGCAAATCAATTGGAACTGGTTCAAAGTTCAAAGGCAAAGTAGCTTTATCACGAATGGAATCTGAGAATGAATACTTGCTCATATATCCACTCTTATCCTCAATTGCACCAAAGGTTTTAAATGTATTCTTATCAAGTCTATTAATAGGTGTACCTGTCAAGCCAAAAAAGAATGCATTAGGAAGTGCAAGTCTCATCTTTTCACCAAGATCACCTTCCTGTGTCCGGTGTGCCTCATCAACCATAAGAATAATGTTGTCACGCATATTAAGCGCTTTTTCTACATCGCCAAACCTAAATATTGTAGTAATTGCAATCTTTCGCATATCCTGCTCAAAGAAATTCATTAACTCTTCCTTTGTCGCAAGCGACTGTAAATTTGGAATATCTGCAGCATTGAAATCACCCGTAATCTGTGTTTCAAGGTCGATACGATCATCAACAATAACCACTGTTGGATTCTGAAGTTCAGGAATCATACGAAGTTTCTGCGCAGCAAACACCATCAACAAAGATTTACCAGAACCCTGAAAATGCCAAATAAGTCCCTTCTTAGGATATCCAGCTTTTACACGTTCAACAATTAAATTTGCAGCTTCATATTGCTGATATCTGCAAATAACCTTAATCTTTCTATGCTTCTTGTCCGTAGAAAACAGTGTGAAGAACTGCATGATGTCCATAACCTTTTCAGGTGTAATCATATCAGCAATACTTATACGGACATCGGCTAAACTACCTTCTGTCTTATGATCTGGAGTATGCCAAGGACCCCACTTCGGTAAAGGCATATTGACAGAACCATATCTGTAGCACTTACCCTCTGATGCAAAGTTAAATACATTTGGTACAAACATTTCAGGTATAGATTTCTCATAATCCGCAATATCCTGTGCTCCATCAAGCCATGTTATTGCATTACGAACTGGAGTTTTGAGTTCTCCTATTGCAACAGGAAATCCATTAATCAAAAGTACAATATCCAATCTTTTGCCATTTTCAACAGATGGATACACCCATTGATTTGTAACAACATATTCATTTTTCGCCAACTGTTCTTTTGTCATTGTTCCAAAAAATGTAATAGGTGTTGGCTTGCCATCTTTACCAAATGGATATGAATTCTCTTCAAATAACTTTTTCTTGAAAGTCTCGTTTTGAGATACAAGATTATCATATGGAAATGGTTGCAGCATTGCGCGGAGTTTATAAATGACTTCATCTGCTCGCGATGGTTCTTCCGCTATCTCTGGATTAAGTCTTATCAACGCTTCCTTCACCATTGGTTCAACCATAACATCAGACAAATCACGTGGTAACTGATCAGCCGGAATATACTTCCAACCATTCTTTTTTAAGCTATCAATAAATAACTGTTCAACTGTATTATCCTCATTAAATTGTGACATAGCATTACTCCTTTCCTGCAGCAATCAAATTTTCTGCAATAATCTTCTTACTTAATGCGTCTAGATTATCAATGGCATCTTGTAATTCAAATTTTGATTTATCGCTCTGCTGTGCAAGACTGGCGAACTCACATTGTTTTTCATACGGAGGCACCATCACTTTTAATTTTGAAAATTCTGTTTTATTAAGAATCGGCACAACTGGAGCATTTGCAGCATCCTGAATGACACTTCGTATAATCAACAAATTATATGCCAAATACAAACTATTAATATTTGATGATGGAACAATAACATTAATCTGCTGATTACAACTACTTTCAAATTCCGCTATACCTATCTTGCCAATAGTGCCTATGCACGTTACTAAAACCGAGCCTTCTGGAAAAATTCGAGCTGCTTTTCTTGCTTTGTCTGATATATAATTTTCCGCAGTGTCAATTCCACTTATGGTATTCTCAGGAATATCCCCTGGCTTTATAAATAAAATATCATCTCTTTCATAGTACTCTTCTTTTTTCATAGATGGAGTTGTACCTGTCAAAACTTCTCCAACTTCACCTATGGTCTTAATTTCATAAAAACCGTTGGATAATGGATCTCCAAACATCTCGATAAATTGCGATTTCACCAGTCCATCTGTATGTTTAATCAATTCCAAATAAGCCTGCTTTGTTTCATTGATAGCCCATAAAGTATCCGCGAGTTCCTTCTGCTTTTCTGCATCTGGCAAAGTAATTTCAAAATTCTTTAGATGTTCCCATTTCACTCTTGGTGAAAGCGATCCTGCTGACTTCCCTACCGCATATTCAAATAGAAAATCATTCTGAATGATAAATGGTAATAATCGTGGATCAACTTTTCCTTCTTTTGCTCTGATTACAGTAATATCACCAGAACATATTCCATCAAATGGTGCTAACGCTGCTTTTTTCAGATACGCTCTTCTTCTACCAAACAAGACATCTCCTTTAACAAACTCCTTTGTAAAAGAATTGTTTGTGTCATCACTCCATGCTGATAAAGTCACATCAGAAGGTGTTAAATGCTCTAAACCAACAATCTTACAACCTGTTTTATCACCCTTATTAGAAGTCTTTGCTTCAATTGCAACATCTCCAAGTTTAATTGCCTTCATCCTTAGCACCTCCTAACATCTCCATTATCATACTGTGATACATAAGCGCTCTTCCTGCAGCAGACTTCCAATCACTATAGCACTCTTTTACAGTTCTTTCATCAGTCTCTTCTTCCTTAGTTGTCTGAATATATAAAGGAATACTCAATGAAAAATCATTTTTCTCAATATCATTAATTGTTACTTTCTTTGCAATATCATCGTCAGACTCATACTTTTCATATGCATCTGCAATTCCAGTTATATGTTTATCCTCCAAATAACTCTGTGCATTCTTTCTCGTAACCTCATTTAATGCATTAATAAAAAGTACTTGTCCTTTTCTATTGGTCGGCTTATTAGTTCTACAAATAATAATGCATGCCTCCATAGGTGAGTTATAAAACAAATTAGGTCCTAATCCTATAACACACTCTACAAGATCTGAACGTATAAGTTTTTCCCTCATATCCTTTTCTTCATTTCTAAACAACACCCCATGAGGAAAAAGAATAGCGCAACGTCCTGTTTTCTCATCTAAGCTCTTAAGAATGTGCTGGAAAAAGGCATAATCTGCTCTTCCTTGTGGAGGTGTCCCCAGAAAGTTTCGTCCATACTTATCTGATTCAAAAGCCGTCCTATCCCATTGACTAATTGAATATGGTGGATTAGCCAAAATAAGGTCAAATTGTTGAAGCTTTGAATGATCGGTAAATGCAGGTGTCTTTAATGTATCAGCATTTACAATCTCGAAATCCTGTACACCATGAAGCAACAAATTCATACGCGCAATGGCAGACGTTAATGTAACTATCTCCTGTCCGTAAATCGAAAGATTTCTCCACTCTTTTTCCTGTTGCTTCAAATATGCAACTGCAGAAATCAACATACCAGCACTACCACAAGTTGGATCATATATTGATTCGCCCGGCTGTGGTTTGAGCATTTCTGTCATAAGATTTACAACAGTACGGTTGGTATAAAACTCCTGAGCTGTATGTCCGCTATCATCAGCAAACTGCTTAATAAGATATTCATATCCCTGTCCCAATTCGTCTGCAGGACAGTTTTCAATCGATAGCGTTTTAGAACTGAAATGCTCAATTAAATCTTTCAATAATCTATCTGGCAAACGATTTTTATTTGTCCATGATGCATCTCCAAATATACCTTGAAGTTTTTCAATATTTGCTGCTTCTATTTTATGAAATGCTTCAACAATAGCCTTTCCAACATTTTCTGATACGTTTCGCACATCGTTCCAATGAGCACCTTCCGGTATCTGAAACTGATGATTTTCTTCCCAATCGAGAGCTTCTTCTCCATATTCTGCTTTTATTTTTTCACATTCCTCATCATAAACATCACTAAGACGCTTGAAAAATAAAAGCGGAAAAATATATTGTTTATACGCTCCAGCATCTACATGTGTACGAAGCAGTACCGCAGAGCCCCAAAGGTACTTCTCAAGTTCATCTATTGTAATCTTATTACTCATCAATAAAACCTCCTGCCTTTAAATAAGCTATCATACGAGCTTCTGCTTTCTTCGCATTCTTAACAGCATTGATATATTTAATCCTAACAATCGTTGGATCTACAACCTCTTGTTTCTTCTTTTCGATATAGGTATTTACAGCAAGCGTATTTCCTGCTTTATCCAAATCATCTATTGTAACTATCTTACATTTTTCAATCACATCAGTATAATCCTGATAGAGCTTATATACTTCTTGGATATCCTTTTCTTCCATTTCATTCTGAGCACGTTTTGGAGTATAGATATTAGTTGCATCAATTAAACAAACCTTACCTTTATGTTCCGCTCTCTTGTGATTATTTAAGAAAATAATACAAGCAGATACACCAGTTCCATAGAACACACCACCTGCTAGAGCTATTACAGCCTCAATCAAATCACTCTTTATCAGTTGTTCTCTAATCTCACCTTCTTTTCCACTATGGAATAAAACGCCCTGTGGAAGAACAACTGCAACCTTACCTTTCATTGGCTTCATAGATTTAATCATGTGCTGAAGCCATGCGTAATCAGCATTTGAATCTGAAGGACATCCCCACATATTACGACCATATTTGTCGCTTTCAAAACCATCAGCTCCCCACTTTTCCTGACCAAATGGTGGATTAGCCAAAACACAGTTAAACTGTTGAAGCTTTCCATGCTCAAGAAATTTAGGAAATCTAAGTGTATCACCCTGTGCAACTTTGAAATCACTAGCGCCATGAAGGAACAAATTCATTCTTGCTATAGCGGATGTAGAGAGGTTGTTTTCCTGACCATATATCTTTCCATATGTCATCTGGCGATCATCAATGTGTCTGATTGCTTCAATCAACATACCTCCAGTTCCGCAAGCTGGATCATATACTGTATCACCTGGCTTAGGATCCAAAAGCATAACCATAAGCTTTACTATAGTTCTTGGTGTATAATACTCACCTGCATTTTTCTTTGAAAGATCGGCAAATTTCTTAATCAAATATTCGTAAGCATCACCCATTACATCTGCGCTGTAATTCTTATTGCCAACCTTCAAGCTAGACATATGCTCGATAAGATTCTTTAATCTTTCATCAGTAAGCTTTGTTTTATCAGTCCATGTAACATCATCAAAACTTGAGAAAACACCACTAAGTGTCTCTGGATTAGCTCTTTCGATACCATTCATAGATTTAACAATAATCTTTCCTACATCTTGGCTGGCATTTCTAATATCAATCCAATGACATCCATCTGGAATAATAAAGCTATGATTCTCATCAAATGCTGCAAATTCCTCATCACCGCCGGATTCCTCTAAAGCTGCTTGTGTCTCTTCATCATATACATCACTTACTCTCTTCAAGAACAAGATTGGTGTTACATAATCCTTAAACTCGTCCTGGTTGATAGGACCTCTAAGAATATTACAAGCCTCGTACAAATGGGCAAATAACTGATTCTTTTT
>JAZUIN010000147.1:0-9025 GCA_045642225.1 Lachnospiraceae bacterium | reverse complement strand
CTTTGACTGATTATTTCTGGTCACATCTTTTGTTGTAATCATTCCTGAATCATCGACAAGGTTTTCAATCTCATTCACGGCAATCACCTCCAAACGTTCTTATATTATAATTTATATACGCACGTTTGTAAAGTTCATTTTCAACATTCGTGCTTATATTATTTTTTATATACGCACGTTATTCCCGATATTATTATTAGTAAATTTTGTTAATTTTGAAAATAAAAAAGTGTCCGGAAACGTGATTATATGACATCACATCCCAGACGCTTGTTTTATTGCTTTATACTTCCACCGTAGTTCCACTTGGTAAAGTTTCCCTACATAGACGTCATAACCTCTGCGCAATAGTTCTAGACATACTATATTTTCATACACACGACCATAATCCATATTTCGACTGCCTGAATCCCTAATTTTTCTACTCCAATCCCAAGTTTTTTACAACCAATCCCTAATTTATATTCATATGTAACCACAAAACTGTAATACTGTATCAGTTAATAAATACTTTCTTAATAGTTTTCAGAAAGATGTTTCCATCGACTGTCATCAACGAATTATTATCCATTCACCCTTCTTATTAGATCCAATTCTCTTAATTGCGCCCTTTTCTACCATTGACTGTAAAGCTCTCTTGACTGTTGAATCAGAACAACCAAGTCTTTCGGCTATCTCTTTTCTTGTAAGATTAGCCTCATCTCTCAGCAATTCAATAATCTGCTTTTCGCGTTCATCTAATTTTATTGGGTCATTTATTGGGTCATTTATCGGTTCATCGTGACCCAATAAAAATTTCCCACTAATATGCATCTCACGGTTATGCAATTCATGATGCTCATCTAGTAATAAGTTTCTAAGTAACTTCTCCAGAAACTCCATAGTTTCATAAACACCATCTTTATCATGTAACATCATAGAAATAATGTAATATGGTGCGTGAAAATCATATTCTCCAAAATCACCAGATTCATCTACAAAAACACTTAATTCTTTCATGTTTTCTCCATATAAAAAATAGCGGGTGTCTTACCCGCCATTTGGTGGACCCGGGTCGTGCGACCAGCCCATATTTTTTCTTTATAAAGGTTCCTTTGTTTTCAGCTTTCGCCTATTCGGGAGAGCGAACCAACTCTCTGTTAGGAGCTCCAATTGTGAGCCGAACAACCACAACCTTCTTCACTCAAATATATTATGCCTACATCTTTCTCAAAATACAAGTATTTCTTCAACTATTTTTCGTTATATTACGATCTTTCCGCTCAACATCTACCCAAAAATATTGTCACCAAATTTTACGCCAATTTGCCATTTTATTATATGTCACTTTATAGAAATATATAGAATTGACATCATCTCCAAATGCCCATTCTATGCGGTTTTAAGCACTTTTATAGAGATATAAACAAACTCATGAAATCAGCCCAAATTCGACAATTCCTAGTTTCTTTTTTATATATTCCTTCTTAAAAGTGTTAATATTGTGGGGTTTCAGAGACTGTATATATAATAAGACCTATTAAATCTCTCTAATAAGTCTTAATTGGCTCTTGTGGACAAATTGTCCACTTGTTTTTCACTATGTTTTAATTATATTATTTTATTCAGACCAAATATTAGCCCATGTTTTTTTGATGTCATCCCATTTTGATTTTCTAAGTAAAAATACTGCCATAGCAACAACAATGACATCAAATATCGCAGATGTTACAATATCTTTTACACTTGAAGAACCTGTCATAACTAATGCTGAAGTACTAGAATCTGAAATAAAAGCATAAAATAAATCATGCAACGAATGATTAATCATCGAGAAAAGTATACTACCAGTTCTTATATATACACTTGCGAAAAATGCACCCATCGCAAACGCATCGACAACTTGAATAATTATTGATGATGCAGAAGCACCTGATTTTATATTTGTAAGGTGAATTAATCCAAAACATGCCGATGTAATGATAACTGCAATAATCATTCTGTTACGTGTTGGATTATTTTTCATCATAATAGAAATTGGTGCAGCACGGAAAATAATTTCTTCTGATATACCAGCAGTTATCGCACTTGCTATTTGAGCAAATGAAGGAAATGCTACTCCACTAATGATATATGACGGAAGCATAGCAAGAAAACTTGCAATAATTGCAATTACAAAACATACAATAACATCTTGTTTACTATATTTTGTTACTGTCAATGCACCTTTATAGCCATCTTTCTTAAACCACAAACGATGAATTACTAAAGAAATAACAACAGTAATAATAACTACAATGCTTGTAGGAATCGATGTATCAGTACCTGTAGCTTGTCCAATAAAACCAACAATGGCACCAAATATCATTGAAACTAATTCAAAAACGATAATTGCAACAATACCACCTAAAAATGGATGGTCATATAAAGCGTGTTTTTTCTTTTCCATAAATAAACTATTCCTCCTAAAATCTGATGAATTAGATTATAAAGTACACATAACCATAATAATATATCAAATTTGTTGAAAAAAAGAGCAAATTGTATACAGTAAGCACTAAAGAAACATGTAAATTTATTTATTCTGATTGTGGGAATTGTATTCACTTTGATTTATCTTCGTAATAAAAAACACAATTCTATTACTGTATATATAATAAGACCTATTAGATTTCTCTAATAAGTCTTAATTGGCTCCTGTGGACAATTTGTCCACAAGTAATAATGTCCTAGTTATTACTATTTGTTTAAGTAACGACTCAACAAAGATACTGTATTATATATTCATATAATTCGTCAGGTATTTTCTTTGTTCCCTGATGAGCTTTACCAATACCGTGCTTAATAATTTCGTTTAATGACAATTCTTTACAATCTCTAAAATTTAATAAAGACAATCTCGCATATCTAAATCTCGGTTCATTCCCAATTTCTTCGTTATCATTACTAAACCTTAAATCGCTTTTATCTACTTCAGAAGATGTATCATTACACAAGTACAGCAACTATGAGCAAACAAACAAATTACAACACTGTAGGATATTTCTTTAATAATGCTTACAAAGAAATCAATGAATCTATTCCACCTATCTTTTTGATATATTCTCGCTGCCAGCAAAGTTTTTCATAATAATACGCACCACCATCAGTTACTTTTGCCTCACCTCTATGTTCAATCAAAATATTTCTGATAAGTTCTTTTATTTCAGGCATTGGATCATCAGATCTCATAAACCTAATATACGCATCTTCTTGATCATTATTTAGCAAGTAGTTGGAATCAGATGCATACATTTTATAAGTACTTTCACTCTTTCCTGGATCTTATGTTGCCATGTACTGAACAAGACCTGGTCTGATATCCTTTTTCATACGTTTAAGCGATTCGTACTTCATAGGCGTTTTATTTGCGTGAGCTTTAATACAATCTTTCTTTGCTACATCTGTTCTCTTAAGCTTAACGTTTTCTACCTCTGTTACAATTTGACAATTCCTTCTACAATATTGGCTAATAACGCACTTATTACATCTTGGATTAGCTGTACAAATCTCACCTTTTCCTGTAGCACAATACGCCCAAAAAAGATAATCAATTTGTGCCATCCAATATCCAGTTTCCTTAGATAATGCTTCTACTGCATCTAGAACTTCATCGTCTGATGCCTCCTCCTTATTAGACACACCTAAACGATTCACGCCAAGAAGTCTTTTCATATGAACATCCGGTTTTGCTCCATCAACACCAACATTTCGTAAGTACTCCCATGCTAAAGCTGGTCCAAGTTGCTTAATCTTATACTTAGATGTACTTGAAGATAATAATGCAACAATTTCTCTCTGAGGCTTTGAAGTGACAAACGCATCCATTGAACCATACTCTCTAACAATCTTTTCAATTGTAGCTATATTATCATGAAGACTTCTCATTTGAGCATTTGTAAGTCTACTTCCACATCCCAAAGACTGTAGCCCTTTAACAAAATATGTACCTTCCATAGCTTTTATTTTTGACAAATCGTAATAAAAAAACAATTTATCAATCTGCGAAAAATGTCTTTCTACATTTGCCCAAACAGTCTGAGCTGAAAGCATAGAATATATCATCCCTTGTAGATGCTCTTCTGTAGTAAATACCTTTCCTTCTTTTCTCAACTGCATCTTCGATGTTTCCCCATCAATATTCGCAATTCTATTATCTTCAAGATACTTCTTTATTTCTAAAAAAACCTGCTTATTCATAATTAATCATCCTTACTTTCAATAAATCTAAACAATACTTCTTACACCCTTTTGTACATCTAATATATATACAAAATCTACCTACTTCTTTTCACCTAATAATAACCTAAACTTTCCATTCTTAATTTCTGCGTGTGCCTTTAAAATATACGCATTTACAAAATTCTCTATTTCTCGCGGTGTCATTTGTAGCCATGAATTACGAATAGCTTCTGCCATTACTTCATCCACATCAAAAGATAGTTTATTATCAAAATATGCTTGTAAATATCTCTTTAAAGAATCAGTCTTAATTCCATATGTAACTCCTGTATAAAAATCATCCAAGAAACAATAATGTATTCCTTTTGAGTCAAGTTTTTCTGTCATTGTAGGCGAAGTCTTAATATGTTCCATCATTACCAAAAACTTTACTTTGGGAAGATTGCTTATCATTGCCCAATAATCACTATCACTCGATACTAACACAACCGAATCTACATTGTTCTCATATATCTGAGTTGTCGTCTGCATTGCAAGAGTCATATCAACTTGAGACTTTGATTCTAACAATCTATCAACAACAATATGTGTCATTTTAACTCCTGCTGTTGATTCAAGCGAATTCCAATCAAAAAAATTATCATCTAAATTTTGTTGTTCGCTTCCCTCAGACATTATTGTCCATCCTTGTCCAGTATACCTACTGTCAAATAACAATACATCCTTTACCTTAGTTTTTAGTTCATTAGGTAATCCTCCTAAAACAGAAGCTAATGCAATAGGATTTGAATTTTCACAATCCACTGAGAAAATAACCGATTCAGATTCTTCTATAAATGAATTAATATTATTAATAGACAAGTCTCCTGCATTTCTGACTAGACTCAAATCACCAAAGAAGTCCTCATTGTACTCATAAATTAGTTTTACAAATTTTTCATCGCAATATAGAATGTTTCCAACATCTTCCATACACCAATTCATATATACTTGATACGGATATCTGTTTCGATTCGAATTATAATATTCTCCTGCCTCTTTTATACCCTTCTTACTGAATCCATTTGGCATAATAAATAATTCTTTGATATATTCAAACTCAATCCATTCAGGGAATACCGACTTTATATTATTTATCCTATTAGATATTTGTGTATTAATTTCAATTAAATATTGATCAACATCATGATGATTCTTTACAATTGATACTCCATCTTCATGTAGTTGAATTACAGCTTTAGAATCTATTAAATCTGGCATCATGTCAATATTTTTAATTTCATTACGCATAGTATTTGCAATAGCCAAATATCTCTGTTCTAACGAATTTCTAACAAGGCATAAATTTCTAATTATTCTAGCATTTTTATTTATATCAAGTTTATTAAAAATTTTTTCTTCCATCGCAGGATTATCAATATTAGTAAATTGACTTCC
This sequence comes from Lachnospiraceae bacterium, assembly GCA_045642225.1. Lineage (GTDB taxonomy): Bacteria > Bacillota > Clostridia > Lachnospirales > Lachnospiraceae > RUG191. The sequence goes on along the minus strand of JAZUIN010000147.1, from coordinate 3,388 downwards.
GTCCACGCCTATCAAATATCCAAAAATAGATACTACTTTATAAGAACTATTTTGATAATTTTGAACCTTATCATCTATCTTAAATAAATCTATAGGTAAATCTTCTATTTTTATGTTTTTTAAAGCATCACCAAATGTGTATTTTTCTTGCTCGCTCACAACATTCCCCTTTAACATCAAATGATTATCTAAATTACATCAGTTAGTCAGCTACATTTTATAACTTTACTATCTCTTTATATATTTTGTGGATTTTTCTTCAATTATTCATATCTATGTATACTCTATTGAGTATGTTTTTCTCTTCTTCCAGAATTGTCATACTGCCCGTCTAGTGACATGCGGCATTTGTATATTTTCCATATCTACCATTTCTACCACGAACAATATTCATCTGATAATCACGAAGCTCCTCTATCATCTTCTGTGACCACCTAAGCGGTCTACCCTTAACATTTTCCATTTTTTCTGGACAAGGAAGGTAAGCTTCATCCACATTGCCAGCTTCAAGCTCTTTTCTTTCCCAGCGATACCAGTTCTCTATAGTAAAAGATGTTATACCTAGAATTGTGCAAACATCCCTTTTTGAATAAATACATTCTTCGTTCATAAATTACCTCCTAATAAAACAATGAATTAATTTCTTCTTCACAGTCAGCAATCTGCTTGTAACATTTTTCGAGATCAGAAATAATCTCCTCACAACGACGATTTATCTCTTCTTGCTTTTTTTCTTCAAAAATAGGAATTTCTATCTTCTTAAGGTTTGCAATACTTATAACTGGAGATGTTGAAATGGTTGCGTATTTCATTAACTCCTTCTGTCCTTGCTCACTATTTATGAAACATCTTAAATAAGCGGCATTTACTACACTTCTGTCTAACCTTAGAATATATAAATTTCCTGCTACCAAATAATTATCTGATGCCAACGCTGCTCTGAATGGATTACCGGTCTTACTTACTAATAATTCTTCATAAGAAACTTCATTTTTACCAGGTTTCTTTATTTCTCCATGATAAAATAACCTGGTTGATATTATTCCACCATTAATACTTGAAGGAATAATACACTTCTTTGCTGATGGTTCTTCCTTAATAAACATATCCATTTCAGAAGCAGATAATGTCACCCCGCGTTTAACTTCTAGCAACACATCTCCTAGGCTAATGGTTTTACAACCTTCATCATTACTAGTAAGATAACGAAGCGGACTCAAATTGTAATCATTCTTCTTCAATATATCTAAGCTAACCTCTTCCACATTTTCACAACTGTTATAATCCTTAATTATCTTTTTTATATCTTCATCAGTGAAAACATTTATACGCTTTCCCTTAATTCGAAATTTTTCAAAATATAAACTCGCATCAAAAAATTTCACCTTTTCGTTTCCTTTACTGAGTATAAGCAGATATGGGTTAACCCAAGTATTCTCATACATCTTATTCGGAAGCATTACGACTCCTTCTATGTATCCTCCTTGACACATGAATTTTCTGACTTCTTCAAATTGTTCTACTGTTAACTGAGCCGCATTCATCAATGCAACAGACTTACCCGTATCGGTTACAGAAAGCAATGCCCATGCACATGCATTCCACGCATTTGAAATTTCCACAGGAAATTCTGACCAGTGTTCTTCAATATAAGGATTAATATCAGAGTTACGTCTTGCTTTAGTCGGATCTATTATATTGTTAGCAAAGACCTTGCTATACTTAATATCTTCATCCGGTTCGCATGTTAAACGCAAATCAGTAACCCCCCTCACATCTGCTATAATTGAACCTTTTATCATCCCAACATAATCGTCAGACATAGCAGTGTATGAAGTGCCAGCATGATTCTTTCTGCTTTCGATTGCGTAATCACACGTTTCTGCGTTGATTTCAAGAACTGTATCATTGTCACCTATTTGTAAGAACTCGTCTACTAATTTTGAGATACATTCAGGTGTGTTCTCAAAGAAATCTTCATCAAAATAGTCAAGATATTCTAGACATTCAACAAGTTCATCGTCAGTATATTTTCCAATTAAGCCAAGTAACTTTTTCCAGTTCGCTTCTTCATCAAAATAGAAAGCAAGCAGATCATCAAATGGCATACACGCAAACTGTATAGTATCTCTTTGAATTCCACTATTAGCCATGTCATGCTGCGATTTTATTGTTGGATTAGTCTGGACTTTCCATAAAAAATAGCAGTTAACCATTTCATAAAGTTTTATTTTGCCAAAGTCTTCATCATCAAACAGACCTACATTTTTTGCAATTTCTCTAACAATGTTTTCCAAATCACTTTGTGAATGTAGGTTTTCTACTTTATTCATTTTGAACTCCTCTCAATTCTTATTTTTGGTTTTTATTTTCCAAAACTTACTGTGCTTTTAATTTATCATACGAATACTTGCTTGTCAACATTTTTTGGTTTTTGTTTTCCAAAAAATAATTATAGGGTAATATTTCGCTCCCATCCCCGTTGGAACCAGGCATTCACCATATAAATAGTACAGGCACTTTTCTATTACTTACAAAACAAATCTAAAAAAGACTTGTTAGATTTCTCTAACAAGTCTTACTCGTGTTCTTACAAACCATTTAATTCTTGAAAGCTGCAACCTTTTTTTCTAAAAAATCACATCATAGATATAAACCTTATAACGATTAAATCGTTAAATAGTGTTCATCGTTAAAAGGTTCTCCTAAACCACTAAAAAAGGAGCTCAGAATGTTCTCCAAGCTCCTATTTGTGTAACCACATTTTTCAATTTCCTCATCTAACTACAAGACACACAACTATGGCAACTGTATAATAAATAACACTTATTAGATTTGACCAACCTCCGCATATAATCATATGTATTCCTTTCGGAAGCTTTTTAAGTAACGGTAAAAGTAAAAACAAAACTCCTGGGGAGAAAATAGCAACCCATCTAGGAAAAACTGTTAACCCACAGACCAAAGCCAATAGAATTACCGCAAATCCGACTCCTATTATGGAAAAAGAGATAAAATTAATTACCTTACAAAATGCAATTACCTCCTCGAGTGCAGGTTTGTCATCTAACTTGCCTAATCTGCCAAAATATACCCAATGGCTATGATAAGCACCTCCAATAATAATTCCCAATGCTCCGCAAAGGAAACCTATCCATCCAAACCAGCTGTAATCAGTCATCATTTTTACTATATGAAAATAACCGATACAATACGCAAACGCGGCAATAGGTCCAATCATAGCACCATAATATAATCTGCCTTTGCTAACATCTTTCATGATATTTATCACCGGCCACATTGTTCCGTCTGTCTTATAATCATCTTTAGAATAATATAAAGACATATCTCCTGAAAACATCAGTACCGAGCCAATTAATCCCATTAT
>JAZUIN010000146.1:0-4450 GCA_045642225.1 Lachnospiraceae bacterium | reverse complement strand
AGCTTCTATCATGCTCTCTTCCTCCGCATAGCGATTAAAAAAATATTAATTAATATCAAAGAAATCTTTACCTGTGAGATCCACAATATCAAAATGTAAATCTGCTGGTAATGGTTCTACATCATAATCAAGCTCCCTACTTGTATGCTTCTTAGGTGTAGGAAGTGGATTGTGTATCTTATTAACTGGCTCAGTCTCCTTACCCATAATAGGTGGCTTCTGCTGGGCAACGCTTCTAAGTACAGGTTCCTGAGCAGAAACTGGATTTACTTCTGGGGCCGGAGCTGGCTCACTAGTTGGTTCGTTTTTTTCAAGCTTAGAAAGATCAAGAACATTCTCGTCAACAACTTTTTCTTCAGTTATTGATTCAAATACAACTTTATCCTCTTTCGTCTCTTCTTCTACTGCATCATTAGTTTCTATTATATTTACTGATAATAAATCAGGCTCTTTGCTTTGTTGTTCACTGCTTCCATCAAATAGCATAACGGATTCGTTATTTTCAACATTGATAGACGATTCCATTTCTTCTATTGATTCTGAAACCGCTGCCAAAGAAACTGTATCTATAACTACGCTTTCAGTAGCGGCCTCTTCTGCTGCTATTGTTTCTGACGCTTTCTTTACCTCTGCCTCTATTTCTTCATCTATATGATTAGCTTTAACAATAGCTGTACGATAATCCATACGCCTTGCAAATTTTGATGAAGGCGAAGACATTGACACATATCGAGGCTTCTCTTCTCTAGGAATAGGTGTCGCTTTTAAATCAAGCTTCTTCTCATCCTGTTTTTCTGGAAGAATCACAGTATTATTAACTTCCTGACTATCTTCAGATGTAACATTAGTTTCTGACACTTCAACTAATGATTCATTCACATCAGTTGAATCTACTGTTTCTGTAGTTCCAATAACTTCCACATTTTCAGATAAATGAGTTTCTGTTGCATCGGTTTCACTAGAACCATCACTTTGCGATTCTGCGTTGTTATCTTTTTTCAGGAAATCAAGGGACGCTTCCAGTTCTTTCAAGTTTTGAGTATCGGTCATCGCTGTATTACCTATATTAATTTCTTTTTCTTTCTTCTTTTTATTTATCTCAGCAAGCTTAGCCTTTTTCTCTTCAAGTTCTTTCTTAGCAGCTTCAAGTTGCTCATGACGTTGCTGATCTTCTTTCTGCTTGGCCGCTCTTTCTTCTTCGATATATGCAAGGCTGTTCTTGCCAATAGAAGCAAATCCCATAGCCCCAAGTACTGTCCATAGCATTACATATGTAACCGCATAATCACCATTTGTTAATGACAAAAGTGAAAACAATGCTATAACAAATGGAACAAAAACAATAATAGACCCATGATCTCTATCTATTTTGAATATTCTAAAAGTCCAAACAATAGCAAGAACCATAAGAATAAGCGCAAATGGATCATTTATACCTGGAATAACCAAATTCGTATTAATTGATATCTTGGAAAAATCATTAATATAATGATTAATATATCCAAACATTCCATGTCCATAATACGAATCAAAAACATTTAAAAATATAATTGATCCAACAATTAAACCAATAACAAATAATAAGATTTCACCCTTACTTTCACCATTAGATAATGTCGAATCATTTTTGTATGTAACAAATAATGATATCGCAAATATTACAATACCAAGTAACGCCTTATCTGATAATATGCAAAGGCTTGTCACAAAACCAGAGAAAATAAAGAGAGACAAACGAAATCCATGAGGCATCTTATCATTTATAACACCCCACTTAGCTATAATCATTGTAAATAAAGAAACTAAAACTAATAAAGCATAAAGAAAATCTGAATTAATATGCCCTACCATCATAATATTACTTGGCAAAAATGCCATAAACAAAATGGAAACAACGGCAGGAACAAACCCCATCATTTTCCTTATACCAAAATACAACAAAATAATAATCAAAAGCTGAAGCACAACATTAATATACATGGCACCTACAGCTGGAGTTGAAAGCACACCACTAAAAGCATAAATAAGGCAAGCATAAATATGCTGAACAAACGATAAACCGGCTGATGCACCACCACCCTGCATAGCATTGCTCACAAAATCATTACCTTTTGTTGGAACACCATTGATTGATGTAATATAAATAAATCTTGCCATGAAAGAAGCTACTAATACAAAAAATATAATAATAGTTTCAATAAATGATCCAGCTTCTAATTCTTTCCCTTTAGAAAACTTAGCTACAAATTTGGAGCAAACAGTCAATATCTCGGCAGCAACCAATAATAATGCAAACAATGTCATACCAGCAATAAATGTATCTACAGGTAAAACAGAAAGCAAAAAGCTATACTTACCTGAAGCAACATAAAGCGAGCCAAAACCAAGAACTATGAATAATACCCAACATATATATGTAAGCTTAGATTTCTTTAAAATCATATCTACTCTCCGTCTGAAAGATAAGTTTCAATATTGTACTTAGGGCGTCTTTTTACTTCCTTATAGATCTTGCCAATATATTCGCCAACAACCCCTAGACATACTAACTGAACACCACCAAGAAACCATATTGATAAAATAATCGATGTCCAGCCGTCCTCTACATTCCCTGAAAAATATGAAACAAATGCATAAATTGCCGCAAGAAAACATACAACTAAAACAACCATGCCAAGAGACATAATCATCCTAATTGGTTTTACAGAAAAAGACGTTATACCTTCAAAAGCAAGAGCAAGCATCTTTGATAAAGGATACTTAGACTCACCTGCTTCTCTTGCAGTACGCTCATATGTAACAGTACCAGTCTTATAGCCAATAAGCGGAACAAGTCCTCGAAGATACACATTGGTCTCTTCATATTTAGCAAGCTCAGCTAAAGCCTTAGAACTCATAAGTCTATAATCGGCATGGTTATATATGGTTTCAACTCCCATTATCTCCATGAAACGATAAAAGCCCTCCGCGGTGGTTCGTTTGAACCAAGAATCAGTCTTTCGATCTCCACGAACACCATATACAATCTCGCAACCATCATGATATAAATCAACCATCTCTTCAATTTTGGTTATATCATCCTGAAGATCAGCATCAATAGACACTGTAATATCAGCATCCTTGGCTGCTGTGAAAAGACCCGATAATAAAGCATTCTGATGTCCACGATTACGTGCAAGCTTAATCGCTCTTACTCTACTATCCTTTTTATGTTCTTCTTCAAGTAATTCCCATGTTCTATCTTTACTTCCATCATTGATAAAAAGAAGATAACTTGATGAATCTATTTTATTTTTCTTGACAAGATCCTCAAGTACACCTATAAGTCTTGGTAAAGATATAGGCAACATTTCCTCTTCGTTATAGCAAGGTACAACTATTGCAAGACGGTCCATTAATTAATCCTCTAAATTCTTAGTATTCTTCCCAGTTAGTATATACATTCTGAACATCATCATCCTCATCAAGAAGATCAAGTGTTCTCTGAAGCTGCTTCTCGGCATCAGCATCACCAGCAAGCGATACATAATTCTGAGGAATCTTTGTAACTTCTGATGAAACTATTGGAAGGTTAAGACCTTCAAGATTCTTAGCTACTTCATAGAATGAATCTGGATCAGTTAAGATTTCGTATGAATCATCTTCTTCTGAAAAGTCATCAGCGCCAGCATCAAGAGCCTTCTCCATAAGAGTATCGGCATCAAGTGAGCACTCTTCCTTATCAATAATTATCTGCCCCTTAGTATCAAACATATACGATACGCAGCCCTGTGTACCAATAGAACCACTACCCTTTGTAAATGCACTACGTACATTGGCAGCTGTACGGTTCTTGTTATCTGTAAGTGCTTCAACGATAATGGCAATACCCTTAGGACCATATCCTTCGTATACTACCTGCTCGTAGCTAACAGCATTACCGTCACCAGCAGCCTTCTTGATACCTCTATCAATAGTATCGTTAGGCATATTAGCAGCCTTAGCTTTCTGGATAATCTGAGCAAGCTTAAAGTTATTATTAGGGTCTGGACCACCCTCCTTAACTGCTACAGCGATTTCACGTCCAATAATAGTGAAAATCTTACCCTTAGCTGCATCATTCTTCTCTTTCTTATGCTTCATGTTCGCAAATTTTGAATGTCCTGACATAAATATAAAACCTCCAAGATTTATGTGCCTAATCTAGCTAAAATTTATTATTAGGCATAATTTTTCAAATTAATCTATTTTATCATTTTTTAACACAAAAGTCCACTTGTGAAACAATAAAAGGGTAGCCACGCTACCCTTAATTTACTCAATACTTATATACACTCTAGGAACTCTTTTTCCTATATCACAGACCGACTCATAATTGATTGTATTAGACAACTTGGCAAAGTCATCAAAAGTAATTTGTTTATCGCCATCAATACCTATAATAGTAACTTCATCACCTCTAGTTACTCCC
>JAZUIN010000145.1:0-2029 GCA_045642225.1 Lachnospiraceae bacterium | reverse complement strand
GTATAACTTTTCCACTATAATTCTCCTTAACAACTAATTGATATCTTGTTCACTCCAGTATCTCCTACTAGCCCGAATGATCAAAATCTTACTTCCGATAATTCGTGGCATCGTGGTATGACATTTTGTACCATTAGTTTTAGCACATTAAATCTAATCTACAACATACAATTCCAGCAATATGTATTCATTTTCGCATTCTATAATCCTAAAAACAGAATTAATATTTCCGTATGAACAACCCACTTTAGTATCTTCCGAAAATTTGTATACTTTAACATTTTTGTCTAATGCTTCAATAACATCTATTGAAATAAAATCTAAATGCCATTCCAAAAATAACGCACAAATATCACTTTTAAAATCAGAAATCTTTTCCAGTTTAATATCTTCCGTTTCACATATAGCTTTATATTCCACTAATACGTTTTTTACAGCCTTTTTTAACGGAATATTTATATCCAATGCATCAAAGCCTATACAAAAACTCACACCATATTCAAAATACTCATTTCCATTGAATTCATTCTCTATTTGTTTTAATTTATCATATATTTTCATCATTAATCCTCAGTAGAGCGCATAATCAAAAAATCAACTTACTATCGCTAGCTCGACAAACTGGGATTTGCGTCTATTTCGAACAGAAAGTAATCCTTTATTCATCAAGCATATTCTTAAACACTTTTGTAATACATGAATCACCTTTGTGATTCCAATAAAACAGGATATCACTTCCTACATCAGGGGTCTCTTTTAAATCATCTGCAAGTCTTGCCGGAATAAGTAATTCCCAATATCTCACCTGGTATACATCACCATCAACAGCCTCAATTACCCCCAGATGCTGATTATGAATCTGCAAGAAGCCTTCCTGAACTTTTACTTTTCGATATTTAGGATATTCTTCTGCAATCGCCTCAAGCAATGAAGAATCTTCTATTTTTTCAAAATCGTCACTCTCAATAAAGTAGCCTTTCACAGAACCAAAATCTTCACTGATAGGACAACACATGTACGCATCATAGCAGTTGCCATCCCCATCCGTTATTCCATAATCTTCACATTGTTTAAATCCATATTTAGGATAGTAACCTGGTTCTCCTGCAAGAATAATTCCGCTCACATTTTCCTTTTTGGCAAGGTTAATTGTCTCACGTATAAGTGCTCCACCTATATCATTTCCTTCATAAGTAGGTTCAACAGCCAGCGGTCCTAACATTGCCACTTCTTGTCTGCTTTCACCATTAACAATCCAAGCCTTGGTATAATAAACTGCACCCACTATCTCGCCATTGTATTCTGCTATTCTGCTTATCTTTGGAATATAATCTGCGGATTCTCTAATAATTCGAATCATATTATGTTCCGAACATCCCGGACCAAATTTATTCCAAAAACTTCTCATTGCCATTAATTCTGTCTTCTTATAATCTTCCTGTTTTTCTTCTCGTATAATCAAATCCTTTAACATTTGGCACCTCATTAAATTTGAATTTGGTGCTATCGCACTCAACTTTTCAATTTTACCAGTGATTTAACTCATCGTTTCTTACAACCGTTACGAGAATATTACTCTTCTCATCATCATATCTATACAAGTCAGCCAAAACAATTTGATCCCAATAGCTCTCACCACCAAAATTTAAACGCTCACCAATAACATAGTAAAGAATTGTTCCATTCACTTGTTTCTCTGCAATTGAAGTTCTTTTATAACTTCCTCCCCTTGCTGAGGGCACATGTGTATATTTTATAGCCACTTTCTTACATTTCAGGGGTGTAGATTGTATTTTCCTTACATTTAAATAATATCTAAGATAATTTATTACCAACATAGCCATAGAACATATAACTATAGGCGCACAGCACAACCACTCATCTGTATTATTAATAACAGAATTTCTCCATCTTATTCCAAAAACAAAAATAATGACTATTGTAAACGCTATTATAAAAGTTGACCACTTTTGACCATTTCGCTATCGAATAAGTTTACCACCTTGAAATATACCTTTTATGATTTAGA
>JAZUIN010000144.1:0-6488 GCA_045642225.1 Lachnospiraceae bacterium | reverse complement strand
GAGAATGGCCACATCCTTGCCAATCACATTAGACCTACTTCTGTATTCATCTAGGTATGTTACATCTGGTAAATGTTCATAAATATCTAAAAACTCATTCAAGAACTCTGCTGCAAGTCTATTTCTAGTATCTATTGGTGCAGTCTTATCAAATAAACTACCTGCTATATCTTTTATTTCTTCTGGCCAACCATCTATAGGAGAAGCAATATTAAATCCAATACCTAGAACAGCATAATCAAGTTTTCTTGTCTCCATCGAAAGACTTGCTTCTGTTAAAATTCCTACAAACTTTCTATTATTTAGAAATAAATCATTAACCCATTTAATCTTAACATCGCCTTCTGAGAGGTTATGATTAACATTTTCACAAGCCTTAAAAGCTGCAACTGCTGCTGCAGTTGTAATCAAAACAGCATCTTCGACTTCGAGATCAGGTCTTAACAAAACGCTCATGTAAAGACCTGTTGATTCTGGCGAAAAGAAGCTTCTGCCTTTACGGCCTTTTCCCGCTGTTTGCTTGGCTGCTATTATCGCAGTACCTTCTTTTGCATTATTATCAGCCTCAGTCTTAAGTAAATCATTTGTAGAACTTGTGACGTCCAAAGTGTTTATATCATAGAACTTTCTTGCTTTTTCTGATAAACCATTTTCAATGGTTGATTTATTCAAAATGTCAGTCACTTCTGCCAAACTATAGCCATTCTTTGTAGAACCCTCAATCGTAAATCCTTGCTCTCTCAAGGAATTAATAGCCTTCCAAATAGCATTTCTGGATACGCCTATTGTATCAGCCAATTCCTGACCTGAATAAAACTGCCCTTTGTGTTGATCTAAAATACTTATAACCTGTTCTTTTACTGTCGACTTACTTGCCATTTCTAATTAACCTCTAAGAGTTCTTCCCATATCACTCAACATCTTCTTATCACTTTGTATTGTTGCTTTTGCTGCTGTTGTAAGCATATTCCCTGTAATCGTCGCCGATGCACCAGCTTCAAAAGCCTTCTTGCCATCATTTTGCATAAGTGCTCTTCCTGCTGCAAGACGAATTTGAGCTGTAGGATTAATATATCTAAAGAAAGCAATCGTTCTAATAATCTCTTCTTCTGTTAAAGCTTTTTGATTTTCAAGCGGCGTTCCTTTTATTGGCATAAGTGCATTAATCGGAATAGAGTCAACACCAACCTCAGCAAGACTAAGCGCCATATCAAGTCTATCCTGCCAAGTCTCGCCCATTCCAATAATACCACCAGAACAAGCTCTCATCCCCTCTTCCTTAACCATCTTTAGTGTAGCAATTTTATCTTCAAATGTATGTGTTGTACATATATTTTCAAAATTTCTCTTTGAAGTTTCAATGTTATGATGATAGCTTGTCACACCATTTTCATGAAGTCTATGAAGCTGCTCTCTAATCAAAAATCCATGCGATGCACAAAGCTCAATATCATATTCTTGATTCATTCTCTTGTATGCTTTTAGCGCTTTTTCAAACTCTTCGCCATCTAAACTTCTTCCAGCTGTTACGATTGAAAATCTATCTACACCCTCATTATCGTGTAATTCACACGCCTTAACTATATCTTCTTCATCGATAAAGTCATAAACTTCGCACTCTGTGTTATTATGAACCGACTGCGCACAATATTTACAATCTTCTGGACATTTGCCACTTCTACCATTAATTATTGCGCAAAGATCAACCTTATCTCCAATAAAATGCTCACGAATCATATTCGCACCAGTGCAAAGTTCTTCTAAATCACCTTCTAAGAAAATATTTAATTCATCGTCCTTTGTAATTCGTCTTCCTGCAATTATTTCATTTGCCAAATCAATTAATGTACTCACGCTATTAACCTCGCCTTTCTTAATGCAGTTCTTACTGCAACTCCAAGTGCTATAGCAATTACTATTTTCAATACATCAAATGGAATAAATGGGAAAACACATACAGTTAACGCTGAAAGCACTGCACTCTTTGTCATAAATACATACCATACTGTTCCGAATGCGTATGCAATTATAGTACCTAGAAAGAATCCTATTCCAGTAATAACATATCGATTAGAATTCTTCTCATAGAATAGACCACAAACTATTGCCATCAATATAAATCCAACTAAGTATCCACCCGTTGGTCCAGCAAGCTTAGATAAGCCACCTTGAAATCCTGAAAAAATAGGAAGTCCAACAAGACCTAGTAATAAATATATTACATAACTAAGTGTTCCTAGTTTCCAACCTAGAATAATTACTGCTATATATACCACTAAATTAGTTAACGAAATAGGAACAGGACCAATTGGTATTGATAATGGACCTGCAATACACATTAGAGCTGTTATAACAGCAGTAATTGCCATATCTTTTATAGATAACTTCTTCATAATAAACTCTCCTTCAGACATGATTTTTACATAAAAACCTTATTAAATTCCAAAGAAGAGTTTACCACTATTTAAGCTTTTGTCAACCCTATTCCGCACAAGGTTGACAATCTTTATTTCTCTTTTCTCTTGAATACCGTCAAGAATCCCAAATTCATAAATACAAAGCCTAATAACATCGATATTTTATCAATGGAATTTTCAAATCCAGGCATAAGCCCTGTAATTCCAGACACTACAAAAAGTGCAATCGCAACACAAAATAAAACAGTACTAATTACATTCTCTTTCTTCATTTTTAACACCTCTCTTAATCACTTTATTTTTGATAAAGCAATTATAAATAAGAGTCTGTTGCAAAAGTGTTGTAGTTAAGATAAAACTTTATCATTTCCAATCCTCTACACGTATTAAAGTTAATAATTCCAAATAGCATTTTCATTATCAATAACAATTACACAATCTGGTGAAACATTTTGCATCACTTTATTCATCTTATCCTGTGGTATTGCAATACAACCTGAAGTTGGACGACCAGATGAACAATGTAAGAATATCGCTGAGCCAACACCTGGTGTACAAGATGTATTGTAATCTAGCGCCAAAACATAATTATATGGAGAACCAACCGCTTGAATGTGTTCTGCTGAAGACCAATCACACATTACATCATTCGTAGAAACAAATTGATTATAATATGCCGAATTACTGTCATCTACCCAATAATACGAATCGTCTACTTGTGTATATTCCAAGGAACAACCTGGATTAGGACTATTTCCAAATGCTCTTATAAAAGAAAATACCCCTATAGGCGTTTTACCATCTCCTTCAGAAGTCTTTCCTATTCCATTTCTTCCTATAAATCCAGATGTAGAAAATAATTCACTCCAAACTCCATCCGCGCCTTTATTATGAAATGAAACAGTTGCTGTATTTCCCTTTGAAGCAACAACAATAATCTGAGAACACCTATTTGATAAGTCTAATGAAGTAATCCAATCTCCAGAAGAATTAGGTTGATTTTTAATTTCAGTTGAATTATCAATTCCTTTTTTCTCTGGTTTTATAGATGACATGTATGTATTACACACATATCCTTTTTTTCCTTCAACCTCAATCTCAAACCAATTTGTTTCAACACATTGTCTTAAAACCATTACTTCAGCACCCTTTGGCAAGACATCAACAACTTCACCCTCTGCATTAGGTTTATTTCGAACATTTAATTTACTTGTGGTGTACATAATAGCATTCACTTCTGTAAAAGAAAACTCATTATATTCTTCCACATTTATTTGAGTTGTTTCATTATCTACTACCGTTTCATTTTCGTCTTCAAATTTAGACTCTTTTTTATCTTTATTTAATAAAATAACCCCTGTAACTAACGCAACACAGCAAACTATAACTATTCCACTTATAATAATAATTTTTTTCATCACATTACCACCTATAATTCATATCTTTTTCTTTATATTCGCGTTGTAGTTAAGATAATTCTACCGATAAATTTGTAGGCAAAGTAGCATTATCTATTATTCTATATATCTACATTTCGGAAATGCTTTACATCCCCAAAACTGTTTTCCTTGATTGTCACCTCTTTTTGCAGTCCTTAACACTAATTCACTATTACATCGAGGACAATATCTCTTTTCTATAATCATTTCCTCTTCTTTTCCACTTGCATTTAGCTTGAATTTTTTCTCTATATTTTCGACGTGTTGTTGCTTTATAGTTTCATCAACATTCGTTAGTAATGCTAATTTTGTATAAACATCCTGTACTTCTTCACCTGACAATACATCCTCCGATGACTCCCATATCTGTTTCACATTAAAATATGTTGCATCTCTTTTTATAACTCTAACATCTGTAGACTCTACATCGACCTTCTTCAATTCACATCTCTCAGAAAATACTATTATAGAAAACAAAGGAATTTGTTCTCCAACATAATTCCTTAACCATTTCAAATGTGTTTTATTTTGCATTATCGGATTATAAAATTTATTCTTCTGCTTATTCGGAAGCGTTGCGGTCCAATACCTTGATTTTTCATCACCAAATATCCACCCTGAATAATTCTTACTTTCAAATACAAATATTCCTTTTTGAGTTATATATAATACATCAATTTCCGAAGTTTCTCCGTTATCTTTAGGGATATAAACATTTTTAAGAATCTTTCCTTCTCTTCCAAATAATTTAACCCACTTGAGTTCTCGCTCCGTTAATTTCTCTCCTCGAGCTCCCACCCATTTTTCATCAAATATTTTATCTAAAACAATATCTACTAAACTTTTTGCCATAACTCTCTCCAGAAATATTATTTAATTACTCTATTATTATCTCTATTACGCTCCTACAAACATCTACACTACAGTTTACACCTCTTTCCCCTTTTTTTCAAATGTTACAAAACATATAGATTTATATTTTATAAATAATACTATCAATCATATTATTAACATCATCTTTTGAATAACCATTTTTAGACATATTTTTTATAACATTAAGATTATTAATGCTATCGTGTCTTACCTTTCTAAATGCCTCTATTTGCTCACAGGTTTGTTGATAAAAAAGAATTTCCTCTTCTTTTAGTTTGTTTGCTTCCTCATGTTTTAGCGCAATCTCACGACTATCATCATAAGCATTTATAAAAGCAACAATCACCACATTAATTATAATGGCAAATGTAACCGTCAAAGTTGCTACAATAACAATATGTTCGTCATCATTAAAGAAATTCAAAAACAAAACAAAAGTTAATATCAACTGATACAAAAAAAATACTGTTAATACCTTCGATTTATAAGTACTTCTATTTCTTTTAGCAACAAGATAATATATAAATTCAAACAAGGGAAACCATACCATCGTAACAGTAGGTGCTGCTACTAAATACTCAAAATTATAATTAGAGACATTATAATCTGCCATAATATTTATGCCAAAAACCCCCGTCATAATCAGCATAACAATAACAGCTACAATCTCTATCAAAATTATTGTTCCTTCTACTATCAACAGATTATGTAAAACATTTTTCACCTTAAACAAGGTAACACTAATTATTCCGTACCATAACAAGTTAATAGTAAGAATAAACACCTGATTCTTATAAAAATGATCCACCAAAAAATCGGTGAAAAGTCTTACGCCTACAGTAGCTACTGCATATAGCAATAGTGTTGTCACCTTATTAAATCTGGTTTCAAGAATATTCGATAAAAAATAGTACACTACTATCATTTGCACAAGAAAATTAAACCATACAAAAATTTGCATTAAATTACTACTCATATAATTCTCCAAAATAATCTAAAAATTGTTCTTTTACTATTGCGTTATACTTCCTACTAACTGGAATGACCGCACCAGAATTCATAAAAATTGTGTTATTTTTCATTTCTCGAATATAATCCATATTAACCAAGAATGATTGATGACACCTTATAAATCTATTATCTAACTTCTCTACAAACTCGCTCAACTTGCTATTAGTCTCCACTCTTCCAGAAAATGAATGTACGTATATTTTACGCTTATCACTCTCTACGAATAGTATATTCTCATACACTATTCGCTTTAACCCTGATTTATCATTTATTAATACAAACGATTTACTCTCTTTGTCAATTTTTGCTTTACATTTATCAATAGCTTCTATAAGCTTGGTGTCTTCAATTGGTTTCAACAGAAAATAAACTAAATCTGTTTCAAAAACGTCCCTTACGTAATCTATAAATCCTGTTAAATATATAACCTTTATATGCGGATTTTCTTCTATTATTCGTTTAACAGCTTCTATTCCATTATCATCCTTAAATAATATATCCATAATAATAATATCAATGTATGGACTCTTATCATTTTCTAAAAAGAACTCCAGGTCCATAGGTTTCTCAAATAGAAAAGTATTATATTCACTAAAATACTTTTTTATTTTAAAATCACATTCTTTAAGTACCTCAATCTCGTCATCGCATATCGCTATATTCATCTTTTCTCCTAAATCCTTGCTTCATATTTAACTATCTAAATAATATTTCAACTAAGTTTCATATTCTCTTTTGATTATACCTT
>JAZUIN010000143.1:0-4281 GCA_045642225.1 Lachnospiraceae bacterium | reverse complement strand
ATCACATCTCCAATACTCCAGCCCTAGATTATCTAACAATTCATAACATCTTTTTTCCTTTTCAAGCCTGCCATCAAGATTGGCTGGGCTTCCTTTTTCTAACTTTAATTCCATAATTAACCTCTAAGCTACACTTTTATTTCATCCTTGAAAAACAAGAACTTTTTTTACGTTTATCCTTAAATGATATAATACCACAAAAAAGGCTGCAAAATTGCAGCCTCTCTTGTTCATACCTATAAAGTATACATTATGAATTATTCGTTATCTTCAGCCTTTTTCTCGGCTTTTTTATTTCCTGTAATCATTGCTACAACAGCAAGACCTGCGTTGATTAGGCACCAAGCAGCCCAAACTGCTAAGTCTGAATAACTGCCATAAGAAGAGAATCCTATCAAAGCAGCAAGTCCGAAAAGAATAATAAGTGCAATATTACCACCCTTCTTAACAGAATTTCTTGTTGCAATTGAAACTATACCGCCTGTAAGCATAAGTACAGCAACCATAACTCCTGATGTTCCAGAAGTTTCTCCATTCTCCTGTAAGGCATTAGACAGACCTGCAGCACAAGACTGTAAAGATACAATTAAAAACAACACACAAGATAAAATACCTGATACTAATTTCCAAATCTTCATAGTTAGTCTCCTTTAAAATTCAATATTAATCACGTCAGAATCGAATATAGCGTCCCATGATTCTAAGTCGAACACGTGGAAATAAAGCTCTACATCGCTAATGTCAGTTATAGAGTTCTTCTCAAGATCTGAGCTAAAGAACTGCACCGCACTCATAGCTTTCTTTCCAGCAACTACATCCTCTGACATAGATGACTCAACCATGAATCCGTTTACTGATACATCTCTTACCTGCACAGTAACGTCTTTATCAGAGTTGTTTTCAATATAAAGAATTACGCCAGGTCCCCAGAATGAATCATTTGCTGATAATCCCTTTGAAACAATCTTCACACCATTTGAATCTAATAAAACTTCACCTGAATCATCTACTGCCTGTGTATATGTAGAAGCGATTGATGTGTCGATAGTAATTACATCTGTATCAACAATCTCATCCCATGACTCTGAATCAAATATATGGAAGTAAAATTCCATATTGGCGATATTTTCAATACCACATTCCTTTAATCCAGATGTTTCAAATGTTAAAGAATCGTTTGCCTTTTTACCTGCGGCAACATCAGCAGACATCATAGTACCAACCATAAATCCATTTACATTTGCATTACGTGCTTGAACAGTGATGCTCTGGCTTGAATTATTCTCGATCAACAGCTCTAATTCAGTTCCCATAAAACCGTCATCAAGTCCCGTAGCAGTTATCTTAATATCGTTTTCATCATAGATAACCTGCTCATCAATAGTAACATCTACTGATTCGTTTACAGTCGCATCTCCCGCGTCCTTTGAACCATTTTTAGCATCTGTAGAATCTGAAGAACCACTTCCTAACACCATTGCACCAAATAGCGATAAGCAAAGGATTCCTGTTAAAACTTTTGTTCCGTTTTTCATTAAAAACCTCCTCAAGATTTTGCTTTTATAATAAACACAGCAACTATCTCCGCAAGAGCTTCAGCAACGATATCTATTACATCAAATGTCCCTTTTACAAAAGATGTAATTTGCAGGAATTCCAAAACTGCCGAAAACACAATTGCAAGTATTAATAATTTGATCAAGTCCGCCGTATTATTACCAGTCAATAGGTATAGAGCAAACACTAACGCATAGCCCCAAGTCATATCTAAAAAATAGAATCTTACGAATCTAATAGCCGAACTCGCATTGAGAATGTCATAACCATGATTATCTATGCCTAGAAACGAGTCTATGTGCTGTACAAAGATCACATCTGGAGATATGACATAATAGGTTAATGCACCAATCAAAATTGGAATAGCTATATTTAGTATTAAAAAAAGCTTTTCTCTGTTTTTCCTCACTCAGCCTACTTTCTTGACTTGCTCAAATTTTATCACTCTCTTTTGTCTTCCGTTGCCCCCGTAAAGGTGGTAAATTTTACTTAATCCTGAAATCCACTTGTTCTTAATGGGTCCATACCATTTTCCTTTAACAAAGCATTTACATCCAGAATGCTTCCTGGACGCTCGTTGAACATAATCATCATTAATGCATCCCTTGGAATTTTAGGATATAGCTCAGGCATCTCATATTTTTTCAAGGCCCTTTGTGTTTCATCTAGAGTCAATTCTGCCGCATAACATATTCTTAAGATGACATCCCTCTGCCTAGTATGCTTTTCTCCTGACAATAGCTTATAACCATATCTCTCAGGTATATCTGCCTTGAGGAATACGCTTTGCTGCGTAATCTTCTTTTGGGCAAGCAAATCCTTTATATAGATATAAAATGACTCCTCTCCTACGCTCATACTTTCCTTATTATCCCTGCAATATTTATCAAAATCGGATAAATGAGTTTTTCCAAGCGCTTCTTTTAAATCATTTGTATCTTTCTCTATCATATTTTTTGCTCCCATCTGATATAATTACCCTAAACAAAGAAGAAAGGGATGACATCGTGGATCTAACTCGTAAACTAGCTATTTCATATTACAAAACAATAGCCACAATTAATGAACCACACTGTATATATTTAGTACAACATCAAGAAACTCAAAAGATTTACATTAAGAAGGTTCTTGATGTATACAATCTTGATGTATATAAACAGCTATACCAAAATCACATTATTGGAACTCCAAAGATAATTGATTACTGTGAAGACGATAATCAGCTTATCATCATCGAGGAATATATCTCTGGCTGTTCCCTACAGGAAAAAATTCAAAGTTCTGAGCTGTCTCAGAAGGACATCCTTAACTACATGCTTGATCTGTGCAATATCCTAAAGCAGCTTCATAATGTCAAGCCTGCCGTTATTCACAGAGATATCAAGCCTTCAAATGTGATTATTACAAATTACAATCGAGCTGTTTTACTTGATTTTAATGCAGCCAAATACTATTCATCTTCATCAACAGAAGATACTGTACTGCTTGGTACACAAGGCTATGCCGCGCCAGAACAGTATGGCTTTGGTGCATCTTCTCCACAAACTGACATATACTCTCTTGGCGTTCTAATGAAGGAAATGCAAGCATCAGCTGGAAGCTCCTCTAGTAATTTGTCTCCAATAATCGAAAAATGCACTCAGATAAATCCTTCTGAGCGATATAAGGACATCGGTGAGTTAAAGGAGGAACTCGAAACGCTTGCTAACCCTGGGCAGAAACGAGAAAAGCCTAAATCTCTTTTAAACTACGTCCCACCAGGATTTCGTACCAAAACAGCTTGGAAAATGATATTAGCTGCGACATATTATCTTTTTACCTTTTGGCTATGCCTGTCTCTAGAAGTAGACAATACCAGTGGCTTCGCACTATGGTTAGAACGTATCGTTCTGCTTATAATCGGTCTATTTATTCCATGTGGTTGTTTTAACTATATGAATGTTCAGAAGCACATGCCTCTTTGCCAGCACAGTAACCCGATCGTGCGTTACATAGGTATTGCTCTTTTGGACTTGATTGTTTCTTTTTCGTTAATTATTATTCTCTTCATAATTGAAGCGATGTTTTTCCCTGTATAAAAATTATATCAATTGTTCAAAAGTGAAGTTGCCACCGTTGAGGTGGCAATTTTTATTTTATTGTAATATAAAAACAACCAGAAGAGAGGTTAATTCTTCTCTTCTGGTTATATATTAATATTGTAAGTGAGATATTAATGGGACTTGCATGCCTGTTCGGGCTTTTAATTAACATGCATATTCTTATTTCATTCTCTTATTTTGATAATCAGCTAATGGCAACCATTCGCATTCTTGCCAAATCTTTGGCGTGCCATCTAACCATTCGCCAACAATAACCGTCTGTCCTGTAGCTTTAATATTTCTACGTATAGGTCCAGAATAATTATCAACTTCTCCTAAAATTTTATATTTGTCTCTAGCTAAACACTCAAATAAATGAATATCCGTTTCGAATGTCTTTATATTTGCAGCATTCGTTAAGTCGTAACAACAATCTGATGGCTGAAACATGACATACTCAGAGATTTCGTTATCTTTAATCAACTTACTAATTTCAGCTTTGGTCATAACATTCTTGCTTGGTCTTTTCTTCACATATTCGTTTATAAAATCAGCAATTTCACGTCTATTATCCTGTAATTTATTTCCCATAATATATCCTATACATATAAAACTTACTATATTTCATGAAATAAGCACGTAG
>JAZUIN010000142.1:0-23128 GCA_045642225.1 Lachnospiraceae bacterium | reverse complement strand
GACAAACCTATGTGTGTATCAATCATATTTCCCGCAAACAAAATAATGGAATTACAAATATTTGCCATAAAACCTATCAGCAAGCCTGTAATTCCCTCAATCAAAACCATTACTCCATACCCATATGTTGTACTGTAACTTACCATTGTAGGCGATACTCCATAAAAAACTAATATAGAAGTAAAAATGGCTAAACCAACCTTCACTCTATTAGGGACATTACGTTGTCCAAAAAAAGGAGCTGCAAATACAAAAGTAGACATTCTAACAAGTATAAGCAAAAAATATTCAACTGTATTTAAACTAAATGTTGCATTAATCATAACTACCGACCAATGAAATTACTAAAATTAGACCATAGCTCAGTCATGAAGCCTGTTAGATTATTAAGTATCCATGATCCAAAAACAATTATAGCGACAAACACCGCCAAAATCTTAGGTACAAATGTTAGTGTTTGTTCTTGTATAGATGTTACTGTCTGAAAAATACTAATAACCAAACCTACAATCAGCGAAATAAGTAACACTGGTGCAGCACAGATAATAATGTTGTATATTGCTTCTCGAGCAATGTCTAAAACCTGACCTTCTGTCATCTATATCACCTCATCAGTAAAATGTCTTTACTAAGCTTCCAACAATCAAATTCCATCCGTCTGCAAGTATAAATAATAATACCTTAAACGGCAAAGAAATTACTGTAGGAGGCAGCATCATCATACCCATTGACATAAGTACCGAGGAAACTACCATATCTATAACAATAAATGGAATATAAATCAAAAATCCAATAATAAATGCTGTTCTAAGTTCACTTAGAATAAAACTTGGAACTAATACAGTAAATGGAATTTCATCGTAATCTTTGTATTCTATGTTGGAAATATCACAAAACAGATCTAAATCCTTAGTCTGTGTCTGTCCATACATAAAATCTCTTAAAGGCTTCTCTGCTTTCTCTAAGGCTTCATCTTGAGTGATTTCACCTCTATCTAATGGTTGCAAAGCTTGTTCATTAATTGTGGAAAATGTAGGCCACATAATAAACAAAGTCAAGAATAATGCCAAACCAATAAGAACTTGATTTGGCGGAGACGTTTGCGTACCAAGGGCAGACCTTGTAAAATGCAAAACAACTATAATTCTAGTGAAGCTTGTAAGCATCATTAGAATCGCTGGTGCTAATGCAATTACAGTTAATATTAATAAAATCTCTACTGTTGAAGATAAGGTTGATGTATCTCCATTAAAAGATAGATTAAATCCTGTACCAGTACTTGTTCTAGTATTGCTTGCATTAGGCGCATTAGTTGTTGCACCATATTCAGTTGCATAAGCTGTATTACTAAATACAAAAGCACAGCCAAAAACCACAACTAAACAAACAGCTACTAGGCTGGCTATGCAATATATTTTCTTAATATTTTTCTTCATTGTATTACTATTTCTTATTGGACTTCATCTTATCTATTATGTCTGAAAAACTGTTGTTTATAGTCTTAGGCTCTTCTTCCATAATAGAATCAATGTCAATTAAATCTTCTTTGGTCAATTCCCCTAATAAAGTAACCTCAGACTTACCTATTCCGACAACAATAAACTTATCCTTACCACATGCAACAATTTGAACCAGCTTATCATTTGTCAAACGAATAGTCTCAATAATCTTAAGATTCTTATTTCGTGTTTGACCTTTTTGATAGTTAGCCAACCACTTTGTTGTAAAATACGCAAGTAATAAAACTACAACAAAGCATATCAAAACAACTATCAATTGAAGAATACTATTACCAGTTGACATTATTACTCCTATCCAATTACCTTCTTAACGGCTTCAATAACACGCTCTGCTTGGAATGGCTTAACAATAAAATCCTTAGCTCCTGATTGAATGGCTTCGATAACCATAGCCTGTTGTCCCATTGCGGAACACATAATTACAGCTGCATTAGGGTCTTTTGATCTAATACCCTTAAGTGCATCAATACCATCCATCTCAGGCATTGTGATATCCATAAGAACCAAATCTGGATTATGCTCTGAATAAGCTTCAATAGCCTTCACACCATTTTCAGCCTCACCTACAACGTTGTAACCGTTCTTAGTAAGAATGTCCTTAATCATCATTCTCATGAATGCTGCATCGTCACAAATTAAAATATTCTTTGCCATTTTTTAATCTCCTTAATTATTTCATAATTTCGGTAATTCTAATACCGAATGATTCTTCAATTACTACTACCTCACCTTTGGCAACATATTTGCCATTAACCAAAACATCAATTGGTTCACCAGCAATTTTATTTAATTCTATAATAGTTCCTGGTGCAAAATCAAGAATATCTTGAATAGATTTATGAGTTCTTCCAAGTTCAACAGTAACTTCGAGTGGAACGTCCATAATCAAATCAATATTCTCAGGTTGCATCGCTACTGGATACTCACCTGCAAATGGTCCAAACTGTGCCGGCTGAACATTGACTTGTTGCGTTGGCATAACCATCTGTGGTTGCATCGCTGGTGCCGCTTGAGCAGCGGGTGCCGGAGCTGGTGCAGGCGCTGGCGCTGGAGCCGGTGCTGGTTCTGGCGCTGCTGGCGCAGGCGCAGGTGCTGGAGCTGGTTCATCCACTGTAGAGTTGGTATCCTCCTCCATATTCTGTAAAACAGAAGAACACATTTCCTTAGCTAAAGGCACTGGATATAGCTGCATCAAGAAGCTATCAACCAAATCACCAATTTGTAGTTTAAATGTTATCTTAACGAATTCTTCTTTCAAGAATTCATCAATCTCACTACCATCTCCTGAATCATGTAAATCAATCAAGTCTGATGATGGTGGTGAAATATCAACCATCATATTTAACATTGTAGAGAGTGAGGTTGCAGATGAACCCATCATCTGATTCATCGCTTCACTAATAGCACTAAGGTGAATCTCACCTATCTCTGAATCAGTATTTGTTCCATCACCACCCATCATCAAATCGGTAATGACCTTAACGTCCTTCTCTGACAATACTAATATGTTACTACCATTAAGACCTTTGGTATATGAAATTTTAATTAATACACAAGGCTTCTCGTACTCATTGACAATTTCTTGCCAATTTGCAAGAGTAACAACCGGCGTAGAAATATCAACCTTCTTGTTAACAAGCGAAAAAAGCGTTGTAGCTGCGGTTCCCATACTAATATTAGCAACTTCACCAATAGTATCAACTTCTTCAGTTGAAAGCATACTATCGATAGAGCCGGCACCACCAGCATCAGGAACATCGCCGTTCTCACTCGCCGCAAAGAGAGCCGCTATCTCTTCTTCCGATAGAACATCGCTCATCCTTCTTCTTCCTCCCTCACAACTGTTGTAACTCTAACAGCGTATTTTTTACCAGACGAACCCGGCAAAGCGGTGAATTTCTTCATATCACCAACATATATATCTAATTCATCATCAACTTTTGTATCAAGTCTAATGACATCTCCAACAGCAAGAGCACCAAAATCGTATACTGACATAACACTATTACCAAGAACTGCAGTAACAGGTATAGCAGCTTTAGAAATCAAAGCCTCAATATCATCAGCATATTCATAATCTTCTCTCTCTTGCATGTTAGAATACCAGAATTTGGTATTAAGTCTATCCATAACCGACTCCAAAGTAAGATATGGAAGACAAACATTCATAAGTCCTTCAATTTCACCAATCTTGATATTAACCGTTACGATAGCTATCATTTCTGATGGTGAAATAATTTGTGCAAACTGTGAATTAGTCTCTATTCTCTCAAGTCTAGGAACAACATCCACAACATTTGCCCATGGCTCACGAAGTAGTTCTACGCAAGCATTCATAACTCTTTGTATAATCAATAACTCAATTTCTGAGAAATCTCTAACTTTATCTAATGGTTCTCCTTCTCCACCTAGCATTCTATCTACAATAGCATAACCGAGCTTCGAAGCCATTTCCATTATTATATTACCTTCTAATGGTGCGAAATCTACAATTCCAAGTAAAACAGGATTAGATAACGCATTAGAAAATTCCATATATGTTACAGCTTCCGAGTTCATAACCTCAACCTGAACATTCTTACGTAAGTAAACAGGTAAGTTAGTCGAAAGTAATCGACCATAATGCTCAAAAATTATCTCTAAGGTTCTAAGATGCTCTTTAGAGAATTTTGAAGGACGCGCAAAATCATAATCTTTGACTTGCTTCTCAGTCGAACTGACTTTCATCTCTTCAGCATCAATTTCGCCGGAACTTAAAGCTTGTAACAGATTATCTATCTCGCTTTGAGATAAAATATCTCCCACGCCTTCTCACCACCTTATTAACTAATTAAAACTTATTGATAAGTAGCACTTGAGAATCCTACGTCTACTATGAAATCATCAGAGCCAAACATTTCTTGTAGCTTCTTAGTAATCTCTTTCTGTATCTGAGCTTGATTAGCCTTAACTTCATCTATAGTGTATTGACTCATTACATCATTAATCTCATTCTTAATCAAACTCTTCTTAGTATCAAGAGTCTCCATGTACTTCTTGTAGCCTTCGCTTTCTGTGTTAATAGATAGCGCAACCTCGACTATAGCAAAGTGATCCTTGCCGTCTGGTCCTTTCTTAAGGTTAATAGTCATCTTGTCGCCATCACCCTTAATATCATACACTTCGATTTGGTCTACAGTATAATTATTAGAACCACCATTAGCTGCTTCTGGGGTCAACTCTAAGTCAATAGCTGAAGCAACCTTAGTTACTAAATCATTAGCTTTAGATACTTCTGGAATCAAGATAAATGCAAGAACTCCAGTTAATATTAAATTAATTAATACAAGTACAAGTGTAACAACTGTTAATAAATTCTTCTTCATGTTATACCTCTTTATTGTTGTACGTCTGACGAATATGAATTGTAAATCTTAATCTCAACTCTTCTGTTCCTTGCTCGTCCTTCTGGAGTAGAATTGTCCGCTATAGGAACATAATCACCTCTACCCGAAGACTTAATATTTGCATCAGGAATATCTGTCATCTGACGTATTTTGTCCGAAACATTCAATGCTCTGAACATTGAAAGTACATTGTTATTAGCGTATGTACCACCAGTATAAGGAACACTATCAGTATGTCCTTCTATATCTATAGTATTCTGAGTATATGTACCCAAAATAACTGCTATCTTCTCTATAATCGGTAGCGCTTCTGATTTGACATCTGCATCTCCAGATTCAAATAACAACGCACCATTAAGTGTAAGCTCTACATATTGTGCATTAAACTGAACATCAACCAAATTCTGCAAACCATATGCTGCAAGCTGCTGTTCGATTTGTTCAGACATCTTTTCACTCTCTGCTTCTGCTTGAGCTTCTGCAGCTTCTTTAACCTCTTCTTCCTTAGGCAATTGTTCTTTCTGGTCTTGATCTCCTTTGGCACCAGTTGAATTGTTGATATACATATCAAACTGCTCCATCATATTAATACCAGAGTTAATCATTTCACCTTCACCAATTGTTGTTCCGCCAGCTGGTAATACTGAAAATGTTTCTTGAAAAGATTGAACAACCATTTCAAATTTCTTTGCATCTACAGTTGACATTGAGAAAAGCAAAACAAAGAAGCAAAGAAGCAAGTTCATCAGGTCACTAAACGTGGCCATCCAGGCAGGGGAGCCTTTTGGTGGTTCTTCTTGCTTTTTCTTAGCCACTAAGCTTCACCTCCACCATCTTCACTTTCTTCAAATGCACCTCTTGCGTTAGGAGGCAAGAAAGTCTTAAGCTTCTCTTCTATTACTCTAGGGTTCTCACCTGCTTGAATAGAAAGTAATCCTTCTACAGTAATCTCTCTAATAGTAATTTCAAGTGTATTATTAACTTGTAGCTTTGCTGATGTTGGTGCTGCCAACCAGTTGGCAATGATTGAACCATATAATGTTGTAATCAAGGCAACCGCCATAGCAGGTCCGATTGTTGACGCATCAGACATGTTATTAAGCATCTGAATAAGACCAATAAGAGTACCAATCATACCCCAAGCTGGTCCCATTTCAGCCCATTTATCCCAGAAACCAATTACTTTCTTATGTCTTGCCTCAATTGAAACAAGGTCAGTTTCTAAGATACCTCTCACGAGTTCTGGGTCTGTACCATCGACAACAAGCATTATACCTTTCTTAAGGAACTCATCATCGATATCACCTGCAGCTTCTTCAAGAGCTAATAGTCCTTCTTTACGAGCCACATTTGACATATCAATAATATTCTTAATTACATCATTGATATTACCTATCTTAGGCTCTTTGATTGTAAGTAAAAGCCCCTTAAGACCGTTGATGAAATCCTTCATCTTAAAGGATGCTAATGTAGACATCAACGAACCACCGAAAGTGATAATAAATGACGCAACATCTATGTAATTGGGAATGGATCCGTTATTGGCTATGATACCAAAGATCATAAGACCAAATCCACCGACTAATCCGACTAGAGACGCAATATCCAAAATCAAACACCGCCTAATTTAAATTTGTACTTATATATATGCACTTTATCACACAATAATGCATAATCATACATTTAATTAAAGTTTACTAGATTTTACCCTTGTTGTCTACAACATTTTCTAAGTTTTTTATAAAATAAATACTAAATGTTGTGCTTTTTTTATAAAAAACAAGAGAGACACACAAGTTGTCTCTCTTATCATTTAAAAATATTATCAATTATATTCTTACGTTAAATATTATCTCTTAAGATTTACAAGTTCTTCAAGCATTGTATCACTTGTAGTAATTACTCTAGAATTTGCTTGGAAACCTCTTTGAGTTGTAATCATCTCTGTAAACTCTGCTGAAAGGTCAACATTTGACATTTCCAACTGACCAGTTGTCATGCTACCACCATCGGCTGTAACATCAACACCGATACCATCGAAATCTCCAGAGTTAAGAGTTGTTGTATAGCAGCTATTTCCTAATGCTTCTAGACCTGACGCATTAGCAAACTGTGCAACTGCGATTTGTCCGAGTAATACAGTATTACCATTGTCATAAGAACCATAAATTCTACCAGTTCCATCTACTGAACAAGAAGTCATTGTACCAAGCTTCTTACCAACACCACGAGTACCAGAGATATCACCCTTTTCGATACCCATTGTAGATGTACCACCATTATCATAGTTCAAGCAGTTTTGGAAGTTAACATCAATGTCTTTGAACTGATTACCAGTTTGACCTTGGTTACCTAAAACTGTCATGTTAAGAAGCTGACTCTTCTCTCCTGCAGCACCGATATAGCTAAACGCACCATCTGATGTATTAAATTGCATCTTATGGTTAACTGTTGGATAAGTGTACTTCAATGCACCATTTGTAGGATCAACAGTTAATGTACCTCCTGAAATTGACGCATCATCAGTTCCATAGATTTCAGATAAAGTCTTAAACTCATCTGTAGTTGTTCCTGATGTAGAAGTAAACTTAATGCCCTTCTTTCCACTTCCGCTTGGATCATCAACAATACCACCATTTGATTCATATGTAACACCATCTTTAACATATGAAATCTTGTTAGTTCCTGCATCAAATGTAAATCCGTTAGAAAGACCAAAGCTCTTTGTTGCCTCTGTCTTTGTACCAAATACTTTATCAACTGTATTGTTAGCTGGATCAAGTGCCATCCAATTAGCTAAAATATCATTATTTGCATCATCATATACATTTGTTAATTCAACAGAGTATTCTCCATTTACTGGATCAACAGATCTTACAGCAAATTTAGCTGTATATTGATAACCCAAATTATCATACAAACTCAAGCTCATGTAGTAACCTGTATCAGAAGATACATTAGTATCATTCTTATCAATAACTCCAGATACTGTTGCATTTGTTGTAGCTTCTGGTGAAGAAGTAATATTTGCAGCTTGCATAATTCTAAGTGGAGAAACTGTATCTTTCTTGATATCTCCTGTCAAAGGATCTACTTGCCAACCTTGAACAGTATAACCTGTTGAAGTCATACAAAGGTTACCTACGCCGTCCACATAGAAAGAACCTGAACGTGTAAATAGGTTTTGACTACCATTATTAACGATAAAAAAGTTGGTATTATTAGAATCAGTAAGCTTAATATCAAAGGCTTGACCTGTTGATTGTGCTGCACCTGCAGCTGTAATACTTACCTTTGTAGAACCACTTGTAACACCAAGACCGATTTGGTTAGCATTCTTACCACCTGTTGTTTGTGTAGCACCTGATGCACCTGATGTTGTTTGATACATAATATCAGTAAATGTGGTTGCAGAAGATTTAAACGCAATTGTGTTTACGTTGGCGATGTTATTACCTATAACATCCATTTTTGTCTGGTGAGTCTTAAGACCTGATACACCAGAGTAAAGTGATCTCATCATAATAAATGACCTCCTCTTTGTAGAGGGCTGTCATGACCGCCTCTGTCGTTCAGCGGTCAATAGCTTCCTAAAGGTCCAGCTATGCGATAACAGCTCCATCAATATTTGTAAAAACGTTGCCACTAGATTCATTCTGATCTAATGCTGTAACTACTGTTTGGTTAGGAACATTAACTATAAATGCTAATTGATCCATAATAACCAAGGACTCGTTAATTCCTTTTTTGCTAGCTTCTAAAACACCAGCCTCTAATCTTACGCTTTGTTCTTCAGATAGAGAAATATTTC
The DNA here is from genome assembly GCA_045642225.1 of Lachnospiraceae bacterium. Classification (GTDB taxonomy): domain Bacteria; phylum Bacillota; class Clostridia; order Lachnospirales; family Lachnospiraceae; genus RUG191. Next base: position 14,411 of record JAZUIN010000142.1, on the reverse strand, counting down.
TTTCGTCTAATCTTTGTGTAGCATGCTTTGAAAACTTAAGTCCTGATTCATCAAGAAGCTTTTGTTTTAAAACATCACCGAAAGAACTTGTGATATCAGAAGATTTAAGCGTACTGTTAGGTTTGTTAAGATATGTATCTTGAACCTGTTCAATTGATCTAAAGTTAGTACCAATTTGATTCATATGCTTATCTCCTCTCTTAATATCCTGCTATTATATTATTCGGCAGAACTTTGATTTTCCTTAAGGCTTGAGAGACGTTTTTCTAAATTTTGTAACTTCTCGTAATCTTCTTTATTTACAAATTGTTGTTGATATGATGAAAGTGAATCAAACAATGTTCTTGCTGTTGTAACTTTCTCTTCATCTTGCAATGTCAAACCTTGAACTGAAGGCATCTTAGACATTAAATCTTGGAAAGACTTTGTCACCATCATTGCTTCATAATATTCTTCATTAGCAACAGTATCAACTTCTTCATATTTGTACAAGCCATCATTAACTGCTAAATAATAACCATCATCCTTCTTCTCAACATAATCAACTTTACCTGATACATAAGTTTGATTGCCTTTACCATCAGTTGTGTCGATAATTACATATTTACCAACTAAACTATTAGCTGACATATCATCCATTTTGTCCTGTACGTTTTGTGTAGCTTCAATTTGAGAAAATGATGCTAGTTCTGAAACGTATTCAGAGTTATTTGTAGGTTCCATCGGATCTTGATATTTCATCTCAGCTACTAATAATTGTAAAAACATATCTTTGTCAAAATTATTTTTTTTAGCTGCAGCTGCATCTGCTTTCTGCTTTGCTGATGTATTTTCTACAAATTTACCATTCTGTACTTCTTGTACTAAATTCGCCATCTTTACTCCTTTCTAGGCAGTGTAATTAAATGTATTACCCTGGTCCTTCATCATTTGAGCAACTAAACGCTCTTCGTCTGACATCAAACCTTGTAATTCATCAAGATTATTCATGTCGATGTTACGCATTTTTCTGTTCTGTTGGTTTGCTTCTTCACGCTCACCTTGTTGCTCTTGTTGTTGCATTCCTTCTTCAAGGTTCTTCTCAAATTCATGTGTTCCAACTGAAACTTCAACCGATTCAACCTTAACACCTGATCTATTAAGATTATCCTTAAGTAATGCCATTTGATTCTCTAAAGCTTCTTTAACCACTTCATTTTGAGTAGCGATTTGAGCTTTCAAAGCGCCTTGCTTCTCAGAAACATGTAGATAAATCTTACCTAACGACTCTGGATTAAGAATCATCTCTAAATCTGTTACTTCGTTATTGATTGTAACTCTTGCTTGTTCTGTAAGCTGATTAACAACTTCAACTGCTTGATATCTTGAAAGCTGTGGTTGTTCTTGCACTTCTGGAATCTCATTAACATCTGTAACTTGTTGTAGTTCTTGATTAAGAACTGTATTAGTTGCTTGTCCAAATGTATTCTCTTGCTTGAAGCCTTCATTAGCATTTGTCTCAACCTTAACTGGAGTAACTTCCTCTTCTGCATTATCTACGTTAGTAGCTTCAACATTTTGAGAAACCTTCTTGTTAGTGTTGTCTACAACTTCTACATTAGCTTCGCCTTCAACTTCAACATTTTCTTCTGGAACATCAACCATATCCTCTACATTAGCAGCAACATTGTTAGTAACTACTACTTCGTCAGAATCAGAAACTTCAACATTAGCTTCAACAACTTCTGGCTGAACTTGAGCTTCTAGCTCTACTGGTGTTTCCACCACATCCATTTCCTGAAGTACTTCACCAAAAGCACTGTTTTGTTCTGCAACTTGTTGAATTGTCTTAGGCTCCAAATTTGTCTGCTCTAACACTTGACCTGCAGCTTCGTTGATTGCTGTTAACGCATTAGAAATGTCTTCGTCTAGCACTAGCGAAATACTTTCAGTAACATCTGTCACTTCTACCATAAGCTGTGTAACATCTTTGGGATTAAGCATATCAGCGACTGTCAAATTAAGAACTTCCATTGCATCGTTTAGCTTGTCTTCTGAAATGTCAAGATTGTCACTTAAAATTGTCTGAACCTTTTCTTCGAACTGGTCCAATGCTTGAGTAACTACTTCTACTTCAGGTAAAACAACTACTGCTTCTAATACTTCATCAGATTCTTCAACTACGACTTCTTCTACTTCAGTCTCTTGTGCTGCATCTTCTGTAGGCTTAACTTCTTTAGCGTCTTTAGCATCAACAGCCTTGTTGTCATCAGACTTTACTTCCTTAGAATCTGTTTTTGCTTCAACCTTGTTAGTCTTATTGTCATTAACATTTTCTGCCTTGTTAGCACTTGTCTTATCTGTATTCGATACAGTGTTATCTCTAACAGCATCTTTTCCTACATTAGACTGTGTATTAACAGTTTTGTTCATAACATCAACAAAGCCTGTAGCTGCAACTTCGTCCTTTGACTTAATCTGACCGTTAGGTATTAGATTAGGTTGAATGTTAGTTACATTACCACCTGTCATACAATTCCTCCTTTCATAATATTTAGTTTTGTGAAATGTTAAACATTTCATATATAACAATCGACAAAAGTCGAGTTGTTATTTAGGTTCTAAAATCTTAGTAACCTTAGCTGCCGTATCAGCATTCATAGCTCCTAGGACTTTAGCTCTTGAGCTTGCATCCATTGCATTAAGAATCTTCGCAACCAAATTCAAATCATCCGTCATAGTATCAAAGATTCCTGCAGCCTGTGCTGGCTTCATGTTCGAATAAGTTGATGCATAAGATTTAATCTGTTCATCAGCTTGTATCTGACCAACCACTTGCTTATATATAACCTCAGCATTTGCAGGCTCAATAGACTCATAGTAAGTCTTATATTCTTTTATATCGGGCGCTTTGTTGTTATACACAACCCCTTCATAGAATTTTTGTTTCGTTTCTTCGAAGGTTTTTTGATTATTCTTATAAGTTTGTAATTCTAAGGATTGTGCTTCAAGTTCAGCAAGCTTAGCACTATCTGCACCACCTGCACTTTTCGCAGCCGCCAATTGTTGTTCTAACTCTTTGACACGCTTAACTGCATCATCCATAGACGCAAAATTATACTGTGCGTCTTCCTCTGCATATTCCTTAACCTCAGGCAAAATCTTATTTACAACAGGCACATTTTTAAGAATTGGATATAACACTGTTGAACCGAATCCGCCCACGTCTAACTTAATCAAAAATCCAAGAATCGCTAACCATATAGCTGCAATAATGATAGCAACAATAATAACTAAGGCCTTGCCACCACCATCTTCTTCATCATCATCGTCACCGCCATTAGCAGCATTTTCTCTTTCTCTCTTCTTCTGTTCTTTTTTAGCTTCTTTGGCTTTCTTCTTCTCTTCACTTGCCATAATTATTCTCCATCATCTGCTGGACGATAAGTGTAGCTAACTAACTCATCCACAACTTTATTTTCTTCAGCATTAAGCTCTGCTCTAAACTCATCAAATGCTTTTTCTTTGAGATTCTCGTGAGTCTTTCTCTCTTTCATAACTTCGTCAAGCTTGTTCCTTGCTTCATCAACATTTCTCTCAGCAATATGAACCTGCATCATCTGGTCACGAATCATAACCTTCATAATTTCAATTGATTCCTTAAGCCTATGAATCTCCTTGAAATCAAGTGACCCTGACGTACTTTCCTTAAGCTGTTTCTCAAAGCCTGCTCTTCTAACAAGAAGTTTAGTTAATTTATCCTGTTCCTCTTGAAGCAAAGCATTCGCCTGGGCATACGCAATCTTTTCTTGACTTTCAATTTTCTGTTTGATATCTAGAATATTTTGCATTCTATATCTAAACTTAGCCATTCATTATCCCTCATCAGCAAACAAACTATAAAGCATTTCTACTTCTTCATCAAAATTATATTTCGTATGAGTTTCTTGTAACAAAAATTCATTTACTTTATCTATTTTGGCTATAGCTAAATCTATATTCTTATTAGAGCCTGGCTTGTAAGCACCAATATTTATCAAATCCTCGGCTTCTTGATATGTTGCAAGAACATTTTTCAATTTACCAGCCACTACTTTGTGTTCTCTCTCTGCAACGGCCGACATTACTCTGGAAATACTTTGTAACACATCAATTGCAGGATAATGATTCTTCTGCGCCAATTTACGATTAAGCATAATATGACCATCTAGAATCGAACGCGCTGTATCTGTTATAGGCTCATTAAAGTCGTCACCATCTACTAATACTGTATATAGTCCCGTAATTGAACCTTTATCAGAATTACCCGCTCTCTCTAACAACCTTGGCATTTCCGAATAAACAGAAGGTGGATAACCACGCGTTACAGGCGGCTCTCCTGATGCCAAACCAATTTCTCTTTGCGCCATAGAAAAACGAGTCAAGGAGTCCATCATAAGAAGTACGTCTTTGCCTTGATCTCTAAAGTACTCTGCAATCGCAGTAGCAGTCTTAGCTGCTTTGTTACGAATAAGAGCTGGCTTATCACTAGTTGCTACAACAACTACAGAACGCGCCATACCTTCAGGTCCCAAGTCATTTTCAACGAACTCTCTTACCTCTCTACCACGCTCTCCAATAAGAGCTATAACATTTACCTCAGCCTTAGTATTACGAGCAAACATCCCCATCAAAGTACTTTTACCAACACCAGAACCAGCAAAAATACCAATTCTTTGACCTTTACCTACAGTAATCAAACCATCTACCGCTTTAACGCCAAGTGGCAACACTTCTGAAATAATAACTCTGTCCATTGGGTCAGGTGGTGCCGCTTCAGCAGGATACTCCCCAGGGAGTATCAATTCTGGATCATCATCAATACGACCAACTCCATCTACGGTATGTCCCAAAAGTTCCTCACCTACTGGAATCATCAGCGGTTTACCTGTATTTTCTACCATACAGCCAACGCCAACTCCATCTACATTATCAAAAGGCATAAGTAGAAGACTTTTATCTCTAAAGCCAACTACTTCTGCCTTTATCCTTTTTCCATCATCTGCAATTATCTCACATAAATCATTAAGCTTAGCCTCAGGCCCGATTGACTCTATTGTAAGTCCAACAATCTTAGACACTTTGCCAAGCCTATTAAAATATGTATTTTCCACAAGGGAATAGTATTTCTCTGCACTTATAGCCATAACAAAAACCTATATACTTAGCGATTTCAAATCCTTGATAAAATTATCTAGTTCTACACCGATACTACAATCAAAGATTCCGCCATCAGTCTCAATAATACATTTATCATCTTCAAGAAGAGGAACCATAATGATATCTAACTGAACACCTTCCCCTACTTTACTTTGTATACTTTCTTTGTTCTCTTTGAGAAATTCGTTATTACGCTCATTAACCTTAATAAGAATTTGCTTACTATTCTCAACATGTGTCAATGCTTTCTCACACAAATGTAACAACAACTCTCTCTTATCTGAGAACTGAATCATGAAGACCTTCTGAACAACATCACATACAACATCAAGAACCTCTTGCTCCATATCGACTTCTTTGTCAATGTATTCTTGACGAATTTTATCAATCTCTACTTGCATGTCAGCCTTAGCAGCTTCCATGTCATTCATAGCCATAGCTTGACCCATATCATAGCCTTGCTTCTGACCTTCTTTGATAGCTTGCTCTTTCATAGCTTCTACTGATGAAGTTGCATCATTAAGAATTTCTTGAGCCTTAGCATTTGCCTCTGCAATAATAGCCTCTGCTTCTTCTCTAGCTTCTTCAAGAACAGCCGAACTTTCTACTGACGGTACAGCCACATCATCACTCTCAGAATCGAAATCTGTAAATATTCCTGCTAGTTCAGACTCTTCTTCTTCGATACCATGTTCTGCTTGATACTCTTCTAGCTCTTCGGGAGTCATTGCATCTAACATTTCCTGATGCTTTATCTTCTCCTTCAACTCTTTTAATTCTTTATGCTTACGAATCTTCTCTGCCACCAAATCATTGGTATCAATTTCGCGAGATTCACCTGTTTCATTTTCAAATATTGTAAATACCCCTTTAAGGATGTTTCTATTAGACAACTAAATCGTCACCTCCACCACGAGAAACAACAATATCACCTTGATCCTCAAGTTTTCTAATAACACCAACAATAATTTGTTGTGATTCTTCTACGTCCTTCATACGAACTGGACCCATGAATTCCATATCTTCCTTAACCATAGATGCAAGACGTGAAGACATATTTCTGAAGATACAGTTCTGTACTTCTTCGTTGGCACCCTTAAGAGCCTTAGCCAACTCGCTATTATCAACATCACGAAGAACTCTTTGAATAGCTCTATCGTCAAGCAACAAGATATCCTCGAATACGAACATCTTCTTACGGATTTCTTCAGCAAGTTCTGGCTCTTCGATTTCGAGAGCTTCCATGATACGCTTTTCAGTTCCTCTATCAACAGCATTAAGAATTTGAACGATAGAATCAACACCACCCGCAATAGTGTAATCTTGATTGATAAGTGATGACAACTTACGTTCAAGTACCTTCTCAACCTCTTTGATGATTTCAGGACTTGTCCTATCCATAAGAGCAATTCTCTTCGCAACATCAGCTTGCATCTCAGGGCTTAGCGCACTAAGAATCATAGATGATTGTGCTGGTGCAAGGTATGACAAAATCATAGCGATAGTCTGAGGATGCTCATCTTGAATAAAGTTAAGCACCTGACTAGGTTCTGTCTTACGAATAAACTCAAACGGTCTAACTTGAAGTGATGCAGTAAGCTTTGTAATAACGTCATGAGCTTTGTCATCTCCAAGAGACTTCTCTAATAATTCCTTAGCATAACCAATACCACCCTCGGCAATATATTGTTGAGCCAAACATACTTGATAAAACTCATCAACAACTGCGTCTTTGACTTCAGGCGAAATACTTCTAGTATTAGCAATTTCTAGCGTTAATTCTTCAATTTCTTCCTCTTTGAGATGTTTGAATATCTCAGACGCCTTCTCAGGTCCTAACGAAATGAGAAGTACTGCCGCTTTTTGTACCCCTGTTAAATCTTCATTTACAGCCATAATTAACTCCAATCATCATTAAGCCAGTTACGTAGAAGCGTTGCAACAGCTTCTGGTCTCTCATCAACGAACTTCTCAATAAGCATACGCGCTTCTGATTTGTCGTTGTAATCGATATCTTCAAGTTCATCTTCTTGACTTGCAATCAAGTCTTCAATAGTAATCTCTTCTTCTTCCTCTTCTTGCTTCTTCTTCTTGAGTGTTCTAATAACAACAAATACAAGAAGTCCAAGAACAACTAACATAAGTACTATCTCAATAATTGTTACTAAATCAAGACCTATTCCTGATGAATACTGGAACATTGGAACTTCATAAGCAACCATTGAAATATTTTGTTCTGGAATACCAGATGCATTACTTACCATAGTAAGAACTTCTGCATCAACATCTACTCGTCTAATTTCGCTATTTGCAGCAACGAATTCATCAAAGGTCTGATCATCTAGCTGACCTTGATCTTTCATCTTGTCTTCGTTATAGATAACATAAGACTTTGCTACAACTGAAAGAGTTGATGCCTCTAAATCAATAGATCCAACTTCTTTGTCTGTAGTTGTAATCTTCTCGCTTGGCAAATAATCTTCATTAACATCACTTGTTGATGCTTTATTAGTTGTATTATCTCTTATAACATAAGTCGTGTCATTATTGTTAGTATCTGTACCCGGAACACCACCTACACCTGATTCAGATTCTGATGTAGATTCTGATCTTGCGTCCATATATGGTGAAGTTTGGTCTTCATTAATGTAATAGTTATAGTCAACCTCATTGACCTTATCAAAATTCATGTTAAGATTTGCTGCAACCTTAACTTCATCATAAACCTGTGTTCCAAGAACAACACCCTTAATCTTGTTAGCCAAACTATTATTAGCTTTATCTCTTGCGGATTGGTTATTAGATGCAGTACCAGCTCCTGACGCTGAATCACCACCCGAGAATAAAACCTTACCATTTCCATCCAAGATAAGAATATTATCTGTATTAGAGTTACCAAGACCAGTTGCAATATATTGTGCAATACCTGCAGCCGTATCCTCGTCCATACCATCCTCGCCCTTCAAATGTAAAATAACATTTGCATAGCCTTCTTGCTTCTTAGATGATATCGTTCCACTATTCTCTGGCAAATTCAATGTAACTTCAGCAGACTCAACTCCATTAAGAGATGATAAATGTTTAGAGAATTTCTCCTCTAAATAAAGCTTATATTTCTTCTCTTTGTCAGCCTCTGTTGTACTAAAGCTTCCGTCAATTACATTGTCAATAGAATATCCATCTGTAGGTATGTCATTAGTTCCAAGCAAAATGCTAGCATTTGCCTCATCTTCCTTCTTGATCGAATATGACATTCCATCTTGAGATTGCTGATATTCTATACTTTGGCCTTCTAATAACTCTTTGACTTTAGCCGATTGTTCAGCACTAGTACATGTTATAAGATTCATCCATGTAGGACGTGTTACAACATACACCAAAATAACCAACGCAATTACAACTACTGCTGCTGCGCTGATTATTATCGCTTTCTGTTTGGTAGAAAACTTCTTCCACCAATTCACTATTCTATTTATAATATTCTGTATCGCTTCCGGCATGTTTTATTCCCCTAACCAATATTACATCCGTATATATTATTATATTTGCATATTCATAATTTCCTTGTATGCATCAAGGAATTTATCTCTGACAGCAACTGTGTAGGATAATGCTACTGCCGCCTTCTGCTCTGCTATAAGCAAATCGTGTGTGTTATCTGATTCACCAAGAGCAAATTTTATTTCTTCATTAGACGCATTATTCTGTAAAGCATTTGTTTCACTAACCATTCCCATTACAGAATCCATAACGCTTTGAAACGAAGAACCAGCGTTACTAGTATTCTTAATATGTGTATTAAGATTAGGTGCTGGCACATTAGTTGTCTTATATAAAGCATTAATTGATGATAAATCCATAATTAACTCCTCTGTATAAATAATTCATCAAAATAAGAGCAATTTATGATTGGCCAATTTGTAAACCAGCTTGTGCAATTGCCTTAACTGCATTAAATGCTGTTGCATTTGCCTCATAAGCTCTACTACTATCGATAAGGTTTGTCATCTCTGTTACTGTATTAACATTTGGATATGATACGTATCCATTAGCATCAGCATCTGGATGAGATGGATCATATTCCATAATGAAATCAGTATCGTAATCCTCTGTTACGCTAACAACTCTAACACCATCACCATTAAACTCTGTCGCTTTCTTCATAGCATCTGTAAATGTTGGTGATGTAACCTTCTCTTCGAAAGTAACAATTTTTCTTCTATAAGTCTCGCCATCTTCTGCGCGAGTTGTATTAACATTTGCAATATTCTCTGCAATTGTATCCATTCTAAAACGTTGTGCTGTCATTCCTGAGGCACAAATGTCAAACGATTGAAATAATCCCATTATAAACCTCCCAACTACTTGATAACACTCTTGAATCTAGTAAACTCAGAACTAATTCCTTGAGTAATTGCTTGATATCTAATTTGCTCAGAAGCTAACTCCACGTTTTCTGTATCAATATCAACGTTATTACCATCTAGTCTGTATGAATATCCACCATGGTCTGTATAAACGAGCGGATCTAAATCATGTAGATTTGCTCTATCTACAGCAGCTAACGCATTGTTTGCTTTCTGTGATTTGAGTTCTTTCTCTAGAATCGACTGAAATTCAACATCTTGTCTCTTATAGCCTGGAGTATCAACATTGGCAATATTATTAGCAATTGCCGACTCTCTCTTCCAGCTTGCATCTGCTGCTTTATCCAGAAGATTCACATAATTAAAAGCATCTGAACTTAACATAGTTCTACCTCCCTAGCGAGTCACAATGACCCACCTTCATATACATTATATAGAATATTGAGAAAAATACAAGTGATTTTCACATTATATTGTGTTTTATTATGTACTTATCCACATATAGACACAATATCTATTCAACAAAATGTTAGGGATTTTTGTTAAAATGTCTAAATAAACACAAAAAAGGACTTAAAATTAAGTCCTTTTAGTTCTATATTTTCTTCCATGAAAATCACATTATTTAATTCTCTTATTACTTATATCGGCTAATTCTTCAAAAACTAAATCATTAATTACTTTAATATATGTTCCTTTCATTCCTGAAGAACGTGTTTCTATAACACCAGCGCTTTCAAACTTTCTAAGAGCATTTACAATAACAGACCTTGTAATACCAACCTTATCTGCTATTTTAGATGCAACGAGAAGACCCTCGTCACCATCAAGTTCGTCAAAAATATGACAAATAGCATCTAATTCAGAATATGACAATGTATTTATTGCAGATTCAACTATTTGCTTGTTACGCATTTCTTCATCATGCTCTTCGTTAACTGAACGCATCATTTCAAGACCAACAACAGTTGTACCGTATTCACTCAAAATAATATCATCAATGTTATAAGCCTTGTCATATCGATATACGAACAAAGTCCCTAGTCTCTCACCAGCAATATCTATAGGGCTAATAATAGCTGTATAATCATTAATAAAATCATCCTCAAAGCCTAAGGTTGCAAGATTAACATTTTCCTTAGTGGACAAAATGTTAAGCAAACGCTCATTAAGCATAGGGTCAAGGAAGCCACCTACTCTATCTACAATCAAATTAGAAAGCTTTGATAAATCTTCATCATCATGGCTATGACTAATGCCTAGCACTTTACCTTTTTTGCTAATAACAATAACACCTGAACCTAAGATCTCTCTTAGAACTTTACAAATATCATTAAATACTACTTTAGTCGAATTGTTATTATGCAATAAATTTCCAATTTTTCTTGTTTTATCTAATAATTGAACACTCATCTAAACTCCTTAATCAAAACACTTTACGGCTCGTTATTACAAACATAACCACATTCTGCATTTTGACAAACTATCTTCTTACCCTTAATAACCATATATGAGCCACATTTTGGACACTTCTGACTAACTGGACGATTCCAATTCATAAAGTCACAATCTGGATATCCTTCACATCCGTAATAGCTTCTGCCCTTCTTAGTTTTTGTAATGATTACGTCCTTACCACACTTAGGGCATGGAACTCCAATCTTATCTAAGAATGGCTTCGTATTACGACAATCTGGGAAGCCTGGGCATGCCAAGAACTTACCAAATCTACCGTACTTAATAACCATGTTACGACCACATTCTTCGCAGATAACATCTGTCTCTTCGTCAACAATCGTAACCTTGTCTATCTCTTTCTCTGCTTTTGCAACATCATCCTTTAAGCCCGGATAGAAATCACGAATAATATCTTTCCAAAATACATTTCCCTCTTCAATACCATCTAATTCATCTTCCATCTTGGCAGTGAATTGTTCATCAACGATGTGTGGAAATGCTTTCTTCATCAAATCGTTAACAATATCTCCCATCTCAGTAACGAAAATATTACGGCCATCTTTACCTATATATCTTCTCTTAATCAATGTAGAAATAATTGCAGCATACGTACTAGGTCTACCAATTCCAAGCTCCTCTAGAGTCTTAACAATTGATGCCTCTGTAAAATGTGAAGGTGGTTGAGTAAAATGCTGCTTCTCTTTGAACTCGCCAAAAGATAATTCATCTCCTGGCTTTAATGTATCAAGGTTTTTCTTCTTATCTTCTTTATCAGAATCATCCTTGTATACTGACAAGAAACCGTCAAATTCAACCTTTGATGTTGATGCTGTAAATAAATAATCATTAGCACTAATTTTGACCTTCAAATTATTATAAACTGCATTAGTCATTTGACTTGCAACAAATCTCTTCCAAATCAATTGATACAACTTAAATTGTTGTGGTGTCAAAGATGCCTTAACCTTACTTGGTGTCAAAGTCACATCCGCTGGTCTAATTGCTTCGTGAGCATCTTGAATCTTACTCTTCGACTTCTTACCTACATAGTCGCCTACATATTTATCGCCAAATTCTTCTTGTATAAATGTCTGACACATAGCTTTTGCTTCATCAGAGATACGTATAGAATCTGTTCTCAAATATGTAATTAAACCTACAGTACCAACCTTCTTAATATCAACACCTTCGTATAATTGTTGCGCAACCTGCATTGTTTTTGATATTGAGAAGTTAAGCTGCTTAGAGGCTTCTTGTTGCATAGTTGATGTTGTAAATGGAAGTGGTGCCTTCTTCTCTCTCGAAGAAGTATCCACTTTATCAACAATATAGTTAGCCTTATCTAACTCTTTTAAAATAGCATCTAATTCAGCCTTATTATTAATTTCTAATTTCTTAGACTTTGTTCCATAGAAAGCCGCTTCTACTTCTTTCTTGCCATTTAACAAATCTACATCCAAAGTAAAATATTCCTTAGGAATAAATTCAGAAATCTCTTTCTCTCTTTGGCAAATAATATTAAGTGCGGCTGATTGTACTCTTCCTGCACTCAATCCACTTTTGACCTTGCTCCACAAAACAGGGCTGATTTCATAACCAACCATTCTATCTAAAACACGTCTAGCTTGTTGAGCGTCAACAAGATCCATATCTATCTCACGTGGATTCTTAAGGGATTCCTTAACAGCATTTTTAGTAATTTCATTAAAGCTTATTCTACCAACATTTTTCCCTTCTAGATTCAAAGCTGTAAGCAAATGCCATGAAATAGCTTCTCCTTCTCGGTCCGGGTCAGTTGCGAGATAAATCTTGTCTGCCTTCTTTACTTCCTTACGAAGTCCAGCAAGCAAATCGCCTTTTCCTCTTATTGTTATGTATTTAGGTTCATAATCTTCGTCAACATCTACACCTAATGTACTCTTTGGTAAATCTCTAACATGACCATTAGATGCAACTACTTGATAATTTTTCCCCAAAAACTTCTTAATTGTTTTAACCTTAGTTGGCGACTCCACAATTACTAAATACTTAGCCATTCTCAATCTCCTAGATTTTATTTCACCCTAATGTACTGATTAACAAATGTCTCCTTAATCAATTTATATTTACATAAATTCATTATCGCTGACAAAACCTGTACTAAATCTAGTTCAGTCTCATCAATTATTTGTTCAATACTTTTAGGATAAAGACTTAAAACACTATACACCAACAATTCTTCTTTTTCAAGTTGAAAATTCTGACAATTTACATTTTCTTCATTGAGTAATGTATTCATTTGCACTTCTGATATGCTATTTATAAATTCTTCTATTGAATAAATTGCACCTGCACCCTCTGCTATTAATTTGTTGCAGCCAAAGGATACTTTATCACTTATTCTGCCTGGCAAAGCATATACATCCTTACCCTGTTCTAGTGCAAAATCAGCAGTTATTAGCGAGCCACTTTTTTCACTAGCTTCAATTACTATAACAATATCGGAAAGTCCAGAAATTATTCTATTTCTAAGTGGAAAATTATACGAAAGCGGTTTTGTTTCTGGTGGCAATTCTGAAATAATACATCCCGTCTTTTGAATATCCATATATATTTCTATGTTACTTCTTGGATAACATATATCCACTCCGCACCCAAGTACGGCAATAGTTTTACCACCTGCCCTTAGTGCCCCCTTATGAGCACATTTATCGATCCCTAGTGCCATTCCACTAATAATAGTATAGCCTCGAAGTGCAAGCTGATATGCAATTTCATCCGCAGCCCATTTCCCATAATCAGAACATCTTCTCGAACCAACAATAGCTACACTTTTGTCTAAGTCAAGCGACATATCTCCATTTACATATAGTCCGTATGGTGAGTTTTTTATGGTTTTGAGTTTTTCTGGAAAATGTTCATCACATCTTGTAATAAGAGCTTGATTGAAATTAAGAAATTCATTATATTTCTTGTCTAAATCTTCTATCTTACTTTCATTAATAACCTTTATATCCTCTTCGCAAACCAAACTAGATTGTAACAATTTTTCAGGCGATGCATTATACACATTTTCACCACCACCCAAGCAATCTGAAAGCTTATTCTTCTTGTCATTAGAAAGCTTAAGATTAGTAAACCACAATTCGTATTTCAAATCTCTCATAAACAATTCTCCCAATACTTCTTATCCAAACCTCTAAAGCATAAAGCTTCCTTAAGGTCTAACATTGTTATGTCCTCATGCCCAGTCATATCCGCTATTGTTCGAGCCACCTTAAGAAGCTTATAATATGTTCGACCTGTAAGATTATATTCTTCATATATCTCTTCCATAAACTTCTTCTCTTCTTCCGTCAAAGAACAATATTTCTCCACCTTGTTTGAAGGAATCTGACTATTATAATTAAAATCTTCATCCTTGTATCT
>JAZUIN010000141.1:0-49998 GCA_045642225.1 Lachnospiraceae bacterium | reverse complement strand
TACATTTTCACTATAACAGTATATATTTCGAACTTTAATTTCATTTGTTTTGTATTTCAAATGTATTGATTTAATATTTTACTATATTCAATTTTCAAAAACTAACATTTGCAATTCACTCATCCTAAAAAACAAACCCAACCAATTTTATTTTAGGGATTAAATTAAGATATATTTCCAAATAAGATACTGTGGCTTTGCCACAAAAAAACCACGCCAGAAACGGCGTGGATATAACATAACTCAACTTGACTCGAACAGTCAATCGAACAAATTATTAAATTTTTATTAACTATTACTAAAAAAACCCGCAAATGTCAAACATATCAAGCGTATGTGTGCATTATAAATCGATACACAGCACATAAAAATGCTCTAGCTATATTCTAGCCAGAGCATTTTTCCGTATAATTACTTATATATTTCTGCTTTCTTGGATTAATCTCATCAGGGTAGTATTCCTCAAGTAATTTTTCATCTAACAATCGTACAATGTATTGATTGTATATATATTGACTCGATAAACCTAACTGTTCACAAATCTCTTTTCTAAGTCTCGGTTCTCTACAAAAATCTAAAATAGCCAAATATACTTCTTTCTTGCCGCCCAACGTAACAACATGTTCTAATGATCCTCGATTATTTATTTTTAATTTAAGTAAAATAGGTTCGGCAACATCTGGGTATGTAAAAACAAAAAAGTTTATAATAAAATTCAAAATCAAAGCCATTATCGTTATAATGTTTACTATCAAATCATCCGACGCTTTAGCATATATCACTCCTCCAACACCATATCCTAAAGCACCAGATATAGTACCAAATATCTTAGCTCGTGATACATCTGTTGTATCTTTTTTTCTTTTCTTTTTTTTATCAACTAAAAAAACATATAACAAAATCCCTAATACTGCACTAACAATGTATGTAATTAAAAAAATAAAAATCAATAATAATAAAAATGTATAACTCTTACCACTATAAAAATTAATGAAAATAGTTATTGCAGTGAACATAATATTAATACATTCACCAACTAGATATTGCTTTCTTCTTATTATCATATCTTATATTTCACACTCCTACTCTATGCACATATACATTCTTTTGAATTAGTTATATTTTCCCACATATCATAAATTCCATACTTTATCCATTCTTTAATACTCTTACCATCTATAATAACTTTATCTAATAACCAATTCCATATAATTCCTACGACTACCCCAACAACAAAACCTACTACGGCACCTATAATCGTTCCTATCCCTGGCGCCAGAGAACCTACAATTAGACCTGCTACGGCAGAAGAAATAATCGTAGATAATACACCACCTGTTGCACTTAACGCAACTTCGGTTCCTACATTAATATTTCTTTCATCAATATCCATTTGCCCGCTATCTACATATTCCTGACATCTTTTATACTCATCAAATCCATCTTTAACGGCAAATATTGCAACTAACGTTCCTCCTACTGAATTAGAACTTATCTTTGCAGACTTATATGATCTCGATAAAGCACTCTTGCCATTTTCTAATGTAGAAAGTTTCATTCGTCTTGGACCACCCTTTCCACCATGGTAAAATTCAGAATCTTTTATTCTAACAAATCTTTCACCATTTGACGATTTTATATTCTCTATAACAGGAATTTTATAATGTTTATCAATCAAACTATCAGCTGTATTTTGCACAATTTCTTGTTTTGCATTATCAACAACAATTTTCGCAACTTCTTCTTCTGTTAAAACATCTATTCTAGAATTATTATTCAAGTACAGAAGCGTATATTCCCCATTATTTACAGCTTCCCTACCATCCAAATCAACAAAGTCTTCTGGTTGGTTCAAACAGTATGTGTATGAATTCAAAGTATTAGGCTGTGCTAAATGTCCCTTCAAGATATCTTCACTAGTAAACCTACCTTGTGTTGCATCATATTGACGTGCCTCAGCAAAATATCTATTCGTTAACATTTCCTTTCTGTAGCCTGTGTATGATAATGGCTGAGTTCTTTTGTACTTATTTAATTCACTTCCGAATTCATCGTATGCGTAGCTTTCACTCATACTAAATGTATCATCCACTAAGCCTGTTATAGAGCCCAAATCATCTTTCATATAGAAATACATTTCTTCACTTTCAATAGCAACTGCTCCACTATCGTAATAGATGTTTCTTGATGATTTAGCTTCACTATTAACTTTCACCTCTGTAAGCATGTTGTGATATGGACGAGTTACGTCTAGTAAATATTCTATTGTCTCATCTGCCTTAGATGGTATAGTTATACTTTCGTTAACACGTTGTCCAAAAGCATTATAATTATATCTCACTGCCTTTTCAGCTTCTCTTACACTTACCAAAAGATTTCTTGCATCATATTCATTTTCTAACAAGATTGTGTCTGAAGAAGATATGCTTATATTATTGCCTCTGTTATCATAAGTGTACTCTAACAAACCTTCTGGTGATAATTCTTTAAGTAACGCATTATTAAGATTGTATTCATACTTCGTACTTATTCCATCATGCTCTTTCAAGGTTCTATTTCCGAAAGCATCATAGGTATATCTACTAACAATCTCACCATCTTTTGTAACTGCAACTAACTGATTTGATGCATCATATGAATACTCAAACTTTCCACTATCTTCTGAAACGCTTCTGTTTTTAATAGCACTTATCTTATTTCCAACCAAATCATATTCAAATGTATATTTTTCAAACACCTTCGAATTTCTCGAATCTATTTGCTCTATATTAGCAATTCTTCCAATGTTATTATACTGATACTTAGACGAAAATCCATTAGTTGCCATCTTAGAAATAGGTCGTCCCAACTTATCATATGTATACGACATCATATTTTTACTATTTAGATTAATGGCACTAAGTAGTCCATTCTCATCATAATTGTAAGATACAACTTTACCATTAGGATATGTCATCGATTCCTTCTTGCCATTTAGGTAGGAATATTTAACTTCATTACTAGTTTCATCAATTGATGCTATTACTCTACCGATAGAATCATATGTTATCTTGGTCTTTTGATTCAAGTTAGAAATTTCTTCTAATCTTCCCAAAGCATCATAACTAAGCTTAACTGAATTAGAATCGCTATAGTCTATAGATATTACATTTCCAAGCTTATCATATCCTGTTTCTATCTTGTTATTATCCCTATCTAACTTTGTAACAACTCTTCCCATTCCATCATATGTATAGAATTCACTATTCTTTAATGGATCTGTTACCTTAACAACATTGCCATTCAAATCATAATCATATCTCGTTATCTCGTCTACATCTCCATGTCTAATTACTTCTGTTAAATTACCAACAACGTCGTATTTATATTCAGTTTTATAGCCTAAGGCATCCTCTACTTCTCTTAGCTTACCATTTAATGTATAAGAATAATTAGTTTTATTTCCATTCTCATCTATTACTTCTGTTACATTACTACTTGAATCATACTTAAAACGTCTCACTCCACCATTAGGTGCAGTTATTTTAATTAATCTATCCAAGCAATCATACTCGTAGTGTATCTCTTCGTCTAGTGAATTTCTCTCAGAAATGACATTTTCATTTGCATCATAACTAAGCCATACTCTTGCACCATTTACTTTTCTAACTTCACTTAACAATCCATTTTCAAATACTACTTCTTCATACGTTTTATCTGGAAATGTTGTTTTTATCAGCTTATTATTCTTGTTATAACAAAAAGTTGTCTTTTCTCCTACAGCATTTATAACTGCTGTTCTATTTCCTGCCTTATCATACTCAAAACTAGTCTCATTCCCCAAAGCATCTACTTCTTTTATCAAGTTTCCTTGTCTATCGTATTTGTACTTTGTTATATTTCCATTTGCATCTTTTATCTCTTTAATCTTACCTAATGCAGTGTACTTATACTTTGTAATAGCATTCGTTGCATCTTGTTCTCTTACGATATTTCCATTGCCGTCATACTCTACGCTTTGTACTTGACCTTCTGGTAGTATCACTTCAGACAAACGATTGCATTTATTATATCTTTTCTCTATTACTCCCCCACTTGGTAGAATTATCTTCGACTGATTCCACATCTTGTCGTATTCAAAGCTCGTAGCATTACCTTCTTTATCTACAACTCGCTCTTCGAGATTAAGATTGTTATACGCTATACTTACTGTCTTACCATCAAAATCTGTTATTTTTGACACTTTATTAAATACTGTATATCCAAAGCTTGACGTATCTCCATTAGCATTTACTACTTTAACTATTCTATCATTAGAATCGTATTCAAAGCTTGTTTCATTTCCGTTTCCATCTACCACTTTGATTGGATTATTATTAGAGTCATATTCATAACTAACCACTCCACCTGATGGCTTTTCTATAGATAATACATTTCCCTTTTCATCATAGGTGTAGCTTGTCTTATTGTTTTCAGCGTCTACTACACTCTTTACTTTTCCATTTTCATCATATGTCAACTTAAGTTCGTTGCCATTAGCATCTATTACTTGAGTTAGGTTCTTCTTATCATTGTAAGTTCCTTCAAACTTCTTAACACCATCAATTGACAAATGTGTAAGATTCTTTCTATTATCGTACACGAATTTTGCACTTACTCCAAATGGATTTACTACAGTTTCTAGATTACCCTTTTCGTCATATTTAAATCGTGTCATAAATCCATTACGGTCTGTAACTCGTATTTTCTGGCCCTTTTCATTATATTCGAACTTCTCTGTTGTTGTATCTGGATACACAACCTTTGTTGTTCTATTTTATTGTTGCATTCCTGATTATACTTAAATAATTTCATTAAATCATTTTCTTGTTTTGCCATGTTCACCTCAATTATTTCTAACTAAACACCAATATTTTTTCATCGTCCAATTTATACTCTATATAAAATAAGTTGCTTAGAAAACAGTTTTCCAAACAACTTATTATTTGAATCTTTAAAGATAATAGCGAGCAATTTTAAAAACTTTACAATCATCTAATTTTTCCTTTTGTTCTTTAGTTATCTTTTCTTTATCAATAAAAAGAGCACCATCTTCTTTTCTAGCATAAACAAAAAATTCTTCATTTCCAACTTTTTCAACAAATGGTATTTTATGTTTTTTTATATCTAGCCAAAAATACCAATTATTTCGATTATACATTCGACTAATAACAACATGTTCATTACAATTTTTGATTATTAAATAATATTGATTTTTTTCTACTACGCATTTTTCTATATCGCAAAATGAAATATGAACATCTTTTTTAAAAACTCTACTAATTGTTATGTCATCACTCTTTACACTTGTTGTATGTATATATGGCATGTAACCACCAATGCAACAAAACATAATAACAATCCATACTGACACTAACACAAAATATACCCAAAAATAAAGCATTCCGTTTCCTAAAATATATCTCAATAAATATATAATAATGATAAATCCAATTGAAGTTATTTCAAATAAAATATACGAATGTGTAGAATGTATTTTATATTCTGTTTTACCTTTTTTCCAATCTTTATCTTTAGTAAAAAGAACACAAAAAGCTGTAACTGCCAAAATAAACGCTGCCATCAATGGCAAACTGTTGTATGTAAAAAAACTCCTTTGTTCCTCAGTTGTTATACCTCTTAAAAACCTTCCAAATAACATTAGAAAACCAGCAGAAACTGGAACAACCACAAGATAACCATAAAATGGACGTTTCGCTTTACTACTCAAAAGTCTTTCTAACAAACTAAATATATGAAACCAAAACGAAACTCCAATCAACAATTCAACTAACAACATACACATATACAGATTTACGTTTCCTGTATCTGACATTATAGGTGAATAACCTGTTATAGTACTATATACAGGCAAAAGAATCGTAATAATTGGAGTTAATATTCCTGCTATCCATGCTACTATCAATAAATTGCACCTCCTTAATATATCAAGCTACTCTCAAACCTTTGCTGACACCTATCAAAATTATCAGTAATTATTCGGTCATATATATAATTGGCACCATATTTTAGCCATTCCTTCAAAGACTTCCCACCTATAATAAAGTTAATCTCTCACCATATCTATTTATATCATTCCAACATAAAACATACCGACCAAAACAAGCAAGAAAAGTATCATATAAAGCACAAAAGAAATTATTGAAAACACAAAAAACAATACCACTCAAATAAAAAACATTCATAATAACCTCACTTCCAAAAATCAGTTCGCAATGATTAGGATCATATTTAAATATATACTCTTAGTATGGAGTTGAACTTCTCAGACATTCACTTCTGACTGGATAGTTATTAGTTACTTCAAACACTATTGTATTTGATTTAAAAGATATACTTTCATTTAAATATTTATAATAAGTTCCAAATCTGTTTCTTTTAGCATAAAAATTAGTCACTCTAGGAACAATTTTAAAAATACAAAAAACCTAAAATGATAAATATTGCAAGAAGGATATATCCCACTAAATCATCATTATAATTATACTAGATAGCTAAAATAATATTTTTTTATGAAATAAATTCATTATAACAATCGTCACATTTTGATGCAACTTTTTCTGCGTAATCATTAGCATTTTCTAGTTTTTTGTAAACAATTCTTTATCTAAAAAAGCGCAATTCACAAAAAAAAGCTCCATTCCATATTAATATAATCTACTCATCTTTTTAACATGTACTAGGAGCCTAAGCTGATTGTAAAACATTCTAAATAAAGTGCTTTAATTGTCTTACAATTCATTTTATTTTTTTGTTATATCAAATAATATCCATCAAACTACAAAATATGATACTACTTTCCTTTTTTCTTTAATTTCTTAACAGCATCTTCAAACGCTTTCTGTGCTTTTGCTTTTTCTTCTGCTGCTTTTCGTGCCATCTCTTCGGCCGCTTTTCTGGCTTTTTCTTCAGCTATTCTTTTCTCTTCATTTGCAATTTGAATTCCTATACTCCACATACCATCATTACAATCACCTATATTTCTTTCATATTGATTTATTTGATCATTCATTTGATTGATATAAGCTTGTAACGCAAAGGATTCTGCGTCCATTTGTGATATTGCATTCGCCATATCACTATCCACAGAAACTTTTTTCTCCATTTTCAAATTCACTTTATCAATAAGTTTTGCTGATATACCACCACCTTTTATCCCATCTTCTATATCATTAGTAGTATTCTTAATTTTTGAATTAACATCAGAAACATTATTCTCAAAATTATTAGTAAGTATTTTGTTTAAACCATCCACACTATTTTTTCTATTTAGAGCCTGTTTTCTCTTTTCCTCACATTCTCCCTTTGCTATTGAATATGCCGCTTTATCATTTTGTAATTGCTGAAACTGATTTTGTAAGTCACTTAATGTCGACATAATACACCTCCTAATCACATTTGCTCTTCCATCACTTTTACTTTAATGTTTGTATTTTTAAATATTGCCTCTTTAATATTCTGCTGTTCTTCTTCCGAAGCAACATACATAAAGTTTTCGATTATATCTTCTCTATTTGAAATCAATGTTTCTTTACCTGTATCACATTCTACTTTTATTTTCTTTGCTTTTGACACAATTCTAAAACATGATAATTCTTTTCCTAATTCAATACTTTCTATATCTGAATATTTTATATTAGTAATTTCTTTTATCCGTTTGTTCTTAATCAAAATATCATAATATACAATTTCCATATTATTTTCAGTAAATAATATTTCACCTGTCGCATTCACATATTGTGATTTTGTACCAATTCTTCCTTTTAAAATCCAAATTAAAAAAAACAAAAAGACAACTGACCCTATACTTGTCAATTCAAAATCTCCAACAAAAATCTTTATTGACCATAAAATTAAAAAGAACGCTGCCATTACAAAAATAAATATTCTAAAAAAAATATTGCCTTTTTGTTCTCCTACGTAGTATTTACTATCAAACTTATATTTCATATTTTACCTTTCCTTGATTATCGAGATACCTATTGCCTAGCACAATAGGTATCTCACTCTTTGCAAATACAAAATTATTATTATAACTTTTAACCCTTAAACGCATTTGCAACTTCTTGATCAGCAGATTCAATTGCATCTGCTGCACCTGTTAACTGTGCTGACAATCCCTCTAATACACTTGGAAAATCATTCTTTAACATTGGTAACATGTTGCTAGTAAAACTTTCCACAAATGTTGACTGTGCAGCACCTTCCCAGTTATTGGTAACTTCATTCACTTTGTTTTCAGCGACATTAACTTGCTCACTAATCGCCTCACGTACAGAATCTAATACGTTTGCTGCCTCACGAAGTTCCTCTGGTGTAATTCTAATTTGTGCCATATTATATGACCTCCTTTTTATATTTTAATTAGCAATTCAGCTAATTAATTTCTAAATATTTAATCTATTTGCTTCCTCTACAACTTCTTGATATTCTAATAACGCATTTTCGAGATTATCACATAAACGTTTCATAATATCTATTCGATCTTTAGCTCCTTCAACCCAAGTAGTTTCATATTGTTTGATAAAATAAGACTGCCCTGTTGACTTCCATCCACCAGATGCTGTCAAATCATCCATCGCCTTTTGAAGGTTTGCTTGTATATCTTCCATCTTTTCAGTAGCTTTATATAACTCTGTTTTACACTGTCTTATTTCATCAACATTTATCCTCAACTCTGAATTCCCGAATAAACCCATTTTCGCCTCCTAAAATCTAATTATTTGAAACAATCTGACTCAGTTGTCCACCAATTTTATTAATAATTTCTATTTCCTTCTTGAGTTCATCTTCTTCTCCCATATCTTTTAAAACTACTGCCCTTGCACTATGTGCCTCGGCAGATTCTGGTGCTAACGATATCACATAATCGATCAATTCTATTGCTCTCTCGTTTTCTCCCAGACGATTATGTGACAAGCCACGCATCATATAAGCATCTATCGCTGCTGGATTTGCTAAAGTATTTGCTCTACATCTTTTTATTGTAAGTTCATACTCCTTTTTTGCTTCATCTTTTTTACCAATATTATTCAATGCTTCCGCCTTATAGAACTGTGCAATATTAATATATGTTCCATTTTCTTCAAGCTTTATCAATTCCTCTGCAACTGGAAGAACTAAATCATATGTCTTTTCCGACATATATGTACTCATTAATAAGTACGCAATTTCACTATCAATTCGCTCTCCATCACGACATTCTTTATATGCTTTTTCTAAAACGTCTTTTGTTTTTGCATAATTATTTTGAAGCCCGTAAACTCTTGCTTCTTCTAAAAGAACACTTCTGTACCATTCATTTTTGTTATTTTCAAGTTCTTTTAGTAAGTTTTCTGCTTCTTCAAGTTTATTTTGGAATACCATAATTCTAGCCTTGTCCAATTTAAATCCTTCCTCTTCTGGAAACATTCTCAACCCTTCTTCAAGAACATCTATAGCTTCACTATACTTTTCAAATTCAGTCAAAATACGACATTTAATATGATATCCTTCAAAATAGTCCGGACAATTCTTAATCATTTCCGTAGCAGCATCAATTGCATCTTCTTGTCTTTCATTTCCTAATAAAAGATTACACTTCTGTAAATGAATGTCTGCTCTAGTTGGTTCTAACTGTAATGCTTTATTATAATTTCTAATAGCCATATTTGTATCATTTTGTTCCTCATAAAGCATTCCTTGTGTAAAATAAAGCTGAGCATTATCATATCCATTGATTTTTGCCATATCTGTATATTGAATTGCTTGTTGTAAGTCTTCATTTAATCCTGCAATACATGCTAAGTGATAATATGCTTCACCACAATTTTTATCAACATACAATGCTTTTTTTATTGTCTTTTCAGCATCATTTAACTCATTTTTATTTACAAGACATATTCCTTCTTTTATATATACTTCAACATTGCGATTGTCTTCCACTTCTGCTTTGCTCAAGTATTTTAAAGCCTCATCGTATTTTCCTACAGACATTAATACACTTGCCTGATTCATATACTCTTCAAATGTTTCGTTCATTATTTGTTTTCCTCCCTTTTTACCATTTCAAGCGCTTCATGTAAAACAGATTCCTGAAATACAATCTCTTTCCCATAATGCACGTCCTCATATAAAAGTACCTTTGGTATCGCTTTTATTTTTGTTCTTTCCTCTAGTTCTTCAATTAAATTCTCAAATGAATCCTCTTGTAAATAATCAAATATAGCCATAGTTGGATATATCTCCCAGTCCCATTCTAGCAAATCTTTCGGCTTTTTCTCCATTAATAGTTTTTCTTTCTGAAAAGAAAACCATTCTCTATATGTCATCGCTCCATATATCCTAATACAATGTTGAAAATCATCACGCTCAATTCTAATAATATCCTCATATTTAACTTCTACAGATATGTAATATTTCGCACTACCTCTCCCATAATAAGAATGTTCTATACTCCTTCTGTTTAGATTAATTTTTTCTTTTGTCCTCGTTGCACAGAAAACATGTTTGTTTTCTCCCATTTCCTTTATTTTTAACGGTATAGCCATTAAAAACAACAGAACAACTGTAGGAAGAAGTATCCAACTTAATAATATAAAAGCATCACCAATGTATCCATCTCTATATGCTTCATATGCAGCTTTTATCATGAAAAACACAGGATAGCAATACGCCACTAAAAAAATTAAAGTTAAAGAAACATACCCTATCTTATATGGCATTAACCTTTTTTTCTGAATTCTCTTTACTTCATTAATAAGACTTCTTCTTTTTTTCAAATCTACATTAAAAATCATTTTTTATCACACCTTAACTAATTTACTCATTTTCCCAAATGTGTCATATGTCTTGAATCCTGTATTAATTAGCCCTTTTCCACCAAAAACAGAATACATATCCTTTACGTTTTTATAAGCATTTTTTCCATCCAATCCATACACAAAATCTTCTCCAATTCTTTGAGATACTTTTGCCGTTTTCGATATCATTCCTCCATATTTTTTTACACTCTTTGCTATATCTACTATTTTTCTAGGTGTCGACTCGACATTTTTAGGATCCTTAGTCAATATCTTAACTATGCATTTTCCAATATCTCCCCATCGTTCCTTATCCATCACTGCAGTTTTAAACTCACTCATAGAAAATTTATATACTACTTTTGTATGTCCATTTTCTCCTAGAATCTTAGTTTGTTTAGAAAAAATACTTTTTAACCCTGATTCAGAATACATTACTTTTGCATCACTAAGACCTTTTCCTATAGAAACTACATCACACAAAACTTTAACTATGTCTAATCCTGTAGCCATAGCACCACTCCATTTATTCATTAACTTGTTATCAAAAGTCTTTTTTCGTAACGTTGTCGATGCATCATCAATACTACCATAATACTTTGCCCATGCTGGATCTGTCTGTTTATTTGCCTCTAACTGATTATATAAATTTACACCTGCATCTACTAATGCAATACATGCTGAAACAACACCTGCTAACATTACCAAAAAACACGCTGGAGATGCAATTGCAATTATTAATCCAGCAACTGCCAAAACCACTTCTCCAATTGCTAACGCTGTATCGATAATCTCTTTTCCACCTTCTAGCTCATACCAATGTCTAATGTTATTTGCCAAATCATTTAAACTTTCAAGTTTTTCGCTAATATGATCAAAAATTGCACCTAATATTGGGACATTAACTGAAATAGCCGCAAAAAAAGCTGCCCATCCATCTCCTGAAAGATTTTTATGTTTGTTATAAAATTCCTTTTGCGTGTTATTTACAGTTTTAGCCACATTACTATCTGCATCTTTTGCTTTTTGTTCAAAAGTATCAATTGCTGTAGCAAAAGATGCAAATGCTGTACTCTTTGCCTTTAATTTTTCACGTTTCATTTTGACATAATAATTTGCTTCATCTGTTCGTTGATTTTTTGAACTTAAAGGCGAATCTGGAATCATACTAACATTATTCGTAAATGAATACCCAAGTTCGTTATAATAATCGTCACATTTTGATGCAACTTTTTTTGCGTAATCACTAGCATTTTCTAGTTCTTTGTAAACAATTCTTAATGTTCCCATATTTCCCCCTCACTCTATTTCGAGGCATCTGCTACAGCAATAGCCTTTGAAATCTCTGCATCTGCATTGATATATTGTTCTTCAGCTTCAATAATCCCTGTTCTTAAATCCAATATAACATCTTCTAAATCTTTTAATTGGCTTTTAAGTGTACGATAATCCTTTTCAAATGCATCTCTACCTTGTCCTTTCCAATTATCAAAAACTTTTTCAACAATATTTTCTATATCTTTTTTGTGTGCTCTATATTCTTCACAAGCAGTTACAAAAGCTTCTTGTGCGGTACACATCATATCTGTATTTATATGTTCAACCACGGCTGAAGCCTCAATTTTCGATGTACTACTTCCCATCTCTATTCCTCCTTATGTAACGGTGTCTTAACACGTACAATATCATTTTTAGTAATCCAAAATGCATCTCCTTGGTTAACATTTTGCTTAAATTGTCTTTGCATTGCTATTGGAACATCTGTAACCTTAATTGTAGCAAGTTCATCAAAATAAAGAATATTTCTTGTTTCCTTAATGTGTTTTAGGATTTCACTGCTAGTTACACCAATTGTTCCATTTTCTATTGCAGCCATAATAAATAACATCTTCATAGATCTATACTGTTTAATCATATTCTTCCATTGAGTAGATGCTTCTTTTGTAATCTTTGAAGTATCATAAACACCACTATTATTCACAACAACTACTATTAATGGTTCATCTGATAGATTCAGCTGTCCTTGTTGAAGTTTTTCTTGTCTTTCCTTGCATATATCTTCAATCTTTTCGGATAAAACTTCAAAATATGATGAATCTGTCGTATAGTTTTCAACAAAAGGATATTCTTTTAAAACTCCTAATCGTTGCTCAAAACTATCAACAACATAAGCTTCTACTGGATAATCAAATATATTTTTCTGAATATTTTCAAATAAATATTTAATATAATTTAATTTTCCTGCATTCTCTTTCCCGAGAATCGCCATATACCCTTCACTGTTTATCTGAAGTTTCACTGGCTCAACAGTATCATAGTCAATTCCAATATATGGCTTATTCATATCAACATTACCAAATGTTTTTTTCAAATAATTATCTGTCAAAACTTTTGGAATTTCTGGAATACGTCGAGCACTCTTTTCGCCATTTCTATCATTGATTTCAGAAATATATTTCTTAATGTTCTCAACTCTATCAATTTCTTTTTCTCCATCAAAAGACAAAAATGTTTGGAACTCATATATATTTTTATCTATAAGTGTTAATCCACGTCCTGGAACATTTTTAGGCTCTATCCTACATCTATCAAAAATTGCTCCATATTCTGATTTTTCATTACATGAAAAACCATACTTATTTCCAAACGTTGACAGATACTTATATCCCAATCCAGTTGTTTGTTGAGCAGTTACAATTACACTTAATCCAACTGCCACACCTTCTCTGCAAAGATTAAGCATTGCATCGCTATACTCTTCACACAATTCTCTAAATGCAATAAAATTGTCTACTAGAATTACTATTTGTGGTAAATCTGTATATCCAGCTTCTCTATACGAAAGATATGATGTTATTCCAATTTCGGAAAACTTAGCTTTACGCTCTTTAACCTCATTCAACATCATTTTGAAGAAGAGTTTTAATTTATCATCCTCTCCCGCTACAACAACACCACCTACATGCTGTAACTCATCAAATACTTTTAATGCCATTGATGCAAAATCTAATATATATATGTTAACATCATCTGGTGTATAGTTCTGCGTTAATCCACGAATTATTGTCTGAAGCATACAGGTCTTTCCAAACTGGGACGCTCCAAGAATAAATGTATTGCTTTCACTTACATTTAAGTTTACCTGCAATTGACTTTGATTATCTGGATCATCATATATTCCCATTGGTATAACTATTCCAGCTTGATTCAATTCAACCTCTGTTGCCATATCATAGTTATAGCAATCCATTAACGATGGTAAACATATTCCCGGCAATCTTTCAATTGCATGTTCTTCACAGAACGCTGCAATATATTTAACAATTGCTTCTAACTCGCTATCAGACTTTGTATTTCCTTTCTTTGGTTTACGTTCATATATTTTTGAACGATATCCAGTGAAAGAAACTTGATTAATTGAAAACTTCTTTTCATTGCTTTCACTATCAACTGATGATGGTCCTCCGCTATATGCCGATTGGAACAATTCAAAAATTTCATTATTTCCAACTTGCAGATAAGCACGTCCAGGCTCTTTTATCTCCGCAGCAAGCGGTGACTTCAACACCTCTTTACTATCCTCCTGATTCTGAACCTTCAAGCAAAGCTTAAATTTAGAATTACTCCAAATCTGTTCGTTAACCTGTCCAGCTGGCTTTTGTGTTGCCAAAATCAAATGCACACCTAAGCTTCGACCTATACGAGCTGTCGAAATGAGTTCCTTCATAAACTCTGGTTGTTCTGCTTTTAACTCTGCAAACTCGTCAACAATAATTACCAAATGTGGTAATGCAACATCTACTTTTTTCTCTTTATATAACTTTATATATTTATCAATATGATTTACATCTGCTTCTGCAAATAGCGTCTGTCTTTTAACAAGTTCTGCTTTAATTGACTTTAGTGATCTATCAATTTCTCTTCCATCTATATTCGTAATCGCTCCGATTAGATGTGGTAAATCTCTAAACTGATTTACCATTCCTCCACCCTTGAAATCAATTATCACAAAACCAATCTCATACGGATGGAATTTCAATGCTGCTGAAAGAATATAACTTTGTAAAATTTCACTTTTACCTGATCCTGTGGTTCCTGCAACTAAACCATGTGGTCCATGAGCTTTTTCATGTAAATTAAGCGATACAATTTCATTCTTTGCATTTATTCCCAATGGAGCCGCCATCGACTCATATATTCTTGACTGTCCCCAGGCTTGTTCCAAATTATAATCTTCTGGTACATAAATACCTAACATCTCATACAATGTATAATTCTTACGAAGTGAACTCTCCAAACTAATTTTTTCACAGTACACTGGTGCTAACTTTCGTGCCACAAATTCCATATCTGCATCTGATATAACTTCATATGTAAATTCAACTTGTTTTGTAATATCAGTGCTATTTTGTAATACGCCCTTATCGTCAGAATTTATCCAAATAATTTCATCACAGTTTAATGGCACACGTTCCTTACATTGTTCAAAGAAAACGAATGTGCAATTAAGTTCTGCTGCCTTTTCTATAAAACGTGATAATGGATGATTTTTTAATCCTCTTTCCTCCATCACCAAAATAACTAATTGCTTTGCCTTTGAGTCTTGCTGCTCTTGCCTACGCAAAAGTTCTTTATATATTGCCTCAAACAAATTAGTCTTCGAATCATTGTCACAAACAATATTTCTCACTCCAAACATTCCATTTACATTTGGCAAGAGTCTCAACCATTCCAGTCTAGAAATATCATCTTCAACTAACGCTACAATTTCAACATCACTATAATGCTGTCTTACAGATATATCCAAAATAATTTTTTTAAAGAACTCCAAATTTCTTTGCTTTGTACCTACGACACCTACTGCATTATCTTCGATTAATCTAATATGTATCGGTGCATTTTCTATATATTTATATTGTATTTCAATCTGCTCAGGAATATTTGCCAATTCATCATCCGTTTCAAACTTTTCTTGTTTTTTATAGTCAATCCCTCTAGCAGCTAATACTTTTCCTCTACCAATACATACATCTAAAAAATCATCGTCATCAATATTTCTATCAAACAAATCTTCGCTAAACTCATAAACCATTCGAAGTTCTTTACTTAAATCAAAATAAGTATCATCTAATACTTGAAGTTCTCCAACTCTCTCTGATATAATTTCATCCGTTTTTTTTGCAATATAATTATTATATTTCACGATTCTGTCGCTAGATTCTTTTTTATATTGTCTCTTATTATTAACAAATCCAACGATAGTAGTTATGATTCCCATACTCATCGAACATGCACTAAAAATTATAAAAGAAGAATTCGATGAACTCATAACTCCACGAACCAAAACAGTAAGTGCGAGCATACCTATCGCTGGCATCAACATCATCACTATATTTTGCTCAGGTTTTTTGGGTTGTTGTGGCGGATCTAACAACGCAATAGGATCATTTGATAATTGTTTCTTCAATCTTGTATTTCTAGTAAACTTTGGATAAATAAAATCATTTTTCTTAGGTGCAATTTCATTTATACTTCCATCATTTACAATTATACCTTCTTTATCAAAATATATTTCTCCATTTTTAAAATAAAAGAAAAATTCTGATACTGAAACAAAATCAAAATCATGCATCTCTTGTTTTGACTTAATTGTTTTTCCATTAACATTAATTCCAAATTGTGCGCTAATAGGTGATACAAACCACTTTCCATCTTGGATTGTTAAAATCATTTTATTATTGCAACTAAATTTACTATTCAAAAAAAGATCCGCACCAACAGTATCACCTATTATCCACTGTTTTTTATTTGATAGATTAATTTTCCAATTATAATTAGGATTAGTTGCCTCAAAATCGATTTGAAATCGAATTAAAAAAACCAACTCATCTGTGTTTGAGTAATGAAAACTCAAAACATCTCCATGTTTTATTGTTGTTGTCATTAGCTTTCTCATATCACCACGGCTAATATATATACCTTCATTTGCATTCAATTCCCAAACTGAATCCTTTTTTATAAACTCAACAGAAATATCTAAAAAAAAGTTTTCAGGATTCAAACGAAATTCACATCCTACAGTTGTTCCTAATTGAACAGATTTCATATCCGTTGGAATCTCAAACTCTCTATATATTAATCTGTTACTAACTATCAATTTATACTGATATTCCATAAATTATCTCCTAGAAAAAATTATTACAGTTCCTTGTCTAATTCCAAACTCACGCAAAGATTTATTTCCTCTCAAAAACGCGATAGGATTCTCAGCTACTAAATAACATTCATACAAATTCTCAGTATCCATCCCCAAACTAAAAGAATCATTTAACGCTAATACTAAATCGTTTGCTGTTATATCCAACGGTACTTCAATCTCAACCGTCTTCATTGTTTCATTGTTATAAAAATCAACAATAACCTTATCTTCCATGATTTTACCTCTCTGTCATTATATGGTTTGCACCAAAGCTTTCATTCCAACTAATTCAGATAAATCATTTATTGTCTTTAGTTCGATATCTGATTCAAACACCATTTCTTGAACAGACATATTTATAGCTGACAAATTTTTTTCAATTGAAAGATCACTTTGCTTACATCTGTTACAAACACAAACATATTTTTCTTTATCATTAAGTGAAATGTTTTGCTCAATAAAATTCATTTTTATTACAGATATTGCATCTGGCAGAATAGTTAAAATAACTTTATCCGCTATCATCATTAAATCTATCCTTCTATTACTATATCCTGCTTCAATATCTACAATTATGTAGTCATAATCTTTGCTTTCTTTTGCCTCCAGTATAATTTTTTTATAAATCTCATTTGATATATTTCTAGAATCTAATGAAGAAATCAAAGGCGGGAGATAATAAAAACCTTCCGTATGCAAAAAACTTTTCAAATTCGAATAAACATTATCCTCAGCAGATCGAATACTTCTATAACCATCGTCACTTAACTGATCTCCTTGTATCTTCAAATAATATCCAAATGACTGTACAGACTCAGCATTAACATATAATACTCTGTTAAACTTATCTGACAAGCTTTTTGCCAAGCCTAAACTCAATGACGTTTTTCCCGTTCCTCCTATTGCAGAATAAAATGCAATAACTCTGGTTTCCTTTTGAAGATTTACATCCGTTAAAATACATTTTCTGCTATATCTTATAATTTGGTTGTAAATTTCATTTGTCGAAACATATCTATTAACATCTTCCGTAATCAACTCAACAGTATTTGCCTCATCATATTCGCTCACTTCTTCTTTCAAAACAAAAATATGTGCAATATTATGTTTGCATATTTCTCTTGTATATAATTCTTCACTTACAAGAAGAATTTCAGCAGTTCTTGGACTTAAAAAAAACTCAGACAAATATTCCGCTTCAGTAATCACTTCAAGTTCTATCTGATTTCCTATTTCAATTAATAATTTCTTTTCTATTGCTAATATATAATCCTCATCTAAATCAGCAATAATTACTACCGGTTTACTCATAAAACATCCACCATAAATTCTATATTTGCTATTTTTACTCTCATATTATTCATTAATCTCATCGTTTGATTCGGAAGCAAACGCTCACCATTAATAAATGTACCATTTGAGCTTCCTAAATCCGTAATAAAAACTTCACCTCGATTTCTACATTCAACTTGACAATGTTGTCGGCTCACTGTAGGATTCTCAAGTACTCCATCTGCCTTTTGTTTACTCTTTCCTATCACATATAACTTCTTGTCAATTAAAATCTTTTCTTTGTCATATATTGACTTAAAAACAGCATATACCTCGTCCGCCGTTCCAAAATTTGTTATAGATTCTACACTTAATCTATCACTATCTTCGCACTTTTCTGTGTTATATATTTGCTTCTGAGTCATATAATCTATCTGCTCAACTGTTTCTACCATTGAAGCTGATACATTTACTTTATCCTTTTGGGCTTCACCTCCAACATTTCCTATTAATCCCATCTGTAAATTCTGACATATACGTTGTATTTCAGGGTCGCCACTTTTATCGTGTAAAATCTCAAGTAAGTTTTTACACAAAACAATTTCACAATCCCTCTTCATATTCGCATCATATGCATTTTTTATTGGAAGATAAATCAATTTAACCTTACGATTCTTTTTATCCCAAAAGATTCTAGATAATCTCGTATCTACGCAAACAATAGATAAAAATCCGTTGTCACTTATTAGCGTAATTGCTTTAGACAAACCATACACCGCATCTGCAATATCTCGAACAGAGTTTTTAAGTACAAACTCCTCTATAGAATACATATCCTCTGTAAAATAGACAAACTTAGGCTTTCCATTATGCTTAACCATATTACATTCAAGGAAAATACCTGAAGAATCATTCTTCATAGCTTTGTATGCAGTTACATAGTAACTACCTTCATCCTCTAATAAATATGAACATACTCCATCT
Source organism: Lachnospiraceae bacterium (assembly GCA_045642225.1). Classification (GTDB taxonomy): domain Bacteria; phylum Bacillota; class Clostridia; order Lachnospirales; family Lachnospiraceae; genus RUG191. The sequence goes on along the minus strand of JAZUIN010000141.1, from coordinate 30,723 downwards.
GTATTTAATTCACGAAAATTTTTTTCTATATCAAACATTATCATTTCCTTACTCTTCAACTACAAATATAAATTCTTCTCCACCAAATATAATCACATCACCATTTGAAATAGGTTCTGGCGAATTTGCGAAAATAGTCTTTCCATTAACTACGGTGCCATTTTTCGAACCTCTATCCATAATAGTAAAATCATTCAATGTCGCCGAAATAACTGCATGTATTCTACTAATATTTGTATTATCACTAATCGTAATCATATTACTAGATGAACGCCCGATCGTTGTCTGTCCCATAGATAAATTCATCTCGGAATTGTTACATTTTCTTATCAATTTAAGAACCGGTTCTCTTTTTAACAATGTTGTCTCTGAATCCGCTCCCAAAGACGTACTTAAAAGCATTGTTCCTTCATCCTCTTGACCTAATAGAGTAGTGCCTTCATCATATTCATAATCATTTTGCGAGAATGATTTGCTTGTATCGCCATACTCCTTTTTCTTAATATAATCCTCTAACTCGTCATAAGAATTATGCTTCATAACAAATTCCTTAAATTGTCTTAGCTCATCAAGTTGATTTTTATCCCTTATCTTAGCTATTGAAAATATATTCATAAAAAGATTCTTACAATCTCCATTTGAAGTCGTTTCGATATACGGTTCATATATAAAATATATTTCACCAGACATTTCTCGTACAAAAATATATTTTGTATCAAATATAAGTTTTTGTTTTGACAAATGATTATCTTCTACTTGCTTCAAAACGGCTATTATTCGTCGGAAAACATTGTAAATCTTTGAAACATTACAATCTTTTGATAAATATTTTTTTAAAGATATGCTAATCGGTCCTTCAAACTGCATCTCTTCCGATGTTAACCATTTTGGTTTCATCAAACAGTTCAGCTCTTGCTTTTCAATTATTGAAATATCTCTATGATCTAAACGCAACATACCTTTTTGTTTATATGTAACAACCGTCATATCATTAACATTTGAAATCTTATATCCTGTCATATCAGTACCTTAAATAACTATTTATTCCTAATCATTTTCTACTTTATCACCTGTAATCATAACTGTTTCCTCGACTACAAAGTCAACTTCCTTCTCTTCCTCAAGTAATGTTGTTGCACCCTCATCACCTTGCTCTAATAGCGTAGTTACACTTTCGTCACCTTGATTTAACAATGTAGTTACACTTTCGTCACCATTATTTAATAGTGTTGTTGCAGTTTCATCGCCTTGATTTAATGCTGTAGTTGCACTCTCATCACCTTGATTAAGCACATCTGTTGGAGCTTCATCACCACGAACACGCCCTTTTTTATTATCAAAGCTAACACTACTTCTATTACGTTTCTTTTCTTGTTCTTTGGTCTCTTCTCTAAGACTAATAACACCTTGTTGTGCTGTCTTACCAGATAAGTCTTTAATAACATCTTTAATATTTAATCTAAAAAACAAGACAACAGCCACTGTTGCTAATGCTGCCGCAATAACAAAGGCTACAATTGCTATAATTAACCATACATTTGCACTCACTATTTTGTCTCCCTATATGCGTTTGTAATTGCTTGTGATACTAGAGATGTCCTTGATAATAAGTTATTCTTAATATCATCTGTAGTATCTGAAGTCGTATTTATTGCAGAAATTTTATTTGTTGCATTATCGAACATTGATGTTAATTCAGACTGTTCTACGCCATCAGCCTTGAATTTCTTAGCATATGTTTCAATTGCTGAATATACAAGTCTATATACTTCCAACTGCACAAATTCATTATCTTCGTTAGAGTTTTCTACATATGACACTATATCTTTAATACTCTTCCAATATTCTGCATATTTACCTTTATCAGAAGCTTCTTGTATATTAAGAGTAATATCTCTATTAAACTTACCTATATCAGCGTATGCTTTCGCCATTCCGTAGAAGCTATCATTTTCATTTCCATATTTCAAAGCATCTTCGAACCAAGGAATAGCCGACTTCATTCTTGTAGCAGAATTATCACTGCTATCATTTTTACCGTAATCGAAGTAATACCAATATACTTTACCAAGTTCAAATGCAAGATTGGCATATTCATCTTCATTTCTCAATTGGTCGATATTTTTATTAACTAATTTCTTAAGCGTAGCATCCTCTTCAACAGTAAATCGAGCATCTGATTTAATTGAATCAAGAAATCCCAAATACGCAGGAACTGCATTACTTCTTACACTTATTGCTTCTTTGTAATAATCAATAGCTTCCTCTGGTGTAGCCGCATTCTTCGCAGCATTGATATTTTGATCATAATCGGCATTATTTATTCCCATTCTAATCAACAAACTAATAACACCAAGTATAATAAATAATAAAGCTCCTCCGGCAAACAAAGAGAATTTCTTCACTTTGTTAACTTGCATTGCTCTATACTCAGCACCATATTCTTCATAATGGTTAAGCGCATATAACAACTCTTCACAATTTTGATATCTATCTTCTGGATTGTTCTGCGTACATTTAAGAATAATTGCTTCTAATCCAGCCGATAACTCTGCATTCCAATATCTTATAGGATACATTTCATACGGTGGTGCAGAAGGATTTTTACCTGTTATCAGATGATAAAGTGTTGCACCAAGACAATATATATCTGTTCTAGCATCTGTTTGACCTTGTCCTCCAAACTGCTCTGGTGCCGCATAACCTTTTGTTCCAAGACATGTTGTATCTTCAATATTTTCTTCTTTGTATTTTCTTGCAATACCGAAATCAATAATCTTAATATTACCTTCCGGACTAAGCATTACATTTCCAGGCTTCATGTCTCGATAGATAATAGGTTGTTCTCTCGTGTGAAGATACTGAAATGCTTCACACAATTGTATTGCCCACTCAATAACACGTTCCTGTGGCTGTGCACCTTCTCTCTTCAAGATATCTAATAAAGTTTCTCCTTCAATGAAGTCTTCAACAATATAAATTACATTTTCATCTTCAATAATATCTGTAATACGAACAATCGAAGGATGGTCTAGCGCCTTTATCATATGTGCTTCTGCTATTGCAGACATTTCAACGTGTTCATTATTGTCATTGACTCCACTTTTTTGAATCTCTTTAATAGCCCAAGACTTATTTAACCTAATGTCCATTGCAAGATACACACGTGACATACCGCCCTTGCCTATTTCTTTCAATATTTCATATTTTTCATCAATTATTTGACCAACTTTTGCCATTTCTATCCTCTATCAAAATCTAACCAGTATTGCTGTAATATTATCTGTTTCTTGTCTTTGCTTATTAAGCTCAATAAGCTCTGTAAGCATTTCGTCCAAATCATTCTTATTTGTACAATTTACCAATCTGTCTCTAATTTCTTTTTCATTTATCTTGTGTCTAAAACCATCAGAGCAAAGAAGAAAATATTCTCCTGCTTTAACTATCCCTACACCAGTTTGAACTTCAAGTATCTCTGAAGCACCAACAGCTTGTAGTAGCATATTTCGTCTTGGGTCTGTAAGAGCTTGTTCTGCTGTAATATTTCCAAGTCTTATCTCCCTTGCAATAACCGTATGGTCTTCTGTAACAATTCTTGTATTATCTGAGAAATGATATAATCTCGTATCTCCTACATGCGCAAAGACATATTGCAAATCTTCAAATACAAGCGTTGCTGTTAATGTTGTTCCAAGCTGAACTCCATTATCTTCACCATATCTCATAATTTCGTTACTAACCGATTCTATAAGCAATTTCCAAGATTCTATTATTACTTCATGTTTATTCTTATTAGCTAATACAACTCCTAATTTGCTACTAAACCATTTATCAAATGCTCTTATCGCTTTACCACTTGCAACTTCTCCATGAGACAAACCGCCCATACCGTCACAAATAACAAACATGTATAATTTACCTTTACTAGTCTTTGCCTCCTTAACTAGTACAGCATCTTGATTTACTTTCTTCTTAATTCCTATATCTGTTTTTATTGAATAACAAACCATATCTCAACCTACACGAATAACCCCACATGAAATGTGGAGTTATTCTACATAACTAAATCATTTTTCTTTTTCTAATAAATAATACTGTTCCAACAACAGCACCTATTACTATTATTATGCCTACAGACGCACCAATTACTAACGGAGTATTAGATAAAAATCTAACAAACACATTAGTAGATACTAATATATCCTTTGCTTGCATTACTTTTTGATTACCAGCTACGTCTCTAGCCTCAACTGTTACTGTTCTTCTTGATGTACTCTCTGGAATATCAAATGTAAATTCTTCCCCGTCTGTTGCTACTTCAACTTCCTTATCATCCACCTTAGCAACTACAGTATCTAGCATTAGATTATCTGTAACAGAGAATTTTGCTTCGTATTCTGTCTCGTCATATACTTCATCATCATCTAGATTGACCAATACAACTTGAGGTGCAGTTGTATCTACAGCAAATTCTATTATTGCCTCTTTGCTTTCATCTGTATTTTCATTAACATTTCCAGCCTTATCTTCTGAATATGAAGAAATAATATATGTTCCATCTTCTGAGAATAATTCTTTAGGCAATACGTATGTATACTCTTTCCAAGCAGCTTCTCCGCCAGCTTCAGTCACACTATAATCCTTACCAGCTTCTAGTGTTTTTGGTGTGCCGTTAACACTCATAGTTAATCTGCTTGTTCCTGGAACAAAGGAATCTACATTTGCCTCAGTAAATCTTACTTCTATAGCCTCATTTGTATATTTACCATTAATATTTTTCACATTGTCATCTAATATATAGATTGAACCGAATCTATTAACACTAAATTGAATATGATGTTCAAATGTATTTCCAGCCAAGTCAGTTACATTTGCTGTCAATGTATAAATATCATCAATTTCCTTTTCTTCTGGGAAATTACCATAACTATATGTAAATCCATTATGGATGTCAGCGAATCCACCACCTAAGCTAGATGCACCTTTCTTAGCGCCAACCAAATTAATCTGTGCACCATCTTGTCTAATGTTGTAATCGTTAAATGTAATAATTGGTGCTACTTCCTTACCATTAGATGAAAGATCTTCTACACCAGTAATTGTTATTGTTGGTGCCGTCATATCAATAGTAAACTCATCTTCTCTGTGAGAAGCCACATTTCCAGAAGCATCTGTAACTACTATTTCATATGAATAATCTCCCTCTCCTGCGAAATTAAGTGTTGCTGTATGAACATCACCGTTACTTGTCCATCCACTTAATCCTGGAAATGCAATAGGGCTTCCATCAATAGTTGCATTTGAATTAATTACTACTTTATTAGGATCAAAATGTCTTTCAACAACTGTAATTGTTGCTGTTCTACCCCTATTAAAATACTTGCCATTTAATGATTCATTATTGTCATAAGCAACACTAATCTGTGGTGCAGTCTTATCAATTGTAAATCCACCTTGAACAGTGTTTGACTTATTACCAGCAATATCAAATGCTTCTAACAAGTACGAATAATCACCTTCTTGTTCAAAAACTAAAGCTGCTTCATACAAATTAGTAAATGCATTGTAAGTCCAACTAATAAATGTTGGTAAGAAACCAAATGTATTACTTAACTCTGTTCTAAACCTATCAAGATTAAGATTTAATTCTGAAATTACAAAATTAACTGTTGCAGATTGATTTATAATATCTCCAATTACTGGTGCATTGAAAATCCCCATTACTGGCGAAGTAATATCTCTGTTAAATGTCTTTCTTTGTATAGTCTCCCAACCAGCATTATCAATCAACTTAACTTGCAACTCGATGTTATTACAATCAAATGATGAAACATCAAGATTTAACTTTCCTGACTTTATTGTGATTAAATCACTATTCTCATTCTCAGTCTTTACAACTTCGTTTTGTAATGATGCTACCCTCCAATTATTAGCATTTCTATCATCTTCTGGTTTCAACAATCTATATTGAATCTCTTTAACACCAGAATATCTATCTTCTACAGCAACATCTACAGGCAATATGTTAGTTTCAGTACCAACCATATAAGGCATCTGTCCTATTGTTACACTTGAAGTACTGTCATGTGTTGCTCTTGATTCAAATACAATCTGCTTATCTCTATTAGTTGTATTCTGTGCCTCATTATCAACAATATCTTTAATAGTTACTTTAAGCTTACCTTTATATGAACCATTTACTGTGTTGTAAGGTTTTATGTTAAATGCAAAACCTGTACTAGAAGTAGATACTCCGCCTACAATCTCAAATGCTTCTCCATTAACACCTTCCACTTTAACAACATCAGAAAGACCTGAACCTGCACCATCTGTTGCATCAACACTTATTGGAATAATCTCTGTTAAATTCTCTACTTTAACATTTTGCACATAATTATCTTTGGCACCTTCAGTTCCTCCAAATAATGTATTGCTTCCAGATTTAATTGCTGTAACAACAGGTGCATCTTCATCTATTTCGAAGCTTACTGGTATTACTGAAGATACATTACCTACGTTATCTGTTACTCTCACATAATATTTTGTATCTACGTCAAATGTAAAATCAGTAAAGCTATATCTATTTCCACTTTTATTAACTTTAGCGATAGATGCATCTGTCATATCTACATTAGTAGCCCATTCTACTTTCTTAATACCAGATTTATCATCTGCAATGTTCATTCTATATGTATATTTACCTGGTGTTCTAATAAACAATCCTTCACGCCCTGGTTTATATTCAATTTGAATAGAATCCATATCAACAACTGGTGCTGCTGAGTCTGCAACAGGTGTATATTTCGAATTTGTCAAACCTGTATATTTAACAATTGTTCTTTCAAAATCTAATGTATTATCATCAGTGCTTTTGTGAGCATAAAATTGTGTTATCTTCTTATTACTGTCAAATACTGTATCATATGAATTTGTCGATAATACACATCCATCTAACTCACCATGTTCTTTATAGTATAGCTTAGAACCATCAATATATATTTCATTTCCCAGAGTACTTTTATTCTTAGATTCAATTTCAGCAAATTCAACATTACACTCTTCGCTACTTCTAACTAAGCCTGTTGAATCCTTAGATGCAGCTTGATTATTTTCATTTATCACATAATCACTTTGAACTTCTTTAGTTTCATTTCCACCATCAATCTTTGAAAACTTACTAACATAACAATCACTACTTGGATTTAAAATAATCTTGTTATCAGTTGACTCCTTTACAACATTAAACTTTCCATCGTATGATTTTATGCCATTAAGGAACACTTGTCCTTTTGTATCATCATTAATAGTACAACCAATTTCAGCGATATTAGAGTTTTCCTCCGTCTCAACAAGAATCTCAACATTTTCATTCATATCCTGTAAATCGATTGAATACTCTGTACCGTCATAAACTGCATATTCATCTACCAAATCACTAATAACATTATTTCTTTTTACAATAATTGAATATATAGTATGTCCTGACTTAGATTTGATTTTTACATTAGAATCTTCTGTTGATTCCTTAACAAAACCCTCATCACTATTTGGAACATCCAAATAAGCATCTGAACCGAATTTTACAGATATATTTTCACCTATAACCTTAATACCAATAGGTCCACTACTCTCTGCAAAAGAGACGAATCCCCAAATAAGAATCATCGAAATTGACAACACTACTGCAAGCACTAATGCACTTACTCTTTTCATCCTGTTTAATAACTTCATTTTTTCTTCACCTCAAAAAACATATATCTATTCACAATCTCAATCCTTTAAATTTTATCGACTATAAATCGATATGTCAATAGCAAATGTGTATTATAAATCGACATCATTATTTTGGGGTAATGTATAATATTCGTGAAAGATAGATTTTTATGGAAAATAAAGATGAAATTTTTTTAGATAATTTTACAACTAGACTAACAGAATTAAGAACAAATAAAAACGTCTCTGCAAGAGAAATGAGTCTCGCAATCGGTCAAAGTCCAGGATATATAAATAAGATTGAAAACCATAAAATGGTTCCCTCTCTTACTGGTTTTATAAGTATATGCGAGTATTTAAATGTAACTCCTAGAGATTTCTTCAATTACTACGAAACCACTGCTTCGAATAATTTAGACCTATTCAAAACAATTAATCATCTACCCAAAGAAAAACGATTACATCTAGAGTTACTTATACAAGATTTAGAATAAAAATCCAGACAAAAAAAGTGTGCATTTTCTGCACACTTTTTTGCTTTATACATATTTCACAAATCATCTACCTTATCACAACGCACCCATCTACAATCTCAAGTGCAGTGCCCTTAACAATTTGATTACTCATATCCTCGTCGCTTTCTTTGAGTACTCTCACATATTCCTTCGTATATCCGCCAAAATATCTCTTGCCATTTATTTCAACAGCTTCTTCCATTAGTACTTCTAACTCTTCGCCAACGAAGGCTTCTCTGTATTCAGACGACATCTTATTATCGAGTTCAATCAACTTATTACTACGAAGTGTTTTCACTTGTTCGTCTATCTGATTGTCCATCTTATCTGCTTTGGTGCCACGTCGTCTAGAATACTTGAATACATGCATCTCATAGAAATGTATATCTTTAAGGAAGTTCACTGTATCCTCGAATTCTTCCTCTGTCTCTCCTGGGAATCCAACTATTACATCTGTAGTAATAGCGGGGTTATCAAAATACTCCCTTAGAAGTACACATGTATCCATATACTGTTTTGTCGTATATTTTCTATTCATGCGTTCAAGTACTAAGTCAGACCCACTTTGCAATGACAGATGAAAATGTGGACAAAAGCTTTCTATCTTAACAAGTCTTTCTACAAACTCTTTTGTTATTATCTGTGGCTCCAAAGAACCTAACCTAATACGCTTAACCCCAGGTATCTTATCAACATTTTCAATAAGCTCTAACAATTCATGGTTCAAAGCATCTCCCGCCATAACAGAGTTATAGCTCTCATCAGTCATTCCATAAGAAGACAAATGAATACCTGTAAGCACAAATTCTTTACATCCATTCTTCGCTAGGTTAGTAATTTCTTCAATTACATTTTCCATAGCTCGACTTCTCACACGACCTCTTGTAAATGGAATAATACAATAAGAACAAAACTGGTTACAGCCATCCTGAACTTTAACAAAAACTCTCGTATGGCTAGGTGCTGCCGTCAATGTAAGATCTTCATACTCTATATCATTTTCATTAATATCTATACAATTAATTTGTTTACTATCTAATATATTTTCAGTCGAATTAGATTTGTCTAAATTATTCTCTAAGTCAATCCCCTTTTGGACACAGTAAGAATTAATATGTTCAACAATATTTATCTTCTCATTGTTACCAATCACGATATCAGCATTAATTGCCCTTCTCTCCTCGTCAGAAATACCTTGAACAAAGCACCCCATAGCAATTACGATTCCCTCAGGACTTGTCTTTCGTGCTTTATTTATCATCTGACGCGATTTACGATCAGCCATATTCGTCACAGAACACGTGTTAATAATATAGACCTCCGCCTGTTCCGAAAAAGGTACTATCTCATATCCATCATTTTCCAAAATTTTGAGTACAGCTTCTAATTCATAAGAATTAACCTTACAGCCTAAGTTATGATATGCTGCTCTTTTCATATTTTTCACCTTTAACACATAGAATTTATTGACATTTTATCGAATAAGATTTATCATAAATATATATATAATATCTAATGTTGGGAGGATTACAAAATGACTAAAGTTCAAATTTCACTTAACTCAATTGACAAAGTCAAATCTTTTGTTAACACAATCGCTACATTCGATACAGATTTCGATCTTGTATCAGGAAGATATGTAATCGATGCTAAGTGTATTATGGGTATTTTCTCATTAGACCTTTCAAAGCCAATCGAACTTGCTATTCATTCTGAAAGCGATGTTGATGCTATTATGACTGCATTAAAGCCATATATCATCTAATTAGACATTAACTTACAAGTAGCACAGACATTGTCTGTGCTATTTTTTTATGTTCAAAATAAATTTGTAAATTATTTTTGACTGCTAATCTTCTTCTCCTGTTACAGTAATAATTTCCGTAGTTTCTAATGCAGTCTTCATTAATTCATCAATTGTATCCTCAAGCTTCTTTTCAGAGAACTTAATTCTCTTCAAGTTTGGCTTTGTAACAGGATGCTTTGCAACGAAAATCGTACAACAATCCTCGAAAGGAAGGATTGATGTCTCGTATGTATTTATTTTCTCTGATATAGCAACAATATCTTGCTTATCAAATCCAATAAGTGGTCTATAAACAGGAAGTGTACATACTTCATTAGTTGTAAGTAGCGACTGCATTGTCTGACTTGCAACCTGACCGATACTTTCTCCTGTAATCAATCCCAAACATTTATCCTCATTTGCAAAATGTTCAGCAATCTTCATCATGTAACGACGCATTATAATTGTTAATTCATCATGAGGACATTTCTCATATATCTCTAATTGAATATCTGTAAAATTAACAATATGTAATTTGATTGGACCAGAATATTTTGCAACAAGCTTAGCAAGATCGATTACCTTCTGCTTTGCTCTTTCAGAAGTATATGGAGGTGCATGGAAATATGTCGCTTCTAACTCTACTCCACGCTTTGCAATCATATATCCTGCAACCGGTGAGTCTATTCCTCCCGATAATAAAAGCATAGCCTTACCTGCAGTTCCTACAGGCATACCGTGTGGTCCTTCAATCTCCTCTGAATAGAAATTGATTTGTTCTCTAATCTCGACATGAATCATAACATCAGGATTATGAACGTCAACCTTCATCTCTGGAAACGCATCAAGAATCTTCTCTCCAAGAGCTGCATTTAATTCCATAGACTTAAGCGGATAATTCTTGCGCGCTCTTTTGGACATAACCTTAAATGTTATATTCTTATCTGGATATGCTTCATCAACATAAGCTACTATTTCTTCTGCTAGCTTTTCAAAGCCTTCATCCTCTGTTAATACGGCAGGACATATTCCTGTAATACCAAAAACCTTAGTCAATGCACTAATAGTTTCATCATAATCATATGCTCCATCAACCTTAATAAAAACTCTTCCTTGTTGCTTGAACACATCAAATTCTCCGTCAACATTTTTGAGCGCAAACTTAATCTGACGAACTAATGCATCTTCAAACACATATCTGTTCTTGCCCTTAATTCCTATTTCTGCATACTTAATAACAAATGCTTGATAATTCATTTTTCTTAACCTTTCACATTTTATCGTCTTGTAAATCTAGATAGCATTGGCACTAATTCTTCCAACGCATCACACGCAAAATCTATTTCTTCTAACGTATTATATACTGAGAAACTACATCGAACTGTACTATCCAAATAGTCTTTATCTACCTTTATTGCTTGAAGCGTCTTACTAATAGCAGGCTTATTGCTAGAGCATGCGCTTCCTGCTGAGACATATATTTCTCTTTCTTCGAGTGAATGAAGTATCACTTCTGCTCTAACCTTCTTAATGCTTACGCTTACAATATTCGGCGCACTTTCTTCATTCGTCAAACCATTGACAAATGCAAAGTCCATTTTATCAATTCTATCAACAAAATGATTCTTTAACTCTCGTAAATGTTTAACATTTTCCTCTAGGTTATCATTCATAATTTCGCAAGCTTTACCAAGTCCTGCAATTGCATAAACATTTTCCGTACCACTACGAAGATTTAATTCCTGGCCGCCTCCATGAATTATAGGACGAATCTTGGTTTTATTCTTAACGTACAAGAAACCACTTCCCTTAGGTCCATGAATCTTATGTCCACTTACCGATAACAAATCAATGTTCATAGCTTTAGGATTAATAGCATATTTACCGTAAGACTGAATAGCATCAACGTGGAACACACAGTTACTATTCTTCTCCTTAATGATTCTTCCTATCTCTTCTATTGGTTGAACAGAGCCTATCTCGTTATTTACATGCATAATTGATACTAGAATTGTGTCTTCCCTCATAGACGTCTCAAGCTCCTCTAATGACACTATTCCATTCTTGTCTGTAGATAAATATGTAATTTCAAAACCTTGCTCTTCAAGATATTTCATTACATTTAACACAGACGCATGCTCGATACTACTTGTTATAATATGCTTTCCTGCTCTGGCATTTGCTGTTGCTGAGCCTATAATTGCAAGGTTATTCGATTCTGTTCCACCAGAGGTAAAATATACTTCCTTAGGAGTAGCTTTAAGCGTTCTAGCAATTATCTTCCTTGCCTTCTCAATTTGCTTCTCTCCATCAAAGCCCATATTATGTAATGACGACGGATTACCGTAGTGATTCTCCATTACATTTTCCATCTCTTCTATAACTTCTGGCATACATTTTGTTGTCGCCGAATTATCTAAATACGCAAACATTTTTACTCCTTACCACACTCAATATGAGACATTACAAGTCCAACACTAAGAATTGCCGCTGTGTCTGTACGAAGAATTCTTTGACCTAAAGAAATAATTTGCATATCCTCTACTGCTTGAATTTCTTCCGTTGCAAAGCCTCCTTCCGGTCCAATAATAATTGAAATGCTTTCCTTCGCCTCAATATTATTTAATGCCTCTACTGTCGCTTTCATGCCTTCCTTATTTTCATAAGGAACAAGGTTAATTTCACATTTTCTTGCATATTCTATAGCTTCTTTGTAAGTCATAACCTCGTGAATATTAGGCACCCTTGAACGCTTAGATTGTTTCGCTGCCGCCTCTGCAATAGCTTTGTATCTCTCAAGTCGTTTCTTCTTCTTCTTCTCATCAAGTTTAACGACACAATATTTCATCTCGACTGGAATTATCTCATACACTCCAAGCTCTGTACATTTCTCAATAATCGTCTCCATCCTATCGCCTTTGGGAATAGCTTGGAATAGATAAATCTTATTAGGAAGTTCTGTATTAACCGTTTCCTCATCAATAATTATCGTCAAATGCTCATCGTTAACTTCTTCTACGTGACACAAATAATTCATACCTGTATCCGTACTAACTCTAAGAACTTCACTAGGCTTTATTCGACACACCTTGATAAGATGCTTAGCGTCCTGCCCTTCAACAATAATTCTATTATCATTTATCTGATTTGAATTTATAAATATTTGCTGCATATCAATTCTCTATACTTATATATACAATTATTTCTTTCTTGCTGTAATGTTAACCCATTCACCTTGATGGTTAATTTCAACTATTTCTAAATCTTGCTCTATAAGAGCTTTCTTAACCTCATCCTCTTTGAAATCAATAATGCCAGAGGTAATAAGATATGCTCCCTTCTTCATTGTCTGAGGAATGCATGGCGCCATACTAATAATGACATCCGCCAAAATGTTAGCTACTACCACATCATACTTCTCATAACCAACTTCATCTTGCAACTTCTTATCAGAAGTCAAATCTCCAATGAAAAAGTCACCTTTATCAAGAGCCAAATCATTAACCTTGAAATTCTCCTCTACAGACTCTATACACAACGGATCAATGTCTGTCCCTGTAACGTGATTTGCTCCAAGCTTAAGTGCAACAATCGACAATATTCCGCTTCCAAATCCAAGGTCTAGCACCTCGCCCTTCTCTTGTAAATGTTTCTGTAATCCACTAATACATAGCTGAGTTGTCTCATGTTTTCCAGTTCCAAACGCTACACCTGGATCAATGTTTATAAGAGTCTGTACTCCTGTAGGAGTAGTATCGTTATCCCAAGTTGGTTTGATCAATATGTCTCCTACAGAAAATGCGTGAAAATATTCTTTCCAATTGTTAAGCCAATCCTCATCCTTAGAGATATCTACAGAAATTGTTGCTTCACCCAAATCAAGGTATTCACTTAATTCCATTAAGCCTGATTTAACTTTATCAAGAAGTTCATCATCTTCATTTTCCAGATAATAATTAACTTTACAAGTTCCATCATCTTCTCCCATATCCGGTTGAAGTTCCTCAAAGGTTCCACCTTGCAATTCATCGTCTACTGGGATATTATCCTCAATCTCTACAGCCTCTACACCTAATTCACTAAGGATAAAGCAGACATCATCACAAGCTTTTGTAGTTGTCTTTATTGAATATTTCACATATTGCATTATATCACCTCAAAACCCTCCTTACTGGTTGCCCAGCAAAGAGGGTATAATCATTTCGTAATCTTTAATAATCTAGAAGCTTCCTGTACTACTTCCTCCGCTACTACGACTACCACCGCCGCTATCGTTATTCTTTGGCTTAGCAGTCTTTGTAACTGTGCTATATAAGAAGAAATCATGACTCGACTTAATATTAAGTGAATCTGGTCTGATATAATCAGAAGCATCCGGTCTCATTGCAACAGATTTAAGCTGCTTCTTTAGAATCATAACAATTATAAATGATAAAACAAGACCTATTACTAATGATATAGCAAGAGCTTTAAGCCATGGAAATGGTAAAGTACCATCTACCTTTTGAACCATCTCAACAGATTTGTTCAAGAAACCCGAAAAAGCATCATAATAATATCCACCTGTCAAATCACTGGTAATATATTCACGAATATCAGAACACTCTGATTCTATAAGGTTTCTATTGCTTCCAAGATTCATACTTCTAACGTTAACCTTACGACTACCCATGTCAACTGTTAGAAGGACATAATCATCACTAGGATTTTTGCCTTTTATAGCTGAATTATAATAGTTATTAGCATAAGTCTCTATCGATACTCCTTGTAAATCATTTGTTGTAATTATTGCAAATGTATAATTATTCTTATCAGATGCAACCTCTAATCGTTCTACTAACTCACTAGCTTCTGACTTATTCAATAAACCTGCTTTGTCATCCAAACACAACGAACCAGAAGTTGTTGTATCGTTGTTAAATTTAAATCCATAACTTACGTCTTCAGAAGCATATACTGGAATTGAAAATGTTACTGTAAGCACTAATGCAAGAAGCATAAGTATAGAATTCTTGACTAATTTTCTCATCTAATACACACCTCCTAAAACATTAAATATTGAACTAAAAATGATATCGCTGTTATGCCAGCACATATAGCTGCCATAGTTCCAGCAAACTTGCCTTTGTCCATAGGAAGATTACCTACGAATCTACCAGTCTGTCCATTCATACCAAACAAGTATTTCTCGCCTTTGTAAGTAGTATTTAGAATCCATACTGGATACATAGCATACTTTGTCTTACCATTAGAAAGAGCAAGATTACTAGACTCTGTTGTAATTGTCGTATATCCATGAACTGTCGACATAAAGGATTCTTCTGTTGACACTTTAACACGCTCATTAGCACGTTCAATACTTTCCTTATCATCAACATCATATTTATCACCTAAGTAACCTGCCATATAAGCAGTATTAAAATCAACTGCTTCTGAGAAATCAAATGGTTCTACTGATTCCATCAAGTCATCTGGCATCTGCGTACTTCCATCAACTGGAATTCTATCAAATGCAATATGACCTGCTCTATATATTGAATAATGCTTTGTCTCTGTGTAGTCGTAACTACTGTCAGACCACCTTCTTACCTTCGTCGCTTTGTAGCGCACTGAACCATCTACATCAGTATCAAACAACCAAAATGGTACGTATACACCCTTAATTTCATCAATATGATTCTCATCTGAGAATTCCTTAGGAAGTAAAAATTTACCCTTAAGATGAGCTTTATATTTCTCTTTGGCTGTATTCTTATCTAGCTTAAATGGAATAATATAATCTGGCTTCAAGCTTCCTGAAAATGTTCCCTTCATTACAACAGGGTTATCACAATATGGACAGCTTGTCGCACCTGTATTCTCATCACCAATTATTTCACCGCCACAAGATTCACATAGAAAGACACGCATACCATCTGTCTCTCCTTCTTGCCAATCTTGACCAGCAGTAGTTTCCCATTCATAAGATTCTTCAACTTCCTTGCTAAGATCAATATTAAACTGCTTGAGTTGATTAACTCCAAATTCAGCATCACAATATGGACACTTCATCTTCTGTGAAGAAGAATCAAAATTTATTGCGCCACCACAATTGGGGCATTTGAATTCTTGAATATCTCCCATATCTACTCCTTATATATTCAATACTACTGTCTAGGACTTCCACAGTTAGAACAGAAATTACCTGTATTCTCTGTTCCACATTGACATCTCCAAGTTGCACTCACTGGCTTCTGAGAACCACAATTAGAACAGAAGTTGCCTACAACCATATTGCCACATGAGCATTGCCAAGCATCCCCTTGTGGTGCCATGCCTTGTTGCGCCATACCTTGTTGTGGTGCCATTCCTTGTGGTTGCGCCATGCCTTGTGGAGCAGCCATTCCTTGATTACCTTGTGGCATCTGTTGTTGTTGTCCCATAGCATATAGGTTAGATGTTGCTTGATTATTCATCTGGTTAGCATTCATTGCCATTCCCATTCCCATAAATCCTGCCATTGCTCCAGATTCATTAGATGCTGCAGCCTTCATAGCATCTGCTCCAGCTATTGCACCAAGACCTGCACCCATAGCAGCATTAGAAAATGTTCTTGCTCTTTGCGCTTGCTTAATTGCTTCTGCGTCTTCATCTGGAATATTAATTGTACTAATTGCAATTGCTGAAATTGTAAGACCACGCTTATCTGTCCAGCTTGCATTTAACGCATCATCTACTGCCTTCTTAAGCTCATCCTTATGTCCAGGAATCTGGTTAGGACGAATTCCTAGGTCTGATAATACTGCAAATGCTGGTTGCAACGCATCAATAAACTCTGCCTTAAGTTGACTTGAAAGATCTTCTCTTCTATATTCATCACTAACATTTCCAGCAATATTAGTATAGAAACGAATTGGATCTGTAATTCTATATGAATATACGCCTGAACATCTAATGCTTGTATCAAGATCCAAATCAACCTTTGGATCATATACTCTAAATGGAATAGGATTAGGTGTTCCAAATTTGTTATCTAATAGTTCCTTAGTATTAAAATAATATACTCTTTGATCTGCACCAGTATCTCCACCAAATGTAAATCTCTTACCCATAACACTAAATGACTCTTTGATACTCTCTCCTAAATCACCAGTAAATATTGTTGGTTGAATAGAATTATCGTATGTAAATTCTCCAGGTTCTGCACAAATCTCAACCACTTTACCTTGCTCAACAATAATCATACATTGTCCATCGGCAACAGCAATTCCTGAACCATTTGAAATAATATTATCGTTTCCTTTGGTATTTGACGAACGAGAAGATGTACGCTTCTGTCCCTTAACCATCAAAACATCATTACTAATAGAATCACAATAGAAAAACTCTTTCCATTGATCAGCTAATGTACCACCTGCAGCTCCCATTGCAGCTTTAATTAAACCCATATTAAGCCTCCTTTTTCCGTACACATTTATTATAAAAAAATTCTCTATGATTATACCAAATCATAGAGAATTTATCCATTATTTTCTTCATAGATCGCTCATGGCATCTTTTACTTTATCCATAAAGCCTTTCTTTTCTTTTTTTACTTCTGTTCCGCCTGGTTTAAGAGTATTTCCAGTCTTTTCATCAAACTGTCTAAGCAACTCTTTCGCCTCAGAACTAATGCTCGTTGGTGTCTGAACAATCAGTGTGACATAGTGGTCACCTCTTTGTCCTTTGTTTCTAAGTGAATTAACACCCTTACCCTTAAGTCTAATTCTCGTATCGGTCTGTGTACCAGGCTTCACTTCATAAACAACCTTTCCATCTAAAGTATCAATAATAACTTCTCCACCAATAGTTGCTTGTGCAAATGAGATTGGTGCATTAGAGAAAATGTCATAATCACGTCTCTGGAAAATAGGATGTGCTTTCACTCTAACTTCTACTAACAAATCACCTCTAGGACCACCGTTCATACCAGGCTCGCCCTTATCTCTAATTCTTACACATTGGCCATTATCAATACCTGCTGGAATTGACACGCTAATTTTCTTCTTAGATGCAGTATAACCTGTTCCATTACATGCAGGACATTTATCCTTGATAATTTCGCCTGTACCGTGACAATCAGGACATGTTGAAACATTTTGCATAGTACCAAACAATGTCTGTTGAGTCATCATGACCTTACCTTTACCATTACATTTGGTACATGTAGACTTGCTTGTACCTGGCTTAGCACCAGTACCACCACAAGTATTACACTCATCCTTAAGCACTAATTCAAGTTCTTTATCGCAGCCAAATGCAGCCTCTTCAAATGTGATTGTAACAGTAGTTCTAATATTTTGTCCCTTCATAGGGCCATTACTTCTACCTCTACCACCGAATCCACCAAAGGCTCCTCCGAAGATATCTCCAAATATATCTCCGAATATATCGCCAAAGTCCATGCTTGAGAAGTCCATTCCTTGACCACCCATAGAACCATCAAATGCGGCATGACCATATTGATCATATTGTTGTTTCTTCTCTGGGTCTGAAAGAACTGCATAAGCTTCAGACGCCTCTTTGAACTTCTTCTCTGCCTCTGCATCTCCAGGATTAACATCTGGGTGATATTTCTTAGCAAGCTTTCTATATGCTGATTTAATTTCACCCTCAGAGGCGCCTTTGCTTACGCCTAGCACCTCATAATAATCTCTTTTTTGTTCTGCCATCTTAATCTCCGTTTATAAATCTTATACTTCCTTAAAGTCAGCATCTACAACATCGTCATCTGCGCCTGTTGTATCTCCACCCATGTTAGACATGTCTGGACCCGCCTGTCCCATGTCAGGGCCTGCTGCACCAGCAGCTTGAGCTTGCTCATACATTTTAGCAAATACCTTTTGAGCTGACTCTTGTAATTTCTCTTGAGCTGCCTTGATTTGACCTACTTGATCATCTGTCATCTCTTCTGGAGTCTGATATTGATCTAATAAATCTTGAAGTGATTTAAGGTCTGCCTCAATTGCATCCTTATCAGCAGCATCAATCTTGTCGCCTGCTTCATCTAATGCTTTCTTTGTCTGGAATGCAAATGAATCAGCATCATTTCTTGTATCAATTGCTTCTTTACGCTTCTTATCTTGAGCTTCGAATTCTGCAGCTTCCTTAACTGCTGCTTCGATATCTTCGTCAGACATATTTGAACCAGCTGTAATAGTAATGTGTTGCTCTTTACCTGTTCCTAAATCCTTAGCAGATACATTTACAATACCATTAGCATCGATATCAAATGTTACTTCGATTTGAGGTACACCTCTCATTGCTGGTGGAATACCATCTAATCTAAATTGTCCAAGTGACTTGTTATCCTTAGCAAACTGTCTCTCACCTTGTACTACATTAATGTCAACGGCTGTTTGGTTATCAGCAGCTGTAGAGAACACTTGAGACTTCTTTGTAGGAATTGTTGTGTTTCTCTCGATAAGCTTTGTAGCAACACCTCCCATTGTTTCGATAGCAAGTGAAAGTGGAGTTACGTCAAGAAGTAGAATCTCGCCCGCACCTGCATCACCAGCTAACTTACCACCTTGAATTGAAGCACCAAGTGCTACACATTCATCAGGGTTAAGTGACTTGTTAGGCTCATGTCCTGTTAAAGCTTTAACCTTATCTTGAACGGCTGGAATTCTTGTAGAACCACCAACTAATAATACCTTACTTAAATCTGAAGCGCTAAGACCTGCATCTTTAAGAGCATTTTGAACTGGAGTAGCTGTTCTCTCTACTAAGTCATGTGTTAACTCATCAAATTTAGCTCTTGTTAAATTCATATCAAAGTGCTTTGGACCTTCTGCTGTTGCTGTAATAAATGGAAGGTTAATGTTAGTTGTTGTTGCAGATGATAACTCCTTCTTAGCCTTTTCAGCAGCTTCCTTAAGTCTTTGAAGTGCCATCTTATCTGTGCTAAGGTCAACACCTTCTGCATTCTTAAATTCTTCTAACATCCAATTAGTAATCTTTTGGTCAAAGTCATCACCACCAAGTCTGTTATCACCTGATGTAGATAATACTTCGATAACACCATCACCGATTTCGATAATTGATACGTCGAATGTACCACCACCTAAATCGTATACCATAATCTTTTGCTCGCCTTCATTATCAAGACCGTAAGCTAAAGCTGCTGCTGTAGGCTCGTTGATAATTCTCTTAACTTCAAGACCAGCAATCTTACCAGCATCCTTAGTTGCTTGACGTTGAGCATCGTTAAAGTAAGCAGGAACTGTGATTACAGCTTCTGATACTGTCTCACCAAGATATCCTTCAGCATCACTCTTAAGCTTTTGAAGAATCATTGCTGAAATTTGTTGTGGGCTGTATTTCTTGTCATCAATCTTACGACCATTGTCTGGACCCATATCTCTCTTAATAGATGAAATTGTCTTCTCAGCATTTGTTACTGCTTGTCTCTTAGCTGGCTCACCAACTAATCTCTCACCATTCTTTGTGAAAGCTACGATAGATGGAGTTGTTCTTGCTCCTTCTGTATTAGCGATTACAGTTGGTTGTCCACCTTCCATAACTGCTACACAGCTGTTTGTTGTTCCTAAATCAATACCAATAATTTTTCCCATGATTTCTTCCTCCTAATCATTCTATTTTAATTTGGTAAATGTCATTGTTAATTTGCAACTTTAACCATTGCGTGACGAAGTACATCGTCATGATACATATATCCCTTTTGGAGAACTTCTACAACTACATTTTCTCCAAGTTCTTCATCATCCACATGCATTACTGCGTTATGGATGTTAGGATCAAATTCCTCGCCTTCGGCTTCAATTTCTTTAACCCCGGCGTCTTCTAAGCTTGTCATAAGCTGCTTATAAATCATCTTCATTCCATCTGCAAAAGAATCACCTTCCTCTGCTGCAGCCAAGCCTCTTTCGAAATTGTCAACAACTGGCAAAATCTTCTCTAATGTGCTCTTCGCACCCATATCGTACATTTGAGTCTTTTCTTTCTCAGTACGTTTTCTAAAATTCTCAAATTCTGCCATCTGACGCTTAACTCTGTCGTTAAGGTCATCAATTAATTCTTGTTTCTTGTCTTTCTTCTTAGACTTCTTTGAAGCAGATTCTGAAGCCTCTTCTTCAGTTTCTTCTTCAAAGTTAGCTTCATTTTCTTCTGCAGACTCTGCAGCCTCAGCACTTTCAGAAGCCTCGGCATTTTCAGCTTCGTTAGCTTCAACAGCCTCTTCTACTTGAGCTTCTTCTTGAGCTTCTTTAGTTTCAAAGTTTTCTTTGTTATCTGCCACCTTTACTTCTTCCTTTCATATTCTATTAGTTTATGTGAAATGTAAATCACTCAGCATTTTCTGTATCAAACACATCTAACTTCTTGGTCACATTACCATTTACAACCATCTCTAGTTGTTTCTTCAAATTCTTAAGATTATCAAGTACATTTGCATAATCCATTCGCTTCGGTCCAATTATACCAATCGTGCCCTTAACTCCATCACCTAGTTCATAGGTGGCGGTTACTACCGAACAATCCTTCATAGTCTTAATAGAAGAATCTCCACCAATCGATACCTGGATTCCAGTTTCATTTTCAATATCTCTAGCCTCTTCTATAAAATCAGCTAAGATTTGCTTCTCTTCAAAAGCACTTATTAATTCACTTGCCTTCTCTGACTCGCTAAGCTCTGGATATTTGAAAATGTTAGTTGCACCACTTGTATATACTTGTAAGTCATCATCCTCTTGAATAGTATCTGCAATCGAATTAAGAACTTGTTCAATTATCTCTTCATAACCGACAGCTTGTATTTTCATACTATTAATTAATGCAAGATTAATATCATTAACTGTCAAACCATTCAAGTTGGTATTAAGAAGCATGTTAAGCTTGAGCATAGTCTCATTATCTAAAGGCTTATCAACTTCTATCATTCTATTTCTAACAAGGTTGCCATCCATAACAACAACTGAAAGAACATGATTATCATCTACATTTGAAATCTGAACAAACTTAACTCTATTATTCTGAAGACTTGGTGCAAGAATCATACTTGCATATTGAGTATTGTTAGCTAAGACCTTAACCACTTGCTTAAGCAGCTTCTCCATCTTACCTGTCTTCTCAAACATAATCTCCTGTATCTGCTCGACTTCCTTATCCTTCTCAGCCATCAAGTGATCTACATAAAATCTGTAGCCCTTGTCTGTCGGAATTCTTCCTGCAGAAGTATGAGGTTGAACTATATAACCTAATTCTTCAAGATCTGCCATTTCATTTCTTATAGTAGCAGAACTAAGATTTAGATAACCTTTGGAAATAGTACGCGAGCCTACTGGCTCTCCAGTCTCAAGATAGTTCTGAATTATAGCGTTTAGAATTATTTCTTTACGCTCATCTAACTGATCCATCAGCTCTCCTCTCTTCCCCTTATCAATACTTATCATAACTCCTATTATTCAAGCAATATACTTTGATAGTCATTAGTTTTTGAATTGTTAGCACTCATATTATTAGAGTGCTAACATCTTCTAGACAATAATTTAGCACCCCGAAGGGTGCTTGTCAATATTATTTTAAATATTTTTGTATTTTTTATTACATATATTTATTCATCAGCAAATTGACTATTATATAATTTCGCATACAAACCATTCTTAGCCATCAATTCATCGTGATTACCAACTTCAAGAATATCTCCATCTTGCATATACAAAATGTTATCACTATCCTTGATTGTAGATAATCTATGCGCTATTACAAAGCTTGTTCTGCCCTTCATCATCTCAGACATAGCTTCTTGAATCATCTTCTCTGTACGTGTATCAACAGATGATGTAGCTTCATCAAGAATCATAATTGGAGCATCGCAAAGCATAGCTCTTGCAATTGTGATAAGCTGTCTCTGTCCTTGAGCAATATTTTCTGCTCCTTCATGAAGTACGAAATCATATCCTCCTGGAAGAGTATTGATAAATGCATCTGCTCTTGCTTTCTTAGCTGCTGCAATAACCTCTTCATCGGTAGCATCTAACTTACCATATCTAATATTTTCCATAATGGTTCCCTTATATAACCAAGTATCCTGAAGAACCATTCCAAATATTTCACGAAGTCTCTCACGTTGCATGTCTCTAATGTCAACTCCGTCAATTCTAATTGCTCCGCCTTTGACATCATAGAATCTCATAAGAAGATTTACGAAAGTAGTTTTACCAGCACCTGTTGGACCAACAATTGCCGTCTTCTCTCCTGCATTAACCTTAATGTTAAGATCACTAATTAATGTCTTATATGGTAAATATCCAAATCTTACATGGTCAAATTCAACATTTCCCTTAAGCTCATTAGGGAATTTAGGCTCATCATTTTCTGGAACCTCTTCCTCTTCATCTAAGAACTCAAATACTCTTGTTAACGCTGAACGAGTAGTTTGCATAATTCCTGTTACACTCATAACAAGCGTTAAAGATGTTGATAACTGTGACAAATACTGTGTAAATGCTTGAATCATACCAATTGATAATCCACCAGCAATTGCCATACATGCACCAACAAAACAAACAATTGCATAACCAAACATGTTAGCATTTTGCATCAATGGTTGTAATGTATTAGATAGAAATGTTCCTCTACGAGATGCTTCAAACAAAGTATTGTTAGTCTCTTCAAACTCAGATATAACATCTTCGCCTCTACCAAATAAAGCAACCACGTTATGTCCATTATAATATTCTTCTACAAAACCATTTAGTTCACCTGTTTTCTTCTGTTGAATATCAAACTGAACTTGAGATTTTTGAGTAATTTTGTTTGCAATATAAAGCGCTACTGGTATAACAGCAATTCCTGCAATTGTAAGCCAAGCATTAATACTAAGCATAGTTATAACAATTATTACCGTTGTAAAAATCGCATTTAACACCTGAGCCAAGCTCTGCTGCAACGAGTTACTAACAATGTCAATATCATTTGTAACACGGCTTAAAATATCACCATAAGCATGTGTGTCGTAGTAATTAAGTGGAAGCTTAGATAGCTTCTTAGAAATTGACTTTCTAATGTCATAAATAGTATTCTCTGTGCATTTAACAATAAGTCTACTAGAAATGTATGAACATATTGAGCTTATTAGATAACAACCAAACATAAAACACAAATTCATAAAGAAGCTTCCAAACGCAGTTGTAATCTCATAATCCTCTGCACCACTCAAAATATTTCTTAGGGAATTTATAGACAATCCCAAGAAAAGTGGCGCTGCTGCAAATGTTAATGATCTAAAGAACAAGAAAATTATTGCAAATACAAAGGATACTTTATATGGTTTCATCAAATAAAACAATCTTTTGAAGGAGTCATTTTTCACTTCTGCATTAGCATTTTTCATTACTTTGTCTCCTCCTCTCCTAATTGTGATTTGGCAATCTCTCTATATACATCACAAGATGTCAATAATTCTTCATGAGTTCCAATACCAACTACATCACCAGAATCAACTACAATAATTCTGTCAGCGTCCATTATAGTGCTGATTCTTTGAGCAACAATAATTGTTGCTGCATTGTCAGTATGCTTAGAAATTTCTTTCCTTAACGCTTTATCAGTCTTAAAGTCGAGCGCTGAGAAAGAATCGTCAAACACATATATTTCTGGCTGTCTAACAACTGCTCTTGCAATTGCAAGTCTTTGTCTTTGTCCTCCCGAGAAGTTAGTTCCACCTTGCTCTACAGTAGACATAAAGCCATCTTCTTTGCCTATTACAAAATCATAAGACTGTGCAATCTTAACTGCTTCTTCAACATCAAGTTCTGTAGCGTCCTTTTTACCGAATTTAATATTAGAATCAATTGTACCAGAAAAAAGCATTGCCTTTTGTGGAACAAAACCAATCTTCACTCTTAAAGTCTCTAAGTCATAATCTCTAACATCTATTCCGTCAACAAGCACCTGTCCTGAAGTTACATCATATAATCTAGGAATAAGATTAATAATTGTTGATTTACCCATTCCTGTACCACCAATGATAGCGGTAACTTCTCCTGGCGCTGTCTTAAATGACAAATTATTTAATGCTGGCTTAGATGCACCTTTATATGTAAATGAAACATCCTTGAATTCAATATATCCTTGCTTAGCAGACTCTTCACAAGGCTCTTCGGGACAATTAATATCATTTACACTATCTAAAACTTCTTTAATTCTAGATGCACTTGTTGCTGCTCTAGGTAAAAGGATAAACACAACTGTCATCATTACAACAGCTAGCATTATAGTCATTACATATGAAACGATAGCCATAACATCACCAATAGTATATCTAACATCATATATAACGTATTGACTTGCTGCAAAGAACAAAACTGAACCCGCTGCTAGTGCAAGAATTACTGTAAGCACTGGCATCAACAGATTTGTTGTGTTTTGCATTTTCTTATTAGTCTTACGGTATTCCATATTGAGCGCATCAAATTTAGCTTCTTCAAATCCAGTTGTACCAAAAGCTCTTATAACACGTACACCAGTTAAGTCTTCTCTCATGACAAGATTTAACTTATCTATCTTTCTTTGAATTTCGTTCGCTAATGGAACTGCAATTCTACCAATAATAACTATTACTATAACCATTATCGGAACTGCAACATACAAAACCTTAGCTAAATCAGGGCTTTGCATTACAGACATAACGATACCGAATATACACATAATTGGTGCCGTAAATGCTATTGATAGACAGTTATTCAAAAACACCTGAACTTGGTTTATATCATTATTAGTTCTTGTAATTAAGGATGAAGTCGAGAAAGAATCCATCTCTTGTTGTGACAAAGACTGTACCTTTCTAAAAACTTGTGATCTTAAGTTTTTACCGACTCCCATAGCCATATCAACCGACAAACGAGCTGAACATATTCCGCAGAACAATACGAACACAACAAGTATTATCATTGCAGAACAATATCCAAACACAAGCGAATAATCTTTGTTAGGAATCGCTTTATCGATTAATCTAGCCATCAAGTTAGGCCATCCTAATTCACCTAGTGTTATACCTATAACACATAGAATTAGTAGAAACATTTTCTTTTTGAATTTTCCTAATTCTTTGAATAATATTTTCATATTTACCTCTTATAACTTAATGATTAATCTAACAAAGTAATTTCTTTATAGAATTCTGCGTAATCTTTTCTGCCTTCTTTAGTAAATGCAATTGCAGTTCTTGGATGCTGATTCATAAGACCAGTCATTAAATATTGTAAATCATATCCCCAAACAACACCTTGCTCCTTAAGTGGAACAACATAGTCTTGGATAAACTTTAATGCTTCATACTCTTTATATTTAGGATTCTTCAAGAAACCAAGCAAAAGCTCCATAGCGCAGTTACCTGCTCCACGTCCCATTGCATTATATGTTGCATCAAGATAGTTAATACCATCACCTACACATTCGATTGTATTGGCAAATGCAAGATTCTGGTTGTTATGAGCATGAACACCTAGCTCTTTACCATACTTAGCTGCAGCTTCTAGATAAAGGTCACAAACTCTAGCTGTTGTCTCTGGGTAAAGCGAGCCATAGCTATCAACAATATAGATAACATCAACTGGTGACTTACCGATAATGTCTAACGCAACTTTAATATCACTTTCTTGAGCATTTGAAATTGCCATGATATTACAAGATACCTCATATCCCTTATCCTTTGCATCTTCAATCATCTCAACAGCACCTGGAATCTGATGAAGATATGTTGCAACACGGATCATATCAACTGGTGATTCATCAGCTTTATGAACATCATTTCTAAAATCGCATCTTCCTACATCAGTCATAACTGCAACTTTAGGTCCTGTAGGTTCATCTCCAACAATAGCTCTAATATCTTCATCATCAGAGAATTTCCATTTACCGAACTTGTCTACATCAAACATTTCTTTAGATGCCTTATAACCAAACTCCATATAATCAACACCCGCTTTAGCGTTAGTCTTATACAAAGCCTTTACAAATTCATCTGTAAAGTAAAAATCATTTACAAGACCACCATCACGAAGAGTCGCATCAACGACACGTATTTCTTTACGGTAATCCATAAGATCTGATAGTTGTTTTTCCATTTTTAATACCTCTTTTTTATTATTTTGTAATTAACGCGTTAAATGCCGCGAAATTCTTATCGTACAGCTTATAATAATAACACCTAATGCCGCAAGTGTCAAAAAAAATGCGTAACAGACATCTAAATCTGTTACGCAATAAGTTCTATTTTTCTGAACTAACATTTACATTCGTATTTGCCAAATTATCTAAACCTTCAATATTGACATTTTTATTTACCTTAGCATCATAAGTTTCAGCCTTCATAATTTCTCTAATATCAACACCAGTAGTTTCTTTTACTGACTCAATAGTTTTAGCCAAGACACTTGGTACATAATCTCCCATTGAACCTACGCCACTATCTCCATTTCCGCTATCAATAATCGTCACCTTATCAATTGTTGAAAGTGGTTCTGCTACTGCCTTTGCCATCTCTGGTAATGCTTTTACAATCATCTCTACCATAGCAGCCTGTCCGTATTTCTTCATAGCATCAGCTTTCTTTGTCAAAGCTTCTGCTTCAGCAATACCCTTTGCCTCGATAGCATCTGCTTCAGCCTTACCTTTTGCTTTAATAGCTGCCGCTTCTTGTTCTGCTTCATATTTCTTAGCATCCGCTGATAACTTCAACGCTTCTGCCTTTTGTGATTGTTCGTATTTCTCTGCTTCGGCTGCCTTTTGTCTTTCGATAAGTTTAGCTTCTGCTTCTTGTTGTCTACGATACTTATCTGCATCAGCTTTCTTTTTAATCTCAGCATTTAAAGTTTGTTCTGCAACTTCAGCCTCTTTCTGTCTAAGTTCTACTGTTCTTTCTTGTTGTGCAATATCTGCATTAACCTTTGTAGACTCAATAGTTTTTCTTTGCTCTTCTTTTTGAATCTCGTATGCTGCATCAGCTACAGCTTTCTTTGTATCAGCTTCTTGCTTTAATTCTGCTTGCTTAATCTCAAGTTCGTTATTCTTTTCAGCTATCTCAGTTTGAGCCTTTACTCTCGCATCATTTGCTTCTTTTTCTGCACTTGCTTGTGCAATTTTCACTTCTTTTTCAGCATTTGCTTTTGCTATAGCGGCTGTCTTCGAAATTTGGGAAATGTTATCAATACCCATATTCGTAATAACTTCATCATTATCTGCAAAATTCTGTACATTAAATGAAATAATAATCAAACCCATTTTCTTCAAATCAGGTTCAGCATTTTCCGTAACAAGTTGGATAAATTTTTGTCTATCAGTTACCATCTCTGCTAGAGCCATTTTACCAGCAATTTCACGCATATTTCCTTCAAGTACTTCTCTTGCCATATCGCCAATTTCATCTGCACTCTTATTCAAGAAGTTTCTTGCCGCCTTCTCTATCATCTCATCATCATGTCCAATTTGAATATTAACATTTGCATCAATAGCAATATTAATATAGTCAGCCGTTGGTACAGGTGACGACGTTGTAACATTTACAGAAATGAGTTTTAAATCTAATTCATCTTTTCTTTCTAAAAATGGTATCTTAACTCCAGCTTTACCTATTAAAATCTTAGGTCTCTTTTTAAGACCTGTAATAATAAAAGCTTTATCTGTTGGCGCTTTTACATACCCCGTCAATATAATAATCAATACAATAACTACTGCTATTGCTATACCTGCTAGTGTAAATAAATTCATTTGTTTACTCCCTTCACTATATAATTTAAAATAAATTGCCAAAAAAATTTTCATATATACATATAAACTTTTGTTATATGTTTTTAACGATTAATTTTTCCAGCAAGCATTTCCTCTAACTCTTTTATTCTTGCTTCTGCTTTTGCTATAGTTTCATCTTTTGAGGCTATAGTTTTTTCCATCTTCGCAATTTCAATTCTAAAATCTTCGTTTTCTTCACGTTCTTCTAATGCTATACACTGACTTAAATTACACATTTCAGCCACCTCCTCTTCTATTTCTCTTGTCATCTCAAAGCCATACTCAGCTTCTAAGATCCGCTTTTTCTCTTCGACTTCTTTCTTATCTGAAAACAATTTTGAAGTTTTACAATATCCAATTTACGAAAATTAACATTTACAATTCAGTTATCCCACAAAAAATAACCGCCTCTCGACCAAAGAATATTGTTTGTTATTTTGTCTGGTCTTGCCTTAAATATTTTTCTATGTATTCCTTACATCCAGCTTCCAAAATTTGAAAATCACAACTATTATCTGTCAGAATCTGTTTTTTGTTATTTATAACCATTTCATAAATCTTGTTCGCCTTCTTTTGAATTCTGGCTTCATTATCAACGCAAAATTGATATTCTTTATTAAGCAAAACACGATATTTTTCATCCATAATGTCCTTAATTACCAATCTTTCGATGCACTCATCCGGAACAGGAACCATATAATTAAATCTTAATGATCCTTTTATCTCTTTTTTATCACCAGGTATACGAATTAAAATATTTGCTTCTTGTTTCTTATCAAAATGAGAAATGGACACATAATAGTTTAATCCATTGACTTTCATAATAGCTCCAAAAGCAAATTTGTTTCGTTCTGTATATCTGATATTAGGTACTTTTGTAATTCCTCTTTTTTCCTTTTCATATTCTTGAAGAAACTTATTATATTCCTCATTTATACGATAAAAATCCATTTCCCCTCCAATAAATAACAAAATAGGGAGATAAGATGTTCTTATCTCCCTACACATTAACGACTCGCATTTTAAGCTGCGAAGCACTTAAATTAAAGGCTCACATTCAAAGTAGTGAAGCACTTAAATTAAAGGTTTGCACTCAAAGTAGCAACGCACTTAAATTAAGCAAATTAATTGCTCACTTATATTATATGTAATTACGATAAAAAAATCAATATCATTTTTTACGAATAAAACCTACATTTTCATTATCATTTACATCAAGAATAATTCTAGCCATTGAAGTACCGTGTCCGTTATTATCCTTATACTCTCCATCTTCTGTAGTAAAGTCATAGCCCTTAACTACACGATTATTAAAAATCTCTTCACTATCATTAAGTCCTGTATCAAGAACTGCTACAACAATGTCTTTGTCTTTAGCGACTTGTTCTTCTACAGTAGAGTTATCTACAATAGTTCTGTTATCTACAGTATTATCTTCTAAATCTTTACTCTCTGCTTCTTCTACAGGAGTTGATACCACATCAACTTCTACATCATATCCAGAATTAGCATAAAACTCTCTTGCACTTCTTGTAATCTCACTAGAAGCATACTCTACGATATACTTATCTTCAAATCTTGTAACAGACTTGATTTTATCTGTATAGAGATTATCTTCCTTAAAATCAATATCTTCTTTACTCGTAATGATTAGTCTACAAGAAGCAAAGAAACTATCAGTATCTACTGACTTAGTTAGATCGACATTAACCTTCTCTAACTTGTCTACTACCTTTACCTCTTCACTCTTAACCTCAGGAAGATTTTCGTTTACCTTCTCTTCTATGGTAACATAGCTTGTATCTCCCTCTGGTAATTCAGCAGCGTTTACGATTACGCTACTTGTTAGCATTGTAATTCCTAGCGTTAATGCTAGTGTTCTTCCTAGCCACTTCTTCATACGTTCTCCTCTCTAAATTATATTATTTTGTTTATTTA
>JAZUIN010000140.1:0-46297 GCA_045642225.1 Lachnospiraceae bacterium | reverse complement strand
AAATATTTCTAATTGACAAAGCTGACGGCTGACTGAAAAGTCAGTCTATTTGTCGTGGACAAAAAGAACAAAAATAAATCATAGAAAAATCTGTAAGAAAATCAATTTAGTACTTGATTTTTCTTAGCAGGTTTTTGTGGAAAAAAGTACAAAGTGACGATATAATAATTAGCAAAGAATTACTTGAGAATCGGGGGAGAATTATGAAAATTAAAATTCCGAATGTAAATGGTACAGAGTGTTTTGTTGAAAATAAGCAGTCAATTGTTCTGTTAGGCGCAAATGGTGCAGGAAAGACTAGGATGAGTGTGTGGATTGATGAGAATAATCCAGAATTAAAAATACATAGAATATCTGCGCAAAAGTCTTTGAATATGCCAGAATATGTAAGTCCTACTGAATTGAGAAAGGCAGAAGATCGTTTTTTATATGGAACGACTGATGACAATAGAGGTTGGCTTGAACAAATCGGAAAAAGGATTAGTAGATGGGGAGAAAAACCAGAAATTCATATGTTAAATGATTATCAGCCTCTTATGGAGTTTTTGATGACAGAAAATTTTGAAAAAAGTATTGAGTATAGAGAGAAACACAAAGAAGGTAATCAGCAGTTTGATAATGAAACAAAATTAGAAAAGATAAAGAAAATATGGGAAAAAGTTATTACGCACAGAAAATTGCAAATATGTGCTGGAAAAATTGAGGTCGAAAGTACAGATGGAACATCAGATAAGTACAATGGTAGTGCTATGAGTGATGGAGAGAGAGCAATTTTTCATTTTATTGCAGAAGTTGTTTCAGCGAGAGAAAATTCATTAATTATCATAGATGAACCAGAGAATCATTTGCATAACTCGATATTAGAAAGACTTTGGAATGCGATAGAATCTGAAAGACAAGATTGTGTATATTTGTATATTACACATAATTTGGACTTTGCAAGAACGAGAAACAATGCTCAAATTGTATGGGTAAAAAATATGTTTAATAAGCAGACTTGGGATTTTCAATTATTGAATTCAGATGAATTCTCAGATGATTTGTTATTAGAACTATTGGGAAATAGGCAAGGTGTACTGTTCGTAGAAGGAACGGCAGATAAAAGTATTGACAGAAAATTGTATTCTAGATTATATCCACAGTATAGTATTATGCCATTGGAAGGTTGTGCATCTGTTATACAAGCAACGAAGTCATATAATAAATTACCTATGTTGCACTACAAAGATATAAAAGGGATTGTAGACAGAGATAGAAGAACTGAAGATGAGATAAATACGCTTTTAGCAGATAAAATATATGTTCCATTAGTTGCAGAAATAGAGAATTTATTTTTAATTTCACAGGTTATTGAAATAGTTGCGAGAAAGCAGAATGTTGAGAATGTTGAAAATTTATTAGAACAAACAAAGGAGAAAATTATAGAATTTTTACAATCGCATATAGAGGAGCAAGCATTATTATTTACAAAGAAAAAATGTCAGAATGCAATCAACAGTTTTTGTAATCAATCAGCGGACACAATAGAAAAATATAAAGAATCTTTGGATGATATAAAAGACAATGTTAAGCCACAGGAAGAATACAATAAGTCTATGGAAGAGCTACAGAAAATAATTGATGAAAAAGATAATATTGCAGCTTTACGAGTTATAAATAATAAAGGGCTTTTACCGTTTACAAATCTGACAAATGCATTTGGTTGGAAAAAGCAATATTATATTGATTA
Organism: Lachnospiraceae bacterium; assembly: GCA_045642225.1. Lineage (GTDB taxonomy): Bacteria > Bacillota > Clostridia > Lachnospirales > Lachnospiraceae > RUG191. The sequence continues at coordinate 44,568 of JAZUIN010000140.1, read as the reverse complement.
TGTAATTAGATTACTTGAACTAAAAGACGATACTGCTGATGAACTAGGTGATATATTTAGAGAATATGTGGCAGTTAATTGTGAATAATCCTTAGTAGTAAACACCCCTCGTTTTACTACCATTTCTACTACTAAGCGGTAGTAAAACCTTGCAAAAGTATGCTAAATTTTGCCTCAATCTGCATTTTTGACGCAAAATCACAACAACCACAAAATCCCCGAAAACCCTTGCAAAACAAGGCATTTCAGGGCAAAAAGGAGTAAATCAAAACTATGATAAAAGTCTTATTCATCTGCCACGGCAACATCTGCCGTTCAACCATGGCAGAATCAGTTTTTACATATATGGTGCAGCAGCGCCATTTAGAGGAACAATTTGAGATTAATTCTGCGGCAACAAGCAGAGAAGAAATAGGTAATGGTCCGCACTACGGAACGGTAAATAAGCTCCGTCAAGAAGGTATCCCTGTTGTGCCACACCGCGCAACTCAGATGACGAAGTCGGATTACGATTATTATGATTATTTGATTGGAATGGATACTGCAAATATTCGCAACATGAACCGCATCGCGGGTGGTGATTCTGATGACAAGATATATAAACTACCTAGTTTTGCAAATGTAACTCGCGACATAGCAGATCCTTGGTACACAGGAAATTTTGACGAGACTTACGAAGACATTGTAAGAGGACTCGAAGCATTCCTAGAATATCTCAGGGAGCGAGGAGAGATATAATGAAGCACATTTATCCGAACTATTATAACGACTTTGCCTGTGTTGCTAGTGAATGTGAGATGACGTGTTGTGCAGGATGGCAAATTGAAATTGACAGTGACAGCATGAGCCGTTACGCCAATACGCCGCTCATTGAAAATGTAAATGTTAAGGAAAACATCTTTCGTCAAAAAGCTGACCAGCGATGTGCATTTTTAAATGACACTGGTCTTTGCAATATGATACTAGATTATGGTGAGGACATGATTTGCAATACGTGTCGTGAATTTCCAAGACATATTGAGGAGTTTGAAAATGTAAGAGAGCATTCCTTGTCTATTGCCTGTCCGACTGCGGCTTATCTAGTGCTCGAGTCTGAGGTTCCACAATACATTTCCTAGGATGAAGATGCTGAAGATGAAGAAGAATACGATGAGTATGAGCAAGCGATTTATACGGAGTTGACCACGATTCGTAAGCGCTCCTTGGATATTATGGGAAATGCTAAGGATAGTTTGCTCAAGCGGTGCGCTGCAGTTTCAAAGCTTGTGCAGGTTTATCAAGATGTGGTTGATAAATGTGCATTTGAAAATGTCGATTATAGTGTAGAAGAGCTAGTTCATAATCAGTGTACTTATTCGATGAGCGAAAAGTACCAGGAGCATTTAAGTGTTTTGCAATACAAGAATTTGGTAAATGTATTTGACACATGGGAATTTTCTTCGGCTAGGTGGCGCGATATAGTAAATGACTCGAAGAACATTTTATCTAATATGTCAGATTCTAAGCTTCAGGAAATGATATTGCAATATAAGGAAAATAATCCAAAGATTGATGTATATATTACTAGAATAATTTGTTATTATATTTATGCATTCTTTTGTGGAAGCACATATGATGAATATTATTCTGGGATGATGAACTTGGCTTTGGCTAGTGGACTACTTATTCATTTTCTTGCAGTTGTGAATCAGGATAAGGACATAGAGCTGCTTCAGATTGCATACCTTTATGCAAGAGAATTAGAGCATTCTACCGAGAATGTAATAGCAACAGAGAAATATTTTGACGAGAATCCTATAAGGTTTGATTAGTAGATTAACAATACATTTAGGATAAGCCGGCCAATTAGGGAGATAGATTTGGAAGAATATAGAAAGGTTGAAAAAATAAAAAGGCGAAGTCACACACATTTGCCACGTATAGGACAAAGAATCATTAAGACGGCTATTGCTGTTTTCTTGTGCCTACTTATTCATTATATAATTGGCTTTGAAGGTATGATGTTGCAGTCTTGTATCACAGCTATTATATGTATTCAGCCTTACATGAATGACACGAAGGAGTTCGCGTTTAATAGAGGTATTGGCACTTTAATAGGCGCTTTTTGGGGCTTGATATTTTTGCTTATAATGGACAACTTTGATTTTATCAAATCCAATATGGTATTGATTTATTTGTGCATGGCACTAGGTGTTTTGTTTGTTATATATTCGACAGTATTAATGAGGCTTAAGGATGCAGCAGGTCTTTCGGCAATAATCTTCCTTTGTATTGTTGTGGGATTTCCTAATTTTGATTCTCCTTTGGTTACAACGCTTTCTAGACTTATTGATACATTTATAGGTATAGGAGTTGCGGTTGTAGTTAACCTAGTGAAGCTTCCAACGGTGCGTAAGGAGAATACCGTATTTTTTGTTAGGCTAAATGATTTGGTCGCCGATAGATTGTCTGAAATATCTTCAGGAACACTCATAGCGCTTAATCATTTGTATCAGAATAATGCGAAAATTAGCCTTGTGAGCTCTTGGGCACCAGCGCATATCTTGTCTCAAGTAGAAGAACTTCAGATTAAGACACCTTCAATAGTTATGGATGGTGCTGCGTTATATGATATTAGCAAGAGAAGATATTTGAAATTAGATCCCTTAGAATTTGAAGATGCAAATTATTTGTGTAGAACATTAAAGGATATGAATCTAGGCTATTGTGTCTACGCAGTAAGGAATAATACAACGCTTATCTATAGACAAGGTAATCTCAATGAAGCCGAGAGAATGGAATTAGATAAACTAGAACAGTCAGATTTGAGAAATTATTTGGATGGGTTTTATTCCAAAGAGGATAATGTTTGTTGTGTTAGAACTATAGACGTTGATGCTAAGATAGAAGAATTAGCGCAAGACCTACGCTGGGATTTGCCGCAGGATATTTATCGTATTGAAGTGAGAAAGCAACCGTTCTTGCCAGGATACAGTGGAATATATTTTTATTCTGCAGCTTCTTCTGTAGATAACATGAAGAAATATTTGTGCGAAGAGTATTTTTCTAATGAAGGTACTCCTGTAGAGTCAGTCGATTTGCTACCGACTCTCGAGGAGTATGATCCTGCAAAGGATTCGATTCATTTGATTCATAAATTAAGAAGGTTATATATGCGTGTTGGTTTCGAGAAGAAAACAGCGTCTAAAGAGGTTAAGGAAGATAAGAAAGGCGAAGAGTAATATGGGGATAGAGATTGAACGCAAATTTATTGTTACACATTTACCAGAGGATTTAGAGAGCTATCCACATAGAACTATAGAACAAGGCTATCTTAATACTAAGCCTGTTGTGAGAGTGAGGCGTGATGGAGACGAGTTCTATATGACCTACAAGGGCAAGGGGAAGATGGAGCGTGAAGAGTACAACTTGCCGCTCAACGAAGAAGCGTATTATCACTTACTTGAGAAGTCTGATGGAAATGTTATATGTAAAGAGAGATATTGCATTCCTTATGAGAATTCAGGTAAGAGCTACACGATAGAGTTAGACATTTTCAATAAACAACTTGAGCCATTAGTTATGGCAGAGGTGGAGTTCGATTCTGTGGAGGAGGCAAATGCTTTTGTCTGGCCTTCGTGGTTTAAGAAAGAAGTCACAGAAGATAAGAGATTTCACAATTCTAACATGATAGATGCTTCTTATGTTGTGCCAGAATATTAATCTGATTTTTCTGCGAACAAGTTTATTTTGTGAATTTCGACAACAAAAAATGTTATATATAATTTTGACAACCCATGAGTAATCATGGGTTATTTTTTGTGTATTTTTCTTGAAAATATGAACAAATAATGAATTTTACAAAAAAGTACTTTACAAAACTTAAAAATCGTGATAGTATCTTATTACATTAGATGTGGTTTTCAAAACCACAAGAGATAAAAACACAAAACCACGATGTTAAAGAGTTAAAAACCGCGATTAGTAGTATTTGATGTATACAAGTATAGGAGGATATGAAGATGTACAAAGTAATAATTGATAGCTCAGGAGAATTACCAGTAGAGTTACAAGGAGATTCACGTTTTTGTAACGTACCATTAGTATTAGATGTTGATGGTGAGCAAATTACTGATGATGAGACATTTAACCAATTAGAGTTCTTAGATAAAGTAGCAAAAAGCCCTGTAGGACCTAAGTCTGCTTGCCCTAGTCCAGAGAGATATATGCAAGCATTTGACAAAGACGCAGAGAGAATTTACCTCATTACACTATCAGGCGAATTAAGCGGATCATACAATAGTGCAGTACTTGCCAAAGAGATATATGAAGAAGAACATGAAGACGAAGGAAAGCAAATCTATGTTTTCAATTCTCGTTCTGCTTCAATCGGAGAGACTCTTGTAGGTCTTAAGATTAAGGAATTAGAAGAAGAAGGTATGTCTTTTGAAGATATCGTTGAAAATGTTGAAAAATACATTGATTCTATGCATACATTTTTCGTACTTGAGACACTTGAGACATTTAGAAAGACTGGCCGTTTAAGTGGTGCTAAGGCTATGGTTGTAAATACACTTAACATCAAGCCTGTTATGGGTTCTACTGATGAAGGCGGAATTACTCAGGTTAGTCAAGGACGTGGAATGAAGAAGGCGCTTATGAGCATGATTAATAACATGATTGATAAGACTGCTGACACAGAGACAAAGACTCTTGCTATCTCACATTGTAACTGCCCTGAGAGAGCGGAGTTCGTTAAGAAGCACATTGAAGCTGTTGCTAAGTTCAAGGATATTGTTATTGTAAATATGGCTGGTGTGTCTAGTATGTATGCTAATGACGGCGGAGTTATTTTAGCAGTATAATACCAAAGTAAGCATAACGTTTTTAGAATGATTACAACATGAACCTCTTCACGATTTAGTGAAGAGGTTTTTTAGTGCGTAGTTATGTTTTTTATGGATTAGGATTGATATTTATACAACTTAATAGATTAGTCAAACTGGCATTAGTTTTCCATAGAAAAATATACATTTTACATAATGAAAAAATGTTACAAAAATGTTAAGATATACGTTGCAGTGAATTATTTGAACTGAGTTTTATATACATATTTAGATGAGTATTCGATAGAGGTTTTTGAGAAAGGTTTATTTATGAGCATTACGGCTGCGGGTTTTATAATATTTCTTATAATTGCAGGGATTATGTACTATATCATTCCATCAAAGCATAGATGGAAATGGTTAATAGTGCTTAGTTTTTTATACGTATTTTCAGTGAGCACATTTAGCTTGCTTTTTGTAATATTTACAAGTCTCGTCGTATATTTCACAGCGAGAGGGATTACGAGTAGCGAGAACCACAAAAGAGCATATTTGGTTACGGGAATCGTGCTTAGTCTTTCTGTATTAATTATTCTTAAGTATGTTTTGGGGTTAGATGTTTTTGGAAATGTTATATTCAAAGACGGAATAACAATCTTTGGTGAGACATATGAATACAAGAGATTTATGTCAGATTGGATTGTGCCAATAGGACTTTCTTATTACACATTACAAGTTATTTCATATCTATTGGATGTCTATTGGGGCAAGATTGAAGCAGAGACAAATTACGCTAAGGTGCTTCTATTTACTTGCTATTTTCCACAGATGGTACAAGGTCCTATTAGTAAATATAGCGAGTTGGCGCCCGAATTATTCAAAGAGCATAAATTAAATTGGCACAACATAAAGTTTGGCGTGCAGCTTATGCTTTGGGGATATATGAAGAAAATCATCATAGCGGATAGAGTAGGTACATATGTACAACAGATTTTCTACACTAATGCAGATACTCCATATGGTGCAACTGTGTGGCTAGGTTGGATTTGCTATGGTATTCAGTTATATTGTGATTTCAGCGGTGGTATTGATGTTATTCGCGGTGTGTCACAGTGCTTTGACGTTGGACTTAAGGACAACTTTAGACAACCATATTTTTCACTATCATTAGGTGAGTTTTGGCGTAGATGGCATATGTCTCTAGGTCAATGGATGAAGGATTACATTTTCTATCCGGTATCTATCTCGGGATGGATGGGCAAGCTTAAGAAAGCAATGAAGAAGAAGCTTCCTCGCAAAAGAGTTAATCAAATTGCTATGGGACTAGCAGATTTGATTGTATTTACACTTGTAGGCTTGTGGCATGGTACAGGAACGAATTTCTTAGGATGGGGCTTGTACAATGGTATAATTCTAGCGATTTCAGCAGTGCTAGCAGATGAATACATCAAATGGAAAAAAGGTCTCAAAATTGACGATAACTCTAAGGGTTGGAAGACATTTGCATTGATTCGTACTTTGATAATAATTACTATTGGATGGGTGTTTGACTGTACAACATCAATTGGAGATGCAGCAGTACAATTTGTAAATAGTTTCAGATTCGATTTGACTAATTTTGGATGCTTAGAGCTACAGCATTGGGATTCATTCTTACTTCCAATATTTATAGGAATACTTCTTGTTGTGGAAATTCTTCATGAGAAAGAAATATCTATTAGAGAAGTTATGGCAAAGCAAAATTTCTGGGTGCAGGTGATTTTTTGGATTCTTGTAATTCAGTCAATTGCATGTTTTAAGTCGGTTTCTTTTGCGGGAGGATTTATGTATGCGAACTTTTAAGAGGGTTTTAGCCTTCGCGCTAGCATTTATCCTATCGGTTATAATAATGACGTTGTTGTTCACTCCACCTTCAGGAATCAAAATTTTGCTAAATGAAGCGAAATCAACAGAGTACGATACGTTAATTCTTGGACAGTCACATGGTGAGTGTGGGTACAATCCATATATAATATCTGACGAATCAGGATGTAATGCGATAAATATTTCTAGGCGACTAACACCTATCGATAATATGTATTACATTTTGAAGGAGGCTAACAAAAACAATCAATACAAAAGAGTTATTATTGATGTAGATCCTTTTTATTGGACGGTTGATAATAGTAGGGACTGGGGAACAGATATGCTTTTGTTTAGACACTTGTCAGGTCTAGATAGGTTTAGATATTTCAAAGAAATTATGTGGCCTCAGAATTATAATATTCTCTTTTGTGATTATTACATTTCGACGAAAAACATTGAATTAATACCTGATGCTTTGAGGGCGAAGCTATCCAAGTCTTATATTTCCAATCAAGATGAGGCTATGGTAAATGTTAATAAATACTTAGGTGCTGACAAGAACTTTACATATAACGGAAGAGGGTATCTCTTTGGAGTTACAGCTACGTTAGATGCAAGTTGGGATACTTGGCAGTATGCAGGAATTGATGGTTGTAACATCGATGCTTTTAGTAGAATCAAAGAATATTGTGACGCTAATGGAATTGAGCTTATAATGGTTCAATCTGCTATGCCACCAGAGCGTTTGAAGACTCAGGATTTTGGCGTAATGCATGATGATTTGACAAATTACTTTGAGCAAAATGGTTTGAAGTTCTATGATTTTAATTACGCTAAGAAAGAGTATTTGTCACGCACAGATTACGATTATGTAGATAGAGAAGGTCATATGATGGGCTATCTCGCAGATGCTCAGACTAAATTATTGTGCGATATATTAAATGGAAATGATAGTCAGAAATATTTTTATAATAACTATTTCGAAGTGATTAGTAATTTACAGTAATAGGAGAACTATGAAAGCAGTAAGACGAATAGTATTATTTGTAATTGCATTTATTCTTTCTGTAATAATATTAACATTGTTGTTTTCGCCACCTTCGGGAATTAGAATTCTCTTAAATGAAGCGAAGGAACCGGGATTTAATACGTTGATTCTTGGACAATCTCATGGTGAGTGTGGATACAATCCGTATATTATTTCAGATGAATTGGGTGTAAATGCTATGAATGCATCTCGTAGAACAACACCTATAAATAATTTCAAATACATTATTGAAGAAGCAAATAGAGATGGACAATATAATACGGTTATTTTAGATATAGATCCTTATTACTGGATTCAAGATCAGAAACGTGATTTTGGAACGGACATGAATTTGTTGCCTTATCTTACAGGACAACGCAAATGGTCTTATTTTAAGGAATGTATATGGGATGTCAGCTACAGCATCTTGTTTTGCGATTATTACATTTCTCTTGAAAATATTAAGCTTATACCTAAAGCGCTTAAGGCTAAATTTACAAAAGAATATATCTTGAATCAAGATTATGCAATGAATTATGTAGATGAATATCTTAAGAGTGAGAAAGCATATGCCTATAAGGGAAGAGGCTTCTTATACGGAGTTGACAGAGCGCCGGACTTAGAATGGGCGACTTGGGATTTTGATGGTGCACTTCCTTCAAATTTAGAATCTTTTGATGAAATAGTAAGTTATTGTAAGGATAATAATATCAGACTTATATGTACGCAATCTGCATTGCCACCTTCTAGATTGACACAGCAGAACATGAATTATGTAAATGAGTATTTTACAAATCTATGCAATTCTTATGGAATAGAGTTTTATGATTTTAACTATGCCAAGAATTTAAAGCGTACAGATTTTGATTATGTAGATGCTGATGGACATCCTATGGGTGAATTGGCAGATAGACAAACTAAGATTTTGTGTGATGTAATGAAATCACAAGACAAGAGTCAATATTTCTACAACACATATGAAGAGGTTCTATCTAACTTATAGAATCACATAAATCTCATAATTAGTTCAGCAACATAAACACCAGCACAAGCTGCAACAGCAACGGTGAGTAAGCTTTGCTTGAACAACGCAAGTATAACAGCGATAACGACACCGACTAACGCTGAGAGTGGACTTTTGGTTGCATAGAATACAGCAGGAAATGTCATTGCTGCAAGTATGGCGTACGGTATGTATTGAAGAAATGATTTGATAAAACTACTCTTAATAAGGGAGCTTGCGGATGCAAATGGAACTGCTCTTATTAGGTAAGTAGAAATTGCCATAATTGCTAGATATATTACAAATTGTAGGTTATCCATTTACATTTTCCTCCTTGTCTGAGATTGGGAAAAGTGCAGCGCCAAATCCGGCAGCCGTAATCGCACTAATACATATTGCAATGCTGCTTGAGACATTGCTTAAGAATGGTACAAAATAAAATGCTACTGAGAAAGCTATTGCTATGATACACACTATGGCAATAGCTTTTGATTTTTTTATTTCAGGAATAATAATCGCAATAAACATAGCATATAAAGCGATATTTAAAGCGCTCATAACTGAACCCGGAAGTACATTTCCAAGAAGTGCACCAGTTAGTGTTCCGAGTGTCCATCCAAGATATGGTAGTATAGCAAGTCCTGTAAGGAATTCTTTGGAAATGCTTTCTTCCATTACAGCAACACCAAATATTTCGTCAGTTATAATTGCGCCCAGAAGCCAACGTGATGCCTTGTTGAAATGGCCATCAAGCTTCTGAACCAAGGAAACTGACATAAATGAGTAACGAATATTTATAGTGACCTGTGTGATTAACATTTGCATGTATTGGCCAGGATTTACCATGATATTGATTCCGGCTAATTGTCCAGCAGAGGTAAGGTTGAGCATTGAAATCAGTACTGCTTGCCACCAGTAAAGCCCTGCTGATATGGCCATTATGCCAAATGTAAATGATACAGATAAATAGCCAAGACCAATTGGAAGTCCGGCTTTGATTCCGCGTATTAAATCTTCTCTTTTCATAACGAAGATATTTTAACACTTTATAAATATAATTAAAAGGAGTAATCCAATTACATCCATAAGCAATACAGAATAATTTGAGCGCACATATATAAAAGAAGTTAATAATAACCCAATCGTACATATATAAGTAATGTATAATAATTAAATCATATAAATATAAGCTATATACAATAACACATATAAATATATAATAAACATCTCCTAAAATGAGATGTTTATACTCCTCTGGGAGTATACTCAACAAATAGCGACAAATATAAAACACAAAATATAGAAAAATCATTGAAAAAAATATCAATATAGTGTATAATAGCGCAAGATATGTTGTAGTGTTGTTTTTTAAGAGGAGAAAAAACATGAAAATGGAATATGATTTCGTGGCAGCACCAACTACTGCGGAAGAATTCGAGATATGGCGTAGAGAACAGGTCGAGATAATTGAGAACCTAAGACGCGATATTGAAACTACTAAGAGACAGATAACACGGGCACAACAAGATTTAGATATTCAAGCTAGTATGCTAGAGAGAGAAAGAAAAACTGAGAACGCACGTATGACTCGTGAGAAGAATCTATTTGATATGAAGTGGAAGGTTCTTGAAAGTGAAACTCAGAAGCTAGCAGATGAACGTAAACAATTTGATAGAGAGAAAGCATTTTTCTCTAAAGTTGTTAATTACGAGGAACAAACAAGTAAGAATCAAATCGCTAACGCACAGATATTCTTTATAGGTGTAGAGAGCGAGACTTCTCTTAAGAAGCGTTATAAGGATTTACTTAAGATTTACCATCCTGATAATTTACATGGTGATACAGGTACTATCCAAGAGATTAATAGAGAGTATGACGCTTTAAGTAAGAAGATGAAGAAAGCACAATAATAGATACCTCATTTACTGAATAAGTAAATGAGGTATTTTTATTACATGCCTAACATGTCAAAATTTTCATATGAAATTACAAGCTTATAATCATCGATGATGTATGGATGATGTATTAGAGTAGTCTTTCTTTCAATGTCATAATACCAACCATATTCACTTTCTTGGAAATCCTTTAGATATAGAAAATGTTCAAGTTCTTTATTATCAAGTTCAACCTTAAGTGGACTATTGTTTGGAGAAGTTACTTCCAAATCAATTTCTGTTAAGGTCGATTGGTATTTTCCTTCGTGAGTGAATTTGAGTACAGTTTCTGTGCCAGATTTCATATCAATATGCATTTTGTGGTAAATGCCTTTTTGGTAATCAAGTGTAATTCCGTCATCCTCGTAATATGTGAAATCAGAAGCTTTATCAGCAATGCATATTAATTTAAGAGAACTAACATGTTCCTTTGTGATATTCATTATTTTGTTATTAGCAAGTGGTAGGATAGCACCGCTTGTTAAGAATAATGGTATGCTACTCATGTCAACTTCTACTTCAATAGTGCTACCGCCTATATGACATTTTCTAGAATCTAATTCATAAAATGAAGATCCTAGAGGGAAATATATTTCTTTGGTTTTTGCGCCTTTGTCAAGTACTGATGCGACTAATAAACTATCTCCAACTAAGAAATTTTCACCTTCGTTGACACATTTTTCATCGTTAGGAAATGCAGCAAACAATGGCTTTAATATCATGCTTCCTAATTCATTACTCTGTTGCATTAGAGAGTAGTAATAAGGGAAAAGCTTATAACGCAAGTTAATAGCGTCTCTAATGTATGAAGTGTATTTTGGATACATCCAAGGCTCTGTAACTGTGTTGTCTGTATTTACAGAATGTATGGAAAATCTTGGCATAAAGATTCCATTTTGAACCCATCTAACGAAAAGCTCTGGTTCAGGTGCATTTCCATAGAAGCCTCCTATATCACAACCATAATTTGAGACGCCACACATCGACATACCGAGCACTGTTGCAACGTTGTATTTTAGTGCTTCCCAGCAAGTTCTGTTGTCACCAGCCCAGCTTTGAGCGTAGCGTTGAATTCCGCTATGACCTGCGCGACATACTATAAAAGGTCTTGTGTTTTCATCATTTTCATTTATCGCTTCTTTTGTGATCATGCACATTAAGTTAGCCATAATAGAACGCTTAGCGCCTATAGTAGATTCTTTGCCGTCGAAATCAATAACGGCATCTTTATCAACAATGCTGTCATATTCGCAGTTGTCATTCCAGATAGAAGTTGTGCCATAATCTAATACATTTTCCTTGAGCATTTTCTTCCATTCGCTGCGGCAAGTAGGATTGGTGTAATCCGCAAAAGCGCCTTCTCCGCCCCACCATGTTCCTGTGGCATAATTTGATTTGTGTACTCCTGTAGGAGTATCATCGTGAGAAGGCTTTACTAAAATGTCTTTTGTAACGAATTTATCTATCTCTGGATGAGCCAACAAAATTCCTGGCTTTACATTTGGAGATACAGTAACGCCGCGTTTTCTTGCTTCTTCAAAAAATGAAGCAGGATCTTTAAAGCGCGCTTTATTCCAAGTAAATACGCATCGTTTTTCACCATCAGAAGTGTCTTGTGAAGTGTATCCACTAGATAGCTGAAAACCATCTATTGGTATGTCTTCTTTTGCTGCAGTGTCGATAAACTTAAGTATCGCATCATCACAGTTTTCGCTAAGTTCAGAATAATACATAGAACTTCCAAGATATCCCAAGGCACCCTTAGGAAGCATACAGCTTCTTCCTGTTAGAAATGTATATTGTTTTACGACGTCCTCAATGGTAGGACCCGCCATAAAGAACAAATCTATATCCCCGTCATCAACACAGTATGTGCTGTGAGGCTTCCAATAGTTGCTGTGCGCCTTTCCCATGTCGAAGGTACATTCATTAGTGTTGTGATAGAAATAACCATTTGCAAAACCCTCCTTGCTATTTGCTCTGATATAGAAAGGTATATGCTTATACAAGCTGTCTGCATTTATTGGGTCATATCCCATTGTATCATTCTGGCTCATCGTCATTCTTTGATGGAATTTGTTGATTGCACCTGTTTTTTCGCCAAAGCCGTAAAATGCGTCACCCTCAAATATTTCTTGCGTGTGATAACGTCTATTATTGGAATCTTTTCTATACGCCAAATCGACAATGTCTGAATGTATCAATTGTCCCTCTATATTGTAAATGTTAATTTGCCCAGTAGACTTATTGATTACAACATTAAGAGCTTCGCTTGTAATAGTTGCAGAGTCGATTTCGTCGCAAAAAGAGGTTTCGGCAACTTCTATACGAGTGCGCTCCTCTTGAAGTACTGAATCTAATCTATCCTCCCAAGCGGTAGTTACCAATGTATAGCTTTCTTCAGTCCAATCACTATCGAAGCTTACTCGGATTCTTACAATTTCATCTGTGACAAACCATATTTTCATTGTAGCTGAGTTTGTTGTAACTACGTAGTGGTTTGATTCATATTTTATATTGGAAATGTTTTTTACAATTTTCATGATAGTCCCTCATTTAACAACAAAACTCCTAGACAACGACTAGGAGAAATGTATTAGCCTTTTATCTTTTTACCCTAGCGCCTGCGCCAGACATAATATTTTCTACTTCTTTTTTGCTAGCCATTGATGTATCACCTGGAGTTGTCATAGCTAGTGCACCGTGAGCGGCACCGTAATTGACAGCCTTCTCTGGATCTCCTGTTGTCATAAGTCCGTAGCACAAACCGCTGGCAAAGGAATCACCGCCGCCAACTCTATCAAGAATTTCCAAGTCGTTATATTCGCTTGATGAATAGAGCTTACCGTTAGCGTAACATATAGCTTTCCAGTCGTTTACAGAAGCAGTTTTAACAGTTCTTAGCGTAGTTGCGATTACCTTGAAGTTAGGATAAGTCTCGCTTGCTTTTTGAATCATTTTCTTGTAGCCATCCATATTTAATTCCTTGAGATTTTCATCATTTCCTTCTACCTCAAGACCAAGACAAGCTGTGAAATCTTCTTCGTTGCCAATCATAACATCAACATATTTTGCAATTTCTTTGTTTACTTCTTGAGCTTTTTTGAGACCACCGATTGCCTCCCACATGGATGGGCGATAGTTCAAATCGTAGCTTACGATAGTGCCATACTTTTTGGCAGTCTTAATTGCGGCGATAACTGTTTCAGAGGATTGTTCTGAAAGCGCTGCATAAATTCCGCCTGTGTGTAACCATTTAACGCCCAAAGTTCCGAAGATATATTCGAAATCAAAGTCTTCTGGAGTTGCTTTAGAAATGGCTGTATTGAATCTATCTGAGCAACCAATTGCACCGCGAATACCATATCCTCTTTCTGTGAAGTTAAGACCATTTCTGCAAGTTCTACCGATGCCGTCAGTAGCCATCCAGTGAACTAAGCTAGTGTCTACTCCACCTTGTAACATGAGATCTTCTACTAATTTACCAACTTCGTTATCGGCAAGAGAAGTGATAACGGCTGTTTTCATTCCAAAACATTTTCTCAAGCCGCGGATAACATTGTATTCTCCGCCGCCTTCCCATACCTTAAATTCTCTAGTTGTTTTTATTCTTCCTTCACCTGGGTCAAGTCGTAGCATAACTTCGCCAAGTGAAACTGCGTCAAACATTGCGTCTTTTTTCAAATTGAAATCCATAGTAATCCCTCCGTTTTTCTAAACATTTATATACTTAAATCATATTATACATTACGTGCAAAAAGTTGAATAATAAGAAATCCTTGTTATAATATATTATAGAACTAATATTACAATTATTGTATACATTTTTCAATGTATTGTGATGAAAATGATAGTGTCAAATGATATATGAATGAATATAGGAGGAAATGCGAATGAAGTTGTCGTTTAGATGGTATGGACAAGATGATAAGGTTACGTTAGATAATATCCGTCAGATTCCGGGAATGTATTCTATTGTAACAGCGATTTATGATGTTCCTGTAGGCGAGGTTTGGCCAGAAGAAGCTATTATGAAGCAGAAGGAAATGGTTGAATCCAAAGGCTTGAAATACGAAGTTATAGAGTCGATTCCGGTTCATGAAGATATCAAACTAGGAAAGCCTACTCGCGATAAGCTGATTGAGAATTACTGCGAGAATATAAGAAGAGTAGCAAGAGCCGGTGTTAAATGTATATGTTACAACTTTATGCCAGTCTTCGATTGGACAAGAACTCAATTAGACTATGAAGGCGAAGATGGATCAACTTCATTAGTTTATTTTCAAGAACAGGTAGACGCCGTTAATCCGTTAAATGGAGATAGTGATTTGACATTGCCAGGCTGGGACGCAAGTTATACACCAGAGGAATTAGCAGCAGTTGTTGCGGAATATAATAAGTTGACGGAAGAAGATTTGTGGGACAATCTTGCATATTTTATTCATAAGATTATTCCTGTAGCGGCAGAATGTGATGTCTATATGGCAATCCACGAGGATGACCCTTGCTGGAGCATTTTCGGACTACCTCGTATTATTACTTGTGAAAAGAACTTGGATAGATTCTTAGCATTAGAAGATGATAAGCATCACGGTATAACCTTGTGTACGGGCTCACTTGGTTGTTCAGCTAAGAATGATGTCGCTGCGATGGCTTACAAGTACGCTAAAATGGGTAGAATACATTTCGCCCATCTGAGAAATGTTAAGGTTCTTGATAACGGTTTTGAAGAAAGAGCTCATCTCTCAAGCTGTGGTAGTTTAGATATGTATGAAATCGTTAAAGCACTTCACGATGGAGGCTTTGATGGATATGTTCGACCTGACCATGGTCGCATGATTTGGGGCGAGACAGGTCGTGCGGGATATGGACTATATGATAGAGCGTTGGGTGCTGCATATATAAATGGTTTGTTTGAAGCAGTAGAGAAAGCGAGGTAATATATGTCACAAATATATGATATTGATATCAAGGGCAAAGTGATTGCTATAACTGGTTCTGGCGGAGTTTTGTGCTCGATGTTTGCAGAGACTCTTGCTAGCATGGGTGCTAAAGTTGCTCTACTCGATAGAGATTTAGACCGAGCTAAGAAGAATGAAGCAAAGTTAGTCGAGAAGGGTTATACGGCTAAGGGGTATCTGGCAAATGTTTTGGATAAGGCGACGTTAGAAGCTGCACACGAAGATATGCTCAAGGATTTTGGCCCTTGCGATATCCTTATAAATGGAGCAGGTGGCAATAATGCCAAAGCCAATACTACTAATGAATATTTCCAAATTGGTGACGAGGCGAAGGAGGATATAGTTTCTTTCTTTGATTTGGACCAAGACGGAGTGGAAGCGGTATTTAATCTCAATTTTCTTGGGACACTTCTTCCAACACAAGTATTTGCAAAGGATATGATAGGTAGAGAAGGCTGTAGCATTGTAAACATTTCGTCAATGAACGCATTTACACCGCTTACTAAGATACCTGCATATTCAGGAGCTAAGGCTGCAATTTCTAATTTTACACAATGGTTAGCAGTGCATTTCGCGAATACTGGAATTAGGGTAAATGCTATTGCACCAGGCTTTTTCGTTACTAAGCAAAACAAAGATTTGTTGTTTGACGAGAAAGGTAAGCCTAAAGAGAGAGCTAACAAGATAATTAATGCAACGCCAATGGGAAGATTTGGAGAAGCTAAGGAGCTTAATGGTACGCTTCTATATTTGATAGATCCTAAATTGTCAGGATTTGTTACAGGTATTGTCGTTCCAGTTGACGGCGGTTTTTCAGCATATTCAGGAGTATAATATGAAAGAGTTTATGGATAAAGATTTCTTGTTGGAAACTAAAACAGCAAGGAAGTTATATAAGAAGTACGCTAAGGGTAAGCCAATTGTAGATTTTCATAATCATTTAAGTGCGAAAGAGATATATGAGAACAAGAACTATGAAAATATTACACAGGTGTGGCTTGGTGCTGATCATTATAAATGGAGAGCAATGCGCTCTAACGGAATAGATGAAGAGCTTGTTACAGGAAATGCTAAGGCTGAAGATAAATTCAAGGCTTGGGCGGCTACTCTTCCTAGATTGATTGGAAGTCCGTTATATCATTGGAATCACTTGGAAATGCAAAGATTTTTCGGATATGACAAGCCACTTAATCCTAGTAATGCTCGAGAGTTTTGGAGAAAAAGTAATTCATTACTTAAGCGTTCTAGCTTTAGACCTCGTAATTTGCTAGCAAAAATGAATGTTATAGACATGTGCACAACGGATGACCCTGCAGATGATTTGAAATATCACATTTTACTTCAGAAGGAAGAGAAGCGTTTTAGTGTACGACCAACATTTCGCCCAGAAAAAGCGATGGGAATAGATAAAGACGGTTACCGTGAATACATTAGACGTCTTGAAGCTGCATCAGGTGTAGAGATAAATTCCTTTGAAGCTTTATGTAATGCTTTGAAGGTTAGAATGGATTATTTTGAGAAGGTTGGTTGCACAATTTCAGACCACAGTATTGAAGGCTTTGTGTATCGCGAACCTGTTGAAGATTTAGATGAGCTTTTCAATAAGGATGAGTTAAATGTTAACGAAGTGCAGCAGTTCAAGAGTGCATTACTAGTTTTTCTTGGTAAGGAATATGCTAAGAGAGGTTGGATTATGCAGCTTCATATAGGGGCTCTTCGCAATAATTCTACAAGACGTTTTGAGGCGCTTGGCGCAGATGTTGGGTGCGACAGTGCAGATGATTTTAACTATCAGAAGGAGCTTTCGACATTTCTTAACATTTTAGACAGAGAGAATAATTTGCCTAGAACAATTATTTATAACTTAAATGCAAAGGATACATTTGCAATTGGCTCGCTCATTGGCAATTTCCAAGATGGTGGAGTGAAGTCGAAGGTTCAGCTTGGAGCAGCTTGGTGGTTGCTTGACAGTAAAAGTGGAATGGAGAACCAATTGCGAACATTTGCAGAGCTTGGAGTATTTGCGAATTTTGTGGGAATGGTTACGGATTCAAGAAGCATGTTGTCGTTCCCTAGACACGAATATTTTAGAAGAATTCTGTGTAATTATATAGGAAATCTTGTCGAAAAAGGCGAGTACCCAGACGATGAGAAAATGTTAGGCGAGATAATAGAAGATATTTGTTATAGAAATATTATTGAGTATCAGAAGTAGGAGGATTCAATGAGAGGAAGAGAAGAGATTTTAGAAATATTTGAAAATATCGGGATTGTTCCTGTTGTAGTTCTTGATGATGCGAAGGATGCGCCAAGTCTAGCTAAAGCGATGTGCGAAGGCGGTATCCCTATTGCAGAGGTTACATTTAGAACTGATGCGGCAGCAGCGTCTATTAAAGCAATGCGTGAAGCGTGTCCAGAAATGTTAGTGGGAGCAGGAACAGTTCTTACAGTAGAACAGGTTGATGCGGCTATAGAAGCAGGAGCACAATTCATAGTATCGCCTGGAATTAATCCTGTTGTTGTACAAGCTTGTATAGACAGGGGAATTCCTATTGTACCAGGATGTGCTAATCCGACAAATGTTGAGACGGCACTTAGCTTCGGACTTGATGTTGTTAAGTTCTTCCCAGCAGAACAAGCAGGTGGAATTAAGTACATTAAAGCGATTTCAGCGCCTTACACTGGTGTTCGCTTTATGCCAACAGGTGGAATTAGTCCAAGCAACGTAGAAGCATATTTACAAGAGAAATGTATAATTGCATGCGGCGGAAGCTGGATGGTTAAGAAGGATTTGATTGCAGCAGGCAAATACGATGAGATTGTAAGTCAATGCAAAGAAGCAATTGCTTTGGTGAAGAAGTATAGAGGATAAATGTAAGAAATACTTTTAGTTTGTAACAAATAGTAGTATACTTAAAGAAAAAATTAGGAGAGAATAAATGGAAACATTTTTTGAATTAGTAGGATTTATAGCATTTTGTGCAACGATTCTTTTTTTGATATTGATGTTTGTAAGTATTTTTTACAAAAAGGCAAGAAAGAATTTAGTGTTTAACATTGTTGCAGCAATTATTTGTGCAGTGATAGTTGTTGCTTGCGTACTAGTTTGTAAGTTTGTATATCACATTTTTTAACATAAAGCTTTGCTAGCAAAATACAAATAACATTTTATCCACAAATTAAGCCCCTCTTATGAGGGGCTTTTGTTATGCAAAACTATTCATTGTTCTTTACGTATGTAATAAATACATTGCCGTTTCTGCTGAATAAGTTATCTGCTTCAAGCTGATACATCTTGTTATAAGATGCATTTGCAGGATTGTAAACAACAATTGTTGCAGCGTCGTATCCGACAATTAATACCGCTGTATCTGGACCAGTTTTCGCGTATACTGGATTGCCGATTGATACAAAGTATAGCATTTCGTTTAGGTTACAGCCTGTAAGGTCGAGTACGTTGTAGTTCTTCATTGCATCCTTCAAGATGTTATACGCTGATTCACCGTTGTCTGTGTGTGATTTAACTTCCATATTAATATTCTCGCGAGTCAACATCGCACTAACTGCTTTAGAAATGTTGTCTGACTTAGCATCAGTATCATTCACCTTCATTCCATCAAAGGCATTTTTGTATGACTTTCTACCACGCTTCCAAATGTAGTTGGAATTGTTATCTACAACAACACCCATTTCTTCGTCCGCACGTGAAATCGCGTCGGAAACACTATTACTAGCATATACAACTTGACTACCAACATATACAAAGTATTCTGCGTTAGCACTTTTGGCGTTAACAGTAATAGTCTTTCGCATGCTATTGAAGTGAGTCTTTGCAATTTGCCAAGTAAGGTCTGGCAAAGTAGTTTTAGAATCAGGTTTTACTGATTGTAGCTGTGTAATCTCACCTTTGACAGGATCCTTTGTAAATACAAATTCAACAGCACGACCTAGTTCTCCGCCACTATTTTTGATAGTATCCTCTGGAGCACTAACATAGCCTTCAGGGCTTTTTTGTACTCTGTCGAGGTATAGCGTGTAGGATTGCAAGTCTGCGTCTGTTACGTAATAACCATCCTTGTGATATTCCTTGAGTACAGGATGCTTAGAATTTGATGTTTGTATAATGTAAATGTTTGACACTGGATATACCGTGGCACCAGCTACATTTACATCTACGTCGTTCTTCTTGACGATTCCGTATACAAGATCTTCGTCCATAAATGCGAGAGGTCTAATGTATTCGTCTTTGTCACAAGTTATGGTAAATGTTGATTCGTTACTTAAATCTTCTACTATAAGTGTATCATCCTTGTTGGCTTCTTTTGTGTAAGCAATATATCGTCCCGACTTAGAAGCTGCGTATTGTGTGCTTTGGAGTCCTTCTAATATATTTTCCATAGTTAGACTATTAAGGTCAATCTTAACAAGCGTTCCAGAAATCATTACATAGAAGTATTTTTCACTTGCTTTGTATAGGAGGTCTGAGAAGCTTGCACTTAATATCTGGTGTGAACATGTAGTTGCAACAAAGGCTTGCTCGATAGACTTCTTAGAAGAAGCGTTGTATTTGTATAGATCGATTCCGCAGTAGCCTTCGTGAGGACCTCTATTCATATATCCATATACGGCAAATGTCACATCACCATTTTCACCTATAGAAAGAATCTTAATTGAATGTTCATTGTAGTAACAACGACTATCATTTTCGGCACCGTCTAGGAAACTAAATAATTTGATTAGTTCGCCGCTGTTTTGATTATATTCAAATAATTCTCCAGCCTGCTCGAAGCAAGTAATACTACCAGTTTCATTTGATAAATAATTAGGAGAAGTAGAAGTAATTCCTAAGTTCAACAAATTATCTTCCTTCGAAACTGTATTCTTATTAAGTATTTGCTCCATATTACGTCTGTAATCAAGAATAAATATTCTATCAGTTGTATAACGAACCTTGTAGTATTCTTTGACATTGTAAAATTCGTTATTGCCGTTGTTATCAAGCTTTAATTGATATGTCATCTCGAATACGCAGTAATCTGTGTTTATATCTTTGACTTCTATAATAGGATCATTTACTTCACTTGCTTCAAAACCAGAGAAGCCTACTTGGTCAACAGTTGACTGTAAAGTGACCTCAGAAAGAGTGTTTTGATTTGCTTCAGGGCTTGTTTCCATATATGGAGCGAGCTCTATGTAATTTCCATTAAGAGAAGTGTTGTGGAAATTAGCAACAAAGTCATAGCACTCTTTTTCATGACAATTTTCTGGCATGATTACTCTTGTGTAGTAATGTATTTCTTCGCCGTCTGCTTTTAATGTAATTATGAATAAATATTCTTCGTTTGCTTCTATCAAGTTCTCGATTTCGAGATTGAGGCTTATTTTGTCATCCTTTTGTGTGAAATCTTTGATTTGTGTTTCAGCAATTTTACGTGTAGTGTCTGTAGAACGTACTTCGTATGATATTTTGCTTACTTCTTTACCATAAGTATTTATGGTAAGAGGGAGATTTCTCTTTGAATCAATAGGAATTACAGAGTCACGCATGTAGCAGGCATCCATTTCGTTGATGTAGCCATGTAGTTCGGTAACTTTTGTCCCGAAAGCTTCGGAAGAAATGGTTGGCATAGATGCTGCTTCCATTTCATCAGTACTGTATCCTTTTCTAAAGTTGAAAATTATGCAAAAGACTATAAATGCTAGGGCAAAAATGCCAACATAAATCCATATTGTTTTCTTAAGCTCATTGTCTAATCTTGGTAATCGTCTAAAACGTCTATTTCTCATAATGAAATTCCTCATTTAATTTGTCGCCATAGTATTAACATTATACAATAATGAAGAAATATTGTCATTATATAGATTATTCAGATATTGAATTCGCTTGACATAAGATTTGTTTGACGATAACATATTTATAATAAGATTTATTCTTGTGCAAATTTATTACGAAGGAAGGTGACGTTTTATGGAAGAAGCCGGGTGCTTATATATTGAAAATGAAAATATAACATGGAACAGTTGCCTTGTTTGTGCGTTGTCTTGATTCCTTTAGCGATTGGTTTTGGGTTAAATGCTAAAGTTGTATTCTAGATTGTTCAGTCACGTTTTATTCTGTTTTGCGAAATTCTCGCGAATTCTCAAGGGCACTATTCTGTGTTAAATACTAGGAGGTAGAATAGTGATTAAATATTATAAGACGGATGACAGTATTATTCAGGAGTTAAATGCTTATGAAGCAGGTTCTTGGATTAATATGGTCAAGCCTTCACTAGAAGAGTGTGTAGATATAAGTGAACAATTTGATATAGATATTGCAGACTTAAGAGCAGCACTCGATGACGAGGAAAGTTCTCGTATTGATTTAGAAGAGAATTACACATTAATACTTGTGGATATTCCTTCAGCAGAAATGCGTAATAATAGACATTCCTATACGACAATACCTTTAGGTATAATTCTTGTGGAAGATACGATTATTACCGTTTGTGCCGAAGAAACAACTGTACTTAGAATTTTTACAGAGCAAAGAGTTCGTGAATTCTCGACAAAGAAGCAGATGCGTTTTACATACCAGATACTTTACAATACATGTATTGTGTATCAGAGCTTGCTTCGTAATATTGATAGGAAACGTACAGAGATTGAGGAGAGAATTGATAAACATACTGAGGATGTCGACTTGATAGACCTTCATGAGCTAGAGTCGAACTTAGTATATTTTGCAACTTCTCTTCGCGCTAATGGAATGGTGCTTGATAGATTAACTAGATACGGCAAGCTACGACAATATTCTGAGGATAGAGAATTACTAGAAGATGTAATAATTGAGAATCAACAGGCTATAGAGATGACACAGATTTATAGAGATATTATTAATGGTACTAGAGAACTTATGTCGGCAGTTATTAATAATAGACTTAATAATGTCATGAAGTATCTAGCAGCGATTACGATTGTAATGTCTATACCAACGATTATATCAGGCTTATATGGTATGAACGTAGAAAGCTCAGGAATGCCTTTTGCAAATTCTTTCTGGGGATTTGCTATTGTGTGTGCAATAACGCTTGTGATATGTGTTATTACATATATTATATTGAAGAAGCGAAAGATGTTATAGAAGTAAAATGCGTAAAATACATATGCGAAACAAATATACTATAAGAAAAGGAGATGAGAAAATGAAAAAACAACTAAAAAAGTTACTAGGGTTAGTATTTGCAGTTGCTGTTGTAATTTCAGCAATGCCACTTCAAAATGTTCAAGCAGCACTTGCGGATCTACATCCATATCAGATGCCATCTAGACTAAGGGATTATTATGATGTAGAGTTTATCAACGGAGGCTGGGGTACCTGGAGACTGATGCGTTCAGAGGGACTACATAATGATAATGAAACTGAATGTGGTTGCGGTTTAACTCCTGAAAAAGGTATTAAGATAAGTGGTAGTGGACATGTTTTTAGAGGAGCGCGTATAGATGGCGTAGGAGAATATATACATTTGCCATCCGGAAGCGGTGAATCAAAGATAATCACTTGTCCAGACTGTAAATGCGCTTTAAAAGTTACTAGAAAGAAATATGCTCATCCACATAACTGGGTACATGTTATAGAAGGAAATACTGTAAAGGCGTACTGTGACTCTAAAAATCAGCCAGAACAATGCATGTATCAGGGGATTGATAATGCAGTGTCAGTAACCATCTCTGTAGAAAAGGAAGCACCTTATACAGGAAAGCCTTTTGCTGGAATTAAATTAGAAGGATATGAAAATTTCCGAGAAGTTGTAGGTTATTGGGGCGATATAATGACTAGTTGTGTTGGTCACCAAACACTCGAACCTGGTGGTAAAATAAAATATGGAAAATCGAGTTTAAGAAGTATAGATGATTTGCCAAGTGCTGTTGGTAAATATACATATACAGTGCAAACTGGAGCCGGAACTTTAAAGTATGATTTTGAAATCTTACCAGTGGAAACAAAGGAAGATGCTTCAAAAGATAGCACTTCACAGGAAAGTACTCCGCAGTCTACTCCGCAGTCTGCTTCACAAGGTGGTGCTTCACAGGATAGCGCCCAACAGGAAGGTGATAAGCAGAGCGCGTCTAAGGATGGAAATAATCAGGGTGGCGCTATGTTAGAACAAACCGCTGTAAGAAAAAGATTATTACATACAGTGGAATCCTAAGTTTCGGAAAATAAAAAATTATTAAATTATAAAAAGGAGAAACTATGAAGAAAAAAATTGCAGCATTGGCTGTGGCTTTAAGCGGTGTGCTTGCCTTTTCAGCAAGCTTTACTAGTTTAGCTGCCACATCTGCCGTTAATAATAACAAAGCTGAGAAAACATATGAACAATTTTATAGTGATTTATATTTTGAAAAGTATATTATGTCACAAGCTTTTGATCTCAAGGATAATTTTGATAAATTAAGTGTGGGAGAAACTAGTACAGTAACTCATGAGGACGGTATAGTATCTACTAGAACTAGAGCAGCAGAAAATGTTCTAATAAATGATATTGATATCACAGCAGAATATGCTTTGAATTCTCATATTAGAGCTTTTACTTATCAAACAAGAACTGGATATGAGATTGTTATGTTTTTGACTAATAAAGATGGTAGAGTCTCTTATGCTATTTATGACATTTCTGAAGATGGAAAAGATATTAAACGTATTTATCTATATACAGACTTTATGTCAGACAAAAAAGAAAAGATTCAGATATCTGATATCATAGCTGGTGGTGTTGGAACTATGGAAATTACACGAGGAGATGGTGCGGATACTTTAGAATTCTTTGATGCGTCTGGAATTCCAACAGAAATTGGCTATGTTAGTATGTCTGTAATTGAAAATGTTTTCGATACAAAGTCTTCCCTTATGAACGCAGATGGAGATGTCACGATGACTGATTTTATTGAAGAAGTGAGTGATAATAAGGTCCACAATACATTGAAAGTTGCAAGTCCTGATTCGATAGGTGTTCTTACATATGATACAGATATGGACGATAACATTATTATGAATACCGTAAAATATGAACTAGGTGCAGGTTACTCGGATCTAGTTTCTGGTTTGTATGAAACCTCAATGGATTTCTTCAATTCTGTGAAAAAAGGCGAAGAAATCAGAATGCATTGTGCAGGAAAAGTAGATATTTATAAAAAGGTAGATTCTAATGCTGTTGTAGAAAATGTATTTGTTGGTGATGTGCTTACAAGTCAGACTATTATAGCAAAATCTCCAGAAGGTCTTTATTTAGAGCTTCAAAAATGTGCTATAGGAAATGGTATTCCTGCAATAGCATTTTTCTCTTCCGAGGATGGCGGTAAAACACAAGATCTTCTTTATCTTTCAACTGTGGATGATTCAGTTGGAGCAGTAGATATAGAAGCGTGTACGACAGATGGAAAGAAGTACACACTAAAGTCGGTTACTACTGAGAATCCTGACGGAACAAAGACAAAGAACAATTCTTGGGTAGATGAAAATGGAAATGTTGAAACTGAAGAAGTAATTCAGATTTCAGCAGACGCTAAGAAAATTACTGCAGAATCGGTTTGTAAGGGTAAGACTTACAAGCATTCATTTACTAGAGAAGGTGATCACGTTACTGCTACATTAGATACAGGTAGAAGTAATATGGTCTTTGAATATGATATGGATGGAGATACTATCGATACAGATTCTGTAACGACGGAAAGTGTATTAGTTCATGTCTTAAGAGCATTAAAGTTTTTTAAAGTCTTCAGTAAGTAGATAAAAGGATATGCAAATGAAAAAGCAACTAAAAAAGATATTAGGGGTAGTGTTTGTTGCTGTACTTATAGTGTCAGTGATACCAGTTCAAAGCGTTAGAGCTGAAAATGCGAACAGTGCACCAAATGGACACAAACATGAGTGGAAATACGAATATGAAGGAGATGTTTTAAAGGCGTATTGTATATCAGGTGAACACGCAGATCAATGCAAATATCAAGGGAAAGATAAGGCGTTGTCTGTAGATTTTACAATTCCAAAGTTTGTTACTAATGCTAACGGATCTTACGTTAGATTTACAGATGAGCAGTTAGATGAATTTAAAAAAGTAACAGGCTCTAATGTGCGTATATCTTTGGGAATTCTACGTGGTAAAACATCACTTAGGTTGAAACAATTAGGAAGTCCAGTAACGAAAAGATTGCCTAGAGTAGCTGGCCATTACTATTTTCGAGTGGAGTCTCAAGCGGGAGAGAAGAATACTACCTTTTCTATTTTTTCATTTGATTAATAACAGTATAGATAAGATATAAGCAGGAAAGGAGATGGAAATGAAAAAACAACTAAAAAAGATATTAGGAGTAGTGTTTGTTGCTGTACTTATAGTGTCAGTGATACCAGTTCAAAGCGTTAGAGCTGAAAATGCAGACAAAGTACCAACTCAACACAAACATGAATGGAAATACGAATATGAAGGAGCTGTTTTAAAGGCGTATTGTATATCAGGTGAACACGCAGATCAATGCAAATATCAAGGGAAAGATAATGCGTTATCGGTAGATTTTACAATTTCACCCCGTATTAAGAAAGGTACGGGAAATTACGCTAGATTTACAGATGGACAGTTAGAAGAATTTGAAAAAGTAACAGGCTCTCATGTGCGTATAACTATGGGAAGTCTAGGTTCAACTAATTCGAGAGAGTTAAAAAGACCAGTAACGAGATGGTTGCCTAGAGTAACTGGCCATTACTATCTTCAAGTGGAGTCTCAAGCGGGAGTAAAGAATATTATCTTTACTATTTTTTCATTCGATAAACACCAGTATAAATAAGAAATAAGCAGGAAAGTAAATGTACTTTCCTGTTTTTTATATTGAATAAAGTTTTTGTACTATCTATATCCTTCGAATCTTCCACTTGCACCGCATGGTAGATATAAACCGTTGCCAGAGACTGGTAATCCTACTTCGTCCGCTTCAACGCTTCCTGGAAAATCCCTAAGAGCTGTTGAAATCATGTAATGTAAAACAGCAGGTTGAAGACCAGTAGTGTAGGAGTTTACAAGGAAGAATAATGGATTGTCGTTCAACAAATCTCTACAATTTAAGATAAGGGGATAAATTGCTTCTTCAATTTTCCATATTTCTCCTTTGGGTCCTCTGCCGTATGATGGCGGATCCATTATTATTGCATCGTATTTGTTGCCACGACGTATTTCTCGTTCAACAAATTTCTTGCAGTCATCAACGAGCCATCTTATAGGTGCATCGCCAAGGCCTGAAGATATTGCATTTTCTTTTGCCCATCCAACCATTCCTTTTGAAGCATCAACATGTGTTACATGTGCTCCGGCAGCAGCAGCGGCACATGTTGCTCCGCCAGTGTATGCAAATAGGTTAAGTACTTTTATCTCTTTGTTTGGGTTGTTAAATCTTTCTTTAATAATTAGATTAAAGAACCAATCCCAATTTGCAGCCTGTTCTGGAAAGAGTCCTGTGTGTTTGAAAGAGAATGGCTTTAAGTTAAATCTTAATTTATTTACTAGCGAAGATGCTGTATTTTCATCAAATAGCGGGTACTCAATCTGCCATTCTTCCGGCAAATCGAAAAACTCCCATTCTCCGCCACCTTTTTTACTTCTATGATAGTGAGCATTTAACTGCTTGTATTTTGGATGATTTCGTTTCGTGTTCCAAATTACCTGAGGATCAGGACGAAGTAGTACATATTTACCCCAACGTTCTAATTTTTCACCTTGTGTACAGTCGAAGACTTCATAGTCTTCCCAATTATCAGCAATATACATGGATTAATCCTTTCTGTGATAGTTAGTGTTTTACCACCTATTATGTAAAAAACTCCATTCGGGTGGTAAATAAAGCAAAGTTCCCGAACAAATTACTTATATATATGATAAATCAAGTCTCGGAATAGTATAACATATTTAAATTTATAAATCATAAATTTTATCTTATCCTTATTATAATAGGAATGTTTTGTGGGAAATGTATGGATAATATGTGCGAAATCGCTAGATATAGTGCATAATTTTGGCATCGACCACATTGTACTCAAAAAAGAACAAAAAAGTTTAAAAAACACTTGCAAGCCTCAAATCTATAGTGTATATTATTACTTGCTGTGGCATAGATAGCGATGAAGCGTGAGGTTGCTACCGATTATCCACCATAAGTAATCAGGTAGGTTTTCCGTGGAGCGAATGTCAAGTTAGTAAAACTGACGACAAGTCACTGTACAATTGATAAGTCTGCTAATGATGGCAGAAACTGCACGTGTTGCGTCTATAATTATTATAGGACACACACGGTAAAGTGTACAGTCACCGCTTGTCTCACTATTAAGTGCGAAAAGGAGGCGACTTTTTTTATGGCAAATTCACAAGTTATGAGAATAACACTCAAGGCGTATGATCACGAATTAGTTGATGCATCTGCTAAGAAAATCATCGAAACTGTAAAGAAGAATGGTGCACAGGTGAGCGGACCAGTACCTCTTCCTACTAAGAAGGAAGTAGTTACTATCTTAAGAGCTACTCACAAGTACAAGGATTCTAGAGAGCAGTTCGAGCAAAGAACTCATAAGAGACTAATTGATATCATCACACCAACACAAAAGACGGTTGATGCATTATCAACACTAGAAATGCCAGCTGGTGTCTTTATTGACATTAAGATGAAGCAAAAGTAATTTCTAGTAAATTTTAACTAGTAGCTAGTAACCCTAGTAACTAGAATGAACAGCTTAATATAAGGAAAGCTGTTCCGCTGTAGATTAATTAGGAGGAAATAAGAATGAAGAAAGCGATTTTAGCTACAAAGCTTGGCATGACTCAAGTTTTTGATTCTGAAGGATCATTAATTCCTGTAACAGTTCTTCAAGCTGGTCCTTGTGTAGTAACACAAGTTAAGACAGTTGAGAATGATGGTTACGAGGCTGTTCAAGTAGGTTTTGTAGACAAGAAAGAAAAAGAAGTTAGCGTTGATGCTCAAGGTAACAAGAAGGTTTGGAGAAGACACGGCGTTAACAAGCCTGAGAAAGGACATTTCGAAAAGGCTGGCGTAGCTTCTAAGAGATACGTAAGAGAATTTAAGTTTGAAAATAGTGCTGATTACAATCTTGCTGATGAGATTAAGGCAGATATCTTCGCTGAAGGCGATAAGGTTGATGCAACTGCAATCTCAAAGGGTAAAGGATTCCAAGGCGCAATCAAGAGATTAGGTCAACACAGAGGACCTATGGCACATGGTTCTAAGTTCCATCGTCATCAAGGTTCCAATGGTGCTTGTTCATCACCAAGTAAGGTATTCAAAGGAAAAGGAATGCCTGGACACATGGGTAGCGTAAAGGTTACAATTCAAAATCTTGAAGTTGTACGTGTAGACGCTGAGAACAACTTGCTTTTAGTTAAGGGTGCTGTTCCAGGACCTAAGAAGTCTTTAGTAACAATTAAAGAATCAGTAAAAGCAGCTAAATAATTGAGATTACGAAAGGAGGAACTTTACGATGGCTAAAGTATCCGTATACAATATGGAAGGCAAAGAAGTTGAATCCATTGATTTAAATGATGCTATCTTCGGTGTAGAAGTTAACGAACATCTTTTACATATGGCAGTAGTTCAACAACTTGCTAATAATCGTCAAGGAACACAGAAGGCTAAGACACGTTCTGAAGTTCGTGGCGGTGGTAGAAAACCATGGAGACAAAAGGGAACAGGACATGCACGTCAAGGTTCTATCAGAGCTCCACAATGGACAGGCGGTGGAGTTGTATTTGCTCCAACACCAAGAGATTATTCTTTCAAATTAAATAAGAAAGAAAAGAGAGCAGCTCTTAAGTCTGCATTAACATCTAGAGTAAATGAACAAAAGATCGTTGTAGTTGACGAACTTAAGTTAGACGAAATCAAGACAAAGAAATTTGTTGAGGTTATGAATAATCTTAAGGTTGAAAAGGGTCTTGTAGTTTTGGCTGATAATGATAAGAATGTTGTTGCTTCAGCAAAGAACGTTCCATTCATCAAGACAGCTTCTACTTCAACAATCAACGTATACGACATTTTGAAGTATAACACACTCGTTCTTACTAAGGACGCAGTTAAGAATATCGAGGAGGTATATGCATAATGGCAAACGTACAATATTATGATGTAATCAAAAAGCCCCTCGTAACAGAGAAGAGTATGAACGGAATGGCTGAGAAGAAATATACATTCCTAGTTCATCCAGAGGCTAATAAGACAATGATCAAAGAAGCAGTTGAGAAAATGTTTGAAGGCGCAAAGGTTAAGTCAGTTAACACAATGAATTGCGACGGTAAGACAAAGAGACGTGGAAATGTCTTTGGTAAGACTGCTAAGACTAAGAAAGCAATCGTTACATTAACAGAAGATAGTAAAGAAATCGAAATCTTCGCAGGATTATAAGATGTAACAAGTATGCGCAGTAAAGCGCGATAAGAAATCTATTTATGAAAGGAGAATAAAGATGGGAATTAAGACATATAACCCATATACACCTTCGAGAAGAAATATGACTGGTTCGGATTTCGCTGAAGTAACAAAGAAGACTCCTGAGAAGTCACTTGTTGTTTCTAAGAAGAAGAACGCTGGTCGTAATAACCAAGGTAAGATTACAGTAAGACACCAAGGTGGTGGAAACAGACAAAAATATAGACTTATCGACTTTAAGAGAAAGAAAGACGGTGTTCCAGCTAAGGTTGTTGGTATCGAGTATGATCCAAATAGAACAGCTAACATCGCACTTATCTGCTATGCTGATGGAGAAAAGGCATATATTCTTGCTCCTGAAGGTTTAACAGACGGAATGACAGTAATGAATGGTGAAGATGCAGAAATCGCTGTAGGTAACTGCTTACCACTTGCTAACATTCCAGTAGGTACATTAGTACACAACATTGAGCTATATCCTGGTAAGGGTGGACAATTAGTTCGTTCTGCTGGTAACTCAGCTCAGTTAATGGCTAAAGAAGGAAAGTACGCAACACTTCGTCTTCCTTCAGGCGAAATGAGAATGGTACCTCTTAATTGTAGAGCTACTATTGGTACAATTGGTAACGCTGATCATAACCTAGTTAAAATCGGTAAAGCTGGTCGTAAGCGCCATATGGGTATCCGCCCAACAGTTCGTGGTTCTGTTATGAACCCTAATGACCACCCACACGGTGGTGGTGAAGGTAAAGCTCCAATCGGACGTCCAGGTCCATGTACACCTTGGGGTAAACCTGCACTCGGTCTTAAGACTCGTAAGAAGAACAAGAAATCTAACAAGCTTATCGTACGTAGACGTGACGGTAGAGCAATTAAGTAAGGAGGATTATTATGGCACGTTCGTTAAAAAAAGGACCATTTGCTGATGCAAGCTTATTGAAGAAAGTAGATGCTATGAACGCTTCAGGAGACAAGAATGTAATCAAGACTTGGTCTCGTCGTTCAACAATCTTCCCACAAATGGTTGGACATACAATTGCTGTTCATGATGGAAGAAAGCATGTACCTGTATATATCACAGAAGATATGGTTGGTCATAAGCTTGGTGAGTTCGTTTCAACAAGAACTTACAGAGGTCATGGAAAAGACGAAAAGAAATCAAGAGTAAGATAGTAGAAAGAGAAAGGAGGTTTCCTCATGGCAAAGGGACATAGAAGTCAGATAAAGCAAGAGAGAAACAGTCAAAAAGATACTAGACCTTCAGCTAAGTTATCTTATGCAAGAATGTCAGTACAAAAGGCTTGCTTCGTATTAGATGCCATTCGTGGTAAGGATGTACAAACAGCATTAGCTATTGTTAAGTACAATCCAAGATACGCATCAAGCGTTATTGAGAAGCTATTAAAGTCTGCTATTGCAAATGCAGAGAATAACTATCCAGATAAAAACTACAGTTTAGAGAACTTATACGTTGCAGAGTGCTACGCAAATAAGGGACCTACAATGAAGAGAATCAGACCAAGAGCACAGGGAAGAGCTTATAGAATCGAGAAGAGAATGAGCCACATCACTGTTGTACTTGATGAGAAGTAAGAAGGAGGAAAAAAATGGGACAAAAAGTTAATCCTCATGGCTTAAGAGTTGGTGTTATTAAGGATTGGGATTCTAAGTGGTATGCAGAAGAAGATTTCGCAGATTATTTAGTAGAAGATTATAACATCAGAACATTTCTTAAGAAAAAATTATATACAGCAGGTGTTTCTAAGATCGAAATCGAAAGAACATCTGATAGGGTTAAAGTAATTGTTTACACAGCTAAGCCTGGTATCGTAATCGGTAAGGGCGGAGCTGAGATTGAAAAGGTTAAATCTGAACTTCAAAAGTTAACAGACAAGAAGCTTGTTGTTGACATCAAAGAAGTTAAGAGACCAGATAAAGATGCACAACTTGTTGCAGAAAATATCGCAGCACAACTTGAAAACCGTATTGCATTTAGACGTGCAATGAAGTCTTGCATGGGTAGAGCTATGAAGGCTGGAGTTCAAGGTATTAAGACATCTGTTTCAGGACGTCTTGGCGGTGCTGATATGGCTCGTACAGAATTCTACAATGAAGGAACTATTCCACTTCAGACATTAAGAGCTGACATTGATTATGGATTCGCAGAAGCTGACACAACTTATGGTAAAGTTGGTGTTAAGGTATGGATTTACAAAGGTGAAGTACTTCCTACAAAAGGAAACAAGGAAGGAGGAGCTAAGTAATGTTAATGCCTAAAAGAGTAAAGCATAGAAAACAATTCAGAGGTTCTATGGCTGGTAAAGCTACAAGAGGTAACAAGATCACTTATGGTGAATTCGGTATTGTTGCTCAAGAACCATGTTGGATTAGATCAAATCAAATCGAAGCTGCCCGTGTTGCTATGACACGTCACGTAAAGCGTGGTGGTAAGGTTTGGATCAAGATTTTCCCAGATAAGCCAGTTACAGCAACTCCTGCTGAAACTCGAATGGGTAAAGGTAAAGGTCAATTAGAGTACTGGGTTGCAGTTGTTAAGCCAGGAAGAGTATTATTTGAAATCTCCGGAGTAGAGGAAGGCGTTGCTCGTGAAGCTTTACGTCTTGCTACGCATAAGCTACCTTGCAAATGTAAGATAGTTTCACGTGCAGATTTAGAAGGCGGTGAATCAAATGAAAACTAAGGATTATTTAAAGGATTTAAGAACATTAGCTCCAGAAGAGCTTAATGCAAAATTAGTAGAAGCAAAGAAAGAACTTTTCAATTTGAGATTCCAAAATGCAACTAACCAGCTAGACAACACAGGAAGAATTAAAGAGGTTAGAAAAGATATCGCTAGAATTCAAACTGTAATGTCAGAAGCAAAATAATTGTAGGTAATTTCAAAATTAGAAAGGAGAAATAACGTGGAAAGAAATCTTAGAAAAACACGTCAAGGTGTTGTTGTATCAGATAAGATGGATAAGACAATCGTTGTTGCTGTTAAGGATAACGTAAAGCATCCACTTTACAACAAGATCGTTAAAAGAACATATAAGTTAAAAGCTCATGACGAAGAGAATACTGCTAACAAGGGTGATATTGTTAAAGTAATGGAAACAAGACCTTTATCTAAAGATAAGAGATGGAGACTTGTTGAAGTCGTTGAGCGTGCAAAATAATTAAAGGAGGCTACAATAATGGTTCAACAAGAAAGTAGATTAAGAGTAGCCGATAACACAGGTGCTAAGGAAATCTTAGTAATTCGTGTTATGGGTGGTTCTACAAGAAGATATGCCAATATTGGTGATGTAGTAACTGCCACTGTTAAAGAAGCATCACCTGGTGGAACAGTTAAGAAGGGTGACGTAGTTAAGGCAGTAGTTGTACGTACCAAGAAGGGTGCCCGTCGTAAAGATGGTTCTTATATTAAGTTTGATGAAAATGCTGCAGTTATTATCAAAGATGATAATACTCCAAAGGGAACACGTATTTTTGGACCTGTAGCTAGAGAGCTTCGTGAGAAATCATTTATGAAGATTGTTTCACTTGCTCCAGAAGTATTATAGGAGGGTCGAACGATGGCAATGATGAAGATTAAAGTAGGCGATCAAGTTAAAGTAATCGCTGGAAAAGATATTCATAAAGAAGGTAAAGTTATCGCCGTAGATAAGAAGAAGAACACAGTTACAGTTGAAGGTGTTAATATGATTACAAAGCACCAGAAACCAAGCATGGCTAACCAAGCTGGTGGAAGAATCGAAGTTGAAGGTCCTGTTAACATTTCAAATGTTATGCTCCTTCATAACGGACAAGCAACAAGAGTTGGCTTCAAGATGGACGGTGATAAGAAAGTCCGCTTCGCTAAAAAGACTGGCGAAGTAATTGACTAATTGAAGGAAGGAGGCTTTAACGTTGAGTAGACTTAAAGATACATATCAAAACGAAATAGTCGATGCAATGACTAAGAAATTTGGATATAAAAATGTTATGGAAGTACCAAAGCTCGAGAAAATCGTAGTTAACATGGGCGTTGGTGAAGCCAGAGAAAACGCAAAAGTACTTGATGCTGCTGTAAAAGACATGGAAGCTATTACAGGTCAAAAGGCAGTAGTTACAAGAGCTAAGAATTCTATCGCTAACTTCAAGTTACGTGAGGGAATGGCAATTGGTTGTAAGACAACACTTCGTGGTGAAAAGATGTATGAATTCGCTGATCGTCTTATTAACTTAGCACTTCCACGTGTACGTGACTTTAGAGGTGTTAACCCTAATTCATTTGATGGAAGAGGAAATTATGCACTTGGTATCAAAGAGCAAATCATTTTCCCTGAAATCGAATATGATAAGGTTGATAAAGTAAGAGGTATGGATGTAATTTTTGTTACAACAGCCAAGACTGATGAAGAGGCAAGAGAATTACTTAGATTATTCAATATGCCTTTCGCTGATTAATTTAGGAGGGAATTTTAATGGCTAAGAAATCAATGAAAGTTAAACAACAACGTAAGCAAAAGTTCTCTACTAGAGAATACAGCCGTTGTAGAATTTGTGGTCGTCCACATGCATATTTAAGAAAATATGGTATTTGCAGAGTATGCTTTAGAGAGTTAGCATACAAGGGACAAATCCCTGGTGTTAAGAAGGCTTCATGGTAAGTATACAAGGAGGAATTTAATCATGACAATGAGTGATCCAATTGCAGATATGCTTACAAGAATTCGTAATGCAAATACTGCAAAACATGATACAGTAGATATCCCAGCATCAAAGATTAAGGTTGCAATTGCTGACATCTTAGTTGATGAAGGATATATCACAAAGTATGACATCGTAGAAGACGGTGTATTTAAGACAATTCGCGTTACTATGAAATATGGTAGTGACAAGAATGAGAAGATTATTACAGGTATTAAGAGAATTTCTAAGCCTGGTCTTCGTGTTTACGCTGGTAAGGATGAGATTCCATCAGTTCTTGGTGGACTTGGAATTGCTATTTTATCAACAAATAAGGGAATCATCACTGACAAGGAAGCTAAGAAGCAAGGTGTTGGTGGAGAAGTCCTAGCTTTTGTTTGGTAAGTCGCATGCCCGCAGGGGGTGCGACACGGCGACATTTTTGCGAAAGCAAAAATGTTGGAAACCCAAAATGTTGTTAAGTCAATAATCTAGAGATTAGACACGGCGACATTTCTTGCATCGCAAGAAATGTTGGAAAACCTAAAAATGTTGTTAAGTCAATAATCTAGAGATTAGACACGGCATATTGCATCGCAAGAAATGTTGGAAAACTAACAACAAAAAGAAACAATAACAACTTATATTAATAAGGAGGTACGGGCATGTCACGTATAGGAAGAATGCCAATCGCTATTCCAGCAGATGTAACTGTAAGTGTAGCAGAAAATAATCATGTGACTGTAAAAGGTCCTAAGGGTACTCTTGAAAGAGATCTTCCAGTAGAAATGGAAATCAAAGTAGAGGGTGAGGAAGTAGTAGTAAACAGACCTAACGATCTTAAGAGAATGAAATCTCTTCACGGATTAACAAGAACTCTTATCAACAACATGGTTGTTGGTGTTAAAGATGGTTATGAGAAAGTTTTAGAAGTTAATGGTGTTGGTTACAGAGCTCAAAAGTCTGGTAAGAAATTAACACTTAACTTAGGTTATTCACATCCAGTAGAGATGGAAGACCCAGAAGGTCTTGAGTCTACTGTTGATGGTAACAAAATCATCGTTAAAGGTATTGATAAAGAAAAAGTTGGCCAATACGCAGCTGAAATCAGAGATAAGAGAAGACCTGAACCTTATAAGGGTAAAGGTATCAAGTATGCTGATGAAGTTATTAGACGTAAAGTTGGTAAGACTGGTAAGTAATAATTAAAGGAGTGACGAAGAAATGGTTAATAAGAAATCAAGAGCGGTAGCCCGCCAAGACAAGCACAGAAGAATTCGTAACAACATTTCTGGTACTGCAGAAAGACCAAGACTTGCTGTGTTTAGAAGTAATAATCATATGTATGCTCAAATTATTGATGATACAGTTGGTAATACACTAACTTCTGCTTCAACACTTGATAAAGAAGTAGCTAAAGACTTAGAAAAGACTAATAACGTAGAGGCAGCAACAAAGCTTGGAACTGTTATTGCTAAGAAGGCTTTAGATCAAGGTATTAACACTGTTGTCTTTGATAGAGGCGGCTTTATATATGAAGGAAAAGTTAAAGCATTAGCTGACGCAGCAAGAGAAGCTGGCTTAGAATTTTAAGGAGGAAATGATACATGAAACGTGAAATTATTGATGTAGATCAATTAGAATTAAACGATAATGTGGTATCAATCAAGCGTGTAACAAAGGTTGTAAAAGGCGGACGTAACATGCGCTTTACAGCTCTTGTTGTTGTTGGTGACGGCAAAGGTCATGTTGGTGCTGGTTTAGGGAAAGCAACTGAAATTCCTGAAGCTATTCGTAAAGGAAAGGAAGATGCTATCAAACATTTAATCACAGTTAAATTAGACGAAAACAACAGTATTACACATGATATCACTGGAAAACATACTGGTGCATCTGTATTATTAAAGAGAGCTCCTGAAGGTACTGGTATCATCGCTGGTGGTCCAGCTCGTTCCGTTTGTGAATTAGCAGGTATCCAAAATATCCGTACAAAATCTTTAGGTTCTTCAAATAAGCAAAACGTTGTACTTGCTACAATCGATGCATTAGGTCAGT
Organism: Lachnospiraceae bacterium; assembly: GCA_045642225.1. Taxonomy (GTDB): domain Bacteria; phylum Bacillota; class Clostridia; order Lachnospirales; family Lachnospiraceae; genus RUG191. The sequence goes on along the minus strand of JAZUIN010000140.1, from coordinate 7,807 downwards.
TGAAATCTCCAGAAGAAGTTGCAAGACTTCGTGGTAAGACTGTAGAAGAGATTCTCGGTTAAGGAGGAAAGATAAATGGCTAAGAATAAAACATTAAAAATTACATTGGTTAAATCTCCAATCGGAGCTGTTCCTAAGAACAGAAAGACTGTAGAAGCACTTGGTTTAAGAAAGCTTCATCAAACAGTTGAAATGCCTGATAATGATGCTATTAGAGGCATGATCAGACACGTTAACCACTTAGTAGAAGTAGAAGAAGTATAATAAGGAGGTGTCACAATGGATTTATCTAACTTAAAGCCTGCTGAAGGCTCAAAGCATAGTGATAATTTCAGAAGAGGACGTGGGCACGGTTCAGGAAATGGAAAGACTGCTGGTAAAGGTCATAAGGGACAAAAGGCTCGTTCAGGTGCTCCAAGACCAGGTTTTGAAGGTGGTCAAATGCCATTATACAGACGTATTCCTAAGAGAGGTTTCAAGTGCAGAAACTCTAAGGATATCGTTGGTATCAACATGTCAGCTCTAGAAGTTTTTGATAATGGTGCAGACGTAACAGTTGAGACTTTAATCGAGAAGGGAATCGTTAAGAATCCTCGTGATGGCGTTAAAATTCTTGGTGGTGGAGAACTTACTAAGAAGTTAAATGTAACTGTTAACGCTTTTAGTGCAAGCGCTAAAGAGAAGATTGAAGCCCTAGGTGGTAAAGCTGAGGTGATCTAATGTTTAAAACTCTCATTGACGCATTTAAAATTAAAGATTTACGTAGACGTATTGGTTTCGTATTCTTGATGCTCATTGTAGTTAGATTAGGTTCTCAGATACCAGTAGCAGGTGTAGACCCAGATGTGTTCAAAAGTCTATTTCAAAACAGTGGAGATTCATTGAATTTCTTCAGTGCGATTACAGGTGGATCTTTTGAACAAATGTCTGTGTTTGCGCTAAGTATTACGCCTTATATTACATCATCTATTATTATGCAGCTTTTGACTATAGCAATTCCTAAGTTGGAAGAAATGCAAAAAGATGGTGAAGAAGGTCGTAAGAAAATCAACAGAATAACAAGATATGTTTCTGTTGGACTAGCATTGATGGAATCGCTAGCTATGGCTATTGGTTTTGGTAGAAGCGGATATCTTACAGAATTTAATGCGCTTTATGTAATACTTATAGTTTCAGTTCTTACAGCTGGTTCTTCTGTGTTGATGTGGATCGGTGAACAAATTACTGAGCATGGTATCGGAAACGGTATTTCAGTTGTTTTGGTAATTAACATTGTTTCTCGTATTCCTAACGATTTGTCAACATTATACGAGCAGTTCATTAAGGGCAAGATTGTTGCAAAGGGCATTTTAAGCGGTGTTATTATTGCGGCAGTAATTATAGGTACAATAGTACTTGTTATTTTCTTACAAAATGCTGAAAGAAAGATTCCTGTTCAGTATTCACAGAAGATACAAGGTCGTAGACAAATGGGCGGTAATGCAACATGTATTCCACTTAAGGTTAATACTGGTGGAGTTATCCCTGTAATCTTTGCTCAGTCATTGATGCAGACTCCAGTAATTATCGCAGCGCTACTTAAGAAGGGTAACGGCACAGGTATTGGAAGCCAGATTTTGAAATGTTTATCACAATCTAACTGGTTTAACCCTGAGAATTGGGTTTATACAATAGGTGCTGTAGTATATGTATTATTAATCGTTGCTTTTGCGTATTTTTATACATCAATTACATTTAACCCTATAGAAATAGCAGACAACATGAAGAAGCAAGGTGGCTCAATCCCAGGTATTCGTCCTGGTTCGCCAACTAGTGAATATTTGCAAAATGTACTTAAGTATATTATCTTTATAGGAGCTATTGGATTATCAATAGTTGCACTTATTCCTTTATTCTTCAACGGTGTGTTTGCAGCTAATGTTTCTTTCGGTGGTACATCAATTATCATTATTGTTGGTGTTGTAGTTGAGACATTAAAGCAAGTAGAATCTCACATGATGGTTAGAAATTATAAGGGATTTTTGGATTAAATTACAATAGGAGATGCTTGGTGGCATCTCCTAAGGTTGTATAAGGAGGTTTTCATATGAAGATAATTATGTTAGGTGCTCCTGGAGCGGGTAAAGGAACACAAGCAAAGCAAATTGCTGCAAAGTATTCTATTCCTCATATTTCGACGGGAGATATTTTCCGTGCGAATATCAAGAACGGAACAGAATTAGGGGAGAAAGCAAAGTCATATATGGATCAAGGATTACTTGTTCCTGATGAGTTGACTTGCGATTTGGTTGTGGATAGAATTGGTCAAGATGATTGTACAAATGGTTTTGTACTTGATGGTTTTCCACGTACAATTCCTCAAGCAGAAGCTCTTACAAATGCATTAGATAAGCTTGGCGATAAGATGGAATATGCAATTGATGTTGATGTTCCAGATGAGAATATTGTAAAGCGTATGTCAGGAAGAAGAGCATGTCTAGATTGTGGTGCAACATATCATATCGTAAGCATTCCACCTAAGAAGGAAGGCATTTGTGATTCTTGTGGAAGCAAATTAGTGCTTCGTGATGATGATCAACCTGAAACTGTACAGAAGAGACTTGACGTATATCATGAACAAACACAACCTTTAATTGATTATTATAAGGAGGCTGGTATTCTTCATACTGTTGATGGTACACAGCCAATGGAAGACGTTTTCGCTGAAATCGTTAAAGTATTAAACTAATTTAATTTGGGTATGGGAAATGCTTAGGCATTTCCCCGGCCCTTATAATAGGAGTATTATATGAAATTAATCATGGCAAAATCGTTAGCCGGTCATGACAAAAATCATATCTATATTGTTTTTAAAGAGGAAAATAATCTTTTGTATCTGGTAAATGGTAAAACTAAACTGCTAGATAAACCTAAACGTAAGAAAAAGATGCATGTGCAGATTATTAAACATTTCCCAGAAGAAATTCAAACAAAAGTTGAACATATAAATAAACTAGATGATGATACCGTAAGAGAAATTGTTGATGCTTATATGAAGTATATTAGTTCTTGACGGTAGAATATACAAAATAAAGATATAAAGGAGAATACAATGTCAAAAGCAGATGTAATTGAAGTTGAAGGAACAGTTTTAGAGAAGCTTCCTAACGCAATGTTTCAGGTTGAATTAGAAAATGGTCATCAAATCTTAGCACATATTAGTGGTAAGCTTCGTATGAACTATATTAGAATTCTTCCAGGTGACAAGGTTACAGTTGAGATGAGCCCTTATGATTTATCTAAAGGAAGAATTATTTGGAGAGATAAATAAAAAATATTAGAGATTTTGAAAAAAGCCCTTGACTTCTGTCTAGGGCTTTTGTTATACTATGAAATGCGCGTATAGGCACAAGTGTGCCCTTGTACGCCGAGTTTGTGGAAAACAATGTATTATGATGAGAAGGGAGGAACTCCTAATGAAGGTAAGATCATCAGTGAAACCTATGTGCGAAAAGTGCAAGGTAATCAAGAGAAAGGGACGCGTAATGATTATTTGCGAAAACCCTAAACACAAACAAAGACAAGGCTAATATATAGTCTAATGTGTATGTTATGTGCGGCTGATGTATTTGGAATCATTAAGATTTTTAATGCAAATGTTAGTTATTAAATAGAAGCATTTGTTTGAATACATTTTCATAATATATGCGGATCGTCCTCACATACCGGGGCGGTTAGTCTTAACCAATTATTAAGACTTCTTCCAATGTATTTATACAGATAGGAAGAGAGAGAACCTTGACAGGCTATACACACATTTCAGGCCGGTAACGGAGCTGTATAGAAGGTCTTGGGGATGGTAATGTTGTAAAGTATCAGAAAATGGAGGTGTAAACACACATGGCTCGTATCGCAGGTGTAGATTTACCAAGAGAGAAACGTGTAGAAATCGGTTTAACTTACATTTATGGAATCGGTAGAGTAAGCTCTAACAAGATTCTTGAAGAAGCTAAGGTTGATCCTAACACACGTGTAAAAGATTTAACAGATGATGAAGTTAAGAGAATTAGCGCTGTTATTGATGCATCATTCATGGTTGAAGGTGACTTAAGAAGAGAGACAGCACTTAACATTAAGAGACTTCAAGAAATTGGATGCTATCGTGGTATCCGTCACAGAAAGGGTCTTCCAGTACGTGGTCAGAAGACAAAGACTAATGCTAGAACACGTAAGGGTCCTAAGAGAACTGTTGCTGGTAAGAAGAAGTAAGCAGACAGTTAGTTACAAAGTTGATTAATAGAATTTAAGAAAGTAGGTTAGTTTAGATATGGCTAAGGTTGCAAAGAAAACAACAAAAAAGCGTGTAAAGAAAAACGTTGAACACGGACAGGCACATATCCAAGCATCTTTTAACAATACAATTGTTACATTAACAGATGCTCACGGAAATGCTTTATCATGGGCTAGTGCCGGTGGTCTAGGATTTAGAGGTTCAAAGAAATCTACTCCATATGCTGCACAAATGGCAGCTGAGACAGCAGCAAAGGCTGCATTAATTCATGGATTAAAGACAGTAGACGTATTTGTAAAGGGACCTGGTTCAGGAAGAGAAGCTGCAATTCGTGCACTCTCTGCATGTGGTATCGATGTAACATCTATTACAGATGTAACTCCAGTTCCACATAATGGATGTCGTCCACCAAAACGTAGAAGAGTCTAATAGGAGGGATTATCGAAAATGGCAGTTAATAAGACACCTATCCTTAAGAGATGCAGATCTTTGGATTTAGAGCCTGCAGTTCTAGGATATAATAAATCATCAAGAAGAAAAGCAAAGAATGAAAGACGTAAGATTTCAGAATACGGTCTTCAATTAAGAGAGAAGCAAAAGGCTAAATTTATCTATGGTGTTATGGAAAAGCCTTTCCGTAACTACTATGATAAGGCTGACCGTAAAAAGGGTATGACTGGTGAAAACCTTATGATTATCCTTGAGTCACGTCTTGATAATGTAGTATTTCGTATGGGATTTGCTAGAACACGTAAGGAAGCTAGACAAGTAGTTGACCACAAGATGTTTTTAGTAAATGGTAAGCCTGTTAACATTCCTTCATACCTTGTAAAGGCTGGAGATGTTATTGAAGTTCGTGAGAAGAGCAAAGGCCTTCAAAGATTTAAGGAAATCGTTGAAGTAACAGATAGCAGAATCGCTCCTGAGTGGGTTGATGTTGATTTAGAGAAGTTATCTGGTACAGTTAAGGAATTACCAACAAGAGAGCAAATCGATGTTCCTGTTGATGAAATGCTTATCGTCGAGTTATATTCTAAGTAAGATTTATAATTTTTATATATTGTATGTTGTGTATAATTCGGGGAAATGGGAGGATTTTAAATGTTTGATTTCAAGAAACCAAATATCGAAATTGCAGAGATTTCAGAAGACAAAAAGTATGGAAGATTTGTTGTTGAGCCTTTAGAAAGAGGCTATGGTACAACACTTGGTAATTCTCTTAGAAGAATTATGTTATCATCACTTCCTGGTGCTGCTGTAAGTCAAATTAAGCTAGATAATGTTCTTCATGAATTTAGCTCAATTGAAGGCGTTAAGGAAGATGTAACAGAAATCGTAATGAACATTAAGGAATTAGCTATTCGCGATAATAGCGATAATGATGAACCTAAGCTTGGTTATGTTGATTTCGCAGGCGAAGGCGTTATCAAAGCTTCAGATATCGTAGTTGATAGTGATATTGAAATCGTTAATCCTGATCTCGTAATTGCTACATGTGGACCTGGTGCAAAGTTCTATATGGAACTTACAATGACTAAGGGACGTGGATATGTAGGATCTGATAAGAACAAAGACGATAACACCCCAATCGGCGTTATTGCCGTAGATTCTATCTACACACCAATCGAGAGAGTTAATCTTAAGGTTGAGAATACTCGTGTAGGAAATGTTACAGATTATGATAAGTTAACACTTGATGTATTTACAGATGGTACATTAGGCCCAGACGAAGCAGTTTCACTTGCTGCTAAGGTATTGTCTGAGCATTTAAGTTTATTTATTGATTTATCAGAAGTAGCAAAAGATGCAACAGTAATTGCTGAAAGCACAGAAACTGCTAAGGAAAGCATTGCTGATATGAGCATTGATGAATTAGAACTTACAGTTCGTTCATATAATTGTCTTAAGAGAGCTAACATCAACACTGTTGGTGAGTTAGTTGGAAAGTCAATGGATGAATTAAGCAAGGTTAGAAATCTTGGACGTAAGTCTTTAGATGAAATCCTTGAGAAGATTGAGACTTTAGGATATTCATTATCTAAGTCAGAAGATTAATTTACAAATTTAGGATACTGCAGGACCAATAAGACCAAAGGCGTGGCCTGTAGGCCCCTAAGTGGCAAATATTTATTGTAAGCTAGTAAGACGCATGACGCATAGCGAGCAATACCACATTAAGGAGGATATAAAAATGGCAAAGTACAGAAAGTTAAGCAGAACTTCTTCACAAAGAAAGGCATTACTTCGTAACCAAGTAACACAACTTCTATATCATGGAAAGATTGTTACAACAGAAGCTAAGGCTAAGGAAGTATCTAAGATTGCAGAAGGTTTAATCGCACTTGCAATCAAAGAGAAGGATAACTTTGATGAAGTTACAGTACAAGCTAAGGTTGCTCGTAAGGACAAAGACGGCAAGAGAGTAAAGGAAGTTGTTGATGGTAAGAAGGTTACTGTATATGATACAGTTGACAAGACTATCAAGAAGGATCAACCTTCAAGACTTCATGCTCGTAGAGAAATGCTTAAAGTATTATACCCAGTACAAGAGGGTGAAGGTAAGAAGATGACTAAGGTAGATATGCCTAAGAAGTTATTCGAAGAAATCGCTCCAAAGTACGAAGGACGTAATGGTGGTTACACAAGAATCATCAAGATTGGTCAACGTAAGGGTGACGGTGCTTTAGAAGTAGTTCTTGAATTAGTATAATTTAGAATTAATTTAAACAAGTCTGAGAAATCAGGCTTGTTTTTTATTTTGTTAAATGTAACTTTAAATAATGAATAGTTAAAACTTATAAAAATGTATATGATAAACAACAATTTTAGTATTTATTATTGCAAATACAAAGTGTATAATTTATAAGTGTTGAAAATAAACTTGAAATAGAAATTGGAGGCTACAATGGGCGGATATTTTGGTGTCACATCTAAAGAAGATTGTGTATTTGATTTGTTTTTTGGAACAGATTATCATTCTCATTTAGGAACAAGAAGAGCCGGTCTTGCTGTCTATGGAGAAAATGGTTTTGATAGAGCAATTCATAAGATTGATAATGCACCTTTCAGAACCAAATTTGACAAAGAAGCAAATACCATGAAGGGTAAATATGGTATTGGTGTTATTTCTGACTATGAAGCGCAGCCTGTATTTGTTCGTTCCCACCATGGTTCCTTTGCAGTAGTTTCTGTCGGTAAAGTAAACAATTCTGAGGAACTCTTAAAAGAAATTTTAGAAAAGAATGCACACTTCTTTGAAATGGGAAATGGGGAGATTAATCAGACAGAACTAATCACTTCCTTAATCAACCAGAAGGAAAACTTTATTGATGGTATTAAATATGCATTAGAGGTGATTGAAGGTTCTATCTCTATGATGATTTTAACCCCTATGGGTGTATATCTTGCTAGAGATAAATATGGACGCACTCCGATTTCTGTTGGTAAGAAGGAAGACGGTATGTGTGCAGCATTCGAAGACTTCTCTTATCGTAATCTCGGTTATGAAAGAGTGAAGGAACTTGGTCCTGGCGAAAT
>JAZUIN010000139.1:0-4567 GCA_045642225.1 Lachnospiraceae bacterium | reverse complement strand
CTTTTTCATCAACAAGTCTTGCTACTTTTGAAAAATTCTTATTTGCTTCTGTAATAGAAACAATTGTATCTGTATTAATTGTCATTATATGCACCTCCATTTATAAGTATTATACTATGAATAATAGGATATATTCAACCTATTGTTTGCCTTGCGAATGATAATAGAAATATGTATATGTGCTGGCTTTGATGTTTTTTTCTGTAATACAGCTTTTCCTTTCTATAATTCAGTTATCGGGTTACGTTGGGTTACGATTTGGGTTACGATAAAAATGCAATAAAAAAACCGCGTATTTACGCGGTTTTTAGCAGGGGATGAGAGAATCGAAATGATTCATCCCTAGCCAAATTTGCCCTAAACACAGGGTTTCAGCATTTCTTGGTTGGTCCCTATAGGAAAAAGTTTGGTCCCTAATCCATTCTTTAGTGAAATCTGTCGAACTGCATTCCTGAATTCTTCGGGAGTTGTAGAATCAATACAGTAGCTTTTTCTTGTAGTAGCTATATCTGTATGTCCCATCAATTCCTTTACAATATTCTCAGAAATACCAGCATATATAAGTTTTGTTGCATACGCTTTTCTAATTTTGTGAGGAGACCTTCTCTTAATATGAATCAAATCGCAAATGTTATATAGTTTCTTTCTAAATGCGTGTGATTTTATACGTTTTCCATTTTCACTGAATACCCATTCAGAATCACCAGACATAGCCATAATGGCAGTCATTACTTTTACACCTAATTCTGATAGATAAACATCGCGAACGCCAGCATCTGTTTTAGTTGCATTCTGAACAGTTACAACATTTTTATTTGTAACAGGGTCTTTGTAATTAACCTCTGTAGCATGAATGTGAACGCAGTCGCCTTTTACATCAGCTTTTCTTAGAGCACTTAATTCACTAACTCTAATTCCTGTATCAAAAAGAATAACTAAACCAAGACTTCTGATGTCTGCAAGCTCAAGCATTTTTGTAACAAGAGCAACTTCTTCCTCTTGAGTGAATGTCAACTCATCTTTTGAATGCTTTATTCTAGTTAGATCCATTGTATCAATATCCAAATCACTAAAGAATTCAAGATAGCTCTCTTTTGTGTACTTTTTATGCTTGGCAAACTGAAACATATGCTGCATATGAGATAGGAATTCATGAAATTCCTTTGAATCAATTGACTGATTCTCTACAGTATCATATATCATTCTTTCAATGTCATCTTCGGTGATATCCTCAAAAGGAATGAACAAAATGAATTCAGCATAAGGGTTGGTTGTAAGAAAACGCTTAACTCTACTTTTATATCTAGTAAGAGTTTGAGGCTTTATTTTCTTGTTCTTGTTAGTTGCCTTTGTTTCAAGCCACTCTTCAAATACTTGTTCAATCGTTCGTGTGTTTTCCTTATTCTTATAGTACTCGATAAGGAAATTATCAAGGTCCTCTCGTTTTTTGAATTTCTTTTTCTTGCCGCCTTCGATACGTGTGTACCAGCGACCATCACTGGAACACTTCCATATTTTATAAGGGTGCATTTTTAAGTATTCAGCATTCTTTTTCATTTCTATTTCCTGCTGAATAGAACTCAAGTCTATTATATTATTTTCCTTGATGTGCTTCAACAGTTCTTCGTCTGAAATGTTATAATTTTCCACTGTAATCACTCCCTTCTTTTGGTAGCGTTTTTTAGCAGAAAAAAACAATTTTGGACTTTTCGTATTAGAAATTTATTTCTGGATGATACTTTTTAATGTTCTTTCTAATTTCAGGTTCAAGTTCAGCAGGCGATATCGTTACTTTGCCAGTTGTAAATGCTGTAACGAGTTCCTTACCTATATCATCTGTAAGAAAAGATAATTCCTCATTTGCTTCTAAAGCCAGACTGAAATTATATTCGTTTGAATCTGCGGTCACAGGATAGGGGTTGGTATTATTTACGGAATACGTTTTATGAATAACGTTGTTATCTATTAATGTGAATGTTGTAGATGAAAGGATTACGCCAGATACCTTTGCAAGAGTTTTCTTGACATTATTAAGCTGCGTCTTGAAAAAATCCATAAGAGAGTGGCTACTTTCTTCATAATGCTTAATAGTTTCAATTCTGCTTTCAAGCCATCTGAGTTGTTCCTGAGATTTTACACTAGCTGACTTTGATTTTGCTAATTCAACATCTGCTTGTTTCTTTATTTCAGTAGCCTGCTTTCTAATTTCTTCTGCTTGGGTATTTGCATAATCTACAATAGCCATAGCTTTTTTATCTGCTTCCTGTTTTTTCATAGTTAGATTTTCTTCAGCAAGTTGCAGGATTCGATCATCCATTTCCATTTTTGCTTCTTTGTATTCTTCAACTGACAGATTAGCTCTTCCCCATGTTTTTTCGGGTTCTACCTCGAGCCCAGCTTCTTCACATAATGAAGCAAAATATTCACGTTCGTGTTCTTTCCAGAGCATTGTTTGGTTATTTTTCTTTGATGCACCATTTTCGACAACATAGCCCATTTGTTCCATAGCCTTAGATAATGAATTTCTTATTGGTAGACCAGTTTTATAACCAGTGGCAACAGGAATATAGTCAAAGTGAAGATGAGGACTTGCTTCGTCCATGTGGATGTATGCTCCTACAAGTTTTAGATTAGGATTTCTTTCCTCAAAGGTTTCTATATATTTAGTAAGAGCCTTCTTTGCTTTTTCTCTTATTTCTCTATCGTAGAAATCTTGTTGAGTTCCCCATTGAAGCACATCCTCATAAAATATGTGTTCTCCATTCTTTGATGTTTTTATTTTTGATAAATAATCATCATCTTTTATTTTTCGATCATTTCGTTTTTGCTTAGCGTTATATTCTCTGACTGCATCACCAAATATTTCTTCGTAAGCATCTTTAATATTTCTATGGACGAATATAATGTTTTGATTTGTTTTATTAAAATCAATATTGGTGTGCACAGATTTTTCTTCCTGTGTGTAATCACGTATACTGTGTTTAAGTGAGCCACGTCCCTGTGGCATTGAAATTCTTCCCATTTGTTTTACCTCTTCTTAATTATTTATACTGCTATATAGTTTTGTTACTTTTGTCAAAAGTAACCCCTTATTCGTTATGACAGCATGAATGCCATCACAACGCGGGGCTCTTTCAGAGGGACTTAGGGGCTATCCCCTAAGAACCCTTTCAAGTTTCCTCAAGTCCGCCAGAAGATGCCTAGGAAATAATATTTCCATCGGCATCTTTTCTATGAGACTTGCCGTCAGATGTGCGGCAGAAGTAGCCAGTATTAAACTTGTCTACTTCCCACATGACGTCTTCGCCTTCATAGGTGCCCTTGTGGGCATGGCGACTTTCGATAACTTTTTCTTCCTTCGCGGACTTAATTTCAGCCGGCTTCGAGCTCTTGAGAAGCTTCTTAACATCAGATTCTGTATATCCAAGCTTTTCAGTAAGCTGTAATATCTGTGCTTCCATAGCTTCTCTTGCTATCTTTTCCCTTTTGGCTTTTGCAATATCAATAAGTGAATCACATTCAGTAACACAAGCTATTATTACTTCTGATATTTTGAAATCATTTGATTTGCATTTGCCGGCAAAGGTATCATAGATAGATTCATCTATCATTACTGTGAGTTTCTTTTTCACCATAAGCGTTTTCTCCTTTCTGGAAACAATGCATTCCTGATTTTTAAATTAGGTGATGCAATTAATGCTTCCTAACTTGCTACCCTTTTTTAGCAGATATCTCCAAAAGCGGACTAGAATTTTCCAATTTTGTTAGCATTGTATAAAAATTTTACTTACGAAAAAAAATTCAAAATTGTATAATAAACATGTAAGTCCAAGTACAATTTACATGAAGCCAAGAGGCCTTTTCATTCAAATTTACTGAGTGAAAGGTCTCTTTTTGTTTAATGTATTGTATTAAAGAATTAGAGAAAGAGGTAAAGGTATGAAACGTATTAAAGCGGCATGCATTATGCAGACATTGGTATTCTCTGATCATAATGGAGAAACAACAGAGTATGCCAAGAAAATGATTCAGAAAGAGTATGAGAAGTACAAGGAACAGCTTGACAGAAGCAAAACAAAGTATGTTATTCTCTCGGAAAAAGTAAACGACGATGGCTCAATCATTATAGAGATTAAAAAGCAGTATAATACGGCTCCTATAGGTGATTATTTATCATAAGAGGTGGTAGCAATGTATAAAGAAGGCGAATATATTGTCTATGGTCTTAATGGAGTTTGCTTAATAGAGGCTATCACAACACTTGATATAAAAGATATGCCTAAAGATGTAGAATATTATGTGCTTTCGCCACTTAGCCAAGGTGGTAAGATATATACTAGAGTAGATTCTTCTCGAGACAAGATAAGACCAGTTATATCTAAGGATGAAGCCGAGAACCTTATAAAAAAAATTGATGAAATTGAGCCACTTGAAGTTTCAAATGAAAAAATGATAGAAGAGCTATACAAAAATGCCATGAGGAGTTTTGATTGTAGAGAATGGGTTAGACTAATTAAATGTATTTATGAGAGAAAACTTAGCAGAGTAGAATCCGGAAAAAAGGTTA
>JAZUIN010000138.1:0-2516 GCA_045642225.1 Lachnospiraceae bacterium | reverse complement strand
TGGGTCGAGAAAACACCTTGAATGTCATTCCCATTTTTTATGATTTCCTCGTATTGGGAAACTGTTCAAAGCCTTTTGGAAACCTTGCTCGTATGTGGAAACATATCCACAAACGATTTAACGATAGTGGAAATTTCACACCTCCTACAGTTTTATGAGTACTATCCACCTTCCATTTCTCTTTCCATTTTCACGAGCAATCAAGCCTTTATCCTGCATTTCGACAGTTCTTGTTTTTATTGTTCTTTCTGATTTACCAATGATAGTTGCAAGTTCCTTCTGAGTAATGCTAGGATTTTTTATAATTTCCTGTATAATCGCCATTTCTCCCAAAGTGCAATTTTTGCACTTTAAAATAGCATCTTTTGCACTTTGAATTGCACTCTCATTCTGAAAATCAATATGCATATATCTATTTTTCAACTCATGGTTGGCATTCAGCAAAAGATTTTCAAAAAATAATTCCAAAAACTCTGTAGTTGCATGAATATCATTCTGCCAATCATTATAATTTGCACGAACCAGAGCATTTCTTAAATACCATGAATTTTCAGCAAAAGCTTCATTGCTTACTGTAAAGCCAAAAGTCTTCAGATATTTGATAATAAATACTGCGGTTGATCTGGTATTCCCTTCACAAAATGGATGAATCTGCCATATTCCAGAAGTAAATTTCGCAATATGTCTTACTGACTCCTCTATCGACAGACCCTCATAAGAAAAATTCTTCTCTTGAGAAAAATCATAATCAAGAGTGTCTCTGATACTATCATATGATGCATACATTACTGTATCACCCTTAAGCACCCATTCCTTTTTTGTAATATTATAATCGCGGATTTTACCAGCATGTTTAAATACACCCTCGAACAATTTGCGATGTATATTCTGCCATTCAACAGGTGAAAATTGAAATGTCTTTTCTCCAAGTAATTTAGCAATCCTTACGGAAACAATATCCGCTTCTTTTGTATCAGCTTCAAAATCATTTCTGCCTTGCCGCTCTTCATAATAGCTTTGAATTCTTTTGTCCGCTTCCGATATAGTTATTTTACCTTCTATATGTTCCTTAGCAGTTTCTATCAGATATTCAGAAGGTTTCAGACCATCAACATCCTGAAGCCCAATAGCCGTCTTCCATGCATTGCTCTTGTCTACTTTGTCAGGTTCACCTTGACGTATATATTCATTTAATTCTAGTTCCCAGTTCGTATCAGCCAATACGTCCACCTCATTTCAAAATATATTATTTATTAATTAATATCCATTGATTTACTGTTGCATTTATGCGCTGTCCCATATCAACTATATCAGATATTTTATTTTCATATGGAACATGTACAAAAACAATACGTGCCTTTCTATCATCATCTTTTATATAGTTCAATCCTACCCAATAAACATTATTACAATACGAATTACCTGGATTGGAAGATACAGATGCTGTTATTCCATTCTGTTCAAATATACTTTTAAGCTGATTACAATCTACACTAGTTGTTAAATTTATCTCTCCATGTGCTTCTTTTTCTATTTTAACTGTATCGCTTATTCCTGGCTTTTGTCCAAAGCATATCACATATTCATAATTTTTGCTTCGCATAGCATCTAACAGAATCTCTACATCTTTTTCTTTATCACTAGGTAAAGAAACCGTATCAAATATAGTATTCTCTACCAAAGTTTCAGCCGATGTACCTTCAAAAAAAACAATCAAAACTTTATATGATTGACATATTTTTTCATAACCAATCTGATAAGACAATAATCTTGGTATATAATCTGGTGGTATTCTTCGTCCACTTTCCCAATCCTGAATTGTGCGAACCGAAATACCAACATGCTTTGCAAATTCATTTTGATTCATATTAAGTTCGTGTCTTAATTCTTTGATTATTTGTAAAGCTTCTTTCATAATAAGTCTCTTTTCTTTGGTTATTCTCTCATATTATTATACCACTGTTTGCACAATACGGCAACGCCGTATTATATAGCGCATACATTCCATAGCAACAACTATCCCCATATCCATAGTGTAGCCACAACCCTACCCCATTTATCCGTTGATAAGTTCCCAAAAACAAAAAGAAAAGGCTAAAACCCGTGGAGCTTTCCTCCCGGCTATTAGCCTTAAATCCCTTTATTTCAAGGCATTTCTGCCCTGTTCTTAATTCTTTTTTGACATCAATACTACCGTCTCGACGCTATTACCATTGTCCAAACTAAACTTCATATCATGCTCGATAATCGGTAGCTTAAACTCTATGGCTTTCAGCCACTGGCCGTTAGACTGGCGTTCGTCATATACCTCAACCTTTTTAATCAGCTGTTCTATGAATTCCCGTCTCTCGGCTTCATTCATTTTATCATACATTTTGTCAAAAAACACTGCTATTATGCAATACTTGAGCCAATACGTCAACGGCAAAATTTTGCCCTTTTGCGATATCCCAATTATTACAGTGAAACTCTCCGAAGCGTAGCGTAGGCAAAACCGGCGCAGCCAATCAGGTGCC
>JAZUIN010000137.1:0-26184 GCA_045642225.1 Lachnospiraceae bacterium | reverse complement strand
TAATGCTGAAACGCTGGAAATTGAGTATAACACCAACGGCATGCCCGACTACGGAGCAAATCAAATGTATGCGGTTGCAACAGAAAAAGGCAGCATTGACACCATACCTGAGATACCCGGTTTGGCAGTATGGCATGACGGACATATCGGGATATACATCGGAAACGGTGAAGTAATCGAAGCCAAAGGTACGCAGTACGGCGTTGTAGAAACACAGCTATCCTCGGGACGCTGGACCCATTGGCTAAAAATACCCTTTATTAACTACATTGAAGAAACGGAGGAGCAGGCATGAAATATGATGCTGCGGCTTGCTTGCAGGATAAAGAGCAGGGGACTAAAATACGCCCCTGCTCGAATGACATCTGCGGGCAATGCCCGTAGCTCAATGGTTTTTGGACTTTTGAAAATGCTGAAAAACAGGGGACTAAAAATGCCATCTTTTAAAGGCAATGCGACTAAAATTCAAAACACCTTAGAGCTTTCAAGAAAAACATAGGAGGCATATGTAAAGTGAGTGGAGAAAATGCCACATGTCATAGCATAAAAACACAAAAAAGACACGGGACTATTAGCCCCGTGTCTTTTTTATACGCATAGCTTTGTGCCGGTGGTGATAGTTTTCGTTTCGGCAATGCCATTATTCTCTGCATAAAAAACAACAGTAACATAGTATCTTGTGCCAACCGTGCCGGGGTAGGAAAGCGTTGCACTGTGAGTGCTGCAATTGTAACCCATCATGCTGGCATAGGCACTGCTATAATATGTTTTCATAAGTCTGCCATCAGCAGTATAAAGATTAACTTGGCATGCGCCCAACTCGTCTATTGAGCTATACGCAGTAACGGAAAAAGAAATTTTCAAAGTGCCGCCGCCTATCGCAGATATTGCGGCGGTTTTGCTTAATATGTAGCGGCTGGAACAAGGATCTGCCTGATCAATCCCTGCTTTGGCAAAAGCGGTAATGCTCATAAGCATTGCAACAATCAAAATAAGCGAAATTATTCTTAATGTTTTTTTCATTATTCTCCCGGTATGGATTTAACTATCCTCTCAATATCCAGTCCAGAATCTGTAAACGAAATAACACCGTCAATATTGTCGTAAGTCCATGCAACATAGTTCTTGTTATCATTATTGATAAAATAATAGTCTACGCCGTTATATGTGCGGACACTTGGCGCGTTTACATCTTTTTCATATTGCCTGTTAGGTCCATCTGCATAAAGCATATATTCAATTATTATGTCGTCGGTACCATTTGACAGGTGGCATTGATATTTGTCATACGATGGATTTGTAAACTTGTCGACAGTAATAATTTCGTATCCGTTGGGAATATATGTTGGCAGAATACTTGTATCAATTCCACTTTGATTAAGCATTCCTTCAAAACCGACCAACGTATCAGTACCATTATAGTTCTCGCTGTAACCAAAGGTCTCGTGAGTCCATTCAGCTATATGCTTCCATACATTGAAACCCATGGCAGATGCAACAGCGGATCCTGCCACGAGAAGTGCAATAACAGCTGCAATTGCAATGGCTGTGCGGAATAATTTGTGGTGTTTTCCGGATTGGATTTTTTCCTCAGGCTCGAAATCGTCTTCATAATCGAACAACAGTTCACCAGCTTCTGCAATGGGACGGTAGTTCAGGTCGAAGGATTTCTTTGCCTCTTCTACATCTGGGTATATGCTGTGTTCCCCCTTGTTTCTACGGTCAGCAATCAGACCCATAATATGAATGACATCATTGATGCTGCTTTCGTTCATCTCAGAAAAAGCCGCTTCCTGGCGAAGAATTTCTTCGAGCTCATCAATGCTCATTCGGTCGAATTCTGTGACATCAATGTCGCTTAAATTGCGCTTTTTATAGGACATTATGCCAGTGGGCCTCCTTTCGTATATACTTATGTCCGTGAACAATAATTTCTGGACAAGTATTATATTTTTCTTATTTTTTCTTCATTGGCTTTAAGTTTAGCCCTTGCACGCTGTATGCGCTTTCGTGTTGCATCAAGACTTAATCCGAATTTTTGGCTAATTTCAAGCATGGAACACCTATCAAAAACATACATTCGCAGCATTTTGAAATCGATGGGAGACACAATGTCAGAATATTCAATGCTCGTGTAGTCATCGAAGGTACTAGATTCTTCTCCAAATACAAGGGCACGATTTTCATCGTTCTCCAATATATATCTGCTTAGCCTAGCTTTTGCACGAGCCTGGTTGCGGATTACATTTTTTAATGTTTCAACCAGCCATCCCTGAGGATTCTTACTTGTAAGTAGCTGCTCGGGCTTTTGACATGCAATCATAAATGTTTCCTGCACAGCTTCTTCTGCGAGACCATGATTTTGGAGAGAAGACAAAGCCTTAAAATATAGGAAATCGTGCATCTGACGATATAAGACACTTATCTGATCGTCTAGATTTTTATCCACACAAAACACCTGCACTTAAATATCTTATTTCTATGTCACATTATAGCAGGATTTATACGGAAATCAAAATGTTTATTATCTATTTTTACTCAGCCGTGGATATATACAAAGTAGCATTAAACTATTTTTGCAAAATGCTGAAAAATTGCGCATAGGAGGTTGTAATGGACGATAACAAAAGAAAATTTGGATTATGGATTCATCACGAAACATTGAAAACTGTTGAAAAGCTTTATGCCGAAGATAACTGTCGGAGCAAATCAGAGTTTATTGAAAAAGCGATAACATTTTATGCAGGATATATTACTGCCGCGGATTGCCGAGAATATCTCCCCAATGTGGTGATATCTACAATGAAAAGCTCATTGGATGGACTTGAAAACAGAATGGCAAGGCTCCTTTTCAAAATGGCTGTTGAGATTTCAATGTCGCTTCACATCACTGCGGCATCTAATGAGTTCAGTAATGGAGAACTAACTCGATTACGAGGTCTGTGTGTTGATGAAGTTAAGGCAATTCAAGGTGTAATACGTTTTGAAGATGCTGCGAAATTCCAGAAAGGGTAACTATGGCAAAGATAATTCTAAAAAGCAGATATCTAAAGCCCGACAGCACAAAGCATTCATTGAATATTATTAACTACATTGCAAAACGCGATGGCGTAGATAAGATAGATGACTCATGGAAACACCAGCCTGCAACTAATAGTCAGAAGAAGCTGATAGAAGCCTTGGTCGGAGATTATCCTGAACTAGTATCCAGCTTTGAGTATGGAGATTATATTAAAAAATCCACCAGGGGTAATGCGTCAGAGTTTATTGATCGTGCAATAGAAGATTATATTGACCTCGCCGGAAAACGCGAAAACTATGTAGGCTACATTGCCATGCGACCACGTGTAGTGAAGAATGGTAAGCACGGTTTGTTTACCGACGATAATATCCCCATTGCGCTATCACGAGTTGCGAAAGAAGTCGCAGAGCATGACGGCAATGTATGGACAAATGTTGTTTCAATCAGGCGAGAAGATGCGGTGCGCCTTGGATACGATAACGGTGAAGCGTGGAGAACTCTGCTGAGAAGCAATGCGGAAATTATGGCGAAAAGCATGAAAATACCTCTTGAAGATTTGCGCTGGTATGCTGCATTCCATAATGAGAGCTATCATCCGCATGTTCATATTGTTGCGTATTCTGTCGGTAAGGAACCGTATCTTAGCTCAAAGGGGATTGAACAGATGAAATCTGCTTTTGCCAGAGATGTTTTCAAGCAGGATCTGATGCAGATATATACTGAGCAAACAAAGCGAAGGGATGAACTGAGAGCTAAGGGACGGATTAGTCTAGAAGAAACTGCTGAAAGAATTAACTTGGACTCATGTAAGAATGAACGCCTTGATTGTCTGCTTGGAGATCTGGCAGATCAGCTTAAATCAATTAAGGGAAAGCTGGTGTATGGATATCTGCCTAAGAAAACAAAAAACGTCGTTGACAGCATAATTGATGAACTAGAAAAAGATGAAAGAATATCTGAGCTATACAGGCTTTGGTATGAACAGCGGGATGAGATACTACGTATTTATAACGATGCGTTTCCAGAGCATGTGCCCCTATCGCAGAATATGGAATTCAAGTCTATTAAAAATGCAGTTATTCATGCGGCACTTGATTTGAAGAATAATTCGGAAACTGATGGAAAATCTAAAACCTTTGATATGGGTTATGAAAATGAGTCTAAATATCTGAATACAGGTTCTCTAATCAGTGCATTGAGGCTTCTTAATAATGTCAGAGATATTCTTTATAACAAGGTTAAGGACGATGTCAATATGAGTTTTGTAGATCGCAAGGAGATAAAATTGATCGACGAGAAAAAACGAGCGCACGGTATGCATATTTAGAAAGGAGAATAAGAGTGGGAGGAGTTACAACTATTATTGTTGTCGCCATAATAATGTTCAGCTTGCTTGGCGGCGTGACGCTCCTTGCGCGCGTTTACGACCTTAATGGTATTAAGAGCAAAACTGTAGGCGATGGCCAGCATGGCACGGCTAGATGGGCAAACAAGGCGGAAATACGAAAAATGTACAAGTACATTCCGTTTACACCTGAAAGATGGCGAGAGCAGACAAAAAACGGGAAAACCCCTACTACAACAGATGGGTCAACTCTACCCCAAGGAATAGTCGTTGGATGCAAAGAAAACCATGGAAGTACGATTGCCATGGTTGACACGGGGGATGTTCATGCTCTGATGATAGGTGCTGCAGGTGTGGGTAAAACCGCATACTGGCTGTACCCGTGCATTGAGTATGCCTGTGCTACAGGAATGTCTTTCTTATCTACAGATACCAAAGGAGATATTGTGCGAAACTACGGGAATATAGCTAAAGACTACGGTTACAATGTTTCAGTAATTGATCTGCGTAACCCGACACGTTCCAACGGAAATAACCTGCTGTACCTTGTGAATAAGTACATGGATTTATACAAGGAACATCCCGAGAGCTTAGCATATAAGGCAAGGGCAGAGAAGTATGCAAAAATTATTTCAAAGACAATAATCCTGTCTGGTATGGATGCAGCGGCTTTCGGACAGAATGCCTATTTCTACGATGCTGCAGAGGGTCTCTTGACAGCAACTATATTGCTGGTTGCAGAATTTTGTGAGCCAAAGAAACGACACATTGTTTCTGTGTTTAAAGTTATTCAAGAATTACTTGCCCCTGCAAAGAGTAATAGGAATCACTTCCAACTTCTTATTGAAATGCTGCCAAATGACCATAAGGCACGGTGGTTCGCAGGGGCTGCACTCAACACGGCTGAACAGAGTATGGCAAGTGTAATGAGTACGGCGCTGTCACGCCTCAATGCGTTTTTGGATTCGGAACTGGAACAACTGCTGTGCTTTGATACAGAAATTGATGCTGAAAAATTTTGCGCAGAAAAGTCTGCGGTATTTATAATAATGCCGGAGGAAAATCCGAACACATATTTTATGGTGTCGCTTATAATCCAGCAGATGTATCGTGAAATACTTGCCGTGGCCGATGAGCAAGGAGGTAAACTGAAAAATCGTTGCATTTTCTTCTGCGATGAGTTCGGAACTTTACCAAGAATTGAATCTGCTGAAATGATGTTTTCAGCATCACGCTCACGTAGATTGCAGATTGTACCAATTATTCAGTCATTTGCACAGCTTGAAAAAAATTATGGTAGGGAAGGGGCGGATATAATTATTGATAACACGCAGCTAACCATCTTTGGTGGTTTCGCGCCTAATAGCAGTTCGGCGGAAGCTTTATCCAAAGCGCTTGGCAGTAAAACTGTTATGAGCGGTTCTATTAGCCGTTCAAGTAATGATCCGTCTCAGTCACTTCAAATGATTGAACGCCCATTAATGACTCCTGATGAGTTAAAATCCATGCCGAAAGGACAGTTTGTCGTTATGAAAACGGGTGAACGCCCCATGAAAGTGAAGCTGAAACTGTATTATGAATGGGGAATAAGATTTGATAAAGATAATCCGTACACAGTAGAAGATTACGGCAGCCGAGCTGTTGAGTATGCGGATAAAGATGAGCTTATTCGCGCGATTGCAAAAAAGTATAATGTCGACATTAGTGAACGAAAAAGCAATAACATTGATGTAAATGGCGGTCAAAGACACACTATTTTGCCTAATCGTGAACCCAAACGGGAAATAAACACACAATCAATTCAGAATAGTAAAAGTAAAACTCTGCGCACAGATTAAGCGGAAGTATATTGCTACATCAACTTAGCACTACTCCAATTTCCAATAGATTTTGACCACGTTTTTTAGCTTTGATTTGCGGGAAACGTGGTCAATTTCTATTCTAGATATTACAGAGTTGAGAATTTCAGGTGAAAGCTCTTTTAAATCTGCGTAGTTTGCTATTAATGACTGAACATTTCGGCGCTTCATTGCTTTGGCGAGAGCGCGTATTTCACTAAGAACATACTCTTTTAATGCCTGATGATAGATAATGTGAGTTTGTTTGCACTTTTCCGGATGGGTAAAATGATAAGCGCAGCGATAGCAATCGTCCTCAATATGCTTTAGCTTTCGATGTGCAATTGAGAGAGGATGTCCACATTCGCTGCAAAATAGTAGCCCACGAAAAATATTCTCCCTATATAATTCAGCAGGACACTGATGCTTCGAGATTAGTTTTTGGACTTTCGCAAAATCTTCTGTACGAACTATTGCCTCATGGGTTCCATATCTAATAATTTGCTCATCTACTGGAAGCTGGCGCCTTTGCTTGGTTTTGTAGTTAGTTGATTCAGTTTTTAGGCTAATCAGATCACCAACATATACAGGATTTTTTAGAATCGTTCTAACAGTTGTGGAGTTCCAATCAAAATATGAATTTGGGCTATCACCTAAATATCTTGAAAAGCGAGTATCACCATGCAGGTATTTGTATGCCCCCGGTGTCGGTATTTCCTGGCGCTTTAGCTCTTTTGCAATGCTTACTGTCCCGTGACCTTGCAACGCAAGACTGAAAATCAGCCTGACAATATCCGCGGCATCTTCGTCAATGACTAGTTGGTTTTTGTGGCCCTCTTTTTGCTTATAGCCATACGGAACTTGCGAACTGATGAATAAACCCTCTTTTGCACGTTGATGCTTCGCGGCTTTTATTTTTCGGGAAATATCCCGAGCGTACATGTCATTCAGAATGTTCTTGAATGGCGCAATGTCATTTTCAACATTGTTTGAATCAAAGTTATCGCTCAAAGCAATATATCGAATTCCGTGACTGGGGAAATAGATTTCTGAATAATACCCCGTCATTATGTAATCACGCCCAAGCCGTGATAAGTCTTTGGTGATAACCATGTTGATTACGCCATTATCAATATCAGACAGTAGTCGTTGAAATCCGGGACGTTCAAAGTTCGTGCCGGAAAACCCGTCATCAATGTAATAATCGTAAACCTCATATCCGCTGCGTTCGCAGAAATCTTTTAATATGGCTTTCTGTGTCCCAATACTCACACTTTCGCCCTGTCGCTCGTCGTCTTTTGATAGTCGACAATAAATACCGACAATATAGTTTGTCATAATAATTCTCCTTTCAATTTCTAAAGAGAATTATACCAAGTATTGAACAAGACAAAAACTCAAACAGAATAAGTGTATGTAACAATGTCAGAGCAGATAGGCAAGTGCCTATCTGCTCTGACATTGTTTGCTTTTATTTAGCTATCATCTCATTCAGATAATCCCAAACAAGACTTGTGGTTACTACAAAATAGTTGATGTCCTTTGCGCCATTATAGGTGCAGGAGTGGTGCAACAGGTTTCCTCATTATTTATGTACACACAACAGAGATCAAGTACCCATAGTCAGAAAGAAGTATGGTTAGAAAGGTGAGCATATATCTCTTCCATTCGCTCTTCGGTATAGCCCATCATGAAATAAGATTTTTCCCTGAATATGGCAAAGTCAAAGAAACCATCCTTTTTGGGCTTTTTATTACCTATCGTACAGCAAATAACATATATTGCTTCTCCGTTACCGATAAATGACTTGGTTTTATAGACCTTGCCGATATCCTTCCAGTAAAGAACTTTCTTAACAAAAAAGGCATTACGATAATGTATGCCGTCGGTGTCGAATATGATTGTGCCATAGGTATATCCCACAACACAGACTACCCATAGCATAATGGCAAGTGAGCATACTACGCCAATCAGAAGATGGTCTTCCTGATATATGTTTATTGTCCACGCTAATAGAAGGAACGTGGCTAATGCAAGCACCACAGATCGTAAGTCCAGTTCCGATTTTTTGTCGGTATCATATCCTATAAAACGTTTTTCCTTTTTCATATTTTACCCTTATCTTCAAATAGTTTATAAATAGCAATGACAAGCGATATTTACAGTCCTAGAACTTGCACAGCCACTGTTGTTTGTACGATTTTTAGTACTGGTTTTTTGCGTAGAATTTGATGAGCCATTCACAAAAGTCTGCATACTTCTATCAAATAGATCTGCCCCCAACCCAGTAAAAGTGTTTACAAAGAATCCACCGACTAGTTTTTCGAGTGGTTCTTCTAGGGCTTTTCCAAGCCCGTTAGAGGCTAGTCCGAAAGTCAAAGTCGTTGTAGCAGTAATAGCGGCTTGAGCAAATCGCTCAGAATCTGTTCCAGTACTATGAGAATATGTTTTGCACCCCGCCAATACAGAAGCAGCTACTGTTCCTATAGCACACCATGCGGATAGTCCCCCTACAATACCGCCAGTTACTACTGCTTCAAGTACGCCTTCGGGTGTTACATTATCTCTATTATATATCAAATAATCTCCAAGCGATATTGCAGCTCCAATAAACGCTCCTACAGCAATATGAATCCATTCACCGTTCGGATCATATCCCATCACGGGATTATTCTCGCAATAGGAGAACATGTTGGCACTGAGGAGGCGAGACATGTCGGTAGTAACGAAGATATCTGCATTGATGAATCTGCAGATTTCAGGATCATAATATCTGCTCTGCAGGTAGTAGAACTCCGTTTCTTGCTGTTGATAGTACCTACAACTCCAATTTAGCACTAAATTGCTATGCGGTCAATTGTGAGTTTAATTTACTATTTGAAAAGATCAGATAGGCATAATGCCTATCTGATCAAAGTGCCTGTTATTCTTTTCTATTCAGGATCCACCCGATAGAAAGATATCTCTTTGCCTACCTCAAAAAATGTAGTGTCTTTTACGGTTGCTATAAAAAATGCTTTGCTCTTATAGGAACACGTCCACTGTTCATACCTACTCTCCGGAGTTTCAATATTCGTGTCCAACACTACGGTATCATATAAGTTCATTACACTTCCCGGGTAAGTTGTCAAGCAAAATTCAACTACTTCTCCGTTAACGACCATTTGTCCAGTCGTGTCGCATGTGCTACTAACGGTAAAAACTATTGTTTCGTCAGAGGAAACCCACGTTGTATTAGGCTGGTTGGTAGGTTTCCTCGCATAGGTAAAAGGGTTTTCACACGCGCTACATGTCAACACAACAAGCAAGATAACGATACATATTTTCAGCTTTTTCTTCATCTTCATCACCCCAAATAATATCCGCAGATATAATTTTTCGCATAAATACTCGGAGCCTCTGTGCTTATGTTCCCATTGCACCCAAGATTATATGTAATATAGGTTGTTCCGTCATAATGCACAGCGACTGTATGAATCCCACCCCACGGGGCATTTTCGTTCCAAAAGGTAATAATATATGTTCCTTCCTGTGCCATATCATCCAATCCAATTCGTGAATATTCTATACCCTCTTTGTTCAGCACTCGCCCTATCGCAAACGGATTTGAGCCAAAGCATCCGTACCCGATCATAGCATATACGTCTTGAAAATCTTGAATAGTATCGGACAAACATGAGTCAATACCATTCAACACTTTGGCATTATGTACCGCAATTGCCCCACACGCATTCCGTTTTGCCTTATATAATCCAAATTCAAAGTTTTCCCCGGTTGCACGATTTTGGTCGTTAATGACTTTGTTTTTTGTTGTAGTTGATGGATTACTATCTACCTTTGAATTATTGTTTCTATTTCTTTTTGAAATATGGCGATATCCAATTACTGAAACAACAAGAGCGGTAATCCAAAAATGCCCCGATGGATCAGCTCTGTTAACTGGATTATTCTCGCAATAGGCGAACAAGTTTAGGCCGAGGAAGCCTTCATTTAATTGTCCATCCGCGTTGATGAAGCGACAGATTGCAGGGTCGTAATATCTGCTCTGCAGGTAGTAGAAACCAGTTTCTTGCTATTAACAGTACCTACAACGCCAATTTACCAGTAAATTGGTAATTGGTCAATGATGTGTTTGATTTGCTATTTGAAAAGAGCAGATAGGCATAACATTGTATCGCAGTCAAAAAAATAAACACGGTAGTGCCCGAAAGTCGCTTTTGCCGTGAAAAAATTTAATTAGTATTCCCACAGCATGAGCAGCTAGATACTGGTACTCGTGTAACCAATGAGTCACAGATAACAGACTCGCTGCTACTCTTCCCCACAGGGTTTGCACCCTGTGGGGAAGAGTAGTTCAATCTTAGTTTTAGCACGATCGCCGAGCCGCCCTGTCGCTATCGGGCTACCCTGTGAGCGATAAACTGTTTAATCAATACTATCACGCCTATCCACAGTAAAATACCATAAATGGATTCTGGTGTCGGCAACAGTACAAGTATTGCAATTGTTTTTGCTTTCATATCAATGTCGTAGACAAAAGCAAGGAGAATAGCGAGTGCCACAATAGCGGCAAGTAGGATTATGAGCGTAATTGTTTGCTTTGTGCTCAGCACTTCGTAATTATTTCTCTTTTCTTTTGCAGCTTTTATCCACTTTCCTATGGCATCAAGCTCCATCCAAAGAACAACTGCACAGAGTGCCACCAAGGCAAGCATGGGCATAACCTGTAACAGCTCGGATGCTTTCCCAAATTCTGCCGTTCCATTTGAATACAGAAGGAATGTGCAGACAAGCAGATATGCCGTCAGCAATACAAACACCGTGATTTTTAGCAACTTTCGCAAGCTAACTCTTAGTTCGTTCATCTTTTGCTCCTCCTGAGTGATTTATGTAAGCCGATATCCATAGATATATCCGTTACCAACAATATCGATTATGGAGTTCTTGTATGCAGGTTGTGGGCTGTTGTTTGAAGCATTAAATATTGTGTAACCGCCACTAGCCTTTTGTATTGCAACAGTATGTGCTCTACCTGCACCTACCCAATATGTTACTATAGCTACATCGCCGTTTTTCATATCTTTTTCAAGATTATATATGCTCCAGTACCCTTCATGAGATATCCCGTGGCTCGAAAGAACACTACCAACTTCGTATGGCATAACGCCCAAAAAGCGCGTGCTTGGCCTCAGTTTTTCATAATCCTTTAAACATGTTTCAAAAGGATACATATATCCTTTTAGATTCAAAGCATTATATGTAGCTATTACCGCACAGCCGGACTTTGCAACGATTGTACATCCAAAACTGTAATTTGAAAACTTACAATTCGCTTGACCATTTATCAAATTTGGTTCTGCGCCTAATACAAGATCACAAACGGTCTCACCAATCTTGTTGTCATTGAATTCGTCGCACAAAAACCTGTAATTTCCTACAGGGTCTAAGAAAATCACTGGATTATTCTCGCAATAGGCGAACAAGTTTAGGCCGAGGAAGCCTTCATTTAATTGTCCATCCGCGTTGATGAAACGGCAGATTTCGGGATCGTAATATCTGGTCTGCAGGTAGTAGAACCCGGTTTCTTGGTAGTTGTAGTACCTACAACACCAATTTACAATCAAATTGTCAAGTGGTTAATGATGTGTTTGACTTAGAAAATTAAACGCAATAAGTTTTTTACGCTATTTAAGCTTTTTTGCACTCTAGATACATCTGTAAAGTTTTCTGTAATAGTAAAATGCCTGAACCTAAACTTAGGTTCAGAACATTTTACTATTACAGGTGGCTAAAAAACATTTGATATTAAGTCATGCTGCAAAACGTTTTTCAGCACAACATGTTGCCCTATTTTGAATGCAATCATTTCCCCTCTCCGAGATAAACCGGAACACTCAAATTGTCATTCATGTAGCTAATAAAATCGGCCAACTTTTTTGTGTCGTTTGTTGACACGATATAATAGCTCTTTCCTTCAACCGCCTCGATCTGTCCTATATGCTCAACATTATCGATAAACACGTGGCAGTGGGCAACATTCTTCGAGAAATCAAAGCCACTGCAAAAATACAGCCACGCATTGTCTTCCGAATCAAAGGAGCACGCAAGTATGGTGTATTCCGTACCTTTATAGTTGATTTTGTACGAATATACTTTCTCGCCATGCGTAGGCATGTCGCAGCTAATTTTCTCAGTCTCATATGGCTTGAGAAACTCAAGCTCATCAATGTTTTCAAAGGTTTTAAGTCCATACGTAATTTCATTGAACTCCGAATTAATTGCTTGCTTCAAATAACTGCAAGAGCTACACAACAGCAAAACCAAGAGTAGTGCAAGTGTTACTCCAAACTGCGAAAAAGTTTTTTTCATTTTATCACACTCATTTCTAATTCGGTTTTATGCATAGCAAGCAATTCACGCGTTGCTTGCTATAGTTTGAACAAACTGTGCAGCGGCACACACTACTTCTGGTGCAGCTTCTGGAAAAACAACAACTATAACTATCGCAGCCGCAGCAACTAACTCTGCTGCCGGGCTGATACCAATCTCAAAAAACACATTTTCTTCTTCCGCTAATGTTAACACTTCGACACTTAATCCATCCAAATTTTGAGTAAGTGTAAATGAAGTATCATTCGAAGTTAACGACATAGAGCATTCCGCTTTTCCAAACTCAATCGAAGCCCCATTTCCGTTTGAATAACTTGCTATTCCATAATTAGTTGATTTACCTTGATTTTTTGTATTACCGGTAGTAACTGTGTTCTTCTTATAAAGATATGTCCCATCAGTAGTGCCATTAGATGCTGATACTACGGTCCCAGTTGAATAGTGACCTGCAGTATTTCTGCTTTCATATACAACGTATTTGGCGGAAGTAATATCTCTAAAGATCTTACTAAACCATCCAGCCAGTTTATTAATTGCAGACTTTATCGATATTGTTCCAGACAAATCTTGTGCAACAACAGGGTTGTTATTGCAATATGAAAACATATTGCAGCCCAACACCCCCTGGCCTGTACTTGCAAAGATATCCGCGTTGAGGAATCTTCCGACTTCTGGGTTGTAATATCGGCTCTGAAGGTAGTAGAACCCAGTTTCTTCATCGTAGTAGTACCCACGGTAGCGGAATGGGTTGATTGTACCAATATTATAGCCTGTAGCATTATTGACTTCTACGCATTTACCCCACGCATCATATTTATAGGTGGCAATTACTTTACCATTTGATGCATCAACAAGTCCGATTACATCTCCCTGCATGTTATACACATAGTATGCAGTTAGATTCCCGTGCTGCAAGGCTACCCTCGTTCCTGTGCTGTCGTAGAAAAACCAAATTACATCGTCTTCGGTTTTCTGAGCAAGGATCTGTGTGCCGTTGAGTAAGTATTCGGTTGTACGACCATTTGTGGTTTTACTCGTACGGATGCCCGCATCGTTGTAAGTATACTGATATTGATTATTGCCATCTATTAGAGCAACAAGACTTCTGCCTTCCCACGACAAGCTTTTGCCATTATAAGTTGTGGGGTTACCGATGTTGTCATAGGCAATACTGTTCCCGTTATAAGCAGTGAGCAAATCGCCCCAAGAAGAATCGCCGTAAGTATAATTAATGGATTTCTTTGCTGCACCAAGAGTTCCTGTAGTATATGCATACTCTTTCTTTTCTGTTATATTACCTGCAGCATCATAAGTATACACAAAGCTCTTGTCCTGCGAAGCGGAATCGTGGCGAACAAGTTGATTCTTACTATCATAAGTATACTTTTCTTTTAATGGATCTGAGAGGGCCGTGCCTGCATGTTCTTCTGTTATATTGCCATTACTGTCATAAACATATCTAAGCCCGGTCAGATTAAGGCCCGCGCTAGATGCATATGTGTATGCTATAGAACGTATCACATTGGTAGTTCGGTCTTCATTTCCTGCACTTGTCCAATTCATATAGCTATATGCGGCATTTAGTGCAAGGTTTCCACTTCCTGTGATATAGCACTTACTGCTTGTCTGCCTACCCAGCAGATCGTAGCCATTCTGGACTTTATTACCAAGGTTATCGCCAAATTTAACACTGAGAGGCCAGTTATCTTTCGTTGAATACTCAAATTCTATATTCTGTTCGGTATTTGCATATTTGTAGCTTATGCCGGTTGTCAAATCAACGTTATTATAATTTGTTATAAAGTAAGTTCCATCGGAAACATCGGTTCGTATTAGCCTGCCAATATCATCGTAAGTATAATAAAATGTTTTGTTGATAAGATGATCAGTATACGATGCTACTGCACCTTTTGCATTGTAGTCAATTGTGAATCTAGTGCTGCCATTATATGTTTTTTCAACTACTCTGTCAAACAAATCATATACTAAGTCAACAGAAAGACCATTCCCATATGTACTATTTGTAAGCAGGCCGTTGTTTGGACCATATGTATTGGTTACAAGGGTGCGATTGCCTATTGAAACAGTCGTATTATTTCCCCAATTATCATAACCAAAAGAATATGTGGTACTAGGAGATATAACAGTTGACAGTTGGCCTCTGTTATCATATCCATATGTTACCGTGCTTGCTCCGCTAGAAGTAGGCGAAGAATGATCGCTTGCCGTCAAAAGACGGTCATTATTGTTGTCATATGTATAGTAAGTATAATTCCCATTACTGTCTTTAACAGACTGTAATGTTCCTTTGTTACTATCATACTGATAGTATGTTTTGTAGCCTCTATCATTAGAAGTGTAATATAGATAATTGCCGGTAGAATCATAAGCATTTAATGTCTTTATATACTTATTCATTGATGTGCTTGAGCTATCAAGTCTTGTCTGAGTAACATTCCCGAAATCATCATACTCAAAGTTGTATTCTATGCCCGAAGAATTTGACTTTGCTTTTACGAGCTGATGGCTATTTCCGTTTTCACTATCATATGTAAATTCGTAGATTTTGTTATCTGATGAAGTCAACTTAGTCAATTCATGCGCATTGGAAAAGTCATATGTCTCATTACGTCCAGCATTATCTTTTGCACTTATAAGGTTTCCATCTTCGTCATAGGTATATGCGACACCGGTCTCATCGATATTTAGCTGAATTCGGTCAAAACTAGCATCATTAGCATTATTTTTATAACGGCAAACAACACATATGAAATCAACTATTATATCGTCACTTGCATTTGGGTATCCTAGCACATCAGACGTATATTGCCATGTGTTTGTGCAGTCCGGATTGAATTCGACATAAGTTGTTTGTGTTGAGTCATTAGAAAGCCTAGTTGAAATATCAAGGCTGAAAGATCTGTCATCCGAAAGCGGAACAGAACTTGCGTATGCATAACCACTTAGGTTGAAATGTAGGTCTTTTGCAGGCCTGTTAATATATATTTTCTGGTAATAGTACTTGTCTGTAGCGCCATCTCCATATATGCTCAAATTTCTCCCGTATTCACTCGTGTTCCCGTACGTGTCACTATCTTGACAATTTGTTTTTTTCCATGCTGTTGAAGCTACGTTTTCAATACCCGCATTTTCAATCAGGTTATATGCATTTACAGTTTTTCCTTTTTCAAGCTGAGCACAGTCAATCCATATATCGTCTGTTCCGCAGTTTTTGATTTCAACACGTACTGTTGTAGCATTGTTAGGAACATTGAATGTGTAATGCATGCGCGTCCAATTATTTGCTAGTTCAAATTCAGGTGATGCGTCCGTGCGGATTTGTGTTCCAGCATTGTCATAGTATTTCACTTCGATATTGGATTTTGAGTTGCTTGATGTACCCTTAACATAGGCTGAAAGTGTGTAGTAATCAGCTCCCACGCAAACAGTCTGTGTAATATGTCCGCTACCATTTATTTTGACAGATTTATTGCCTAAATAATTCTCGGATGTACTAATATCAGCTGTACCACTCCAACTGTTCAAATCATTTTCAAAACTATGATTGATCAGAAGATTGTCTACAAATCTTTCTGTTGCCGCTACAGAAGTCAGCGTGTTTGCCTTATCGTTAGTTGTTGATGCATCTTCATAAGAGTATTTAATTGCATTTCCATCCGCCCCAAATATGTTAATTGTTCGTCCACAATTGTCAAACGTGTAGGCTTCACTACGGCCCTTATTATCCGTAAACACGGTACGATTCATTGACTGATAATCTATGGAAATGCTGTTGCCGCGATTTGCTGAACTAAATGTTCCACTATCGTTTCTGCTATACTCTTCGACTTTTACTACTCTATTCTTTGATGCCGCGTCACCTGAAGATTGATAGGAATACTTTAGCCAATTTCCATCTCTACTGTGTACGGAAAGCATTTGGTTAGTAGCTGCAGAATATGTAAATGCTGTAGATGTCCCGTCTGGATAATTGATTTGATACAGTTTACCGCCTGCAGTATATAAGAAGCTTACTACACGATTCGCGGGATCTTTGATTGTTTCAATCCTTCCTTCAGTGTTTGAAGTAAACACAATTTCTCTGCCCGCTCCATCGATTATCTTTGATATGCGCCAAGTTTCACCTGGACTAGTTTCAGCATATTTTATCTCGTAATAATTTCCATTTGTGTCAATTGCCTTTCTCAAACATCCTCTACTAGTAAAAATAAGCTGTGTTCCATCTTCAAATGTCATTGTATATTTTTCATAGTTTGGACTTGGATCTGTAGAAGTCTGCTGGATTGTTATTCCAAGACCGTCTTCATCTTTATATACTCCATTTGAATCTGCATCCTCTTTAAAATAATGTGTAGTACCATCCTCATCGTCGTAAATGAACCGATAGCCCGCGTTATAAAGTTTTGTGTTCAAGTCATTTTCGTTACTTGTTGGTGAAATAATTAGAATTTTATTTTGAATATTTAATCTCCATCCTAAACCAACCGTTGAAGGAAGATTAATGCTATTTGCCCCTTGAGAGCCATTATATACTAATGATAATGATACAGGCATTTTATTACCTGTTGTTGCAATTATAGGTGCAACAAATGTTAAATTTCCGGAATAATCATTTATATGTGCCGCTCCGCTTTCTCCAAGACTTTGGCTGTGCGTAGTCCAAATATTTTCCAATCCCTTGCTATTCAAATAGCGTATTACCAATCTAGGCTCTCCGCCTGAAAATGAAGGATTATTAGATGCAATAAATTTTGCAACAGCATAATCGTTTTCATTATTTGCCATTAAGCAAATACCGAAGTTGGCTACCCCGTCATACCATTGTTTTACAAGCTTAGATACATCAAATTCAACCAAACCTATTGAAGATCTGCTACTTACATTTACATAGTCAATAACAGTATCGTCGATACTTGGCAAGCCATTATAGTATGTTGAACTCCTTATAGATGATTCTGTCCAATTTGAAGTAACACGGTATGCATTAATCTGCATACTTGGCGTTCCAACATGTGAATAACCCGCTGTGCCACTATACTGAGCAAGTCCTAGTATACCTTCAACAACGATGTCACCAGCAGTCAGTGTGGGAAGTGTAAACTCAACATAGGCTTTTGACTTGCTATAATATGCACCTCTATCATTTCCAACTACCAAACTACCATATGGATAGCTTCCGCTTGTCTGAGGCTTGTATATTGCAGTACCATCTTGATTGTAATTCTGAACAGATTCTAAAATGTATGGATCAATTCTAACTGGGTATTCTCTTTTTTCGTCGTTTAGCCAGGTGCTATCAGCCTTTATTATTACTTTTACTACACCAGAATCTTGACTAAGAATGCTAAGAATTACATTTTCACTTGTTTCATTGGATGAGTCAACCATATATGGTGCATATATTTCATAAATTGTGGAGGCCTCTTTGTCCTTTAAAGCTATTGTATGATCATCAATTTGCTCAGCAACAAGGTCTCCCACATTGTAGTTTACTATATATTCAGTCTTGGCATAGTTGTTCTTTAGAACAATGTTCTCTTTAAAATATACGGAGTCAATAATGTATTCAATATCAACATTTGGATATACATCACAATAAACAATACCATCATATAAAGAATCAAGATCTATAAATTTTTCATTACCTTGCTTTTCTTCAAATGATGAAGACTTTTCAATTTTCTTAGCAACGATGTCATTAGCTGCGTTACTCTGGATTTCGGTAGTGGTGCTATTATTTATACTTCCGACAACTTTATCCGAATTAGTTCCTACTGCAACTCGTTCGTATGACCATGAGAGTTCATAATCCTGGCTTTTAAATACAACAGGTTTTTCAGAAGAATAGTGCTGAGCTAGTTCAACATTTAAAGGAGAACTAACAGGTGCATAAACAGCTGCATTGTCGGAATCTGATTTAGTTGATTTCAACAAGAGTGAGTTATCAATATCGCACCATTTTTCGCTTTCGTTTACACGGTAATGAACCGGTTTAAAGTACTTAACTGCAGTAAAACTACCATCTTCATTCAAAAAATGCTTAACATTTTCTTCACGCTTTTCGGTAATTTCACCAACAATCAGCTTTTCGCTTAGTTCATCTTTGGACTGAGATAATTGAATATCGCTGCCCGTGTTTTCAGCAATGGTCTCACTTTTGGCCTCCTCTGCAAGTACTTGCATGGGTACTAGCTGAAATACCATTACAAGTATAAGTATTAGAGAGATAAGCTTTTTCCATCTAATTTGTCGTGTGCTCATTTTGTGTCTCCTTTCATTTATGTGTCTGTTGTTTTAGCTAAAACATATGTACAAAAATACATATATTCTAACCGCCCTCATCATTGTTATGTTTATAACAATGCAACATAGGACATTTATATGCAAAATTACAGATTTTTTTTAGTTATTTTACAGGACACTGCTCTGCAAACGGAAAAGGTGCTCTTGTAAGCAGAACAAATATAGAAAAAGCACATGTAAAATCTAATAAACATGCGCTTTTATTAAATACAAATGCTTTTTATTGTTGTCCTCAAATAGATGTATGCGGACATATATAATGTAAAGGCATTTAATACTAATCTGCATTTGACTTTAAACAAATTGGATTGTATAGTTGTTTCGTGGGTACTACTACGATGAAGAAACTGGTTTCTACTACCTGCAGAGCAGATATTATGACCCCGCAATCTGTCGATTTATCAACGCAGATGGACAACTAAACAGCGGACTCCTTGGCACTAATCTGTTTGCCTATTGTGAGAACAACACCGTAAACCGCAACGATCCCGATGGGTTCTATTCATTTCTTTGCAGAGAAGAAGAGTGCGTTCCAAAAGACAATCCCAAAAAGGGAACCAGAAAAACAGAAATAACATTTAATGATACAAGCATAACGATAGTATTAGGCAATGATCTCGCAATGGCTGCATTCGATGGCGCAAATCTTATATCTTATTTCATTGCTTCTAAGGCAGTTTTCAAAGGCGTTAAAACGGCAATAAAAATAGTGGAAAATGTGTCAGACGTTAAGGCGTTTTTTAATGCGCTTAAGACTCTCGATCTTTTGGGAGCTGAGGGCTGTTCTACTGCCACTACTACTTCATCCCTCATAGAATTACATTCTATGTATGAGAATAACGGATATGTAATTGTGGAGTTTTATATACCACAAAGTGCAACAGAATTTGGAGAGCTCCTTTTAAACGGATTATGGAGAACTGTTAATGACGGATAGAATAAGAATAGGAGAAAACAAATGGGAAAATTGCTTCTAATAATTATGATTGTATTCTGGTCTTGCCTCTGTGCCGTGGAGTTAAGACACACCAACAAGATAAGAGACATCATACCAAGCAGCGAAGAAGACATTTCAATCATTAGGAAAGATATGAAAATGCTGGTCATATTTACTGCGCTGTTTCTTGTTTTTGAGTTTGCGGGGATTCTGTTCCTTGTATCATCTAACGACAGTTTTTCGAATGCCGAGGTATTATTGCAGACAGTCAAGTGGTTTAGCTTTTTGCTCTTTTTCGCTCCGAACTTGCTTGTGATTTTGGTTTCAATATTTGCTGTCAGTCGCGACAGGAAAGCAATCAAAAACTACTGTAACCGCATTCGCGGAGTAGAGGACAACATCGCCGCTTCGGATAATAACCACAGAAGCAGTTGGACTATCGTTATTGTGTTTTTGCTGATTGTCATGGCAATCAGTATACTGTATCTGAAGACTGTGATTTCTGCAAAATCGCTTATAATCATTGGGGCTATCAGCTCGGTATTAACCGCATGGGCAATTGTACTAACAGAAAAAAGTGGGGAATAATTTAGGCAAAAAAGCATTATAGACTACTCGTGGGAGGAGAATAAGCACTGATTTTATATGGGCAGATAGGCGAAAAGCCTATCTGCTCTTTTCAAACAGTCAATTAAACACATCATTGACCACTTGCCAATTTGATGGTAAATTGGTGCTGTAGGCACTACAACCACAAAGAAACTGGGTTCTACTACCTGCAGACCAGATATTACGACCCTTCAGAGCTCTACGTTGGAAAGATAATTTAGTTTGCCTCTGTATTATTCGTTGTTTCCGTGTAACTTGGCCATACATGTGATCAAAAATGCGCTCCTATGGCAGCCTTCCGCTGCCATAGGAGCGCATTTTACAACCATGATGTTGTTTTGAAATAAAAACTCTGCCAAGCACGTTATCAATGGGTTGCTTTCTCATTAGCATGTCAAATTATGTCTTGATGTAAACAAAAAAGAGGAAGGTGTCCTCAAATCACTATCTGAGGACATATAAATAAAGAAAAGACTTAGAATTATTAGAAATAGGTCATTAATTCTGATGTTCACTACAACGGATAAAGTTGCATTGAAATAATTATATGAGCTATAAATAATAGAAGTTTCTTACCCGACACGATTTTTGATTACATTTTACTAAGATTGGAGATACAGACATATGGGTATCATTCATCAGGAAGCTCAGAGTGCTTTCTTTAATAACCACAATGGTAATGCTAATATGGTAAAGATTTTCCTCCACGGATTTGATATAACTTTTGCATCGGAAAAGCATATTTCAAATACTACTGTATATTCGTACATCTTAAAGCCAGAGGCTTATATGAAAGAATCTTTTGGATTTGAAAAAGAAATTATGCTTATTTACTCTCCATATGATCATATGGAAGCACGAGCCATTCAGGCGATAGACGAATTGTATAGACAATACCCGTTTGCAGGTCGAGTCGACGCACTGAATTGTTTCTTGTTATCAGATGATAACGATGTTGAGGACTGGATAAAAACTTCTGCCAGCAGTGAAATAGTGAGAATCATAGTTCCTTTCTCGGCAAAAGAAGTATCTGAAAATAAAAATGATTCATGGTATGTTCGCAACAAACTACGTAAGTACTTTTTCGGATTAGATCTATTTGGTTACACGTTGCCATTAAACGATGACACTTATTTTTTCGGGCGACAGCAAATTGTTGCCCGTTACATTGATTCAATAAAACGCGGAGAGAATCGCGGAATATTTGGACTTCGAAAAACAGGGAAAACTTCTCTCCTATATAAGCTTAACAGAATAATATCGGAGCAAAAATTAGGTGAAGTGTTCTTCTATGACTGCAAATCTCCGTCATTCCGCAAACTCCACTGGTCAGATTTCATGTATGAGATTTATTCGAATATATGTAATCGTATTGGAATAGCAGCAAAACAAGAGCATGATGCAATCTCGATAATAAAGAATATGCGTTCTGCGGTAAAAGAGGCGGCAGCAAAGAGTAAAAAACTCATTATAGTTTTCGACGAAATTGAATACATTTCTTTTATTGCGCCGTTAGATGACCATTGGAAAACGGAATTTGTTGACTTTTGGCAGACTATTTGGTCTATACAGAGTACTTATAGAAATTTGACTTTCATTGTCGCAGGAGTAAACGCAAGCGTAGCTGAAATTGATTCTATACCTGTTAACGACAAAAAAATACAGAATCCCATGTTTGGTATTGTTCAATCTGAATACCTTACAGGTTTTACCTCATACGAATCCGGAAATATGATAAGGACACTAGGCCGAAGAATGGGATTGAAGTTTGAACATGACGCTATTGACTATATTTACACGCAGTATGGCGGGCACCCAATGCTAACCAGATTAGCATGCAGTAAGATAAATATGTACTTCTCAGAAAGTAATCGCCCGGTTACTATCACGCGTGCTGACATTACACAAAACATTACGAATATAAATGCTGATTTAGTATATTACTTTAGACATATTATTTCCGAATTACAAGAATTTTACCAAGATGAATATGAAATGTTTGAAATGCTTGCGTCCGGTCAGATTGCCGACTTCGTTGAGCTTTCATCCTCAATTGAACTCACAAAACATCTATATGATTATGGATTAATCGAAAACTCTGGTACTGTTCCAAGTGTGCGCTTACCCGTAGCGGCAGAATTTGTTGCATCCGAGCGCGCAAAGCGCGAAGGCAGATCAACAACATACAGGATTATTCCTTTAGAAGAACGTTCAAAGTGGGTTTCTCTTCGCGTCAAAACAATTATTCAGGACATGCGTCAATTAGAAGCCGCTATTGCTCGGTCATCAATGCCAAAACTCTTTGGAGATCAGTCTTTTCCAGAAGCAGATAGGTTTGTCCAGCTTTCAGAAGTAACTGATGATGCTACATTTTCTGCCTTTACAAACGTGATTAATCGCTGCTTCATTGAATCAATTGAGAATTATGGAAAAAGTATTGGAAAAGCTAAATATTTTTGGAATGAATTTTCATCTATATACCCAGATCTGTTTTCGGTATTGTATCGAGCAAAAGTGTATCGACATTCGCAAGATCATTTGAAGTTAACAGCGCAGTTTCAAGCAGCCTATCAGGATTTCAGAGCAGAAGACACTGCCGGATTTACAAGCATACAAGATCAATTGTTTGCGATTCAACAAAAACTGCTAGATAAAATGTTGGTCTGTATTCAGGCAGAACAGAATAAGATAGTATAATAATATATTTTTATCTCTTTTTTACTACAAATACCCTTTGATTTGCTGCGTTTGGTGCTAATATCGCATCGAAAAACCTTGGGATCTAAGTGAACCCAAGGTTTTTTTGTTGCTTTGATAGTTTTACCAAGTAGTCCTCTTTTAGCCTCTAAATGGGACAAAAAATCAGCGAAGAGCCTCAAAAACCAGAATTAATCAAGCGCTTTCAACTACAGATATAAGCCTTAAAAGCTGGTTGTAGAGAGTCCGCGCCTCTCTCGTAGTATAAAAAAGAGAGATTTTTTGTAGGTCTGAGGCGGACTTGAAAACCGCATTTTTAAAGCTTGCTTGACAACTCAATTTTAATATATGTGTCTACCACCGATCAAAATTGGACAATAAATACTCTGCTTCTCTGCATCCTCTGGACAGCCTCGGGACGGTGTAGGAGACATTCATGATAGCATGTCAGAAGCCGGATAGTTGTCAATACCAAAACTTTTTCCACAACTATCTACAAATGAAGTAATATACTCTTCATGGCTTTTGATTTGTTCCAAATCTATTTTAACTCCATACGATTGTAATAAGGTTTCTGCCTGTCTGACTTGATTTTTCAAATCTTCATACATGGTGCAAATAATACTAATAGCATTAGCTAGCCGTCCACACGATATTTTACCTGTGCAATTGGGATCGTCAGTTATTACACATGACAAATTGTTTTTCATTTGCACTATTAGTGTTGTCGCCTTATTTAAATAGTAGCTGGCTTCTATGTAGTAGAATTCAGCAAGCAAAGCATCCTGCTTATTATTTACTAGCGCAGCATTTTTAAAGTTTGAATAAAATTCTTTTGCAGACATAATCAAATAACAAACTTCATCATCAAAAAGTGAAATTAGCTCACGCGAATTAATAACCTTTTTTGAGATACGCTCTTTTTTCTTTGTGTTTATTCTCCCAATTATCACTATAACTATTGGAACAACAATACCGGTAGCAGCAACTATTATCCATATATAATTTGCTTCAATTTGAGGATCAAGACATTTGTCAAGAGTAAACGATAGAAGTACTAAAAATATTTCTATGATAATTGACCAACTTACTGAAGGAGTTAATGGCAGGACACGCTTGATATATTTTATATCATTTCTTGTCTGTATGGTTTGCCAATCGTTAATATTCATATTTTTTCACCTATTATATTGATGTTGCTGCTAAATAATCATTTTTTAAATCTATCAAAGAGTTCAATTGCTGGTTTTACTGAATTTAAAGTCTTTATGTCTTGCTCAGTATATCCATCATCAGGTTTGTACCCGCTTTTTCGTGTCCCTAGCACATGAACAATTTCTGGATAATAAGGGTAACCAACGATTTGCGATCCTTTTTGTTTGATAGCCTTATCTTGCTTAAATATAGAATTATATACATTTATTAGAGTTTCTGTGAGTTGCTCTTTATCTGAAGTGTATGGACAACTGGAATACGGTGAATAAGTTATAATCTCATAAATCTTTTGAAAAATTTTTTTAGCTTTTGTTTTGTGAATTCGCCATACATATTTTCCGCACTTGCTGTCAAAATCTGCGAGAACTTTGGCCTTGCTGGCATAAATGAGTGATTTCATAGCCGTTTTGTTTGTTTTGTGTAATTTTGAGTTGATTATTTCAATTCCGTATTTATAGAAAAATTCTGCACTTTTCTCGTTGCTGATGCCGAAATCATCTTCGATTTTCCAAGGATAAAGCGACATACCAACAAATGTAATTAATTCTTTTAAGCCTGTGTTAATTCGGTTGCGTTCTTCATAGTCTAGGTAAATCTTTGTATACATGCCCATTGTGTTTTCTCTCTTTCCTTTTGTATTAAAAGCACAAAATATTAAAGCCTATGTGCTTTATATTATATATGACATTATATGCTTATTCGGGGACAAAATTATCTTAGAAAATTGAAAAACTTGTATTGAAAGTAAATAACAAGAGATTATGCTCATAAATGGGCAGCAACAAAAATTTTTTAAATATTTATTTACCAATTTGATGGAAATTTAAGTAATAGGGACTATCATTAGCAAGAAACAACGTATTAGTACTTGGACAAAATACGATGTAGTCTTACTTTGTTCACAATCAGTCATATACATAAAAAGCACATGCTCGTTTTTCGGGCATGTGCTTTTTGACGTGGTAATTGATGCTGCTAAACACAATATATGTCCATGCTTGAGAGTTTGCAGACATATATATTGTAGAACGGGATTGTCAGCTTCTTGCCTTCCGATAATTATAGTATTTAGCCAGTAAATTATTTGCAGATAGAATACTTGCTTTGATGCATTTATCACTATTAAATAGATGTTAAATGAAAAATGCGCACATGTGAACTTGCATGTGCGCATTTTTCGTTTCACAGGAGAACCCTTTTTGTTGCATAGCGGCAGAGCACCGCCGTACCTCCAATCGTTTTTCAAAAATTACGATTGGAGGAAAAATAAATGGATGCAAGTCATCCCAAAAGGAAAAAATCTAAGGATAATCCGTATTCGTTAGAAATTGAGAATGGAAAACCGTATGTGTGCTTTAAAGACGGTCAAAATGTTCAGCAAAAAATAGAGCTCACAAGTGAATTGTATGAGTTGTTCTCATCGTTTGAATTAGAGGATATTTCAGAAATTAACGAAAGAGAAAGACACGTGAATAAGCTGTTGAACAGCGAGCAGGCACTGGATATTTGCTGCAAAGCATACGAAACAGATGCTGAAACTGAAGCTATACATAAAATGAGAAATGAAATGCTGTGGGAGGCATTAGAAATGTTAAGTGCAACACAGCGACGCAGAACGGTTTTGTACTACTTTTACGGATATACACTGCAGTCAATAGCAGATAGTGAAGGAACTTCGAAAGTGGCGATAAAGCACTCTATTGATACTGCAAAGGAAAAAATGAAAAAATTTTTAGAAAATAGGGTTAACTTTTGAGCAATAAGTGAGCTAAAGGGTGAGAGGATTAATTCTTCTCACCCTTTTTGC
>JAZUIN010000136.1:0-2273 GCA_045642225.1 Lachnospiraceae bacterium | reverse complement strand
ATGCAAAGCTTAAGAAGGATAAATATGAGCATCTTGGGTTAAGTCTTGTAAATATTAGAAAGTTGGATGAACAAAGTTTTATGTATGATTTGGTAAGAAAGGTAGGATAGGAAAGACTTTATTTTGTCATCCTCCTATATTCAGCGGGATACAATCCACATCTTTCATGAAAAAGTGAAGCAAAGCGTCCGGAATTCTGATAACCAACTGAGCTTGCAACCTGTTCTATAGTAAGGTCAGTGGTAGTGAGCAGACTTTCTGCATAGTTAAGTCTTTTTTCTTTAATATACTCGGTGATACTCATATGGTGTACTTCTTTAAAGGTTTTCTTTAACTTAGTGGAACCCATGCAGGATATTTTTGAAAGAGTCTCTAATGAAATATGGTAGTTAAAATGATCCTGAATATAATTAGTTACATTGGAAATCAAAAGCTCGTCCTCTGGGGACAGGGCTTTTTTTTCTGTGATCCCTTTGCGCTCACGTTCCATAATGATACTGATTGCTTCAGTTACTTTGGCACGATAAAAAAGCTTTGCACTGGCACCCTTGCCTTTGTAGTTAGAGATTTGTTTGAGCAAAGTGATTAGCTCTGGAAAATTTAATGTCTGATCGATGGAATGAAAGGCTTTTGCTGGATCCATTGATTCATCTGGAAACATGTCCTGTAAATATTTTTCATAATAGGCAGGGAATATTTCTATACCGATAGAAACAAGTGGAATTCCTTTGTGAAAGAGACAGTGAAATTCATTGGCGCCACCAAAAAAAGTTTTGACACAGCCAGGAGTTAAGTGTCGGTATGGAGTTAGTTCTTCACCGGACACTGATTCATAGTATGTAATATTAAGACACCTTGGCCACTGACCTGATGAAAGTTTAAAAACAGTATCTTCATGATAAGTAAAGTCATGTATTTTTATATTGAATAAATCCTTTTCTTCATATATCCAGTAATATCCGTCTGCATATTTTTCAGGTACTTTATAAAGCGTACCAAGTGATGGGTATTTGTCTTTATTTTCAATTCTTTTAAATCCACTGTTTTCTAATATCATATTTACGGATTGTTCCTTTTCTTCCTGAAATTCAGCTTTAAAATTCTGTTTCATTTATCATACCACCAGTTATATTAGTTTGTTCATACCTTTCGGACGCCGTTTCATACAGATTAGACACAGACCGGTTATCACTATTGCAAAGGAATGGCTAAAATCATACAATCCACATGGTTAGTTTATACTAACAGAAAGAAAAAAACAAGAGAAATTGTATGACTATATACAAGAAGGGTGAGAAAAATATGAGTAGTAAAAAAAGTACAAATCAAAAGAAAAACGGATTGCAGGTAAAGGATTGTATTGTGATGGGTGTGTTTGGAGCATTGTTGATGCTTGCATGTTCTATTGGTGGAGCATTTTTTGCTGTTAATCCAGCGTTGACATTTTATTTCCCATTAGGTTCAGCGGTATTGGCAGGACCAGTGTATATGCTGTTGGTTGCGAAGGTCCCAAAAAGAGGAGCACTTTCTATAGTAGGGCTGATCATCGCAGCACTTGTGCTTATAACTGGTATGCACTGGGCAATGGCACTCGGAAGTGCTATTTGTTCTATACTTGCAGATTTTGTGGCGGGAGCAGGAGAGTATAAGAGCAAGAAAATCAATATTTTGTCTTACATGGTGTTCAGTTTAGGCTGCACAGGTACATATCTTGCTTTCTATATTAATTCAGAAAGCTGGGCGAGATTCATGATAGGGAACGGAACTTCGCAGGATTACATTGACACCATGAAAAATGCAGCGACAACACAGATGCTCATCATCATGTATGTTGGAACCTTGGTAATTGCATTTTTAAGTGCTTTTGCAGGAAGTAAATTATTGAGAAAACAGTTTGAAAAAGCAGGTATTACAAAATAATGGATCGAGAGATAAAAACACCAGTTATTAGATTGGATCCAAGAACAAAATTAATACTGATTATTCTGACTGTGATAATCGCGACGATGGCAAAAAATCTTATACATGAAGGGATACTTGTAGTAGCAATTGCAGTATTGTCAATTTTATATCGGAAACCGCTATATGCAGTTATTCATTTCTGTATTTATATGATACTTACTATGATTTCCTATCTTTGGATTGATTTAAATTCAGGAATGATTGTGACAATGGTGTCAGCTTGGCTTTCGTTGATTTTTCAGGTATATCCATGTGGAATGATGGCAGGACTTGTAATATCTACAACAAAAGTCTGTGAGTTTATTACAGGC
>JAZUIN010000135.1:0-5521 GCA_045642225.1 Lachnospiraceae bacterium | reverse complement strand
GACTGAGGCCAAAACAGATCAGGCCATACAGACACATCAACAGGTATACTTTCATCTGTATGTGGATGCTCATAATTTGCATTTCCTGCATATTCTATAAGCTTGTTAATTCCAGCCTTTACTCCCTCATCATCTGTAAACTGTAATAACTCTTCCAAAGACTTCTGCGAGTCGTTTCTTTCAACACCATCATCTACATAATTGTAGTTAGATCGTCTTGAACCAGTACCACTATTTCTTACGCCAGTGGATGCGCTGAATCGTTCTGCTTTCTCATTCTCAGCACCTAATAAACTCTCAATCAATGTCTTGGCATAGATTCTTCTCAATTTATTATGCTGCATCTGGTTGTAGTAATTTCTCAAGCAGTTATAGCATGACGTATTCTCATCACAACAACTCTGTGATACTTTTACA
This sequence comes from Lachnospiraceae bacterium, assembly GCA_045642225.1. Taxonomy (GTDB): domain Bacteria; phylum Bacillota; class Clostridia; order Lachnospirales; family Lachnospiraceae; genus RUG191. The sequence continues at coordinate 5,104 of JAZUIN010000135.1, read as the reverse complement.
AGCGCAGCTTTTAAAGATCTAATGATAGCATCCTTATCTAACAAACGTTTTACATGACCTGCTCCACCAGGAACATTGTCATATATAAGAATGTCGAAACTCTGCTCTTCCTGATTCATTTCGAGCACACCATCAATATCGTTACGCTCGATACCAAGGGCACTACTAATTCCTTCAAGGAATGCATACATAAATGAAAGTGCTTTTGCATATCCATCTTTTTCAGTTGCATCCAGCATAGGAATCATAAATCTTGCAACATCAGTTTCAAATGTATGTCCTAACTTCAACTTATCAAGATCTTCACAGCTACAATCGCGCTGTTTGTAGTTTGTGTGTTTCTTCAAAATACTAGGTAAATCATTACCATGTCTCGATTTGACAATGTCACTATAACCACATACTGGACACATATAGAAATCAGATTTATTCATAACAAGCAGTCTATCTTCAGAACTTGTTTCAATAGTAAAATATCTGCCTATTCTTAAATTAACATCGTCTTTCTTTCCCTGTCCGAGATATGAAACTTCACCTGCGTATGATCTACGCGGCTTCATTCTGGTACTCTCTTTTGTTATACCAGTCTTAAATCCATTAACAGGTTCTATAAAGAATTCTGCCGGTACTGCTGCCAATGATTCGCCACAATACTTACAGTTATCAGATCTATCCACTACTGCAACATTGACCTTGCGACAGTTTGGACAGGTTCTGAAATAATGCTTAGGAAATGAAGATGTTTTAGGAAGAGTAATATACTTTGATGTATATTTCTTCTTATCAACAATTACTTCTGAATCCGGCGCATACTCAGATAAAGCCACTCTCAAATCTCTACTTAGATCATAGCTATTATCTTTGATACCTTCTCTATATATTTCCAGGTCAACTACATCAACTGGGAACCCATACTTAGGAATTACACAATACTTTGATAATGAACTAATCAAATCTTCTTTGTGCAATGCCTCTTCCAGCTTCTTATAGTAATCAGCTTCTCTATATTTCTCCTCAGCTAATGCGGCTTTCATTGCATCATCGTACTCTTTAGCCAAACCCTTGATGTACTCAACAAAATGCTCCATCTTCTGATCGGTTCCATCCATTTCATCAAACCACTTGAAATCGCGGTAATCAGAATAAACTCCACCCGGCAAAATCTTTGTATTAATATACTCATTCAAGTCTTCAGGGTGACTAGACACATATGCCTTAAAGGCTTCGACTCCATCACCAAATACAAGAGCATCTATCTTGTCAAAATACTGAGGATTCTTTCTAAAGAAGTATCCCAGACAAGTTGCCATTAAATGTCTTACAATAATCTTTTTATTTAATACATTGAAATAAGGTGGTCTGATTACACCTGAAATCATCTTCTCAGGTTCCATGAAATATGTATAATCGTGTGAACCAGTTCCGCAATATGTCAGAATATATGCAGAGCTATCCTTACGTCTACCTGCTCGTCCTGCTCTCTGAACATAGTTGGCCGGTGAAGGTGGTACATTTCTCATGAATACAGTTTCAAGGTTACCGATATCAATACCCATTTCAAATGTTGTTGAACAGCTAAGGATATTAATATTCTTGCTCTTAAATTCTAACTGATACTGCTTTGCCTTCTTTCTATCAAGCTGAGCTGTATGCTCTTCTACTACGATGCTTTCAATCTTTTTCTCTTTATACTGAGAACGGTAAAAATTGCTCTTAAGTGCTTCATCCGGATTAACTTCTTCCAATGTTCCCTTACACTGGTCTTGTACACAAATATCATGAACATTGTATGGTGTTAATCTTCCGCACTTTTTACATCTATAATACTTTGATGTCCTATAATTCTTAACAATATAGCGGCTTACATCAATCTGATATGCTTCCTTCGTAGAGTGCTTAATCATAAGCGGATCTACACCTGACATTTGCGATTGATCTACAAGTAACTGGAACAAGACAGTTAGTATTTCCTTTGCCTTAGTATCATCGCATCCAAAGGTTCTCTCTATATATCTTACCAGCATATTTTCTTTTCCAGACACTGGCAAAAAGCTCTTAATATTTACAACAGATTTTGCATTCTGCAATGCCACAAAGTTGTCGAATCTTCTGAATTCTAAGTGCTCAGCTCTTTCTTCTGGTGTAAGTGTTGATTTAGTATAATTAATCGCCGGTGTAACCTTAAATACACCAAGAATAACCTGCATTACATTTTCAAGGTCTTTCTTTGTGATATTGTACTCACCAAATTCCGCAGCAATATCTTCCTCGGTGAAAGCATTCATAATATCCGATAAATCCAAATCAAAATAATACAAACCTAAGCCTTCACCATCATAGATACCGTCAACCCTTAAAAGGTCAACCATCAATGCGGTCCAAGCGTTTTTATGAGCTGACATTTCATTATGGAATAGATCATTCTTTTTTATTTTTTCTGTAAGGTATGCTGCTAATTCATCAACATTCATATCAGAAAAATTATGATCTTCAAGCACTTTCCAGATAAGGCGCTTTCTTAACATACGCACATGGTTAGATTCAAAGAATGTTGCAAAGAAACTAGCCTGCTGACGACTATCGGAGAATGCCAGGAATTGCTTTGTTTTTGCTTCCTGTACTGGCGTAATCTCTCTTTGACGCATTCTCAGTGAAAGGCCACCTGATTGCTTCGCTTTCTCTTCTCCTTCATCTATAGCTTCATACAAAATCTGAGAAATAAGTGCTGTACCTTCATCCTTACCAAGGTTAAGTCCCTTTACAGCTCCTGATTTTGTTTTGTGGCCGCAGCAAGGACAAAGATTGATATTATTAAATACATCTTCTTCCTCATTTGCCTTTGCCTGGTTTACACGATATAAAATCGTTTTATAAGCATCACCGCATGTACATCTTCTTGCATTCAGATTCTTAGCAGGATGAATACAACCACATTTAGAACATACTGCATATTCCTCAATAGTTTCTGGGTCTACATCTTCACTAATAGAACTGTCTAATAAGAAATAATCAAGTTTTACAAACTCATTATGACCATAGTTCTCATAGATATCGATTTCTTTATTCTGATATAAATACTGAAGACCATCTTCTTCTGAAATCTGTATTTTTCCGATAATATATGGAGCGCTACAATATCTACAGTTACCTACTTCAAAGGCCTTCATATTCTCTATAGCATTGGTCTTTGTAAGCGTAAGTCTGTGCTGATTGCCAAGTGTAATATACGCACCCGAAATAGGACGAACGAATGAATGATACTTAAGATCAAATAATCCAATACCATTCTTTTCTGCCATATTTATTAAATCAATTAATGCAATGAGCTCTGTATCAGCAATCGTTTTTCCATATTCATCGTAAATTACATCAAAGCTTTTACTGCCACTTGTGAGTAAGCTGTACAACAAATATACATTTTTATCTTTACTCAGTAATTCATACAATGCGGTCTTTGCATCTTCGGAGCTAACTCTTGTATATTTGCCTACAATCTTTCGAAGTTCATCTATATTGTTTACATTATCTTTTAACGCCGTATAATCTTCACCCTTAACAGCATATTCCAACTTTGCTGCATCCAAAGGGATACGTTTTGAGAATATAATATCTCTTACTTCAAAAGTATCTACTGATGTTAAGCTTCTAGCAAAATCGACGATTTCATTTTCAGATTTTCCTTTTTCACCTAAAGTCGCACTGGTTAATATGAAGCGTGGTTTCTTCGGAGCTAATCCAGTAAGTCGACGCATCAAAAGAGAAAGCTCTATTCCCAATGAGCCTGAATATGAATGTGCCTCATCTAAAACAACATACTTCCAGTTATTCAATCTTGAGGTTTCAAAAATAGAATAATCATTAGGTCTGATTAACAAATACTCAAGCATTGAATAGTTTGTAAACAAAAGATGTGGTGGATTTTCACGTATTTCCTTTCTTGAAAGGAGCTCATTATCAGGAATAACCGCGCCATTCTCTTCACCATATTTCTGTCTGTATTTTGCAGTAACAGTATCCGGTGTCTCACCAGTAAAGAAACCATATGTAATATCCGGACACTGAGAAAGTATACTTCTCACTCTATCAATCTGGTCGTTTACAAGAGCATTCATAGGGTACAAGAATATAGCTCTAATACCTACTTCTTTGTTTCCATCTTCTACTTCCTTCATCAAATCATTCAGAATTGGGAATAGGAAACTTTCTGTTTTACCAGAACCTGTACCAGTTGTAATAATTGCACTTCTTCCGGCGCCAATTTGCCTAATTGCCTCTTCCTGGTGCGAATACAAAGGCCGATCAAAATTGATATCTCCAAGCCTCAAAAATGACTTGCAAACAACACCCTCATCTACTAAAGTCCTAATATTTTTTCCACGCTTGAACGGTAAATTCAAATCGACATATGGACCTCTAAACAACCCTTCACTATCAAGTTGTTTTTCGAAGAGCGATTGTAACTGCTCATTTCCAAACTTAAAAGAAGATCTCAAATACTCCTTGTATCTGCTATTAATATATTTAGATTTCTGTATAGAATTCATCTTACTCATACGTATTTCACCCCATCCATATCAATTGTATATACAGACACCTTCTCATTTATTCCATCATCAGAACTTGGATATAAGCCAAAACGACTAAGTTCCACTGATAGCATCATGCCATCTTTAGTTACAGAGACGTCTAATTTCCCATCAATTACATTACCGTCAATTTGTATCTCCAATGGATTAATACGCTGGAACTGTGGTAAATTAGCATGTCCATCCATATATATTTTTCCCACATATGTATCCAGAGAAAGTCGCTTTACAAACTCCATCCGCATACTTGTATATTTATGGTTTTTTACTTCTTCGACACCAAGTCTAGATTCCAGATACTCTATTTCGTCAATCTTAAAGGACTTACCAATAAAATCATCCCAGGCATAAATCTTTTTCTTGTACTCCCTCATCAATCTATCTGCTCTAAGAGATAACCCCTTCTCTTTTTCAAATAGTTGAATTGTATACTCTTTGAAAGAATCTAGCGTTGTAACACTGACCTTCTCTCCACTTTTTACAAAACCACTTCGGAATACAGATTCATTATTTGCATT
>JAZUIN010000134.1:0-2256 GCA_045642225.1 Lachnospiraceae bacterium | reverse complement strand
CGAACAAACGTTCTTCACAAAAATTATATAATGTGATAAAATAGTCTCTGTATTCGGAGGCTATTTTTTATGGAATTTAAGTTACATTCAGAATATAAACCAACAGGAGATCAGCCCAGGCTATAGAAGCGTTGGTAGAAGGATTTAAAGAAGGCAATCAGTTTTAGACATTACTCGGTGTAACTGGATCTGGTAAGACATTTACCATGGATAATGTCATTGCGGCTTTAAATACTATGCATGGATAAACTGCCATATATAAGGAATGCTTAGGGAGAAAGCTTGCAGAAAATTAAAATTAAGATCAGGAGAAGTAATGAGCAATACAGTTAAGATAATACCCCTTGGTGGATTTGATAAGATTGGGATGAATATGATGGTGATTGAGTACAATGACTCGATTATCGTAATTGATTGTGGAGCTTCTTTCATGGATTCTATGAGGTATGGCATTGATACTACCATTCCTGATTTTAGCTATCTGTTGGATAATATTAAAAAGATTAAGGGAATAATATTGACACATGGGCATGAAGACCACATAGGTGCCTTGCCCTTTGTTGTTTCAGAAACGAATGTTCCAATCTACGGCACTCCGCTTACCATTGCTCTTGTTCAAGGAAAACTCAAAGATTATGGAATAAAAGATGTTAAGACAAAAGTAATAAGAGCCGGGAATACTATTATCCTTGGGGAATTCAAAATAGAATTTATTAAATCTAATCATAGTATACCGGATTCAGTAATGCTGGCCATATATACTCCTGTTGGAGTAATTGTTCATACCGGTGATTTTAAGATTGATTATACACCGGTTAATGGTGAGACTGCGGATTTAAAAAGACTTGGAATGATTGGCTATAAGGGTGTTTTAGCTGTTTTGCCGGATAGTACCAATGCTACATTAAGTGGCTCATCAAAATCAGAAATGGCGGTTGCACAGATGCTTGTTTCTTTGTTTGATAAATGCAGGCATGGTAGAATTTTTGTGTCGGTTTATGCGTCCAATGTGGATCGAGTACAGCAAATTATTCAGCTGGCTAAGATGAATAATAGAAAGGTTATCCTTAAAGGAGATATAATGCTCCATATTCTTCAAGAGGCCGATAGACATGGAATTATTAAGCTTCCGGAAGGCATTTTGATTTCAGTAGATGAAATCGATGAATATGAGGACGACGAGTTGCTATTCATTACTACAGGTAATCATGGAGAATCTTTTACATATTTGGCAAGTGTTGTAGAAGGAGTAAACGAAAAACTACAAATAAAGGCCGGTGACAATATTATTTTTAGTTCCGGAGTAGTATCAGGTGTCAGTGACCTGTTTAATAGCGTTGTTAATAAACTTAGTCAAAAAGGGGCGAATATTTATTATCAAGATGTTCATGCAACAGGGCATGCTTGTGCCGAGGAAATAAAACTTTTATATAACATCTTGTCCCCAAAATTTGTTGTTCCTGCGCATGGGAATTATCAAATTCGTAAGGCAGCAGGGGATTTAGCAATAGCTACAGGAGTGGCGAAGGAAAATGTTTTACTGATTAATAACGGAGATGTATTGGAACTAGATGGAGACAAGGCGGAAATTACAAATCGAATTGATTGTAGTACCAAATTTGTAGAAGGACTTATCGTTAATGAAGATGGAGACACAATAGTAAGCATGAGATACAAGATGGCTGAAGCTGGAATTATATTCATTTCAGCATGTTTTGATGCCAAATCGAAGCTCATGACGGCTCCACCAAAGAGCACACTGGTTGGTGTTAGTGAAATGATATCTAATGGAGATATTGAAAAAGAAACAATGAGTATTATTTCGGATTGTATCTCCCGAAATATATCAATTAACAATATGAAATTGATAGTAGAACAAAAACTTAAGGAAGAATTAAGAAAAAAATACACCATATCACCATTATTTGTGGTAGATTTAAGAAAGACAATTATCTAGAAAATATATGTTAGTTTATTTGCAGCTGAAAAGTAAAAGCTTTTAAGGCACTGTAGTCATTCGGTTTCGGAGTAATCGAAGGCTATAGGCTGTGAAAAGAAATGTAAAGGACGACAAAATAAAATACCATTTGTGGTATTTTATTTTGTCGTCCTTTTTTTGTGGGAAATAAGGATGGATTAGTATTTCATAAAAAAGCTACACTAGAATGCCGCAAGTGATAATCATTTTATATTTAATTTATAATTTGTTTAGTTATTTTTTATTGACTAATTTACGATTTAGAATTATTCTAATTC
>JAZUIN010000133.1:0-2223 GCA_045642225.1 Lachnospiraceae bacterium | reverse complement strand
AGATATTACATGCTTTATTTTTATTGTAATCACGTTATTATTGCAGTTTGGTGTTCACATTAAGGTGGATGCAAAAACAGAAATGATAGTTACTGATATCGGATATACTCAGTCTTCGCGACGTGTTGGTGGAAAGAATGTTGCTGTATCGAATTGCAAGGTTAAACTTAATATAGTCGGTACTGATGATGCTGTTTGGTTGGATAAAGATATTGTTTTCCCTGACAAAGATATTTCTTCTATTGAAGAAATGATAGAAGAGAAGGTGAAAATAACCAGAAATGTTTTTTGGAATGCTGAATCAGATAAAATCATTGGAATAACACAGAATGGAAAATCAAGATTGGCTTTATATTACTATAATAGCAAGATGTTCAAGTATGGAATATTGATAATAGTATTAGTTAATGCATTCGGAATCTTTTTTATTAATAGAAGTAAGATTAAGTCTATGGCTATATCAAAAAAAGGTGAAGAAGCGAAGCTGAAATAATATATGAGGAGCAATTATTATCTCGAGTGCAAAAGAGGAAATACTTTGAGAGTTATATCAGATGAAGAACAAAACACCTTGTTAAACTTGAGATAGTAAGTTAAATTGATAATTCGTTCCATATTGGAGTGAAAAATAAATGGGGGAATAATGGAACAATATGTGAATCCAATAAAGAAAAGAAATCAGGCTGAGTACAATCTCATGACCGAAGAACAAAAGCAACTGATAGACGGATATGAAAACTTGGCGAAAGAGTATAAATATATTATTCCGATAAAAAGATGTAGAAAGCCTGAACTAGCAGAGGGAGTCATTTTTGCCATATGTCTTCCGACACATAGATATGTCTATGGAAAGATTTTAGCCCAAACGGAAAATCTGCCGATGATAGATAATAATAATTATATTGTAATGATCACGAATGTGGTTTCGGATAATTTGGAGGAAGTTTTCTTCGAGTTGTCAGAAGATAATATTATAGCAGGGCCATGGATTGTAACGGATGCTCTATGGAAGAACGGTAAGTTTACTACAGTTGGAAAAAGGCCAATTAGCGATTCGGAAAAGTTATTGGATGTGGGATTTTACAGAATTGAATATATACCGGATGGTGGAACACTTAAAGAGAGTGGATATCTAGTTGATCTTCATGGAAATAGAATCGAACAAGAACCAGTATATATACATTCTTGCGGATACATTACGATAGATGGAATTGAACAGAACCTATATAAAAATCGTGTATTAGGAAAGATTTGATGATTTTGATAATACTGTGCATGTCAAAATGACATGCATCGTTCAACTTATTCTCTCAACTTCAGTATATGGAGGATGTTACTGGAATCGGGCAGTATAAAGCCAAACCTAAATTATAAAACAAGGAGACAAATATGAATTTTTATTATGTGCAAAGTGATGATAAGTATGCTTTTGCAAAATATATTGATGGAGGAGAGAAAAATTATATATGCGAAAGTTGCAAGCGTGTCTATCAAATAGATAGAATTTCTGATTTTCAGGTTCAGTTTATTGGAAAAAACAAGCCGATTTCTATCGGAGTCCGGGCTGCTACATCGGAAACAGGAAGTTTACAGACATGTTGGCTAAATATGAAATAAAAGGATATAGATTGATGTATTAATGCTATAGATATAATGGGCTAAAGAAATTCTGATTATATCGTTTAAGAAGGGGTAGACTTGTTTGGATTTTAAGGAAGAACTTACAAAAGAAATAAAAGAAGCAACAAGAAAAGTTTTAGAAGATTTGTTTTCTAATGGTGAGCAGTTTTATTATATTACTTTAGTAACGGATGGTATGGCCAATACTCCTTGTATATCAGGATGGTCAGTTGAAGCCTTACATAAAGAAAATGAGGATGATCAATATTATTTAAAGTGGTCTTATGCCGATTCTCCATATTGTTGCTGGAAGCAAGAATATTATGAGAGAGTTGAACAAATGCTTATTAACAGAAAATATAATGATTTGGAATTTGATGATGAATATAAACTTCGTTTATCTGCAATGGAAAATGCAATGATACAACTTGATGCGGAAGGTTTATTTTCGGTGAATCAAAATAGAGATGATATTATTGTTCTGGTTGAAGTTATGCCTCCAGATTATACTAATACCGAGAGAGTATATAGGATGAATTCTAAGGAATCAAAGATTTTTAATGATTGGATTGAAGAAGCATCTGAGGAATAAAAGATTTTGAT
>JAZUIN010000132.1:0-2028 GCA_045642225.1 Lachnospiraceae bacterium | reverse complement strand
CTCCCGAAAAATCAGGAGCATCTTTCATTATAAGTTCAAAACCTTTTTTTCAAATTGTTCAGGTAATCTTAAATTGTATTTTTCAACATAATACGGTAGAACACTATTCCATGAGTATTCTCCATCTGTCATTCCGACATATTCAGTATTAATCGGGTCACCAGAGAATACATCGATAGCCCTAGCTGCTTTTGCATAAGTCTTTTTTCCAGCCTCTAAATAATCAACAATTTTTTCTATGCCTTCATATGGAACTTCCGCAAAATGTTTTCTCATACTATCAAATCCCATATTAGGTCCAAACTCATCATATTGTATTAAGCTAATCATACGCATTCTCCTTTCTCTGGCTTAAAAACAATCCACTCGCCAGTTTCATTTACATTTTCTCCTTCTTCCCAAAGATGAGCTAGCACCTCATTATCAGATATAAACATCTGACCATCGGATCCTATCCATATCGATTCAGAAGGAGCCATAACATTGACCTGTAATTCATTTGCAAGTGATTGTGCAAATCCATTTGAATTCGCACCAGTAGAACAAGATACCAATCTAATATTCCCTCCATTATAAGATGGAGTATTACACAGCAATGTAGCTAACATTTCAGCAGAAAGGACTATCTCTTCGCCTTCATTGTTATATATTAATGCTGAATCAACACTGCCATGACATATTACAGTCTCATATCCTTCCAACTCTTTGATAAATCTTGCATTTTCGTATAAAGTATCTTGCTTATTTACAAAAGTAATTGATAACTCTAGTATCATCTATGCCTTTCCAAATCTCTCTCAAATATATTATACCATTTAACAAAATCCAAAAATAGTATTAACAACAAAAGTTCGAACAAATATTGAATTTCCGCTTTATGGAAAATTAAGAACATTCCCCCTCTTCAATGACAAACTTCACCTAAAATCAAGTTTTGTGGAATGTGACAATGAGCTAATAAAAAAGGGAACTATACCGATATATTATATGTATTAATTTAAATTAATTAAATTTTTCAAACTATTTACATTTTAAGGACTATTCATGGTTGTACAGCATAATCTTTTGGCGATGAATTCTAATCGCCAACTAGGTATAACTAAAAATTCATTAAACAAATCTACAGAAAAGCTTTCTAGTGGATATCGTATTAATAGAGCAGCAGACGATGCTGCAGGCCTTGCTATTTCCGAAAAAATGCGTAGCCAGATTCGTGGTCTTGACCAGGCTTCTACAAATGCAATGGATGGAATCTCTGTTGTACAGATTGCTGAAGGTGCTCTTAACGAAGTACATGCTATGCTTCAAAGAATGAATGAGATTGCAGTGCAGGCAGCAAATGACACAAATACTTCTACTGACAGAGCTGACCTTAAGTTAGAAATTGACCAGCTTGCAAGAGAAATCGACCGAGTATCATCTACTACTCAGTTCAATACAATGAACCTTTTGGATGGCACTTTCCAAGAAAAGAATTTGCAAGTCGGCACATTAAGTGGTCAGGCAATAGAACTCAATATTAAACGCATCGATTGTCACGGTCTTGGACTTGTTTTCCCAATACTTGATGCTTCAGGAAATGTTAATTCTCATATTCATACTTTTTTGTCAGCAAATAGAACAATAAATAACATCGGTGATAATAATGATGAAACCCAAACAGCATATGCTGGTCAAAAGGTACAATGGGCTTCGGATATATCTAAAAAAGGGCCTTACAGTTCTCGTCAGAGCCTCATTATTAGAGATCATGAGACTGCTGGATATTCCATGCAAATAATACAAAATGCTATTGATCTTGTATCTGAGCAGAGGGCAACACTAGGCTCAGTACAGAACCGTTTGGAGCACACTATCAATAATCTCGATACAACATCTGAAAATACATCAGCTGCTGAGTCTCGAATTAGAGATACCGATATGGCTAAAGAAATGGTTAGCTACTCAATAAATAATATACTCCAGCAAGCAGGACAATCTATGCTCGCTCAGGCAAATTCATCAGCTGAGGGTGTACTTTCATTGTTG
>JAZUIN010000131.1:0-4086 GCA_045642225.1 Lachnospiraceae bacterium | reverse complement strand
TCTTATCCAGGAGGCTTTATCAAAACTTATAGAGAATAAAACAGTACTTATCATTGCTCATCGTATGAGAACAATTGCAAATGCTGACAAGATAGTAGTATTAAAGGATGGCGTTGTTGCTGAAAGCGGAAAACCAGAGTACTTAAAAGAGATTGGTGGAATATATAGTCATATGATTCAGCTTCAGAATGTATCTGAAAATTGGAAGATGGCATAGAAAAAGAAAATAGAGATATCTGCCCGAAGAAATATATAAAGAAAAACATGGGAGTTAGTTGAAACTAATTCAAAGTTTTGATATTATAATTAACAACATATATAAAGAGGAAAATACTTGATGAGATGTATTAAGAAAACATCTAAAGTGAATATTGCAATTGATTTAAAGGAGCCGACCGGCTCCTTTTTAATTTCGTTAGTTATCAAAAATGCTTATTGATAACTAAAAATTGATGAATAATATGATCTCAGCAGAGTGGAGAATAAGAGAAATGAAGAACGAAGAATATAAAAAATTATCAATTCGTGAATTTACAAAAGCAGCAAGTCTATATGAGAGTGATCATGCAGGTGTGTACAAACTATGCAAAAAGGATTATCCGGATATTTTAGAAGAACTCGAAAGAGAGGAGTTTAATGATTTGCTTGATGCTGGATGCGGACCGGCACCAATGATAACTTTATTGTCAGAAAAATATCCAGACAAACATTATACAGGGCTTGATCTTACTCCTGCTATGATTGAACAGGCTAAAAAGAAAAATATGAAAAATGCTACATTTGTTGTTGGCGATTGTGAGAATTTTCCTTTTAATGAGAATTCCTTTGATGCGATTATTTGTTCCATGAGCTTTCACCATTATCCGAATCCACAGGGATTCTTCAATAGCGTCAAAAGATGTTTGCGACCGGGAGGAAGATTAGTTCTAAGAGATATGACTTCAGACAACATAGTTGTTTCGTGGTTTGTTAATCATGTTGAATTGCCTTTAGCACGTATTACAGGCCATGGAGACTACCAAATGGCTAGCAGAAAGGTCGTATATGAATGCTGTGAAAGAGCCGGGCTTACTGTTGAGAAATATGAGATTAGAAAAGGCATGCGACTTCATGCGTTAATACGTAAAAATGAAAGTATAAGGAGCCATGAAAATGGATATAACGATAATATTAATTGAAATAGCAGTGATGTGTTTGTTGTTTTTGTTTTTTGTTATAGGACTATTATTGATATCTCCACTTACCTTTATAAGTGATTATCCACCAGAGATTCAGGAAGCATATTATCGTTCGCAGAACAAAGAGGCAGTAAAAGAGAAGATGACAGCTATTATGAAAATCAAGAAGATTTTTGCTATGGTTGCATTTATGTTTGTGTTCGCGTGGATGCTACATATAGCTGGTGCGGCTGACTTTATCGGAGGAGTATTGCTTTCCTATTTATATATGCTGGTTTTATTTTTCTGGGACACTTTCTTTTTGGATTGGGTGTTATTTGCAAATATAAAAAGACTTAGGCTCCCTGGAACGGAAGATATGGATAAAGAATACCATCAGAAATGGTTTCATATAAAAGTATGCTTGCCAATGATTCCAGTTTTTATGGTAGGTGGTATATTAAGTTCTCTTTTGATGATTATAATGTGGTAGATAAAGAAGGTGATTTTATGCAGATTTTATCTCAATTTCATGATTTGATATTATGTATTATCTCTGCGCTTGAAGCTAGAGATCCCTATACTAGTCATCATTCGTCCAGAGTTGCGGAGATGACAGAAACCATTTGTGAACTCATGGACCTTGATGAAGAGGAAAAAGAAATATATCATATTGCAGCTCATCTTCATGATATTGGAAAAATTGGTATCAGGGATAGTGTCTTATTAAAAGAAGGTAAATTAGATGATGAAGAGTGGGAAATCATGAAATCCCACTCGGAGCAGGGATATAACATTCTGATGAATGCAAAGTCCTTTGAGGTCGTTGCAGATGTTGTAAGGTCGCACCATGAAAGATATGACGGAAAAGGATATCCTGATGGCCTAAAGGGTGAAAATATTCCGCTTGGTGCAAGGATTATTGCAATCGCTGATTCTATAGATGCCATGATTTCTGACAGACCATACCGAAAAGGAATGTATACTAATGTTTGCAGAGAACAAATAGAAAAAAATATAGGCATTATGTATGATCCAATTATAGCTAAGAAAGTGATAGAACACTGGGATGAAGTGCTAAGTCGCAGAGAAGATGATCCCAATCAGTGTATGGATTAAGTTACAAATGAATTTTCATGATGATATAGTGAAAACTGATATTATTAGTTGCCAATAATTATGTGATGGTGGATGAAGGAAGGCATATTAAGGACATATTTTGGTTATTGGTTCTACAGTGGTTCTAAAAAATTCAAAACCATGTAAACGGCAAGTATTTTCCAGCAAATTTCGGCAGTTAATTTCCAGCATTTTTCGGCAATTAAACACCAGCATTTTTTACTCGCCTTATATCCCAGGGATTTCTCCCTGGGTTTTATGTTTTATTGAAATGGTAATTCTTCTGTTGAATCAAAATGAAACTCAAATATGAAAGCATCTTGCATGATGATTTATTTGGAAATTCAAAAGAAAGCTGCTTAGCCGCAATAAATAAGATACTTGAAAGAATAGAAAATCCGCTTGGTGCTGTTGATGAGAATAAGTCTGCGTTTTTGGAACAAGAAAAGGTGTTTTATTCGACATTAAGTGAAAGAATCAATGCTTTGGAAGATCAGCATATATAAGGAAGAATATCGTTCAGATCTTTCTGGGCGGCGATGCAGTCATGATTGACAGATTGGCTGCGGAAAGGAGATAAAATGGGTATTGGTGCAGTAGGAAATGGAATTGGTTACTATGGATATGGTTCCGCAGTAGGCAAATGGAGTAACTGAGACAGAACCAGATTACATGGAAGCAATGGCAGTATTATCTGCTGGAATGAGAAGAATATAGGCTTTTGCAGGGTGGGTTCGAGTAAAATTGCCTTTTTTATTATAAGTAATGTATAAATATAATGTGCTGCTGGTGTAGACGATAATGAATAAGTTTGTATTGCTAGAGTATCATAAAATAGAAGCTCGGTATATGATTACCGGGCTTCTATTATTTTACTATTTTCCAAGTTGTCATTTTGGTATGCAGATATCTTTAAGACAGACTAGTTTCGTTCCTTTTTTTCTCCTTAGAATTTTTTGATAATTCGTTTTGAACTTGAAGCTCATGTGCTTCGTCCTTGGCTTTTGTTAGAGCATCGTGTGAACACATAAGGTTATTCTTGTTTTCATCAAGCATACCAGCAGTAACATCTTCAGCTTTAGAAAAAACACTGTAATCAAAATCTTGTATTGTTTTAGCATAACGATCTCTGGTGGAATACAGCACTGATTTATGAATTCGCTGTCGTTCTAATATAACTGCTTCGGTATCATCAGGTTCGATAGAATCTCTGATTTTAATAAATTCGTCTGCCTGCTGGTTAGCCTTGCTCTCATTGGAATTTCTGTTTGCTTCCTGAATTCTTTTAGCTTTTTCATATTCTGATATCATAGCAATTCTTTGTTTAAATGCTGCTTCATCAGAATAATACATATATACAGAAGAGAGGTCAGACTTTAATTCCTCTAGTTCTTCAGTAAGTGTTGCTATTTGTTTAGAAAGTGCCTGCCTTTTTATGATATTGATGACAGGAGTATTCTTTAGTTCTGCATTAGCAGCCTTTAATTCGGCACGTTTTTCTTTTATCTCTTTTTTTATATCATTGTATTTTTGTTTGTCTTCCTTAAGTTCTTTAATTGTAGCGTCATATTCAGCTATGCTGCCTGATATTACAAGTACGTTATATTTTAGTAATGTAATATTGGCAAATATATTTTCAAGCGTTTCTGCAACCTTAGGAATACTTTTCTCAATAGATTTGCTAATTTTATTAAGCGCAGTTTTTAAGTTTATAAGAAGTTTGTTATCAGCTTTTATTTTTCTGTTAATTTCACATCTGTCTGCGATGTGTCCTTCCTTTTCCATTTTTCTAGCTGTAACACCTTCGTGA
>JAZUIN010000130.1:0-2295 GCA_045642225.1 Lachnospiraceae bacterium | reverse complement strand
ACTATCTGATAATTATTTCAGATAATCAGCTGCTTGTTTGTTTTAAATATTTCATTTGTCATTCCTATTCTAAAATCGTCTTAATAAATCTAATATTAAATCTAGTCTAAAATCCATAAAATTCATAATTTTGTCCTCCTTGTAATATTTTTTTATAATTTCTTAGAATAAATGTGATCCGCCATAACCTAAAACGAACATAAGTATTAATGCAATTGTTCCTGGTTCCATGATTTTGTCCTCCTTTTAAAATTTATTTGAAATGTTGTTTCATTTGATGATGCAATGATAACAGGTAGAGTGTTGCAGAAGTGTTGCACTTGAAAAATATTTTGAAAAACTTTTTTGATGAGAAGAATATTATGCACAGCTGTCCCCAAAAGTTTGAACAAATTATTATATATAACTGATTAAATAAGAAATAGCACCGTTAAATAACTAGACAGAATTGTCGAATTAGTTTATAATATAAGCATAAAAAGACAAAGGTGGCGTGTTAAGTGAGTGGAATGAGTACTAAAGAGTATCAAAAATTAATAGGAGAAAGAATAAAACAATATCGTGTAAATGCAGGTGTTTCACAGAAAGAATTGGAAATTGAATCCGGAGTGTCAGTACGTAGTATATCTAGACTAGAGCAAGGTGCCTCTGTTCAGCTTGAGAGTTTGATAAAAATACTAACGGCACTCAAATTAGATGGAAATATTGAGTTACTTATTCCAGACCAAACAAAGAGACCGTCTTTTTATTTGAATGATAGTAACAAGTTAAAGCAGAGAGTTCGTAAAAAAGTAGAGAATACAGGTGCATTTAAGTGGGGAGATGAGGAATAAATGAATACAATAGCAGAAATATATTTGTGGGGTACTAGAGTAGGAATCATACATCAAGATTTGGATAAGGCGTATGCATCTTTTGAATATGATGAGAGTTTTCTGAATAGTAATATTCAGATATCTCCGATAATGATGCCATTAAGTAATATTATTTATGAGTTTCCTACTCTTTCAGGTGAACCATTTTTTGGAATGCCAGGATTAGTTGTGGATTCGTTACCGGATACATTTGGAAATAAGGTGATAGAGCAATGGCTTAGTTCACAAGGTAAATCGATGAGTGATTTTACAGCAATTGACAGATTGTGTTATACCGGGAAAAGAGGAATGGGAGCGCTTGAGTATGTGCCTGCTAGTAAAGAAATTGGTGATATTAATGAGAACATAAATGTTTCGGAAATGGTTAAGTTTGCATCTGATATATTGAATAAAAGAAAGTCGATTACTATAAATGCAGGTGAAGCATTAACATATTCACAATTAGTTCAGGTTGGAAGCTCAGCAGGTGGAGCGAGAGCAAAGGCATTAATTGCTTTGAACGAGAATACTAATGAGATTAAATCTGGACAGCTTAAACTAGATGAAGATTTTGATTATTGGTTAATGAAGTTTGATAATGTATCTAAGAATGGTGATCATGGATTAGAAGATACACCAGAGTATACATTAATTGAATATGCGTATTATAAAATGGCTTTAGATGCTGGTGTTCAAATGAATGAATGTCGATTATATTCAATTGAAGGAGAAAATCATTTTATGACAAAACGATTTGATCGAGTTCATGGGGACAAGATTCATATGCAATCTTTAGGGGCGATGGCGCATATTAGCTATAAGGAGCCTCGATTGTGTAGTTATGAAATGGCTGCATCTTATATGCGTGAAATGAAATTGCCGATGGCTGATATTGAACAATTTTTTTGTAGAATGGTATTTAATTGTATTGCGGTAAATCAAGATGATCATGTAAAAAATATTTCGTTCTTGATGGATAGAAATGGTAAATGGAGATTATCGCCAGCATATGATGTTACATATTCTTACGATACTACAAATAAATGGTTAAGCGCACATCAGATGACGATTAATGGGAAAAAGAGCGATATTAATCTTTATGATATATTAGAGGCTGGAGAAAAGATGGGATTAAAAAAGAAGAAATGTATGGATATAATTTCTAAGATTAGTCTTGTAGTCTCAAATTTTGAAAGATATGCTAATGAAGCGAATATACGAGAAAAGACATATTTGAGTATCAAGGAGATATTGAATAATAATAAGATCGGAATATAGTAATTGAGTAGTAAACAGCAGTTGACTATCTGATAATTATTTCAGATAATCAGCTGCTTGTTTGTTTTAAATATTTCATTTGTCATTCCTATTCTAAAATCGTCTTAATAAATCTAATATTAAATCTAGTCTAAAATCCATAAAATTCATAATTTTGTCCTCC
>JAZUIN010000129.1:0-2823 GCA_045642225.1 Lachnospiraceae bacterium | reverse complement strand
GTCATTGGAAACTTATTTGCAGGACGAATTGGTGCACGTGGATCAAAAGACAACATTCTATTAGGACGCACAGTTGATATTGCTGATAAAAATGAGGATGAATGTGCTAGAGAAAATCAAGTGGTTATTACTGAAAAAATGTTTATGAATTTGCAAAGAGAAGATGAGAATAATAGAATAGTAGATAACGATGAGATTAATAAATATAATCTGGATCTTGCTGGAAGAAATATCTCAGCACATGGATGACAAGGATAAATCATTTTTGGACGATTTGTTACCATGGTCACCTACACTTCCAGACAAAGTTAAAAAGTGATTTTTGAGGCCGGATAATAATCTGGTCTTTATTTTTGGAGAGTACTCGCTATGGAGCGTTTACATTTTATCTGTGTTTTCACTATTACCATAGTCATAATGACTTCTATTAGTATCTTCGCCAGTGTCTAATAGGGTTTAATATTCCTGACGATTCCATGATTCCCATCTCTCAAGACCTCTTCTATCGGGTATATCATACAGCTGTTTGATTCTGCCACCAATATAATCAGAAAACTTACAACTGCCTTTGTAATTAAGATGAGAAGGATCATTAAAATCACTATCAAAATTCAAACCTATCTCTTCATAGAAATAATTAGTACTGTTAAACTCGAGTTCGTAATATTCTGCGATTTCATGAATCCTGTTATATACAGTTTCGTCCTCATTTGTTGTATAGTATGGCGACACTATTAAATACAAATCAATATTATGTTCTTTTGCAAATTCTATTATTTTTATAAGATATATTTCTGATTTTACAGTTAAGCCACCACTAAATTCTTCATAAAACTCCGGCTCCTCAATATTTGTAGTATTGAAATAGGGTGTATAGCCTTTGAATGCTGATTTTTCGTAATCTGTTTTAAATAGTTCCTTAATATCGTCTTTACCGACTTCATCATACCTACTATGAAAATTAAATATTGAAGGAAAATAGTTAAATAATTTATCAGATTCACTGCTGACACAGGCCATCTTTATTTTGGTTAATGAAAAACGTACACCATTAAGATTATCAGGCAGCCAATGGTACTGAAAATCGTCCTTGAATCTTGCCGGCGAGAATAAATCTAATACAATAAGTTTTGGACTTTGATATTTGCATATTTCTTCAAGATAATAATATGTAATCCATAATGGCTGCTCAGCAGCACTATAATCATAAGCAGCTATTCCATACTTATCCCAGAGAACTTTTGTATTAATATCACAATGAATATGGCTAGAACCCATAAACACAACATCTATTGTATCTTTAGGCTGTGAATACATATAGTCAGCCTGCTTCACGCCATGCGAAGTCTTGGGCTTTAGTATAACAACAACAGCATTTACTATCACAATAAAAATGGCTAATGTACTTAATATTATTACTATTTTTTTAAAATTATTTTTTATCATAATCACCTGCTAAAAATTCATATAAATAAATGTTTTTTCGTATATCGAAGCTCCGTATATTCCAAATATAAGTGTAATTAGTAACATTATATATATAAAAATAGTACTAAATAACAGTCCCTTGTTTTTCACAATCATAGGTAATTCTATCTTGCATTTATCAGATATTCTGTCACAATAAACTACTATTGCTATGAAAACACACGCCAGCACAGGATCGATAAACTGTCTCCAGTGAACTGAAAAATGTGATAAAAAGAATTCTTTTCTGATTCCATTTACGAAAATGCATCTGATGTATTCAAATGCTGTCCTAACATTTTCTGCTCTGAAGAATATCCAAGCAAAAGAGACTTCAAGAAAACATATAATTCTTCCCCAATTCCCCTTTGTTGTAAATGTATAGCCACGGCGTATTAATATGTCATTTATCAGTGTGAAAATACTATGAAGAATTCCCCAAAGTAAAAAAGTCAGAGTTGTACCGTGCCAAATTCCGCTTACTATAAAAACAATAAATATATTTATATACTTCCTGCATACTCCATATTTATTTCCGCCTAACGGAATATAGATATATTCTTTTAACCAGCTACTTAATGATATATGCCAACTGTCCCAAAACTCATTTATATTTGTGGCCATATATGGCGTCTTGAAATTAACATTCAGCTCAATACCAAATAATTTCGACACACCTCGGGCAAATAGCGTATATCCATAAAAATCACAATAAATTTGGAACGAGTAGAAAAGAACTCCTAATATGAGACTTATACATCCATACTGACTACGATTATCGAATATATCATTTACATATATCCCTAATCTGTCGGCAACAACTATTTTGAGAAATACTCCATAAATAATTAATAGTGTGGCAGTATTAAACACATCAATTGAAAATCTTTGATGCGCCATTTGGTTGGTCATATCACTAAATTCTTTTTCCTTTTCAATAGGGCCACTTATAAATTTCGGAAACCAGCTTATGTAAAGTAAATAATTCATTAAATTGGTTTCGGCATCAATTTTTGAATTGTATACATCTGATATATATGCATATATATTAAGAATATAAAAAGAATAACCTAATGGAATTAGTATTTTTAATACATTAATGCTTTGAATCAATGATGAAAAGAAAGGATTACGTCCAATTTTAAATATAAAAAATGATGAACATATTAAAATTAAAGAAAAATAGTATACAAATCTGCATGCCCTATTGTGCTGTTTTTTTAGGTGCATTATCAACTTTGAAATTCCAAATGACACAATACCAGAGGCACAAACAAAAATGAGTGTATACAAATCAAGTATTCCAATATATGTAAAATTGGCTAAAAGAAGTAGTCCCTTTCTCCATTCTGGTCG
>JAZUIN010000128.1:0-6148 GCA_045642225.1 Lachnospiraceae bacterium | reverse complement strand
AGCTTCAGCTTAATAATAGTATGGGCTTCATTAATTTTAAGTTCAGATTTTTTAACAGAGTAATTAACCCTATCATGTATATCAAAAGTCGACATATCCTCATTACGAACTCGATTTCGTCTTACATCACTTTTATCAGCCAGAATAAGTGCTGCTGCAAGTGGGCTCACAGGAACCCCTGTACCCTCATCATGATTTCCTATTGCAGAAATAATAAGAGCGATTTCCTTTGGGTCCATTCCCATATTATCCAAAATACGAAAGGCCATTACCGCACCACTTTGGCTATGATCAACTCTATTGATTACATTGCCAATGTCATGCATATACCCAGCTATCTTTGTAAGTTCTATTGTTCTCTCTGGATATCCTAATGTTTCTAAAATGTAGGCCGCCTTTTCAGCCACATAGGCCACATGTGCAAAGCTATGTTCTGTGAAACCCAGTTCTTTTAAAGTTTCATCTGCCGATTGAATATAAGTTTTTATTGCTTCATTGTTTTTTATCTGCTCATATGTTATCAAAATATGTTCTCTCCTTAAAATGCTATTTGTAACCATTGATTATTTGTCATTAAATTTATAACCAATTCCCCAGACTGTCAAAATAAATTTCGGTGCATCCGGATTAGGCTCTATCTTCTTACGCAGCTTTCTGATAAATGCCATTATATTACTGTCATCCATCAGATACTGATCCTCCCAAACAGCTCTATATATTTGCTCTTTTGTAAATATCTCTCCTTGATTGCTTGCAAGAAAATATAAAATATCATATTCCTTGGGTGTAAGTACTATTTCTTCTCCCGAAATCAGTACCTTTCGTAATTTGGGAATAATCTCCATTTCCTTATACGAGAAGTTTTCTGTATATGTTACTTGCTTATCTCCATCATTCACTTCCAGAATAAGTGATTGGCTTTTCCCATCTGCCAAATCAACCAATTGTCCCTCAAGTTCTTTTGCACCTTCCAGATTTGTACTGCCAAGCCTTTCTGACAAAAACCTCAACAAAGAGGAACTGAGGCTTGCATATTCAATATTCTTTTTCACCTCTTATTCCTCCTATGTCAGTTCATTATATTTTTTAACAAAAAAGGATTTAACAATAGATACCAAGGTCATATAGCCAACTATAATACATAGCAAAAACAGAAAATATTTTATCGGCATAATTGTTAGTCCAAACAGTACTCCCAACGGTGAACAGGCAAAAACCGTGAACAATACAACACCTATCATAGTAACCGTAATAACAGATATTGCCGGTTTGCTCTGTACAAAAGGCATTCCTTTTGTCCTAAGCAGATGCAAGATAAGCACCTGCGTCCACATTGATTCCAAAAACCAGCCTGTCTGAAACAGCGCGATAAATTGCTCCCGGTTGCCGCCGCTTACTGTAGGGCATATTACAAAATACAAAAATACAAAAGTTATCAGATCGAATACAGAACTGATAGGCCCAAAACAGCCCATAAATCGTCCAAGATTTTTTCCTGACCATTCCTGCGGCAAGCGGTAAATATCCTCATCAACGCTGTCCCATGGCAGACTCAAACACAAAATATCATACAAAAGATTCAGCAACAAAAGCTGTAGTGAAGTCATAGGCAGGAATGGTAAAAATATGCTTGCTACAACTATTGAAAATATGTTTCCAAAGTTTGATGAAGCAGTTATTTTTATGTATTTTCTCGTATTTGCAAAGGCTTTTCGTCCTTCGAGTATTCCTTCTTCCAAAACATTCAAATCTTTTTTAAGCAAAATAACATCCGATGCCTCTTTAACTACATCTGAAGCACGGTCAACCGAAATACCTACATCTGATTGAACAATCGCGGGTAAATCATTCATTCCATCACCCAGGAATCCAACCGAATGACCATTTCCTTGAAGTATGTTAACAATCTTGCTTTTTTGTTTTGGAGAAATATTGGCGAAAAGACTTATTCGCTCTACTGCTAAAAGTTGCTCTTCTTCTGACAACGAGTCTAATTCTATTCCGGATATTCTGTTTTCAGTATCAATCCCCAGTCTCTTGCAAACAGAAATGGCAACGCTTTCTTCATCTCCCGTCAACACCTTAACAGCAACATTCAATTTACCCAATTTATCGATTGCGCTCTTGGCTGATTCCTTTGGTGCATCAAAAAAAGCTAAGTAACCTATGAGAATCAAATCAGATTCATCGGCTTTCTCTATTGAATCTCCTTCATAGTCTTTGAATGCTACAGCCAAAACTTTCATACCGTCATCAAGCATTTCATCTACAACAGCATGAACACTTTCTGATACAGACTCATCCATAGGCTGAATGCTGTCCTTAAATGATATATACTTGCATCTGCTGACAACAGAATTAACACTTCCTTTTACAATAATGCTTTTTTTATCACCTCTTTTAACCAGTACAGACACAAGTTTTCTATCATAATCAAAAGGTATCTCATCAAGTTTCTTTGTAGTACTTTTCAAACCATCATAATAACTCTCTTGCCCGGGCATCTCGCTACATTTCAAAATAGCTTCATCAAGATGATTTTTTACTCCACTATGAAACACACTATTTATGTATGAGTAATCAAGAACCGTTTTGCTCTCATTACCCAGAATATCCATATAATATTCCAGAATAATCTGATCACCAGTGAGAGTTCCTGTTTTATCAACGCAAAGAACATCCATGCTACCAAATCCCTGCATAGCACTGATATTTTTCACTATTGTCTGCTTTTTACCCATCGACGCGGATCCTTTTGCCAGACATGCATTTACTACCATTGGCAAAAGTTCCGGTGTTAGTCCCACTCCCACTGATAAAGCAAATAAAATCGATGTCCCCCAGTTTCCCTGCGTCACTCCTGTTGCAATAAATACAATAGGCACCAACACGCACATAAAGCGAACCAACACATTCGCAATAGAAGCCGCTCCTTTATTAAAGCTGTTTCTCTTATCTGATGATTTGTCCTTAATCTCTCCGAAAACAGTATCATTACCAACTGCAAGTACAACACCTTCTCCTGTTCCGCCAATTACTGCCGACCCTGTGAAGGCTATGTTTCTATATCCCGCATAAGAATATATATTTTGTTCTAAAAGCACTTCTGACGTTTTTTCAAAGATTGCACTTTCTCCGGTCAAAATCGAATGTGACATAAACAAATCATTAGCCTTAATGATCCTGACCTCTGCCGGTACTCTGTCTCCTGCATGTAAAAGTATGATATCTCCTACAACAACATCCTCAGAACTGACACAAACCCACTCCCCGTTTCTTCGGACCATACTCTCGGTATTAACCATATTGCGAAGACTGTCAGATATTTTTTTTGCCTTCATTTCTTGTACAAATCGAACTATTCCACTTAATGAAAGCATGGCAAATATAATAATAGCAGTCGAATAATTGTGACTGTAATCTGTATCCATTATCAGCTCTGCTGCAAATGAAATAATACCCAGTACAAAAAGAATAATTGAAAACGGATTTACAAATGCTCGTCTGAGACGGTAAAAAATAGAATCCGCCTTACTGTCAATCATGCTGTTTGCACCATACTTTATTCTGTTCTCCGATACCTGTTCAGAACTAAGTCCGTTCTGACTTGAATGAAAATCCGATATAGAATCCTGCCACGGTGCATGTGCATATATATCAAACTTAGTATTTTTCAGCTGTGTCTCTCCCACGATAGATCCTCCTAATACCTACTTATGATAGCACCCATAAATAACTGTTCAATGTTTCATTTCTTGCTTTTTTCTTGCTTTATTATAAATCCAATGTATTCATTATATTTTTAAATTATAATCGGCATTGGCTTATTTAATATAGTAAGCCACCAGTATAGTTAACGATAATACATATCGATAATTTATATCGATAATTCATATAGCTTAAAAGAGGTCTCAAATATGGATGAACTAATCACACCACGCAATTCATACGCTACAGAAATTGTCGAACTTATAAAAGAGCACATAAATGATAAAGAGCTTTCTGACCTGCTTTCCGACTATCATGAGAACGATATTGCTGATGCAATTATAACTTTAACCCCTGACGAAAGAAAAAAGATATATCCTATTCTCGGAGCCGAATATATTGCAGATATATTTTCATACATAGAGGATGCTCACGAATATCTGAAAGAACTGCAAATTGAAAAAGCAGCCAAGATAATTGAATCAATGGATTCCGATGATGCGGTTGATGTTCTTGAAGAAATGGACGATTCCACTCAGGAAAAGATCGTTGGCTTGATGGACCGTGAAAGCAGTGAAGACATTCGATTAATCTTATCCTATGACGAAGATGAGATTGGTAGTAAAATGACCACCAATTTTATTGAGATAACAAACTCATTAAATATTCGTCAAGCGATGCATGAGCTCATATCACAAGCCGGAAAAAATGATAACATAATGACAATTTATGTGTCTGATGAAAATAGCAAATTCTATGGAGCCATCGAATTAAAGGATTTAATCATCGCAAGAGAGCATACTGAACTCTCTTCGCTAATCAGTACATCTTATCCGTATCTGAGGGCGCATGAAAAAATCAGTGATTGTATTGAACGTATCAAAGACTATGCGGAGGATTCGCTTCCTGTCCTTGATGATAACGATCAAATACTTGGAATAATTACATCACAAGACATCGTTGAAGTTGTCGATGAGGAAATGGGTGAAGATTATGCAAAACTCGCCGGTTTGACCGCGGAGGAAGATCTTCATGAAAAAACATTTGCAAGTATGAAAAAACGCTTGCCCTGGCTTATAGTTCTTCTTTTCCTTGGCATGGGTGTTTCCGGAGTTGTCGGCATATTTGAAGGCGTAGTTGCAAAGCTATCTATTATTATATGTTTCCAATCACTAATCCTTGATATGGCCGGAAATGTCGGAACGCAATCTCTGGCTGTTACCATTCGCGTATTAATGGATGAAAACTTAAAAGCATCACAAAAAGTAAAGCTTGTGTTTAAGGAAATGAGGGTCGGTCTTTGCAATGGCTTATTTTTAGGAATAATGGCACTTATATTTATCGGCGGTTATATATGCTTATTCAAACATGCTACCGTTGGTTATGCTTTTCTTATATCTGCTTGCGTAGGCTTTTCACTAATGGTTGCAATGATTGTATCAAGCCTGGTCGGCACTATAGTTCCGATCTTTTTCCACAAATTAAAAGTAGACCCGGCTGTGGCTTCTGGTCCACTTATTACAACAGTAAATGATTTGGTTGCAGTCGTTACTTACTATGGTTTGGCATGGGTTTTGCTAATCAATATACTTCATATCGCTTGATTCAACACAGCAGTATCAAAATACAAAAAAATATTGATTGAGCTATACTCTTTATGCTCAATCAATATTTTCATCTACTTGCAAGAACGACCTTCCGGTTATACTGTTGTTTCTACATGCTTTGTACTTTAGTTTAAAGGTGTAAACGCGGTGTAAATCAAAGCTCAAACGCCAAAAAATCCAGTATTTACGCGACTTTCAGAGTACTGTTCGAACTATGCCGTGGCATACGAATAATACTTTTATAGGGTTCATTCCCTTACCTCCAAATGCAAAGATATGCCAACTTATGCCGACTTATGCGTACTTTTTAACGATTATGCCCTGTTACACAAAAATGCGAACTTGGCAAGCTAAAGCATATGTTGGTATAACTTGGCAGTCAAACGTAGTCAAAAAGTAGTAAAAACAGGGTTCAATTACTACTCTGGTTCATCGAAAGGGTTCATTTGATCCCCCACTCAAAAAACTAAAGGGTTCATCGTTAAAAGGTTTAGATATGCTTCTTAAATGCTTTCTTCATCTTTATAAGCGTATCCATAATCCAGTCGAACTGTTCCGGCCACTTTGATGCATCTTCAAAATCTGCAGGATTAGTAATAATAATTCGACTTGCCTTCTTTCCTGGAAGTTCTTGCCAGTCATAAGTTAATCCTGACTCTTTTTCAATTACATCGCGCTTGGCAAATAACTGCTCAACTCTTGATCTATGAATTAGCAATAAATAAAATAACTAAAAGACATACCAATAATGCCTCTAATACAGCTCCAATTATACTTACAATAAGAACTTGTTTCCCTTTAAAAATTTTCCCTAAAAAAACATACAGGCAGGC
>JAZUIN010000127.1:0-71630 GCA_045642225.1 Lachnospiraceae bacterium | reverse complement strand
TGTAAGCATAGTAATATGTTCAGCTGATAAGTACTAATCGATCGAAGGTTTGATTTAAGTCGTTTTGCGCAGCAAAATGACCTGGCGACATATGTCGTTGCCGAAGGCAATGACAGCATAATTGCGAAGCAATTTGCGTCGTGTGTTTTCAATAAAACCTTGAAGATAGTTTAGCGTTTGATGTTATCATACTATATGAAGTTTTGAGAGTATTCTCAGTATATGTTATTGTCTAACGGCAACGACATATGGCGCAAATCACTTCGTGATTATGCTGTAATGCTTCTTCGAAGCAAGACATATAACGCAAATTGCTACGCAATTATGCTGTCGTATTGCTTCGCAACACGACATATTATAGGGGACTAGTTCATCGGTAGAATAAGAGTCTCCAAAACTCCAGAGCCGGGTTCGATTCCTGGGTCCCCTGTTTTGGAAAAAAAGACTTGAAAATCTTTTGGTTTTCAAGTCTTTTTTTATGTTTTTATGGTAAAATTAAAAAGACGAATTCGAAAAGGCGTAAAATTAGGCGGGTTTTTATATAGTTATTTATAGATTTCTGAAGGGAAATACAAGATGTCCAAAAGTAAATTACAAAAGAAAATAGAAAAAAGAATTGCATTAGTATTTAACAAGTTTATGGGGAGCGGCTTGGCGCAAGAAGAGAATGCTGCCGATGGTAGTAGGTACATTACGCCGGGGATGCCAGAAAAAGTTAGAGAGCTTGCAGAGGAATGTGTTGTTCTTTTGAAAAATGATAATGTTTTGCCTATACAACCAGAACAAAAAGTATCTGTATTTGGCCGAGTTCAACATGATTGGTTCTATGTTGGTTATGGTAGTGGCGGAGATGTACATGCAGGATATGAGGTTACTTTTTTTGAAGGACTTGATAATGCGGGCATATCATATAATCATAAGTTGAAAAATGTCTATGACACTTGGTGTTCAAAAGAAGAAAATGAAGCTGACCATGGATATTGGGGACACTGGCCTTATTTTTATGAAGAGATGCCTTTGACTCAGGAAAATGTTGAAGAGGCAAAGAAGGAAAGTGATGTTGCTATAGTTATTATCGGACGCGCAGCTGGAGAAGAAAGAGAAAATAAACTTGAAGCAGGTAGCTATTATTTGACAGATGTTGAAGCGGATATGCTTTCGAAGGTTACAAATACTTTTGAGAAAACAATTCTTATCATGGACTGTGGTAACGTTATAGATATGTCCTTTACAGAGAAATACAATCTTTCGGCTATTATTTATGCATGGCAGCTGGGCCAGGAAAATGCGAATGCATTAGCGAATATTTTATCAGGAAAAGTTTCGCCATCTGGAAAACTTAGTGATACAATTGCGAGAAATTATGAGGATTATCCTTCGGCAGCTAATTT
This sequence comes from Lachnospiraceae bacterium, assembly GCA_045642225.1. Taxonomy (GTDB): domain Bacteria; phylum Bacillota; class Clostridia; order Lachnospirales; family Lachnospiraceae; genus RUG191. The sequence continues at coordinate 70,239 of JAZUIN010000127.1, read as the reverse complement.
TGGTGGAAAAGATTTTAATGATTATGCTGAAGGAATTTATGTGGGGTATAGACATTTTGTGACAAAGGCAAAAGACAAAATCTTGTATCCTTTTGGATATGGAATGTCATATACAACATTTTCTATAAAGTGCATTGTAGAGTCGGATCTAAAAGTAAAATGTAAAGTTACGAACACGGGTAAATATCCTGGTAAAGAAGTTGTACAAGCCTACATAAAGGCGCCACATGGAAAGATTGCAAAATCGGAATTGGTGCTTGTTGGTTACGCTAAAACAAGAAACATTTTGCCTGGAGAAAGCGATGAGATTACGATATCTTTCAGCAACATAGATTTTGCGTCATTTGATGAGACGGGAGCAACAGGATTTAAGGATGCCTTTGTTCTTGAACGAGGAGAATATAATCTTTTCATAGGAACAGATGCGATTGCAAATGAGAAGGTACACAGTTTTGATATTGCGGAAAATGTTTGTGTAGAACAGTGCTGTGATATAGGTGAAAACACAAGAAAGAAAAGGATAACAGAAAATCTTCCTAAGGAAATAACTCCAACAGGTGACAAAGGAATCAAACTAATAGATGTAAAAAATAAAAAATACTCTATTGAAGAATTTGTTGCGCAGTTATCAGATGAAGATTTATGCAATATCAGTAGAGGTGAAGGTGGAATGGGATCTTCTCTTGGAATTGAAGGGAATGCAGGTGCGTATGGTGGAATCACAGATTCTCTTCGTGCCAAAGGTATTCCAGCTATTATAACGGCAGATGGACCGGCTGGACTTCGCATTAGAAGATTTACGACGCTTCTTCCTTGTGGAACTGCTGTTGCATGTTCATTTAATGATGAGTTAGTGGAAGAATTATTTACATTGGTTGGAAATGAAGCTGTACATTTTGGAGTAGATGTAAATCTTGCACCAGGAATGAATATTCATAGAAATCCACTTTGTGGAAGAAATTTCGAGTATTATTCAGAGGATCCTTTTCTTTCGGGGCATATTGCTGCGGCAGTTGTTAGAGGAATACAAAATGGTGGTGCAGTAGCTTGTCCTAAGCATTTTGCATGTAATAATCAAGAATATAATCGTAATCAAAACGATAGTCGTGTTTCAGTGCAGGTATTAAGAGAAATATATCTTAAGAATTTTATGTACTGTATTAAACTGGGAAATCCTGGTAATATTATGACAAGTTACAATAAGGTTAATGGTGTCTGGAGTCACTATAACTATGAGCTTGCAACAACAGTATTAAGAGATGAGTGGAAATATAAAGGAAATGTCATAACTGACTGGTGGATGAGAAAATCTTCTTCACCAGAATTTCCTCATTTGAAAAATAATGCATATCGAATTAGAGCACAAGTAGATGTTCTTATGCCAGGTAGTATGGTGTATTACAGCAAGAAATTCAAGTTCGACAAAGAATTATATAATAGCCTTATGAGTGAAAATGGTATTACTAGAGCTGAACTTCAAAGAACAGCAATTAACGTTTTGAATTTCGCAATGACAAGATTATAAAGGTGATAACAATGAAGAAAAGAATATTTGAAATAATTCAAATCGGAAATAAGAGTGACTTTTTAAGTCGCGCATTTGATATATTTATTGCTGTTGTTATTATTTCTAACATATGCGCAATGTTTTTAGAGACCTTTGATTCATTAGCATTTCTATCAACATTTTTTGTATGGGTTGAAAAGGTTACAGTTGTTATATTTATAATTGAATATGCCTTGAGAATTTGGACAGCAAATTATTTGTATCCTAATTTGTCATATGGTAAAGCAATATGGAAGTTTTTGATTTCTTTCGATGGTATAATTGATTTATTAACGATTCTTCCATTCTTCTTCTTAAATGGATTTGTTGTATTTAGAATGCTTCGAGTAGTTAGAATACTTCATTTATTTAGACTTAATAACAAGTACGATTCCTTTAATGTTATTAAACAGGTTATATATGACAAGCGTAATCAAATATTTTCATCGATGTTTATAGTTATAATTTTGATGTTTGCAGCATCGCTTGGAATATATGCGGCTGAACATGAAGCGCAGCCTGAAGTTTTTGAAAATGCATTTTCAGGATTGTGGTGGTCCGTATCTACATTGATGACAGTTGGCTATGGCGATATATATCCTGTTACCGTTATGGGAAAGGTTATGGCGATACTTACAACTTTTCTTGGAGTAGGAGTTGTAGCTATTCCAACTGGTATTATCAGTGCTGGTTTTGTAGAGCAGTATGCAAAGATGAAGAATTATAATTTTGTAAATGTAGAAAAAGCTCTCCAATTTGTAACTATCAACATTAATAAGGGACACAATTGGGAAGGGATAAAAGTTAAGGATGCGCTAGTTCCTCAAGGATTAGTTTTGGTTCTTATCATAAGAAATAACGAAAAGCATGTCCCAAATGGAAATACCGTTATCAAATTAAATGATAAATTACTACTTGCGGCAGAATCCTATGTTGATGAACTTGGGGTTAAGTTGAATGAAATTGAAATTGATTCAGAGCATGAATGGGTTGGTAAGAGGATAAATGAACTTGATATTTCTCAATTAACAACAATAATTTCAATTAAACGAGGTCATAAAATGATAATTCCTCATGGAGAAACAATTATTAAAGCTAACGATTTATTGGTTATTTATTCAAAGAGTAAGGCTGATTTTGGTGGAACAGAAATTAACCTTTAAAATTTAATTTGCACTCTCGCCTTGAGAGTGCTAATATTATGTCTAGTACAAATAAAAGGAGGCGTATTAATTATGAAATTAGTACCATTAAGCGACAGAGTTGTACTTAAGCAACTAGAAGCTGAAGAGACAACAAAGTCAGGAATTGTTTTAGCTTCATCTGCACAAGAGAAGCCACAAGAAGCAGAAGTTATTGCTGTTGGTCCTGGCGGAGTAGTTGATGGCAAAGAAATTAAGATGCAAGTAAAAGAAGGTCAGAAGGTTATTTATTCTAAATACGCTGGCACAGATGTTAAGTTAGATGGTGAGAACTTTATTATTGTTCGCCAGGATGACATTCTTGCAATAGTAGAATAATTAGAAAGAAGGAATTATAATGGCAAAAGAAATTAAATATGGTGCAGAAGCTAGAACTGCACTACAAGAGGGCGTTGATAAGTTAGCAAATTCCGTTAGAGTTACAATTGGACCTAAGGGAAGAAATGTTGTACTTGATAAGTCATATGGTGCACCACTTATAACAAATGATGGTGTTACAATTGCTAAGGAAATTGAGCTTGAAGATTCGTTTGAGAATATGGGTGCTCAACTTGTTAAGGAAGTAGCTACTAAGACTAATGACGTTGCAGGTGATGGAACTACAACAGCTACTGTTCTTGCACAAGCAATGATTCAAGAAGGAATTAAGAATCTTGCTGCAGGTGCAAATCCTATCGTTCTTCGTAAAGGTATGAAGAAGGCAACAGATTGTGCCGTAGAAGCTTTAATTGAAATGTCTGAGCAAGTTACAGGCAAAGAACAAATTGCTAGAGTAGCTGCAATTTCAGCTGGCGATGATGAAGTTGGCGAAATGGTTGCAGATGCAATGGAAAAGGTTTCGAATGACGGTGTAATTACAATTGAAGAATCAAAGACTATGCTTACAGAATTAGACCTTGTTGAAGGTATGCAATTTGACAGAGGTTATATCTCAGCATATATGGCTACAGATATGGATAAGATGGAAGCAGTTCTTGAAGATCCATACATTTTAATAACAGACAAGAAGATTAGTAATATTCAAGACATTTTACCTATTCTTGAACAAATTGTTCAATCAGGTTCTAGATTACTTATTATCGCAGAAGATATTGAAGGTGAAGCGTTAACAACACTTATTCTTAACAAGCTACGTGGAACATTTAACGTAGTTGCTGTTAAGGCTCCAGGCTATGGTGATAGACGTAAGGAAATGTTACAAGATATTGCAATTCTTACTGGTGGACAAGTTATTTCAGAAGAACTTGGTCTTGAACTCAAAGATACAACTATTGATCAATTAGGTCGTGCTAAGTCTGTAAAGGTTCAAAAAGAAAATACAGTTATCGTTGACGGTGTTGGTGCAAAAGACGAAATAGAAAAACGAGTTGCTCAAATTAGAAAGCAAATCGAAGAAACAACATCAGAATTTGACAAAGAGAAATTACAAGAACGTCTTGCTAAGTTAGCAGGTGGTGTAGCAGTTATTAGAGTCGGTGCTGCAACAGAGATAGAGATGAAGGAAGCTAAGCTTCGTATGGAAGATGCTTTAAATGCAACAAGAGCTGCTGTTGAAGAAGGTATTATTTCAGGTGGTGGATCAGCATATATTCATGCTTCTAAAGAAGTTGCAAAGTTGGCTGATTCTCTTGAAGGCGATGAGAAGACTGGTGCAAATGTAATTCTTAAAGCACTTGAAGCACCATTATTCTACATTTCTGCAAATGCTGGTTTAGAAGGTGCAGTTATTATTAACAAAGTACGCGAGTCAGAGGTTGGAACAGGCTTTGATGCATATAATGAAGAGTATGTAGATATGGTTAAAACTGGTATCTTAGATCCAGTTAAAGTAACTAAGACAGCTCTTTTAAATGCTAATTCAGTAGCGTCAACACTTCTTACAACAGAATCTGTTGTTGCAACTATTAAGGAGCCAGAACCTCCAATGCCACCACAACCAGGAATGGGTATGATGTAATGGTATAATTAAAAAAATAGCACTATATTGTGAGTTAGTATAATATTTTACAAGATATTGTGGTTATTTAAGCACATTTGCCTTCGGGTAAATGTGCTTTTTACTTGTATGAATAAGGTAAATATGCTATAATTTCGTCTGTATGTTAAGAAAGAAATAAAAGGTGAACAATTATGAAAAAAGTTGCTATTTTGACTGATACTAATTGTGGTATCAGTAAAAAGGAAGCAGATAGTATAGGATTGCATGTTTTACCGATGCCATTTTACATCGATGAAGAGGTTTATTATGAAGGGGTAGATCTTACTCAAGAAGAGTTTTATCAAAGACTTAAGAGTGACTGTGAGATTAAGACTTCGATGCCTGTTGTTGGAGATGTTTTGGATAAATGGGATGAATTACTTTCTGAATATGAAGAAGTGATTTACATTCCTATGTCTAGTGGTTTGAGTGGTTCATGTGAATCGGCAATTATGCTTTCTCAAGATGATGATTATGAAGATAAGGTTTTTGTCGTTAATAATCAAAGAGTATCAGTTACTATGAAGGAATCTGTTATGGATGCTTTGCTTATGGCAGATAAAGGATACTCTGCTCAAGAGATAAAGGATACTTTAGAAGAGCACAAGATGGAGTCAAGCATTTACATTTCCCTTGATACACTTAAGTATTTGAGTAAAGGTGGACGATTAACACCAGCGGCAGCTACGTTTGGACAATTACTTCACATCAAACCAGTACTTACGATTCAAGGTGAGAAGCTAGACCAATTTGCTAAAGCAATGTCCGTCAAACAAGCAAAAAATATTATGCTAGATGCTATTGATAATGATATAAATAATCGTTTCGGTGGAAATCCTGAGGATGTAGTAATTGCGGTAGCACATACAGCCAATGACAAACAGGCTGAATTGCTCAAAGAGGAAGTTCTCAATAGATGGCCTAACAGAGAAGTTGTACTTGATCCATTACCACTTAGTATAGCTTGTCATATTGGTCCAGGTTCGCTAGCAGTTACTGTTGGTAAGAGGATTAAGCTTGATTAATATAGTATTAAATTTATTGCTAAATTATATGGAGGAATAATTATGGTAAGAGCAGTTGTGGGCGCTAATTGGGGCGACGAAGGAAAAGGAAAAATTACAGATATGTTAGCAGAGAATGCTGATATTATCATTAGATTCCAAGGTGGTGCAAATGCAGGACACACTATAATAAATGATTATGGTAGATTTGCGTTACATACATTACCTTCTGGTGTGTTTTATGATCATACAACATCAATTATTGGTAATGGGGTTGCTCTTGATATTCCTAAATTATTTAATGAAATCAAGGATATTGAAAAAGGTGGAGTTCCAACACCTAAAATTCTTGTTTCAAACAGAGCACAAATCGTAATGCCTTATCACGTTTTGTTTGATGAGTATGAAGAAGAGAGACTAGGTAAAGCTTCATTTGGTTCTACAAAGTCAGGTATCGCACCATTTTATTCAGACAAATACGCTAAGGTAGGTTTCCAGGTTTCAGAATTATTTGATGAGGAAGTTCTTGTTGAAAAGGTTAAGAGAACTTGTGAGAAGAAAAATGTCATTCTTGAACATTTATATAAGAAACCACTTCTTAAAGAAGATGAATTATTAAATACTTTACATGAATATAGAGACATGATTGCTCCTTATGTAGCAGATGTTTCTTTGTTCTTAGACCAAGCAATTAAGGATGGCAAGAATATTCTTCTTGAAGGACAGTTAGGAACACTTAAAGATCCTGATCATGGTATTTATCCTATGGTTACATCTTCATCAACACTTGCTGCTTATGGTGCAATTGGCGCAGGCATTCCACCATACGAGATTAAGCAAGTAATCACTGTATGTAAAGCTTATTCGTCTGCTGTAGGTGCAGGAGCTTTTGTAAGTGAAATCTTTGGTGATGAAGCTGATGAATTAAGAAGACGTGGTGGAGATAAAGGTGAATTTGGAGCAACAACAGGTCGTGCAAGACGTGTAGGTTGGTTTGACTGTGTTGCTAGTAAGTATGGTTGTAGACTACAAGGAACAACAGATGTTGCATTTACAGTAGTAGATGTACTTGGCTACTTAGATGAAATTCCAGTATGTGTTGGATATGAAATTGATGGCGAAGTTACAACAGAATTCCCTGTAACATCTAAGCTTGAGAAGGCTAAGCCAGTTATCAAGACATTACCTGGATGGAAATGTGACATTAGTGACGTTAAGAAATACGAAGATCTTCCAGAGAACTGTAGAAAATATATTGAGTTCGTAGAGGAGCAAATTGGTTATCCAATTACAATGGTTTCTAACGGACCAAAGAGAAGTCAAATTATTTATAGATAATTTTACAAAGGGTTCGCATATCATTATGTGAAGTGCTTTACATAATTCGAATTGTAATTAACATTATATTATTTATGCAAGCAACACATAAGTGTTGCTTGTTCAATTTAAGGAGGTAGAGACATGATTGAGATTCGTAATCTTACGAAAAAATATGGAAATCATGTTGCTGTAGACGATATATCGCTTGAACTAGAATCAGGTCAAGTATATGGCTTCCTAGGACCTAATGGAGCAGGTAAGTCTACAACAATGAACATTATTACAGGATATCTTGCTGCGACAAGTGGACAGGTACTTATCAATGGACATGACATATATGAAGAGCCTGAAAAGGCTAAGGCTTGTCTTGGACATTTACCAGAAATTCCACCTGTATACAATGATATGACAGTTAAGGAATATCTTAAGTTTGTGGCTGAGCTTAAAAGCGTAGCAAAAGAAGAGCGCCAAGAAGAAGTTGTTAGAGTAATGAAGGTGACGAAGATTGATGACGTTGAGCATAGATTAATTAATAATCTTTCTAAGGGTTATCGTCAAAGAGTAGGAATTGCTCAAGCAATTATTGGTTCACCAGATATTATTATTCTTGACGAACCAACAGTAGGTCTTGACCCTAATCAAATCAAAGAAATTAGAGATTTGATTAAGAGATTATCGAAGACACATACTGTAATTTTGAGCTCTCACATTTTGTCTGAAATCAGTGAGACTTGCTCGCATGTATTTATTATCAACAAGGGTAAGATTATTGCGAACGATTCTATTGATAATATCCAAGGAATGTTAAATGCGTCACAAGTACTTGATATTGTCGCTAAGGGAGAGCTTAAGAAATGTAAGGAAGTTCTTTCAAATGTTAAGGGAATTAAGAAGTCTTCTGTAATTAATGGTCAAGAAGAAGGAACTTGCAATATTACAGTTGAAGCTGTAGCGGGCGAAGATGTTAGAGAAGATGTTTCTGTTGCGCTTGCAGCGGAAAGAATTTCTATATTTGAAATGAAAGAGCAAACTCAAAGCTTAGAAGAGGTCTTCTTAGAATTAACTTCAAAGGAGGGCAAATAAATGTTAGCTATATTTAAAAGAGATTTTAAAGCATTATTTACTAATGTAATAGGATGGCTATTTATTAGTGTTTTGTTAGTTTTTTATGGCGTATATTTTTTCTTATATAATTTGTATGGCGGTGCATCAAACATAGCATATGCATTGTCAGGTTGTTTGTTAGTTTTGGTAATTGCTATTCCAATTCTATGTATGAGAACCTTTACTGACGAGCGTAAAAACAAGACAGATCAGCTTATTTTTACAGCGCCAGTTTCAATTTTCAAAATAGTGTTAGGTAAGTTCTTAGCTGTTGCAGCTACATTTACAATACCTATTATAATTATGGCTATTTCGCCACTTGTACTAGCTTGCTTTGGTGATGTTAGTTTGGCACAGAATTATATGGCACTACTTGGTTATTACTTGTGTGGCTTAGCATGTATTGCAATTTGTGTATTTGTTTCGACATTGACAAAGAGTCAAATAATTGCAGTGATAGTGTCATTTGTTGCACTATTTGTTGGCTTTATGATTGATTCTTTCAAGTCGTTAGTATTTTCGGGGGATGGATTTTTTAGTAGATTATTTAACTGCTTGAATTTATCGGATCCACTTCAAACTTTCATGAACGGAATATTTGATTGGACGAAAATGCTTTATTACATAATCGTAATTGCTTTGTTCTTAGTGCTTGCGTATTTTGTTATTCAAAAGCGTCGTTGGACAATGACTAAGATGGTTTGGGGAAGAGGACTTTCTAGAGGATTAGCATTTGTACTCGTTATTGTTATATCTATTGCAGCGAATATGCTTTTGACTTTGGTGCCTTCAACGGCTGCTGAAATTGATGTTTCATCTAACAAAATGTATTCGTTATCTGACGAAGCAAAGGATTTCTTCAAGAATTACAAGGAAGATGCAACAATTTATGTTTTAGCTAGTGAAAATGATTGCGATAATGTACTTAATAAAACTTTAAAACAAATCAAATCAGACAACATTAAAATCGAGTATGTTGATGTATCACAAAATCCATATTTTGCATCGAAATACACAGACCAGCAATTGTCTGCGAGTTCTTTGATTGTTGTTGGAAAGAATGGAAGTAAGGCTATTGATATTGCAGATATTTATCAATATGGTTATGATAGCTCTTACAATTATTCACCACAAGGCTATGATGCTGAAGGACTTATTGCATCTGCACTACAGAGCGTTTTAGAAAACAAAACTGTTATGGTATGTGAAGTCAAAGGACATAATGAGATAGCTCTTGGTGATACATTTAAAAGCTTGTTAGCAAAGGGTAATTTCAAGACAGCAGAATTAAATCTTATGACAGAAGATATACCTGCTGACTGTAAGATATTAATTATTAATGGACCAAGCGTTGACTTGTCAAAGTCAGATGTTGATAAGATTACAGCATTTATCAATAATGGCGGAAATGTAATTGCTTCAATCAACTCTGTTAATGGTCAAGAGCCTATAACTATTAATGACTTACCTAATTATAAGTCATTACTCGCTTCGTTAAATGTTAATGTTAAGCCAGGACTTGTATTTGAAGATGATAGTAATTACAGCATTAAAGTTAATTATGCATTACTTCCAAATGTATTAGAATCAGATATAACAGAAGGAATCACAGGTAAGAAATCTGTACTAGCGTATGAAAGTGCTGCAATGACTGTTGACGAGTCAAGTGATGCTCAAGCTACAGCATTACTAGAGACAAGCGATAATGCTTATATCAAGTCAGAAATTTCAAATCAGATGTCTGTTGCTAGAAACTCTAGCGATGAATCTGGTAAGTTTAATTTGGGATACGAGATTATTAAGAGTAATGGTGCTGGAATTATAGTTTATGGTTCACCATATATGTTTGATGATGAGTTAGATACATATGTGTATAATCATAATTCGAAAATGTTTACAAATGCATTAAGTGCGCTTGCTAGTGAAAACAATGATACTAAGCAAGTGGTACTTCCTGCAAAGTCGATGAATGAAGTGCCAGTAACAGTTAATGGAACAGTTCTTATTCTTTATGGAGTTCTTTGGGGAATAGTTATTCCTATAGGATTCTTAGTTGCTGGAATTGTTATTTGGGCTGTAAGACGTAAGCAGTAATTTGAGTTAGATAGCATTAGAAAAGACTTTCTCTTGGGTTAAAGAGAAAGTCTTTTTATGTTAAAAAGTGTTATTTTCATCGTGTCTTTTTTTGATTTGTTTGCCAACTTCCATAGCAAGAAATATTAGTACAGGAATTAGAATAGTAGCAGCGATTGATACTGTTAGGTAGGTCATTAAATTAGGACCACCTATAATTGCGATTATTAATGTTGTTGCATATAGTCCAACTAGAAGTATTATTCCAATAATAGCAAGTATTCTTTTTAATTTATCCATAATGATATGCGTAATCCAACTAGCTTGTGAGTAATTGGATTTATTCCTTTCTCCCAGTTTTTTCTGAGGATTTAAACAGTAATTTGATATACATTGATATTTTATATTTGAGCCATATAAAATAAAATGTTTTTAATAGAATAATCTAAATGTGTATAATACATATTCCTTTGAAAAAAGTAGTTTTTTCTGATATAATTTATTAGATTATGTATATGTAGTATAAAGACAAATTATACATTTGTAAAGAAACATTTGATTAAGGAGAAATAAATACTATGACATTATTAGAAACATGGAGAAATCTAGCTTACAATCAACAACAAGATCCAGCTACTGGACAACAATTCTGGTTGGCATATTTTGAAGAAGAGAAGAAGGTTTATAAAGAACTTCTCAAGAAGCCTGATGAAGCAGTTACAGGTACAGTTAAAGAATTAGCTGAGAAATATGGATTAGAATTACTTACATTTGTTGGTTTCTTAGATGGTATAAATGATAGCTTAGTTAAGGCTAATCCTATTGAAGAAATGAAAGAGGATACGAAGGTTAGCTTAGCATTTGACAAGGAATTATTATTCAAGAACATGGTTGAAGCAAAAGCTGACTGGTTATATACACTTGAAGAGTGGGAATCAATTTTTGACGAAGAAACTCGTAAGGCTTTAATCAAAGAACAAAGACAAAGTCACACATTTCACGCTGATAAGAAGGTTGGCCGTAATGATCCATGTCCATGTGGTAGTGGCAAGAAGTATAAGAAATGTTGTGGTAGATAAAAAATAATAAAAATGAATTGCCGTTTGTAGGGTTTTTCAAGAAGGAGTTTATTATGATAATTACATTAAAGGATGGAACAAAGAAAGAATATCAAGGTGCAATGTCAGCTTATGATATCGCTATGGATATTTCTGAAGGCTTAGCAAGAAATGCTTGTGCAGTAGAGATTAATGGTGAGGTTTCAGATTTAAGAACAGTTATTGATAGCGATGTTGAGCTTAATATTTTGACTGCAAAGGATGAGGAAGGATTAAAGACTCTTCGTCACACTTGTTCGCATATTTTGGCAGAAGCAGTTCAAAGAATTAGACCTGATGCGAGACTTGCAATTGGTCCAGCTATAGATACAGGATTTTATTATGATTTTGAAACAGAGCCATTTTCAAGAGAAGAGCTTGATAGAGTAGAAGCTGAGATGAAGAAAATCATCAAAGAAAATCCTAAGTTTGAGAGATTTGAATTGCCAAGAAAACAGGCTATCAAATTTATGGAAAAAAGAGGCGAGTTATACAAAGTCTCTTTGATAAATGATTTGCCTGAAGATGCAACTATTTCATTTTATGAACAAGGTGAGAATGGTTTCGTAGATTTGTGTGCAGGTCCTCACTTGGTGAATACTAAGCTCATCAAGGGATATAAGTTGATTTCTTCTTCAGGTGCTTACTGGAGAGGCAACGAAAATAATAAGATGCTTACAAGAATCTATGGTACAGCATTTCCTAGTAAGAAGGAATGTGATGACTATATGGAATATCTTGCATCTATTAAGAAGAGAGATCATAACAAGCTTGGACGTGATATGGAATTGTTCACAACTGTAGATGTTATTGGTCAAGGATTACCTCTTCTTATGCCTAAGGGTGCTAAGATTGTTCAGACAATGCAAAGATGGATTGAAGATTTAGAGGATAATGAATGGGGTTATGTTAGAACTAAGACTCCACTTATGGCTAAATCAGATTTATATAAAATATCTGGTCACTGGGATCACTATACAGATGGAATGTTTGTAATTGGAGATAAAGAAGATGAGTCTAAGGAATGCTTAGCACTTCGACCTATGACATGTCCATTCCAATACTATGTATACAAGGCATCTCAGAAGTCTTATAGAGATTTGCCAATTAGATATGGTGAGACATCTACATTGTTCCGTAATGAAGATTCTGGTGAAATGCATGGTCTTACTAGAGTTCGTCAGTTTACAATTTCTGAGGGACATTTGATTGTTCGTCCAGATCAGATGGTTGAAGAGTTTAAGGGTTGTATGGCTTTGGCAAAATATTGCTTAGAAACTCTTGGAGTAGAAGAGGATGTTACTTATCATTTGTCAAAGTGGGATCCTAATAATAAGGATAAATATATTGGTTCTCCTGAAGTTTGGGAAGAGACTGAAGGTCATATCAGAGATATTTTAAATGAACTTAATATTGAATTTACAGAGGATGTTGGAGAAGCTGCTTTCTATGGTCCTAAGGTAGATATCAATGCCAAAAATGTATATGGTAAAGAAGATACAATGATTACTATTCAGTGGGATGCTTTACTTTCTGAACAGTTCGATATGTATTATATTGATGAGAATGGTGATAAGAAGCGTCCTTACATTATTCACAGAACATCTATGGGCTGTTATGAGAGAACACTTGCCTGGTTAGTTGAGAAATACGAAGGTAAATTCCCAACATGGCTTTGCCCAGAGCAGGTTAGAGTACTTCCTATTTCTGAGAAATATGCTGATTATGCTGCTAAAGTTGAAGCAGAGCTTAAGAAGAATGGTATCTTAACAACTATGGATAATAGAGCAGAGAAGATTGGATTTAAGATTCGTTCTGCAAGACAAGATAGATTGCCTTATTGGGTAGTTGTTGGTGAGAAGGAACAAGAAGACGGCACTGTTGCAGTAAGTTCTAGATTTGAAGGTAATGAAGGAACTAAGACAATAGATGAATTCATTGATCAAATTACTAAGGAAATCAGAACAAAGGAAATCAGAAAGATTATTCCGCTAGAAGAGAGAAGCAAGTAGAGTGAGTTAGAGTTATAAGATATATTTTTGAGCTTTTTAAATAATTTTTATTATAAAAGGACATAAAAAATATCCTATCAGAATGGTGCTTTGAGCCCGTCGGTACTTGATAAGCGCATAGCGCGAATCTAGTATCCGCTACGAGGCGAAAGCAGCGAGAGCGTGCCAGACTGATAGGATATTTTAATATGTCCTTAATATTTAAACTCTTTATAAGCTCAACAACGTATCGTAGAACTCTGGGAACGAAATCGAAACACAATCCCCATTATCAAGAACAACACTACCTTCGCAAATTAGATTTGCTATTGCAAAGGACATTGCTATTCTATGATCGTCATAGGTTACGATGCTTGCAGGATTTAGAGGTGTCTTACCGTATATTATCATTCCGTCAGGTCTTGCCTCAATAAAAGCACCCATAGCTTCAAGACCATTTACCATAGCTTCAATTCTGTTGCATTCTTTAACTTTTAGTTCAGCAGCATCAGCAATAATTGTTTTACCTTCAGCTTGCGTAGCAAGAACTGCAATAACTGGCAACTCATCTATAAGAGTTGGAATTAAATCTCTGTCGATTGTGATGCCTCTCATTTCAGGAGAGTACTTAACATGTACATCACATACTTCTTCGTTCGAAACTATTCTTTCATTTTCTAAAGTGATATCACCGTTCATAGCTTGAATAACACGAATTATTCCGTTGCGAGTAGGATTAACATTTACATTTTCAATAGTTATGTCAGAACCTTCTGTAATTAGACCTGCAACCATAAAGTAAGCTGCAGAACTTATGTCATTTGGTACTATGATTTTTTGTCCTTTAAGAGTTGGACGAGGTTCTATAGTTGTTTTGTTACCGTCTACAGTGATATTTGCACCAAATTGTTCTAGCATACGTTCTGAATGGTTCCTTGAAATGCTAGGCTCAATAACGGTTGTTGGTTTGTTTGCATATAAACCGGCGAATAGACATGCTGATTTAACTTGTGCTGAAGCAACAGGTGTTTTGATAGTACAGCCTCTTAGTTGTCCGCCTAAAATCTTAAATGGAAGCCTTTTTTCAGAACCAAGTTCAACAAATTTAGCACCCATTCTACATAAAGGACTCATTATTCGTCCCATTGGTCGTTTAACTAACGAAGTGTCACCAGTAATAGTTGATTGAAAGCTTTGTCCAGCAAGAATACCAGACATTAGTCGAGTGGTTGTGCCTGAATTGCCAGCATCAAGAGCAGTAGCTGAAGGTTCAAGTCCATCAAGACCTTTACCACGAACGATGACCTTGTTACTAGTTTCGATTATACTAATTCCCATTTTTTTGAAACAGTTAATAGTTGATACACAGTCGTCACTCATAAGAAAGTTTTCTATCTCTGTATCACCTTCTGCAATCGAACCTAACATGATTGCTCTATGGGAAATAGATTTGTCCCCGGGTACTGAAATAGTACCTTTAAGATTTTTAATAATTCCATTTGATAGTATTTTCTTCATGTCAAAATCTCTTTTCTAAAATATAAAAAAATGCCAAAATATATTCTATCATATTAATCGTCATAAATGTAAAAAAATCATATACCAATGTATAAAAATCGTGTACAAAAATAAATGCATTGAATGTAATTACTAATAATACTATAATATATGATGTTGTATTGAAGTATGAATAGAGAGGTTAATAATGAGAAGTATAAGTAGAGAAGCAAGAATGGAGAGGTTCAACAAAGAGTATAGCCAAGATAAGGTATTATCTGTAAGAACATATAATTTGATTCTTGGCGGAGTTGTTTTATATGGCTTAGTTGTAAATTATATTCTTTGTGCCTTCGCTGGAGAGTTCGCACAGAATATTAATCCTATTATTTTGTATATAGGATATTTTGTGTTAGGTATGTTAGGAATTTTTATTGCTAATAAGTCTAACAGTGCAATTATTAGTTTTGTTGGTTATAATATGCTTTGTGTACCACTAGGTTTGATTGTGGCTGTATCTGTTCAGTTTTATGGTGGTATTGATTCAAGAGTTGTTAGAATGGTATTTTTCTATACAATAATTATTACAGCAATTATGGTTCTTTCAGCTATAGCATTTCCACAGCTATTTGAGAAGATAGGTAAGGCGTTATTTATTGCACTTATTGGTATTGCTATTTGCGGAATATTCGTAATCTTTTTCCAAGGTTTACATTATGTGTATTCGTTATTTGCTGCAGTTTTGTTTAGTTTGTATATAGGATTCGATTTTTATCGTTCTCAAAAATTTGTCAAAACAGCAGATAACGCAGTAGACTGTGCATTAGACATTTATCTAGACATAGTTAATTTATTCTTAACACTTCTTTCAATTTTTGGTAAGAGTAGAGATTAATGGCTTATTTGTATATAGCTGTTGGCGGTGCGCTAGGAGCAGTGAGCAGGTTTTTGCTTAGTAATATTACTGTTAAATGTGATTTCCCATTAATGACATTTATTACTAATTTGCTAGGCGCATTAATTATTGGATTTATTGTTGGAGTTAGTGAAGAGAAGGAGTTAGGAGATAATCTTGTGTTGGGTATTAAGACAGGATTTTGTGGAGCATTTACTACATTCTCTACTTTTTCTCTTGAAACTCTTAATTTGTTGAAAGATAAACAATACGCAATGGGGATAATGTACGCGATACTTTCCTTAGTTTTGTGTGTTGTTGGTGTTATGATTGGAAATATGATTGCTAAAAAGGTGGTGTGAAATATTTAACAAATTCACACTGCTTTTTTTGTGCTATTTGCTATGGGGGCAGGGGGGATATTTTCTTGTAAAAAATGGCTAAAGACTATATAATATCATTAGCGATTTATCGTATATATATTATTTAAAGGAGATAAAAGTATGGACATGGAAAAGTACAATGAGTGGCCAGCGAATCACAAGGGAGACAAAAATCCTAGCAAAGAGATTCTTAAATTAGGTAAGAGTATTACTGATGTTGCTACTCATATGGTTGGTGGTATCACATCAAATGACCCTGAATACTGGGGACTTGCTGAAGTTATCGATGATAAGATGGCTAAGGTTTGTAACACAATGAAGAGAAGAAGTCATTATACATTTTCTCAAATGTGTGAGATGAACAAGGAACTAGTTGAGAAGGAAGGCGAAGAAGAACTTCAAAGAATTCTTGACGAATTAAGTTATATTGGTGTTATTGAGTATGATTATGGTTATCATTATGATCATTTTGGTCGTACGGCTCCTCAATCAGAGAGAAGATATACACTACCTATGTTTGTTCCAGGTTCAGGTGAGTTATTTAATATTCATGAAGATGAAGAAGGTAACAATAAATTCTTAGAAGAACATCCAGATTTGGCATCTTTCTTTGAAAGAATGACATATTTACCACTTAAGGGAATCACACAAATGGTACCTGCAGGTGGAGCTGGTATTGGTATGCACGTAATTCCTGTAGAGAAAGCTATTTCTATGGAGAATGAAGCATTAGATTTAGAGAAGATTTCTTACTGGTTAGGTAAATATGATGGTAAGATTGGTGTTGCTAGATGTTCATGTCGTGCGTCACGTAAGGTTATTGGTGATGGTTGTGCTGATGACGATTATGGTTGGTGTATCGGACTTGGTGATTTCGCTGATTACTGCCGTGAGACTGGTAAGGGTCACGATATTACTAAGGAAGAAGCTCTTGAGATTTTAAGAAAAGCTGAAGAGAATGGTTTTGTTCATCAAGTAACTAATATTGATGGTGAGAATAAGATCTGGGGACTATGTAACTGTAACGTAAATATTTGTAATGCGCTTCGTACATCACAATTATTTAATACTCCAAATATGTCTCGTTCTGCTTATACAGCACACGTTGATGTTGAAAAATGTGTAGCTTGTGGACGTTGTGTTGAGTATTGCCCAGCAGGTGCTTGTAAGTTAGGTCAGAAGCTTGCTAAGAAAGATGGAACAGTTGTTAAATATCCTAAGATTGAATTACCTGATAACCATAAGTGGAGTGAGAAGAAGTATGATCCTAACTATCGTGACAACAATAGAATTAATTGTCATGATACTGGTACTGCTCCATGTAAGACAGCTTGTCCAGCACACGTTGCTGTTCAAGGATATTTGAGAATGGCTGCACAAGGAAGATACGATGAAGCTCTTGCATTAATCAAGAAGAAGAATCCATTCCCAGCAGTTTGTGGTCGTGTATGTAACAAGCGTTGTGAGGATGCATGTACAAGAGGAACTATTGATGAGGCAGTTTCAATCGATGCAGTTAAGAAGTTCTTAGCTGAAAGAGATATGAACGCTGAGACAAGATTTATCCCTAAGAAGGTTATTCCTTCAAGCAGATATGAAGTATGGCCAGAGAAGGTTGCTATTATCGGTGGTGGCCCAGCAGGTTTATCATGTGCATTCTATCTTGCTGAAAGAGGATATAATCCAACAGTATTCGAGAAGAATCCAGAAGCTGGTGGTATGTTAAGATATGGTATTCCTTCATACAAGTTAGGTAAGAAGGTTATAGCTTCTGAGATTGAAGTTATGAAGGAAATGGGTGTAGAAATCAAGACTGGCGTTGAAGTTGGTAAAGATATATCACTTGACGAATTAAGAGAGCAAGGTTACAAAGCATTCTACATCGCAATTGGATGTTCTGCAGGTCGTCGTCCTGGTATCGAAGGTGATGATGCTGAAGGTACATTTACAGCTATTGATTACTTACGTGAAGGTAATTGTGGTGGCTTTGAATTTGACGGAGATGTAGTTGTTGTCGGTGGTGGTAATGTTGCTATCGATGCTTCTAGATGTTCTGCTAGAAATGGTGCTGCTAAGGTTACTCAACTTTGCTTAGAGTCAGAAGCTGAGATGCCTGCTGCTGAAGATGAGAAGAGAGAAGCAGCTGAAGACGGCGTAGAAATCAAATGCGGTTGGGGTCCTAAGGAAGTTCTTACTAAGGACGGCAAGGTAACAGGAATCGTATTTAAGAAATGCTTATCAGTATTTGAAGAAGTAGACGGACGTAAGAAGTTTGCTCCTAAGTATGATGAGAATGATACAATCACAATTGATTGTCAAAGAGTAATCTTTGCTGTAGGTCAAGCATCTGTATGGGGCGACTTACTCAAGAATGAAAATGTTGAATTCCAAGGACCAGCTCTTCAAGCTGATGGATTAACATATCAAGTTAAGGGCGCTGATGATTTATTCGTTGGTGGTGATGTTTATACAGGACCTAGATTCGCAATTGACGCTATTGCAGCTGGACAATTTGCTTCAGAATCAATTCATAGATATGTACAAAATGGTCATATGACTATTGGACGTAATAGAAATGAATTTATTGAACTTAACAAGGAAGATATCTCAGTTGAAAGCTATGATAATTCTAAGAGACAGACACCAGTTGATGCAGCACTTGATTCTAAGGGATTTGAAGAAGTACCACTTCTTCTTACAGAAGAACAAGTTAAGACAGAAACAGCTAGATGCTTGAAGTGTGGAGCTAACGTAGTTGACTCTAACAAGTGTATTGGTTGTGGTGTATGTACTACAAAGTGTGAATTTGATGCTATTCATCTTAAGAGAGACTTCCCAGAAGGAACAAACATGGTTGCTGCTGAAGATAAGTTCAAGAAGATGATTCCATACGAATTGAAGCGTGTAACTAAGATGATTGGTAAGAGTGACGAAAGTTGCGCTGTTGTTAAAGAAGATAATGATATGCATTACTTTGTTAAGGCAGAAGATTACTACAGAAAGTACTAGAAGGAAGTTTTAAAATGCATGAATTAGGAGTTGTATTTTATATAATACGAGATGCAAAAAACGCTGCAGAGGTTAACCAGGTTGATAAGGTTGCCTCTGTAACGATAGAACTAGGTGAGGTATCTGGTGTTATTCCAGAACAGCTTATTGATTGCTGGAATTGGGCAATTAAGAAAGAGCCTATTATGGATGAGGCAGAACTTATCATTGAAACAATGGAGGCAGTTACATTCTGTGAAGATTGTAAGAAGGAATATCCTACTGTAAAGTATGCGAAGATATGTCCTCATTGTGGAAGTGAAAATACTTATCTTGTTCGAGGCAGGGATGTAATGATTAAAGAAATAGCCGTTTTTGAAAATGAAAGCGGTGAGGTGAATGAAGAGTAATTTATATTACTTTTGAGAATTTAAGTTCAATATTGAACAAAAGTAACCCTCTTAGGTTGATTTGATAGCTAGATTAAGATATCAATGATGCCCGAGAGGGTTTTTAAAAATTTAAATGGAGGCGTCAGATGAACGCTTACGAGGAAATGTATTAGGCTGCAATGTAGAAGATATAATGTAATATGGAAAATAAGAATGAAAACAAAAAAGAATTAAATATATCTGTAAGAAATCTAGTTGAGTTTACGCTTAGAACGGGTGACATTGATGACTCAAAGGCATCAGGGGATTCTAGTAGTTCGATGAAGGCAGGACAGCTATTGCATAAGAAATTGCAGAAGAAAGCAGGGAGTGCGTATCACGCTGAGGTGCCACTTCGTCATGTCATTTCTTTTGAGGATTATGATTTCGTCATCGATGGAAGAGCAGACGGCATTGTTTTTGACGATGAAGAGAATCCTATTTTGATTGATGAAATCAAAGGCGTACATAGGGATGTTCTTCAAATTGAAGAAGTTGATTTAGTCCATAAAGCACAGGCGATGTTTTATGGATATTTTGTTTGCCTAAAATACGATTTGGATGGAATTGATATTCAAGTTACTTACGGAAATCTTGATGATAAATCATATTCGGTGAAAGAAGAATTGCTTAGACGTTTTAAGGAATTTATAGCTGTAGAAGAGTTGGAAGAATTTGTCTATCAAGTTGTGGAGAAGTACAAGCCTTTTTTAGATTTTGAATATAATTGGTCCATTGTTCGAAGAGAATCAATTTCAAGTATTACATTTCCATTCGAATACAGAGAAGGTCAGAAGCCTCTTATGGGAAATGTATACAATGCAATAAATTCTAAGGAACTACTTTTCATACAAGCGCCAACTGGAGTTGGTAAAACAATTGGAACAATTTATCCTAGCCTTAAAGCTATGAACGATAATGGTTTGGGCAAAATAATTTATTTGACGGCAAAAACAATTACAAAAACAGTTGCGATTAATACATTTTCTATGTTGATAGACAGAGGGTGTCAAATAAAGACACTCGAAATTACAGCAAAGGATAAGGTTTGCTTTCAAGAAGTAAGAAAATGCGATCCGATACATTGTGAATATGCGAAGGGTTTTTATGATAGAATTAACGACGCGCTTTATGATTTTATAACTTCTGAAAATATGTTTACGAGAGATAATATAATTCAGTACTCAAATAAGCATAAAGTATGTCCGTATGAGCTTGCATTAGAAATATCTAGGTGGGCGGATGCTGTTATATGTGATTATAACTATGCATTTGATCCGAGTGCTTGTATTATCAACTCAATGTGTGGAAATAGCAGAAATATTTTCCTTGTGGATGAAGCACATAATCTTGTTGATAGAGCAAGAGAAATGTATTCTTCTGAGATTATCAAAGAAGAAGTTTTGGCAATGAAGAAGATTTACGGTGCGTACGATTCGAAATTGATAAAATATTTTGATAAGGTAAATAAACAACTTCTAGCACTTAAGAAGCAGTGCGAGGAAAATTTGATATTGCACGAGATAGATCAGCTAATGTATGCAATTGACTCTTTGTATGGCAGATTGCAAGCATTTTGGGAAAAGCGTATCAAAATGAAAAACAAAGAAGAGGCGTTAGAGTTTTACTTTAAGATAATGAACTTTGTCGAGACAGGAGATTTTCTCGACAGTAGTTATAGCATTTATTGTGATTACAAAGCTGGTGATTTTAGAGTGCGATTATTTAATATGGACCCGTCTTTGAGGCTGCAGTCTTATTTAGATAACGCTGTGTCAACTATTTTTTTCTCAGCAACACTTCTTCCAATTAACTATTACAAGGAGTTGCTATGTACGAAGGAAAATGTTAAGGCAATCTATGCAAAAACTATTTTTGAAAGTAGACAAAGAGCTCTGTTGATAGCAAATGATGTGACAAGTAAATACTCCCGTAGGAGTAGTGAAGAGTACGGTAAGATTGCTTTGTATTTGGAGAAGTTAGTTGCTGCTAAGAAGGGAAATTATATTGCATTTTTTCCGTCATATGCTTTTATGGAAAATGTATATAACATTTTCCTAGACAAAAATAATAATTGTGAAATTATTGTTCAAGGGAAAAATATGACGGAAACTGAGAGAGAAGCATTTCTTGGAGAATTTGAGAATGATAGAGATAATAGTTTGTTAGCATTTTGTGTATTAGGAGGAATTTTCGCAGAGGGAATTGATTTAGACAACGACAAATTAATCGGAACAGCTATTGTTGGGACGGGCTTGCCGCAGACAAATTTTGAATTGGATTTGTTGTGTGAACATTTTGACAATTCTGGTAAAAATGGATTTGATTATGCATATAGATTTCCTGGTATGAACAAGGTTTGTCAAGCAGCGGGAAGAGTTATTAGAACGGTAGATGATAGAGGAATAATATTGCTGTTAGATGAAAGGTTTTTGCAATATAAGTATAAGCAAATTTTCCCAAGAGAATGGAAGGATTATAAGTCGACATCCATAACTACCGTAGAATCAGAAATAAATCAATTTTGGGACGCGTGCGATTAATATATTTTTGAGCTTTGAAAATGTTTTATTTTTTACACTTAAAATATTTATACGAGAGAGCTAATATGGTATAATCACAGTTGATTATGTAATTGGGTAACGATTATATAACATTATTAAGATTAAATTCATTGGAGGAAGAATCATGGGTAACGTGAGACGAATTTATGTTGAGAAGAAAGAGGCGTATGCAGTTACAGCATCATCTCTAGCAGCTGAATTTAAGAGCTATCTAGGAGTAGAAGTTGCAGGAGTTAGAGTTCTTGTAAGATATGATGTTGAAAATGTATCTGATGAGACCTACAAGAGAGCTGTTAAGACAGTGTTCTCTGAACCACCTGTAGATTATGTATATGAGGAAAAGTTTGACTTTGAGGGAAGAACATTTTCGGTAGAGTATCTTCCAGGTCAATTCGATCAAAGGGCTGATTCGGCAGAGCAATGTATTAAACTGCTTAAGGAAGATGAAGAGCCTATTATTCATACAGCAGTTACATATGTTGTAGAAGGTAATATTTCCGATGCAGAATTTGATGCAATTAAGAAATATTGTATTAATCCTGTGGATTCTAGAGAGACTGGTTTGGAGAAGCCAGAGACTTTAGTTGATAATTTTGATGAACCAGAGGATGTTGCTATTCTTGATGGTTTCTCTGATTACCCAGAAGATGAACTTAAGAAATTATATGATTCCCTTAGTTTGGCAATGACATTTAAGGACTTCCTTCATATTCAGAAATATTTCAAAGAAGAAGAAAAACGTGATCCATCGATGACAGAGATTCGTGTACTTGATACATATTGGTCAGACCACTGTCGTCATACAACATTTTCAACTGAGCTTAAAAATGTTACATTTGAAGATGGATATTATAAGAAACCAATTGAAGATACATACAAGGATTATTTAGATAATTTCAAAGTTCTATATAAGGACAGAAATGATAAATATGTATGTCTTATGGACTTAGCATTGCTTGCTATGAAGAAGCTTAAAGCAGAAGGAAAGCTTGATGACCAAGAAGAGTCTGATGAGATTAATGCTTGTTCAATTGTTGTACCTGTTGAAATCGATGGTAAGACAGAAGAGTGGCTAGTAAACTTCAAAAATGAAACTCATAACCATCCAACAGAAATTGAACCTTTCGGTGGTGCAGCAACATGTCTAGGTGGTGCTATTAGAGATCCTTTATCAGGAAGAACATATGTATATCAAGCAATGCGTGTAACAGGCGCATCAGATCCTACAGTTTCTGTTAAGGATACTATTGAGGGTAAGCTTCCTCAGAAGAAGCTTGTAAGAGAAGCAGCTCATGGTTATAGTTCGTACGGTAACCAAATTGGTCTTGCAACAGGTTATGTCAAAGAGATTTACCATCCAGATTATGTTGCAAAGAGAATGGAAATTGGTGCTGTAATGGGTGCGGCTCCTAGAAGCGCTGTTCAGAGACTTAATTCTGACCCAGGAGACAAGATTATTCTTCTTGGTGGAAGAACTGGACGTGATGGTATCGGTGGTGCAACAGGTTCTTCTAAAGCTCACAATACTGAGTCTACACTTGTATGTGGTGCTGAAGTTCAGAAGGGTAATCCACCTACAGAACGTAAGATTCAAAGACTTTTCCGCAGGGAAGAAGTTTCATATATCATTAAGAAATGTAATGACTTCGGTGCAGGTGGTGTGTCAGTTGCAATAGGTGAATTGGCAGATGGCTTGAGAGTTAATCTTGACTTAGTACCTAAGAAGTATGCAGGACTTGATGGAACTGAACTTTCTATTTCTGAGTCTCAAGAAAGAATGGCTGTTGTAGTTGCACCAGAAGACGTTGATAAATTCTTAGCATTTGCAACAGAAGAGAACTTGGAGGCTATTGAAGTTGCTGAGGTTACTGAAAGTCCAAGACTAGTTCTTGTTTGGAGAGGTAAAGAAATTGTAAATCTTTCTCGTGCATTCCTTGATACTAATGGTGCACACCAAGAGACTGATGTTACAGTTGATATGCCAGATGATGTAAATGTATATGTTGATACAATTGCAATTCCTGAGGTCAAAGAAGCAGTAGTGGCCAAAGATTTCAAGAAAGCGACAAAAGCAACGGTTTCAAATCTTAATGTATGTTCACAAAAGGGCTTGGTGGAAATGTTTGACGGCTCAATTGGAGCTGGTTCGGTATTTATGCCATTCGGTGGTAAATATCAATTAACAGAGACACAAACTATGGTTGCTAAGCTTCCTGTTCTTGATGGTAAATGTGATGCGGTAACAATGATGTCTTATGGATTTGATCCATATATATCAAGCTGGAGTCCATACCATGGAGCATGCTTTAGTGTGCTAGAATCTGTTTCAAGAATCGTAGCATCTGGTGGTGACTATAAGAAGATTAGATTTACATTCCAAGAGTACTTTAGAAGAATGTCTGAGGATCCACATCGTTGGAGTCAGCCATTTGCAGCACTTCTTGGTGCATATAGAGCTCAGATGGCATTTGAATTGCCTTCAATTGGTGGTAAGGATTCAATGTCAGGTACATTTAATGAGATTGATGTACCTCCAACACTTGTTTCATTTGCTGTTGATGTTGCCAAAGAAGGCGAAATTATTACACCAGAGTTCAAGAAGGCTGGTAATAAGATTGCATTTTTGCATATTGCAAGAGATGAATATGCAGTTCCTGATTTTGAACAAGCAAAGAAAATGTATGATGCTATCCATAAGGTAATTGCTAAGAAGGGCATTTGCTCTGCGTATGTTGTAGATGCATATGGTTCGGTTGCAGCGTTAGCGAAGATGGCATTTGGTAATAAGTTAGGTGTAACAATTGATTCTTCAGTATCGTTAGAGGAATTGTTCTTGATTGGTACAGGATGCATTTTGGCAGAAGTTACTGATTGGGCTGTTCTTGAAAATGTTATGAAAGAAGCAGGACTTGAGGGTTCTTATGCAATTGCTGGTGAAGTTAATGATACTGCTGAGTTTATCTATGGCGATGAGAAGATTTCTGTTGACGAATTGATTGCTGATTGGAAGCAACCACTTGAGAAGGTATTTCCTACTCGTTGTACAGAAGATTATTCAGAGGTTAAGACTGGATTATTCGAAGAGAAAAATGTTTATGTATGCAAGAATAAAGTAGCTGTACCTAAAGTATTTATACCAGTATTCCCAGGTACAAACTGTGAGTATGATTCAGCTGCTGCATTTAAGCGTGCAGGTGCAGAGCCAATTGTTAAAGTATTTAAGAATCAATCTGCAGAAGATATCAGAGATTCTGTTGAAATATTTACAAAAGCAATCGATGAAGCACAAATGATTATGTTCCCAGGTGGATTCTCAGCAGGTGATGAGCCAGAGGGTAGTGCTAAATTCTTTGCAACAGCATTTAGAAATGAGAAGATGAAGGAAGCAATACAAGGCTTGCTAGATAGAGATGGTTTAGCACTTGGTATTTGTAATGGTTTCCAAGCACTTATCAAACTTGGTCTTGTACCATATGGAGAAATCCATACACAAGCAGAAGATTCACCAACACTTACATACAATACAATTAATAGACATATAAGTAAGATGGTTTATACTAAGGTTGTATCTAATAAGTCACCATGGCTTCAAGAGGCAACTCTTGGAAATGTTTATACAAACCCAGCATCTCATGGTGAAGGAAGATTTGTTGCTAGTGATGAGTGGCTTAAGAAGTTATTCGAGAATGGTCAAGTTGCAACTCAATATGTAAATGAAGCTGGTAATCCTACAATGGATGAAGAGTGGAATGTAAATGGTTCATACATGGCTATTGAAGGTATTACAAGTCCTGATGGACGTGTGCTTGGTAAGATGGCTCACTCTGAAAGAAGAGGCGACTCTGTTGCAATTAACATTTACGGTGAACAAGATCTTAAGATCTTTGAATCAGGTGTTAAATATTTTAAATAAAAAAGTTTGTAAAAATGAAAAAAAGCTGTTGACTAATATATTGATATTTGATAATATACATATCGGTGTTGAAAAACAGCTGTGGCGAGGTGGCTCAACTGGCTAGAGCGTCCGGTTCATACCCGGGAGGTTGAGAGTTCGAGTCTCTCCCTCGCTACTGGAAACCCGCTCATAGAGCGGGTTTTTTGCTTTATAAAATGCTTTTTACGTATAGGAGTGAGAGTTATGAAGTTTAAGTTTAAAAATGTAGCCATTGCTGCGGCACTGTTACTAACATTAGTATTGACAGCCTGCGGCAATCAAGGAAACCAGTCCGGCACCGCGCAGGTTGCATCTTCTTCGGAAAAAATCATTCTTGGAAATATAATTACCATGGATGAAAATAAACCCAGAGCAGAGGCTGTGGCTGTAAAGGACGGTGTTATAGTTGCTGTGGGAACAAAAGAGGAAGTAAGCAGCGCTGTATCTGATTCTGCAGAGGTTATAGACTATAAGGATCAGTATATTTATCCCGGATTTATGGATCCTCATACCCATGGAGGTCTTGCGGGTTTTCGTAATCTCGGACAGGCAACGATTCCTGCAGAATTATTTTTGGGCAAGGATGCTAATGAACAAATGGCCAAAATAATAAAAAAATATATTGAGGACAATCCTGGTAAAGATTATTATATGGTAAGCGGATGGAAAGAAAACAAAGAAAACCCCTTAGATTA
Source organism: Lachnospiraceae bacterium (assembly GCA_045642225.1). Taxonomy (GTDB): domain Bacteria; phylum Bacillota; class Clostridia; order Lachnospirales; family Lachnospiraceae; genus RUG191. Next base: position 43,537 of record JAZUIN010000127.1, on the reverse strand, counting down.
TACCTATCTGGATGCGATTTGTGCGGACAAACCTATCTTGTTAAATACAATAGATGGGCATTCCATGCTTCTTAATTCAAAAGCTATGGAGGTCTTTGGTGTCGACGATGAATTTGCTAAAAAGTATGGTTCTGAGATGGTTCATTTGAATGCCGACGGACACCCTAATGGGTTATTAAGTGAGGGACCTGCTATTAATCTTTTAAAAGCCGTACCAAAAACAGACGAAGAAATGAAAAGCTACCTGCTGGATTGGCAGGAGAAAGCTTTTAGTAGAGGCTTTACCGCAGTCGGAGATGCCGGTGTGGAGCTTGTTGCAGACAATACCATAGATGCTTATAAGCAGCTTCAGGAGGAAGGCAAGCTTAAGCTTAGAACCTATGGTTTCCTTATGACAAAGGATAATCAGCCCGATCCTGTTGGAAAAGTGAAGGAGGCTGTAAAAATAGCAAAGGAAGTAGACGGAGAATATTTTAAAGTTGCCGGTTTTAAAGTCTTCTTTGATGGTGTAGTAGAAGCGCATACGGCATGGCTTTTGGATGATTACTGTGATCAGGAGGGATATCGCGGCGTGCAACGTTTTAACGATCCGGAAATTCTGACACAGATGCTTGTGGAATGCCAGAAAAACAACCTTTCTGTGATTGCACATTCAATGGGAGACGGTGCAACCAGTTTTGTGCTTGACTGCATAGAAGATGCTCAGAAAATCACAGGAGAAAAGGATCAGAGAAATTTGATCACACACCTCCAAATAGTTGCAGATAAAGACAAGAAGAGAATGGCTGATACCAATTCCATAGCCGGGGTGGCTCCGCTTTGGACACCTAATTTCTCAGTCGAAGGTAACAATGAAGTAGACTACCTTGGACAGGAAAGATCAGATAACGCCTACCCGATCAAATCTTTTATAGATAATGGTGCTAAAATAGTTTTCCATTCAGATTATCCCGTATCATCAGGCTTTGATGTTTCACAAAGTATTTATCTGGCTGAAAAGAGAGGTATGCCTGTAGAGGAGATGGGAAAAGTGCGAGGAGCACATGAAGCTATCAATCGCCAGCAGAGTCTTGAAGCTCTTACCACCAACGTGGCATATGCATTCCATGCAGAGGATATTCTTGGAAGCATAACCCCCGGCAAGATTGCTAATTTTACTGTTGTTGACAAGGATTTCCTTGAATGTAAGACAGAAGAGCTTTTAGATGCCCAGATAATAGCCACTATAGTTGACGGAGATATAGTGTATAAAAAGGATTAATAATGATTGCAGGGGGAGTTCGAGTCTCTCCCTCGCTATAAAACTCTTTGTCGTTTGATGAAGAGTTTTTTTATTGCTAAAATCTTAATTATATAACTTATATTTTTTAAGTCTTATTTCAAAAAATCCTTTATTTTCTAGCACCTTTTATTCACTTATGGTATAATATACGATGATTTTATATGTAGAAGTTTGTCCATTTTTACATTTAAATATATTTACATGAGGAAGATTTGATGAAAATAGCTATATTTATAGTATTCATAGCAATAACACTTGCTTTGTTATGGTGCCTTAATAGTAGTAGAAAAATTAATACGCTTACAAGCCAAGCGATAGATGATTTGTTAATTGCTGCAATCGTAACAGTAATTGCAGATAGTGCTGTATTGTTATTTAATAGTGAGCAGATAAGTTATATAGCTTATAGTGTTTATCTAGTTTGTACAGATTTATTGCTTTATTATATGATTCGTTTTGTATATAGATATATGAACGAGGAAAGACCGAAGTATTTAAGTGATTTTGTATTGTTGCCTTTAATGTTTTTTGATGGAATATTAATGTTCTCTAATTATTTCCATCATAAAATATTCGAAGTGGTTAAGATAACAATATTTGAAGATTATACATTTTACAGATTTGAAGTAAAGCCATTATACGTAATACATGCGCTTGTTGTATATTCAATGGTTGCTATATGTTTGGTGGCATTGATTAAGAAAACTGTTTCATCAGTAGGTGTATATAGGTTCAAATATCACTGTGTTTTGGTGATTTTCTTTTTTTGTGTAGTGCTTAATACAATATCCTTGTATGTTGGTTGGGGTGTTGATGTTACAGTAGTATTGTATGTTATAGTAGGAATATTGTTTCATTATTTTGCGCTTACATATATGCCAAGAAAACTTCGTCAATCAACAGTAAATCTTGTGATTGATGGAATGGATTATGGTTTCTTAGTATTTGATGTTGACATGAACTGTGAATATGCAAATGATTTGGGACAGAAAATCTTTGCTGTTAAAGAAGGTGACGTAATTAAGCCTGATTCACATTTGTGTAAGGTTGTTGATATAGATATTGAAGAACAAAAAAAGGGTGTTGATTGTGAGAGAGATATTCATAAGATTTATATAGATGATAATGGCAAAGAGCGACGACTTCATATTCAATACAAAATGCTTAACAACAAATTAAATTTCAGAATCGGTTCTTATATTTTCTTGAGAGATACTACGGAAGAATATGAGAAGGCATTGCAAGAGCAGTATCGTGCGACGCATGACTCTTTGACTGGGCTTTATAACAAGGAATATTTCTATGCGAAATGTGAAGAATATCTGGCAGAAAATCCTGATGAAGAATATCTTATGGTATCTTCTGACGTGTTTAATTTCAAGTTGGTTAACGATTTGTTTGGTCACGAGAAGGGCGATGAATTGCTTTGCCGTATAGCAGATGAAATTAGACAATTATGTCATAATTATGACGTCTATGGCAGAATTTCAAGTGATAAATTTGCAATAATGTTGCCAAAGTCTAAGTACAGAGAAGAGACATTTATTGTAGCACCTAAAAAGGTGGCATATGTCGATTCTGACATTTATTATCCATTAGCAATATATGTTGGTGTATATGAGATAACAGATAGAAGCTTGCCAGTATCTGTTATGTATGACAGAGCGACAATGGCATTAGATACAATTAAGGGTGATTACAGAAAACGAGTTGTCAATTATGACGAGTCAATGCGTATTCAAACTATGACTGAACAAAATATGATTTCTAGATTTGATATAGCGTTGAAACGTGGCGATGTTAAGATTTTCTTACAACCTCAAGTTAACGATGAGGGTGAAGTGGTAGGTGCTGAAGCACTTGCTCGTTGGATTGATCCGATTGATGGTATTATTCCGCCATTTGAATTTATTCCACTTCTTGAGAAGAATGGAATGATTGGTAAGCTTGACATTTACATCTGGAAATTAGCATGTAAGAAGCTTGCTGAGTGGAAAGATAAGGGAATTGACAAAACAATATCTGTTAACATTTCTCCTAAGGATTTCTATTATATGGATATTTATAAAGTGTTTAATAACTTTATGAAAATATATGATATAGAGCCAGAGAAATTACATCTAGAGATTACAGAGACCGCAGTTATGTCAAATGTTAAGCAACAAGTTGTGCTTATTGAGAAGTTGAAAGAAGCTGGATTTGTAGTTGAAATGGATGACTTTGGAAGTGGTTATTCAAGCTTGAATATGTTGAAGGATATTCCAATAGATGTTGTCAAAATTGATATGGCATTTCTTCAGAAGTCGGATAATGTCAAGAAGAGTAAAAAGATACTTTCTGCGATAATTTCGTTGTGTAAAGATTTAGATTTTGAGACTATTGTTGAAGGTGTTGAGAATAATGAACAATTAGAATTCTTGCTAAGTGAAGGTTGTGAATTATTCCAGGGATATTTTTATTCAAAGCCAATTCCTGTTGAGGAATTTGAAGAGAAATACATTGAAGGCTTTAATGAGTTGTCTCAAGGATATGTACCGAAAGAGTTCAATGAAGAGCTTCCTAAAGAAGATTTAGCTGAAGTTGATCCTTTTGCTGGAACTGAACTTGATGAAATTGGAACGGAGGTTCCAAGATTTAATGGTAGTTCCTTAAATAATAATGGTAACAATCCAAAGAAGCTAGAAGGAAATATAGTCACATTTCTAGATACAGAGTAGGGGATTTAATCATCTGATTAAAATATGAGCATAGCAGTGAAAGAGAGAATGATATGAGAATTGGAAGCGGTTATGATGTACACAAATTAGTTGAAGATAGAGATTTGATTCTTGGCGGTGTTAAGATAGAACATTCGCTTGGTTTGCTTGGACATTCGGATGCAGACGTTTTACTTCATGCAATAATGGATGCACTTCTCGGCGCTGCTGGACTTGGTGATATAGGTTTACATTTTCCAGATACTGATATGAAATACAAAGGAATTTCTTCAATGGAATTGCTTAAGCATGTCAAGAAGTTACTTGATGAAAATGGATATAAGCTTGGTAACTTGGATGCGACTATTGTTGCACAGCAACCTAAGCTTAGACCATATATTAGTCAGATGGAAGAAAATGTTGCATTAGCATTAGAGTGTGATTGTTCTCAGGTAAATATTAAAGCAACTACAGAAGAACGACTTGGATTTACTGGAAGAGAAGAAGGTATTTCAAGCAGTTGTGTGTGTTTGTTAGAGGAAATGTAATAGATTAAACCATATATTAAGGTCATAATATAAAGCTTACAAAAGTTTTGTGTGACTAACTAAAGTAATGTATGGATAACATTAAAAAATAGATAAGGAAATAATAATGAGTAAAAATAAGGCAGAGGATAATCTAAAGAATAAAGGTTTTTTTGCCACATTTAAAGAAGAATTTGAAGTAATTAAAGAAAGAGATCCTGCAATTAAATCAAAGTGGGAAGTGCTTTTGTATCCAAGCTTTAAGGTTATACTTAAATATCGTAAGGCACATAAGCATTATCTTAAAGGACACTATTTTAGAGCTCGATGGATTTCACAAAGAGCGGCAAGAAAAACTGGAATAGAGATTCACCCTGGAGCAGTAATTGGAAAGGGATTTTTTATCGATCATGGTACGGGAGTAGTTATTGGAGAGACATCAATAATTGGTGATAATGTTACTCTTTATCAAGGCGTTACGCTTGGTGGTACAGGTAAAGAAACAGGAAAGCGTCATCCTACAATTGGTAATAATGTAATGATTTCAGCAGGTGCTAAAGTGCTAGGGTCATTCACAGTAGGCGATAATTCTAAGATAGGTGCGGGTTCTGTAGTTATTAATGAGGTTCCACCGAATTGTACTGTTGTTGGTGTCCCAGGACGTGTTGTTAAGCAGGACAACCTACGTGTGCCAAGAGATACTATGGACCAAGTACATTTGCCAGACCCTATTATGGACGATATCAATATCTTGAAGCGTGAGAATTCAGAGCTGGTAAATCGACTATTAGATTTAGAGAAAGAATTTAGATTATCTGAGAAAGGTAAAAAGAATGAGAGTTTATAATACATTAACAAAAAAGAAAGAAAAATTTGTACCAATTAATGAAGGTCGCGTTTCAATGTATGTTTGTGGACCAACGGTTTACAATTTTATTCACATTGGAAATGCGAGACCAATGATTGTTTTTGATACAGTTAGACGTTATATGGAATATAAGGGCTTAGATGTTAATTTTGTATCGAATTTTACAGATGTAGACGACAAGATTATTAAGAAGGCTATAGAAGAAAATGTAGATGCTAGCGTCATTTCTGAGCGCTTCATTGAAGAGTGTAAGAAGGATATGGAGGGACTTAATATTCTTCCAGCAACAACTCATCCTAAAGCAACAGAAGAAATTCAAGGCATGATTGATATGATTGCAACCTTGATTGAAAAGGGATATGCATATGCTGCTGAGGACGGAACAGTATATTATAGAACTCGTAAGTTTGAAGAATATGGAAAGCTAAGTCATAAGAATATTGATGACTTAGAAGCTGGACATAGAAATATAAATGTTACAGGCGATTTGAAGGAAGATCCTTTGGATTTCGTACTTTGGAAGCCTAAGAAAGATGGAGAACCTTATTGGGAGTCTCCATGGTGTGAGGGTAGACCTGGCTGGCATATTGAATGTTCTGTTATGTCTAAGAAATATTTGGGTGAGTCTATTGATATTCATGCTGGAGGAGAAGACTTGATTTTCCCTCATCATGAAAATGAAATTGCTCAATCTGAGGCTGCAAATGGTACAACATTTGCAAACTATTGGATGCATAATGGCTTCCTAAATATTGATAATCGCAAGATGAGTAAGTCACTAGGTAATTTCTTTACTGTTCGTGAGATTAGTGAGAAATACGATTTGCAAGTGCTTCGTTTCTTTATGCTTAGTGCACATTATAGAAGTCCTCTTAACTTTAGCGAGGAGTTGATGAAATCTGCTGAAAGTGGATTAGAAAGAATAAAGAATTGTTACTCTAACCTTAAGCATTTAATTGATAATACAAGTGGCGAAGATAGAATTTTTGATGTAGAAAAAGAAGATGTTTTCGAGTATATCAAGAAATTTGAGGAAGCAATGGAAGATGACTTTAATACAGCAGATGCTATTTCAGTTGTGTTTGAGTTGGTTAAATATATAAATCAAACTGCTAATGGAGAGTCGCCTAAGAAGATGCTTGAAATGTATTTGCATAAGCTTGTTAAGCTATGTGACGTACTAGGAATTATACTTGAGAAGGAAGAGAAGCTTCTGGATGAAGAGATTGAACGTCTAATCGAAGAAAGACAAGCTGCACGTAAAGGTAAGAATTTTGCAAGAGCAGATCAGATTAGAGATGAACTTTTGAGTAAGGGTATTGTTCTAGAAGATACAAGAGAAGGTGTTAAGTGGAAATGGGCTTAAATTCCAAAATACTTGAAGAGTTTAACGGTAAAAAACAAGATGTTAAGACATATTCGCCTTTGACATTAGCATTTATCGGCGATGATGTATTTGACCTTATAATTAGAACTATTGTTGTTAACCAGGGAAATGTTAGTCCTAATAAGCTACAACAAAAGTCTACAAAATATGTAAAAGCTTCATCGCAAGCAGCTATGTATAAGGCCATAGAAGAACATTTAACAGAAGAAGAATTAGCTATTGCCAAACGCGGCAGGAATTCTAAACCGCATACTAAGGCTAAAAACGCCTCAGTACACGATTATATGGCGGCTACGGCATTAGAAGCGGTAATAGGATATTTGTATTTGCAAGATAATATGGAGCGAATATACGAATTAATGAGAATAGGAATAGAAGTTGTATGAGAGATAAGGAAACGGTAATCGTTGGAAGAAATTCTGTACTAGAAGCGCTTCGAGCTGACAAATCAATTGATAAATTGTTTGTAATTGAGAAGAGTAAGGATGGCCCAATCAATACCATTTTGCGTGAGGCGAAAAAACGCAAGGTTATGGTAGACTTTGTTGATAAAACTTCTCTTGACAGAATGTGCGAAGAAGGAAATCATCAAGGTGTTGTTGCGTATACTGCAGCTTATGAGTATTCAAGTGTAGAAGACATTTTGAATAATGCCAGAGATAAGGGTGAGCCTCCTTTTGTTATAATTCTAGATCAGATTGAAGATCCACATAACCTTGGGGCAATTATTAGAACTGCAAATCAAGCAGGTGCGCATGGTGTGATTATTCCTAAAAGAAGAGCCGTAGGCCTTACAACATCAGCAGTTAAAACAAGTGCTGGTGCAGTTAATTATACTCCTGTGGCGAAGGTTACAAACATTTCCCAGACGATTGAAGAGCTTAAGAAGGAAGGTCTTTGGTTTGTGTGTGCGGACATGGATGGAGAAATGATGTATGACATTGATCTTAAGGGACCAATTGGTTTAGTGATTGGTAATGAAGGCTCAGGTGTTAGTGCAAATGTTAAGAAGAAATGTGATTTTGTAGCCCAAATTCCTATGTTTGGAGATATTGATTCACTTAATGCTTCAGTTGCATGTGGTGTGCTAAGCTATGAAATTGTTAGACAAAGGCTGGGTAAGTAATGGATTATACTGCAATGACTGATGAAGAAATTGTCGAACATTATCATTCTGGAAATAGTGAAGCTTTAGAATTTTTGGTTAGAAAATACACGCCGTTAGTATACAAAAGTATAAAGAATCGTTTTGCGACAGGCTTTAGCGAAGATGATTTTGTACAAGAAGGGTATGTTGGAATTATTAATGCTGTGACTTCTTTTGACGCGACCAAAGAGACTTCGTTTTTTACTTATGTTGGGAAATGTATAGATAATAATGTTAATCATTTGATTGAGAAGTCACAATCTAAGAAGAATCAGTTTTTTAACAGTCAAATCTCTCTAGATGAAGAAAGAGATGACTTAGAATATGAGACATCGGGCAATAAAAATGAACTAACTAATAATCCTGAAGCTATCGTAATTAGTAAGATTTCTAATCAAGATGCATTAGATTTGGTCAAAAAAGAATTGTCAAAAAACGAACTTGAAGTTTATAAGCTTATGATAAAAGGCTTTGAGTATACTGAAATCGCTGACATTCTCGATAAAACGCCTAAGATGATAGATAATACAATTCAACGAATAAAAAATAAGGCGAGAAACATAAATCTTTAACAAGGTGTTTGTACATATTACACAAAAATGTGACTGTGTAATTGGGGTATATAGTACAAAAAGTGCACATATATTGTAAAAAATAACATTTTAATTTATAATACTTGTTATGTAGGTGAGATTTATATTTTAATATTTCATTAGTGTGAGGGGACAATGGGGATTGAAAATAAAATGCTAATGAGTCAAAGTAAGTTTCCAAGACTTGATGAGTTTATGAAGCGTGGAAGCGAATTGGCTAAGTCGTTAGACAAAGCTGTTCTTATTAGTATTAATTTACGAAATTTTAAATATTTTAATGAAATATATGGCGTTAAGAAGGGCGATTGGTTAATACTTCGAATGATTGAGTATTTTTGCTTAGATAATGCTAAATGTGTTTTGGGAGCAAAAAGTTATATAGATCATATTGTAATTCTTTGCGAGGGCGCTGATAGTACTCAAGAAGAATTAATGGATTATTATGAGGAATACGCTAAGGTATTTATTGATGACATTAATATGTCATATCCTCGTTCTAAGGTAAATGTGCAAATGGGAATGTACATTCTTAAAGAGAATGAAGATTTTCTTGTTGCAAAAGATAATGCTAGATACGCAAGACGCAGCATTTTGAATAGTTATGATACTACACTTGCATATTTTACTGATGAATTACGTATTAAATCTATTGAAGTAGCAAGCGTTATTCCTAATTTCAAGAATTCGATTGAGAATGACGGAATTATTGTAATGCTACAGCCTAAGTTTTCTGTTGAGCAGGATAAGATAATTGGAGCTGAAGCTTTGGCTAGGTTCAGAAATGATAAAGGTGAATTGGTTTCACCAGCCTTATTTATACCTGTGTTAGAGAACGCGAATATTATATATCAGCTTGATTTTGAAGTTTTAAGACAAGTTGTTGAAATGCAAAAGCGTTGGTTAGAAGAAGGTAAGGAGTTATTTCCTATATCTGTTAATTTATCTAGAATGGATCTTTTGGAAGAAGGATTTATTGAGGAATTAGATGCATTAATAGAAGAGTCTAAGGTTCCAAAGCAATATATTGAATTTGAATTGACAGAGACGGTTGTTGTGGAGAATTTATCTGTTGTTGTTAATAAGCTTAATAACTTGAGAGATAAAGGATATAGAATTGCAATTGACGATTTTGGATCTGGATATAATTCTTTATATGTACTTGGTCAGATTCCAGCGAATGTTATTAAGTTTGATCGTGGATTTGTATTGTATTCTATTGATAATGTTCAAGGTAGAATGATAATGAAGAATCTTGTACAGACGTTCAAAAATATTGATTTTGAAGTTCTTTGCGAGGGTGTTGAGACTCATGAACAAAGAGAAAATGTGGTTGAATGTGGTTGCGATGTAATACAAGGTTTCTTATATGATAAACCATTAGATGTAATTGATTTTGAGAAGAAATATGTATTTAAGCAAGCGACAGCATAGTATATATGATTTTTGATAATATACATTTTTGTGAATTATAGTTATATTATGATAGATTATAGTTTTGGATTTAACGGATTATAGTTTATATGGTATAAGATATTTAATGTTTTGATGTGTAAAAAGGAAAGCGAATAGCTTTCCTTTTTTTGTTTTATTTGAAGTTATATAAATCTCGTGTTTGAGAATAATTAGATTTTTATCGTTAAAAATTTTTAATATTTAAATTGTGTTTGGAAAAATATAAAAATAAATTGACATTTTACATCTTGACCTACTAAAATAGTAGGTATAAAATAAATGAAAAATGATATGGAGAGAAATAGTGGCTAAAATTTTAAATGGGATAGAAGATTTAGTTGGAAATACACCTATAATTCGATTAAATCGATTTAAGAAAAACGAAAATTTAAAAGCAGATATTTTAGCAAAGCTTGAATGGTATAATCCATCTGGCTCCGTTAAAGATAGAGTTTCAAATGTAATGCTAGAAGAAGCTGAGGAGTTTGGACTTATTAAGCAAGATACAGTAATAATTGAGCCGACTTCAGGAAATACAGGTATAGGTCTAGCAGCCGTTTGTGCAGCAAAAGGGTATCGCTTGATAATTGTTATGCCTGAGAATATGAGTAAAGAAAGAATAAAGCTAATTAAAGCGTATGGGGCTGAGGTGGTACTTACTGATGCTAAGCTTGGAATGAAGGGCGCAATACAAAAAGCTATAGAGTTAACGCAAGATTATACGAATTCATATATTCCAAGTCAGTTTACGAATCCGTCTAACCCTGGATGCCATAGGAAGACAACTGGACCAGAGATTTGGGAAGCTACTGAGGGAAATGTTGATGTTCTTGTTGCTGGTATAGGTACAGGTGGCTCGATCACGGGGATAGGTGAGTATTTAAAGTCCAAAAATCCTGATGTGAAGGTGATTGGTGTTGAACCAATTTCTTCTGCTGTGATTTCAGGAAAAGAGCCGGGAGAACATAATATTCAAGGTATAGGTGCAGGCTTTGTGCCTAACACTTTGAACATAGATATGCTTGATGATATAGTTTGTATTTCTGAAGAAAATGCTTATGAAATGGCACGGGAAATTGCAATAACAGAAGGGTTGTTAATTGGTATATCTTCTGGTGCTGCACTTTTTGCAGCAAAGCAAATAGCGGCAATAGAAGAGAATAAAGATAAAAATATTGTTGTGATTTTCCCAGATGGTGGAGAAAGATATTTAACAACAGAATTATTTGTGGATTAAGTTATATGATTAATGTAGATATTAGAAACAAAATTTTAAATAAATATATTGAGCCTACTAAAGCGAAAAGAAATAAAGTTGTAGGTGTTGAGATTGAAATGCCTATAGTTAATTTGGATGGAAATGCCGTTGATGAAGCTGTTTGTCAGAGTATGGTTAAAGAATTTATTGATAAATTTAATTTTGAAACAGTAGGTATTGATGACGAGGGATATATATATTCTTTGACAGATGAGGTTAGTGGAGATAATTTGTCGTTTGATTGTTCATACTCTAATCTTGAACTTTCTATGGGTAAGGGAAACGATTTATTTGAGCTTAAGGAGCGTTTCCAGAATTATTATACATTTATAAACGATTATTTTGCGCAATATAATTATACATTAACCGGAATGGGAGTTAATCCAAATTATAATGTGAATCACAACAATCCAATACAAAGTGAGCGTTATAGAATGCTTTTTCATTTTTTGCATTCGTACAAGAATTATAATGATTATGAGTTGAAATTCAGTGATAGGGCGGATTTTGGAACATTTACTAGTGCTTCTCAAGTGCAAATTGATGTGGATTATGAAGATTTAATTGATACAATAAATGTTTTTGGCAGACTTGAGCCATATAAATCATTATTGTTTGCGAATTCATATATGGAAGAATATCGAGATTGCACTATGGTGCGAAATATGTTGTGGGAACATAGTATGCATGGAGTAAATAAGCATAATATTGGTTTCTTTGAGGAGCAGTTAAGTTCTGTTGAAGACCTTGTGACATACATTTCTACAACAAGCATTTATTGTGTGATGAGAGATGGAAAATATATCAATTTTGCGCCTATTCCAATAAGAGATTATTTTAATAAAGAAAAAATAATAGGTGAATGGAATGTTAATGGGAATTATGAAAAGGTAGAATTTGTACCAGAAGAAGCTGATATTGAATATTTAAGAACCTTCAAATTCGAAGATTTGACATTTAGAGGAACGATAGAATTTAGAAGTACATGTTGTCAGCCTATTGGCGATAGTATGACAGTAGCTGCATTTCATTTGGGATTGATAAATAATTTGCCGAAGATTAAGAAGCTTTTGAATGAAGATAAAGTAATATACTCCTCTGGATATACTACTGAAGAGTTACAGAAAATGTTTTCTAAAAGAAATCTTCCTGAGTTTGTAGATAAAAATGCTTTGAGAGATATGCTTATATCAATTCTTAACATTTCCAAGGAAGGGCTAAGTGAGCGAGGAATGCAAGAAGAAATATTGTTGAAGCCTTTGTATGAGAGAGCAAGAAAGCTTACAAATCCTGCAAAGGAAATGATTGCTGGAATTGAAAATGGGCAAAGTATTTGGGATTACGTACAGATGTATGCAAGTCTGTGATGGTAATAGGGTATGTCCTAGAGAAAATGTAATTAATTAAGGAAGATTTATGAGAGATAATAAATATATAGATAGGTTTGGCATAGAAAGAGAAACTATGCGTGTAGATAAAGAAGGTAAAATGGCTGATACGAAACATCCTTTTACTAGTGAAAGCTTATCAAAGGATTTTTGTGAAAATCAGCTAGAGATAATAACACGAGTGTGCGGTTCAATTGACGAAGCAGTAGAAAATTTGATTGATATTTCCGACATTGCTAGTAAAGAATTAGAAAAAATGCAAGAAGTCATGTGGATGTCTAGTAACCCGCCACATATAAATTCTGAAATGGAGATAAAGGTTGCAGAATTTGATGAGGCTTTATCTTCAAAAAAATTATATAGAATGAAATTGCTTCAAAGATATGGCAAAAGGCTTATGACTTATTCTGGAATCCACTTTAATTTGTCATTTGATGAAAGCAGAATTATAGGAGATAAAAATGCATTTTATCTTAAACTTTTGAAGTATTCACTGTCTTATAGTTGGTTGTTGGTACTTTTGACTGCAGCGAGTCCGGTTTTCGATGCATCACTGGAAAAAGATGGTGCTAAGGGTAGCAAGTTTAGTGGCTATGCATCTATGAGAAGTGGAGATAAAGGTTATTGGAATCAATTTGTCCCTGTTTTAGATTATACTTGTATAGATAAATATTGTGATGGGATAAATGAGTATATTAATAAGGGGATCTTATTTTCGGAGGGTGAGTTGTATCTTCCAGTTAGAATAAAATCAAAAGGTCTTAACAACTTAGATACATTAAGAAAAGATGGTGTTGATCATATTGAGTTAAGAATGTTTGATATTAATCCTTTAGAAAAAGATGGAATATGTAAGGAAGATTTAACTTTTGCGTATCTTATGTTATTGTTCTTTGCAACTAAAGAAGATTTTAACTTTGATGAAGAAAAACAAATAAAGGCTATAGACTATCACAAAAGAGCAGCGAGATATGACTTGTCTGGAATAAAAATTGATGGAGTAGATATTAAGGATAAGGCCAAGCAGATTCTTATTGAAATGCGTAAATTCTTTGCTAGTGATATGGATGCAGTAATTGTTATTGATAAACAATTACATAAATTAGAAGATGGAAATCGTTACGCTGAAATTATATATGAAAAGCATATTAGCGATTTTCATAACAAAGTGCTTGAAGATTGTTTGGAGAAAAATAATGTGTGAATTATTTAGTGTTAGCTTGAGTAGAAAAAAGAATATTTCAAATGATTTAGAGAAATTCTTTGGTCATTGCAATAAGCATCCGCATGGATGGGGGATTCTTAGAGAAGAAGATAGTCATTATATTATGAACAAAGAGTCCGTTAAAGCAGACGAAAGTAAAGCTTTACATAACATTTTACAAACAATAGAAGAACAAAAGCTTACATTGGCACATATAAGATTAGCAACAGTAGGAAATATTAAATACGAAAATTGTCATCCTTTTCAAGGTAAAGATATATCGGGTAGAACCTGGACACTTATACACAATGGCACAATTTACTCGAGCAGTGACTTGATGAAGTATCTAAGCATTCAAGCGGGAGATACTGATTCTGAAAGAATTTTTCTATATTTAATAGAATCTATTAATAAGCTGTATGAAGTTGAGAATCAGGTTACAGATTTGATGAGAATACAAGCCGTTGAAAATGTTGTAAAAATCTTATCGCCTAGAAATAAACTTAATTTGATGATTTTTGATGGGGAGTTACTTTATATTCATAAGAATATGGATGGTACCTTATATCAAAAAGAGGTTGAAGACGGTATTATGTTTGCGACATCTCCGCTTAATGATGGATGGATTGATTTTGATATGTGTACGTTGAAGGTGTACAAGAATGGTGAAATGATTTACGTAGGAGACGAGGAAACTACAGAATTTGTACCTACATTAGAATATATTACAGCTCTTGCAGCTCTTAATATTTAATTAAATGTTGATTATATTAATTTAGTGTTAATATAATCAACATTTTTTGTTGTGTTAATATAATCCTATACAAAAACAAAATCTAGTTGTAAAAATATAATCCTATACAAAAAAATCTAATTGTAAAAATATAATCCTATACAAAAACAAAATCCAATTGAAAAAATATAATCCTATTGTAGTTATATAATTATAGTGGCAAGAAGACAGGCTGTCTGTTTTTGTATATTACGTATTCATCAAAACCACAAGATAATAATACATCTTTGATTTTGTCGTATCCTACAAGTATATGTTCAGTTACATGTGCATCAGAACCCAAGGTGATTAAGTTGCCTCCAAGTTCTTTATATCTTTTTATGATGTTTATTTCAGGGTTAGGCTCTGATAAACCAAATTTATAAGCCGCAGTATTAATTTCTAACGCTATATTGTTTCTTATAAGTAGATTTAATATCTCATCTACAATATCTCCATAGTCTCTGTATGTTAATGTAGCTTGGGCCTCTTTGGAATATCTCATTATATAATCTAGATGACCATATGCATCAAAATCTTTGAAGGAATTTATATTTTCGATGATAGAAGAGAAGTATCTTCTGACGCCTTCCTTGATTCCTAATCGTTCAAAGTATTCAGGGTAATATGGGTCTTCTTTATCAACCTGGTGTGAAGAACCAATTATATAATCAAAGTTATATTTAGATATAATTTCTTTGTGGTTGTCTGCAAGATGTGGTTGTAGACCTAATTCTATTCCCCAAAGCATTTGGAAATCCTCTGGCTTAGTTAATAATAGTTTTTCATAACATTTTCTATAAGCTTCAATATCTAAATCAAATAGATGTGGTTCATGATAATAATCAAGATCTAAATGGTCTGTAAATGTTATACCTATAAGACTACTTTCATATGAAGCTTTCATCATATCTTCCATTGGAGTAGTAGAATCTCCTGAGAATTCTGTATGCATGTGATTATTCCATAGTTTGTTCATAATATTTATGTGATATTTTGAAATATCGTTTCCTTTCGTCATTGTTTTCTTTATTATAATACCGATTTTGTTAATTTATGTGTGTTATATTTACAATTTTATAATTATATGTATTTTGTTTTTTTATGATCTATTTTTGTTATGTAATTATATTTTGATTTTTATAACACGGTTTTTATTATTGTATTTTTTGTTTTGAATTCGTATGTATTTTGTTTTTTTGTAAACTGTTCGTATATCTAGTATATATTGATTATATCTTCAATGTAGGTTTTTATCTAGATTTTTCTTGAACTATATTAATATTCCTATGTTAATTACCTCCAAACAGCTCTCATAGATAATCTAGGAGGTAAAATCACAGGAAGTCCGAAGAATATTACTCCCTGTAGCTCAAATAATTCACACCAGGAGGTAAAATCACAAGAAGTTCGAAGAATATTACTCCCTATATCTCAAATAATTCACATTAGGAGGTAAAATCACAGATATAATTAAGAAAATTACCCCCTTACAGCAAAATTAAAATAATTTGTCAAATAATTAACAAAATGTAAATATTTACTTGAAATATCTTGTAGTTTAAAGTAAAATATACTCTAGTATCGAAAAGATGCAGAAAAAAGAAAAATTTTTATGTCTTTAGGAGGAATTTAAAATGGCAGTAAGAGTAGCTATTAATGGATTCGGACGTATTGGACGTCTTGCATTCAGACAAATGTTTGGAGCAGAAGGTTATGAAGTAGTTGCAATCAACGACTTAACAAGCCCTAAGATGCTTGCACATTTATTAAAGTATGATTCATCACAAGGTAAGTACGCTTTAGCTGATACAGTTTCAGCTTCAGAAGATTCTATCACAGTTGATGGTCAAGAAATCAAAATTTATGCATTCCCAGATGCAAACAATTGCTCATGGGGAGATTTAAATGTAGACGTAGTACTTGAGTGCTCAGGTTTCTATACATCAAAGGAAAAGGCTCAAGCTCATATCAACGCTGGAGCACGTAAGGTTGTTATCTCAGCACCAGCTGGTAATGATCTTCCTACAATCGTATACAATGTTAACCATGAGACACTTACAAAGGATGATAACATCATCTCAGCTGCTTCATGTACAACAAACTGCTTAGCTCCAATGGCTAAGGCTCTTAACGACCTTGCTGGAATTAAGTCTGGTATCATGAGCACAATTCACGCTTACACAGGTGATCAAATGATCTTAGATGGTCCTCAAAGAAAGGGTGACCTTCGTCGTTCACGTGCAGGTGCTGTAAATATCGTTCCTAACTCAACAGGTGCTGCAAAGGCTATCGGTCTTGTTATCCCTGAGTTAAATGGAAAGTTAATCGGATCTGCTCAACGTGTTCCTACACCAACAGGTTCTACAACAATCTTAGTTGCAACAGTTGACAAGTCAGTTACAGTTGATGAAATCAATGCTGCAATGAAGGCTGCTTCAACAGAATCATTTGGTTACAACGAAGAAGAAATCGTTTCTTCTGATATCGTAGGATCTACATATGGTCCAATCTTCGATGCTACACAAACAATGGTAGGTGAAGATAACTTAGTACAAGTTGTTTCTTGGTATGATAACGAGAACTCTTATACATCACAAATGGTTCGTACAATTAAGTATTTCTCAGAGAACTGCTAATTAGTTGAATCATATACATTTTTATTTAAAATGACCTTAGAGGGTCCGGCCTGTATGGACCGGACCCTTTTTTGTATAAATGTATGATTATCATTTTAAATGTGATTCGATGAGAATTGCATCTTCCACAAAAAGACAAATTTAAAATATACGGAGGATATAAGAAATGGGATTAAATAAAAAATCAGTAGATGACATTAATGTTAAGGGACAAAGAGTTCTTTGCAGATGTGATTTCAATGTACCTATTATCGATGGTAAAATCACTGATGAGAATAGACTTGTTGCTGCATTACCAACAATTAAGAAGTTAATTGCTGATGGTGGTAAGGTTATTCTTTGTTCACATCTTGGTAAGCCAAAGGGAGAGCCAAAGCCAGAGCTTTCACTTGCTCCAGTAGCAGAGAGACTTTCAGAACTTCTTGGACAAGAAGTTAAATTTGCTGCAGATGATAATGTAGTTGGCGAAAATGCTAAGGCTGCAGTTGCTGCAATGCAAGATGGAGAGGTTGTACTTCTTCAGAATACTCGTTACAGAATTGAAGAAACTAAGAACGGTGAAGAATTCTCTAAGGATTTAGCTTCTTTGTGTGACGTATTTGTTAATGATGCTTTTGGTACAGCACATAGAGCTCACTGCTCAAATGTTGGTGTGTCTTCATTAGTTGATACAGCAGTTGTTGGATATTTAATGCAAAAGGAAATCGATTTCTTAGGAAATGCAGTTGAGAATCCAACTAGACCATTTGTTGCAATTCTTGGTGGTGCCAAAATTGCTGATAAGTTAAATGTTATCAATAACCTTCTTGAGAAGTGTGATACATTAATTATTGGTGGTGGTATGGCATATTCATTCCTTAAGGCTCAAGGTTATGAAATCGGTACTTCACTTTGTGACGATTCTAAGCTTGATTATTGTTTGGAAATGATGGAAAAGGCTAAGAAGAATGGCAAGAAATTACTTCTTCCAATCGATGTAACAACAATTAAGGAGTTCCCAAATCCAATCGATGCTCCTATTGATACATTTGTATATGATTTTGATAAGATTCCAGCTGATGAAGAAGGTTGCGACATTGGACCTAAGACTGCTGAAATGTATGCTAACGAAGTTAAGAATGCTAAGACAGTAGTATGGAATGGACCTATGGGATTATTCGAGAATCCATCATTGGCTAAGGGTACATTATCAGTAGCTGAAGCACTTGCTGAAAGTGATGCAACAACAATCATCGGTGGTGGTGATTCTGCTGCAGCTGTTAATCAAATGGGTCTTGGAAGCAAGATGTCACACATTTCAACTGGTGGTGGAGCTTCTCTAGAGTTCTTAGAGGGTAAAGAGCTTCCAGGTGTTGTTTGCGCTAACGACAAATAATATTTAAATAATTATCTGGGAAATGTTAAACATTTCCCAGAATATATAGGTCGTTTCTAGACTTATAATATAATAATGGGTAAAACCCAATAAAGAAGGAGATTATTACAATGAGAAAGACAATCGTTGCAGGAAACTGGAAAATGAATAAGACTCCAAGTGAAGCAGTAGCTTTAGTTAATGAGCTTAAGCCACTTGTAGCAAATGACAATGTAGACGTAGTATTCTGCGTTCCAGCAATTGACATTATCCCAGCTATGGAAGCAGCAAAGGGATCAAACATCCAAATCGGTGCAGAGAACATGTATTTTGAAGATAAGGGTGCTTACACAGGTGAAATTTCACCAGATATGCTTGTAGACGCTGGTGTTAAGTATGTTGTTCTTGGTCACTCTGAGAGAAGAGAGTACTTCGCTGAGACAGACGAAACAGTTAACAAGAAGGTTCTTAAGGCATTTGAGAAGGGTATTACTCCAATCGTATGCTGTGGTGAGACACTTACACAAAGAAAGCAAGGAATCTATATTGATTGGATTCGTATGCAAATTAAGATTGCATTCCAAGATGTTAAGGCTAGTGATGCTGCAACAGCAGTAATCGCTTACGAGCCAATTTGGGCAATCGGTACAGGTGAGACAGCTACAAGTGATCAAGCTGAAGAAGTATGTAAGGCTATTCGTGATTGCATCGCTGAAGTTTATGATGAAGCTACAGCAGAAGCAATTAGAATTCAATACGGCGGATCTGTTAATGCAGGAAATGCAGCTGAATTATTTGCAAAGCCTGACATTGATGGTGGTCTTGTTGGTGGTGCTTCACTTAAGGCTGACTTTGGTGACATCGTTAACTATTAATATTTGACGTGCAATAAATATTAATATTTGATTTGAAAAAGTATTAGGCATAGGTCGATTCCTTTTGTATTATTTTGTGATGATTTAATTTAAAGGCTGTCGACTATGCCTATTTTTATATCTAAAAACAAATGGTTTTTAAGCTTCATTTTTAAGTAAAGCTTAGAACCATTTTTTTGTTTATGCAAAATGTATTGAAAACCGAGTATATCAAGCGAAAAATTTACATTTCTTATTATGAAAAAAACTACAAGATATGCTATAATTCTTAATTGTGAGAGTTTGTATAATTAGACATTTATATTGATATAGGAAATGTAATGAGAAATAAGTGTTACATAGTATTTCTTGCGATCATTGTCGCTTGTATTATTTGTGGTTGTGCGAATAAAGCATCGGCTTCAAATGTTAATACAGCTAGATTAGACTATGAATTGAGTAAGTACGAAGAAAATTCTGATAAGATTTTGTCAGTGTGCACCAATGAGTTTATTGGAAATCATGCGGTAGATGAAAGCTTTATGGCTTGGTTTATTAGCCGATATGGTGAAGAACCTTTGCAAAGAATTGTCGATGATAAAGAATTTAATGACAGCAATAAGTGGTATGAGTATACCGGCAAAAGTATACATGTTTTGTGGTATGAGTATACGATGGCTACAGGCATAGAGGCGTATGATAAGCAATTTACATTTGTTGTCGATTCGAAGAATCGTGAAAATGTTGTATTTGATTTTGCCGGAGATCTTTCAATGGCAGATGAGGTTGCTACGACAAATTATATGTTAGGACAAGAACATGGCTTGGTTGATTGCTTTAGCGATGAGCTTTTAGAAGAGACTAACAACTCGGATGTTTTTATTTTGAATAATGAGTTTAGTTATACAACAAGAGGAGAACCTATTGTAGAGAAATATTATTATTTTAGAGGTGATCCACAAAGGGCCGCAGAATTAAAGCGTATAGGTGTTGATTCCGTTAGTCTTGCAAATAACCATGTTTATGATTATAGAGAGCAAGGTATTTTAGATACATTTTCAGCGCTTGATAATAATAAAATTCCGTATGTTGGAGCTGGTAAGAATTTAGATAGAGCTTCGCAACCATTGTATTACATTGCAAATGGTAAGAAGATTGCTATTGTTTCAGCGACACAAATTGAGAAGAATCAGAATTTTACAAAGGAAGCAACAGAAGATGAACCTGGTGTCTTGAAATGTAAAGACCCTGCAATCTTCATTGAAGAGATAAAACAAGCGAAAGCTAATTCGGATTATGTTCTTTGTATTGTTCACTGGGGCATTGAATACAAACCAAATTATGCCAAAGATCAGGTTCAATTAGCAGAACAATTTGTTGAAGCAGGAGCAGATGCAATTATTGGTGGACATACACATTGCCTTGAAGGTGTAGATATGATAGATGATGTCCCAATATACTATAGCTTGGGAAATTACTGGTTTGCAGTATCTGCAGATATGCCAGGAAATTATGATACAGGACTTGCTAGGGTGACGATTAATAGAGATGGTAAGCTTAACGCGAGCTTTATTCCTTGTAAATTCTCAGAAGGAGTAACAAGTCTTGTTACGGATGAAGATGAGAAGAATAACATTTTAGATGATATGAATAAGGTATCACGAAATGCTAAGATAGATTCAAATGGTAATATAGTTAATAAATTATTTTAAGAAAAGAGGTATAAAATGAGTAAAAAACCCGTAGTTTTAATGGTACTAGATGGATATGGATTGAATGATAATCCTACAGGAAATGCGATTGCAATGGCAAATACACCTGTTATGGATTCGTTAATGAAGGAATGTCCTTTTGTTCCTGGATATGCTTCAGGACTTGCAGTTGGACTTCCTGATGGACAAATGGGTAATTCAGAAGTTGGCCATATGAATATTGGTGCTGGACGTATTATTTATCAAGATCTTACTAAGATTACAAAAGAAATAGAAGATGGAACATTCTTTGAAAATAAGGTTCTTTTAGAAGCTATTGAGAATTGTAAGAAGAATAATTCTGATTTACATTTGTGGGGACTTCTTTCTGATGGTGGTGTTCATTCTCATAACACACACCTTTATGGTCTTCTTGAGATGGCTAAGAAGAATGGTCTTGAAAATGTATATGTACACGGATTCTTAGATGGTAGAGATACACCTCCAGCATCTGCTAAAGATTATGTAGCAGCGCTTGAAGAAGAGATGGCTAAGATTGGAGTTGGTAAAATTGCTTCATTATCTGGTCGTTATTATGCTATGGATAGAGATAACAATTATGATAGAGTTGAGAAGGCTTACAACTCACTTGTTAAAGGTGAAGGTGTCAAAGCTACATCAGCAGTTCAAGCTATGCAAGATAGCTATGATAATGATGTAACTGATGAGTTTGTACTTCCAACAGTAATCACTGATGAAGCAGGCGAGCCTTTATCATTAGTTAAAGACGGTGATTCAGTTGTATTCTTCAACTTCCGCCCAGATAGAGCTAGAGAAATTACAAGAGCTTTCTGTGATGACAAATTTGAAGGCTTTGAAAGAGATTTCTTAGATATTACTTATGTGTGCTTTAAGGATTATGACGAGACAATTCCTAATAAGCTTATTGCATTTCCTAAGGAAGAGATTGTTAATACATTTGGAGAATTTCTTGCAAATAATAATCTTAAACAACTTCGTCTTGCTGAGACAGAGAAATATGCGCACGTAACATTTTTCTTCAACGGTGGAATTGAGGAGCCAAACGTAGACGAGGCTAGACTTCTTGTTAATTCACCTAAGGATGTTGCAACTTATGATTTAAAGCCTGAGATGAGTGCTCCAGAGGTTGGAATGGACCTTGTAGAAGCAATCAAATCAGACAAGTATGATGTTATTGTTATCAATTTTGCTAACCCAGATATGGTAGGTCATACAGGTGTTGTCGAAGCTGCAAAGACTGCAGTAGAGAGAGTAGATGGTTTAGTAGGTGAAGCTGTTGAGGCAGTTAAAGAAGTTGGTGGCGTAATGTTTATTTGTGCTGATCACGGTAATGCTGAGAAGATGATTGATGAGACAACAGGCGAGCCACATACAGCGCATACAACAAATCCTGTTCCATTTATTTTGGTAAATGGTGAAGCTAATTGGAGCTTGAAGAACGACGGTAAGCTTGCTGATATTGCACCAACTCTTATTGATATAATGGGACTAGAACAACCTAAAGAAATGACAGGTGAGTCACTATTAGTTCGTGGTTAATATTTTGTTAAACATTTAAAATAATTATCAATAAATTAAAATGTTAAAGGAGATTTGAAATGAAGCCAATTAAAGAAGGTAAAGTAAGAGAAATGTATGATAATGGCGACAGCATTATCATGGTAGCTACAGACAGAATTAGCGCATTTGACGTAATTCTTAAGAACAAAATTGTAGACAAAGGTGCTGTACTTACTAGAATGAGTAAGTTCTGGTTTGATTTGACAAAGGACATTGTTCCTAATCATATGATTTCTATTGATACAAAAGATATGCCTGAATTTTTCCAGACAGAGAATTTTAAGGACCATGCAATGATGTGTAAGAAGTTAGAAATGCTTCCTATAGAATGTATCGTTAGAGGTTATATTACAGGTTCTGGTTGGGCTAGCTATAAGGAAAATGGTACTGTTTGTGGCATCAAGCTTCCAGAAGGACTTGAAGAATCAGAGAAGCTTCCAGAAGCTATTTATACACCTTCAACTAAGGCTGAGATCGGTGATCATGATGAAAATATTTCTTATGAGAAGTCAATTGAAGTTCTTGAAAAGGCTTATCCTGGAAGAGGGGAAGATTTAGCAAAGCAAATCAAGGATTGTACATTGAAGTTGTATAATACATGTGCTGATTATGCATTAAGCAAAGGTATTATAATTGCTGATACTAAGTTTGAGTTTGGCTTGGATGAAGATGGAAATGTAGTTCTTGCAGATGAGATGTTAACACCAGATAGTTCACGTTTCTGGCCAGAAAATGAGTATAAGAAGGGACAAGGACAACCTTCCTTTGACAAGCAATTTGTTCGTGATTATCTTAAAGCAAATCCTGACTGTGATTATGATTTGCCACAAGACGTTATTGATAAGACAATAGCAAAATACAAAGAAGCATATGAGATGCTAACAGGAGAGAAGTTCTAAGTTATTTTAGACTAACTTTTGTTAGGTTGTTTTAATTATTTTAGACTAACATTTGTTAGGTAAATGTTTAGAATTGTTTTGATGTATTAGCTTAACTAATAATATTATTGATGAATAAGGAGAAAAGAATATGGGTACAGACGGATTTACAAGTCCACTTTCGGAAAGATATGCAAGTAAAGAGATGCAATACATTTTTTCGCAAGATAAGAAATTTACAACTTGGAGAAAGCTTTGGATTGCACTTGCTGAAACAGAGATGGAATTAGGCTTAAGTCAAGATGGTAAGCCAGTTATTACACAAGAGCAAATTGATGAGCTTAAGGCTAATGTTTCAAATATTAATTATGATGTTGCAAAGGCACGTGAGAAGGAAGTCCGTCATGATGTTATGAGTCATGTATATGCTTATGGTCAACAATGTCCTAACGCAGCAGGAATTATTCACCTAGGTGCTACTAGCTGTTATGTTGGTGACAACACTGATATGATTATTATGCGTGATGCTTTACTTCTGGTTAGAAAGAAGCTTGTAAATGTAATAAATGCTTTGGCAAAATTTGCTGATGAATACAAAGATATGCCAACTCTTGCATTTACACATTTCCAACCTGCTCAACCTTCAACAATCGGTAAGCGTGCAACACTTTGGATTAATGAGTTTATGATTGACTTAGAAGATCTTGATTATGTTCTTTCAACACTTAAGATGTTAGGTTCAAAGGGCACAACAGGTACTCAAGCAAGCTTCAAGGAATTATTTAATGATGATAACGAAGTGATTGATAAGATTGATCCACTTATTGCTAAGAAAATGGGATTTGAAGAATGTGTACCTGTATCAGGACAGACATATTCTCGTAAGATTGATACAAGAGTATGTAATGTTTTGGCAGGAATTGCAGCAAGTGCACATAAGATGAGTAACGATATCCGTCTACTTCAACATTTAAAAGAGGTAGAGGAACCATTCGAGAAATCACAAATCGGTTCGTCAGCAATGGCATATAAGCGTAACCCAATGAGAAGTGAGAGAATTGCGTCTCTATCAAGATATGTAATGATTGATGCGCTAAATCCAGCAATCACATCTGCAACACAATGGTTCGAGAGAACATTAGATGACTCTGCTAATAAGCGTTTATCAGTAGCCGAAGGTTTCTTGGCAACAGACGGAGTTTTAGATCTTTGTTTAAATGTTGTTGATGGACTTGTTGTATATGACAAGGTTGTAACTAAGAGACTTATGTCAGAGCTTCCATTTATGGCAACAGAAAATATTATGATGGATGCCGTAAAGAATGGTGGTAATAGACAAGAATTACACGAGAAGATTAGACAGCTTTCAATGGAAGTAGGTAAGACAGTTAAGGTTGAAGGTAAGGATAATAACCTACTTGAACTTATTGCAGCCGACCCTGAATTCCCTATGACATTAGAGGAGTTAGAGGCAACAATGGATCCAAGTAAATATGTTGGTCGTGCTCCATATCAAGTTACTAAATATCTTGAAGAGGTTGTTAATCCAATGCTTAAAGCTAACGCTGATTTAATTGGAATGACAGCAGAAATTAATTGCTAAATTTAATAAAATACTTTTAATGAATGTCCGTCTAGCACGGACATTCGTTGTATATATAAAAACAAAAAGTTCTTGAATTTTGTATACAATGGGAGTATAATTATTTTTGTTGTGAGGTTCACAAAGTATATAAAAAAGGAGAGATTACAA
This sequence comes from Lachnospiraceae bacterium, assembly GCA_045642225.1. Taxonomy (GTDB): domain Bacteria; phylum Bacillota; class Clostridia; order Lachnospirales; family Lachnospiraceae; genus RUG191. The sequence goes on along the minus strand of JAZUIN010000127.1, from coordinate 18,192 downwards.
AATGAGTATTAAAAACACTTACTTACAAGGCGTTTATGACGGACTTGTAGAAAGAAATGGAGAACAAAAGGAATTCTTACAGGCAGCTTATGAGGTATTAGAATCACTTGAGCCAGTAGTAGAAGCTAATCCAAAGTTAGAAGAGCTTTCTATTATTGAAAGAATTGTTGAACCTGAAAGAATTATCCAATTTAGAGTATCATGGGTTGATGATAATGGTAAAGTACAAGTTAACCGTGGTTACAGAGTACAATTTAACTCTGCAATCGGACCTTACAAAGGTGGTTTAAGACTTCACCCATCAGTAAACCTTTCAGTTATTAAGTTCTTAGGTTTCGAGCAAATCTTCAAGAACAGTCTTACAACACTTCCAATCGGTGGTGGTAAGGGTGGTTCTGACTTCGATCCTAAGGGTAAGTCAGACATGGAAATCATGAGATTCTGTCAAGCATTTATGACAGAGCTTTGCAAGCACATCGGTGCTGATACAGATGTACCTGCTGGTGATATCGGAACAGGTGCTAGAGAAATCGGATTTATGTATGGTCAATATAAGAGACTTCGTAACGAGTTTACAGGTGTTCTTACAGGTAAGGGATTATCTTATGGTGGATCACTTGCTCGTACAGAGGCTACAGGTTATGGTCTTTGCTACTATACACAAGAAGCTCTTAAGACACTTAGAAACACAGACTTCAATGGTAAGACTGTTGCAGTTTCTGGTTCTGGTAACGTTGCTATCTATGCAATCCAAAAGGTTAACCAATTAGGTGGTAAGGTTGTTACATGTTCTGATTCAACAGGTTGGATCTATGATGAAACAGGTATCGACGTTGAATTATTACAAGAAGTTAAAGAAGTTAAGCGTGCACGTTTGTCAGAGTATGCAGCTGCTAAGTCTAGTGCTCAATATTTCGAGAAGAAGAATGGTGAGCATGGTGTATGGCAATACAAGGTAGACGTTGCTCTTCCATGTGCTACACAAAACGAATTAGATGAGAATGATGCTAAGATGCTTATCGACAACGGCGTAATCGCTGTTTGTGAAGGTGCTAACATGCCTTCAACTCCAGAAGCTGTTGCTGCATTCCAAAAGGCAGGAGTTCTATTTGGACCAGCTAAGGCTGCTAACGCAGGTGGTGTTGCTACATCAGCTCTTGAAATGTCTCAAAACTCTGAGAGATTATCTTGGACATTCGAAGAAGTTGATTCTAAGCTTCAAGGAATTATGGAAGGTATCGTTCATAACTCACTTGACGCTGCTAAGAAGTACAACTTAGGTGAAGATCTTGTTGCTGGTGCTAACATCGCTGGTTTCGAGAAGGTTGCAGATGCAATGATCGCTCAAGGTGTTGCTTACTAAGCCACAGACTTATTTAATAAATAATCATTGTTTATTATGGCCCTGTAAACTTTTGGTTTACGGGGCTTATTTTTTATAAACAATTTTTTGACATCAATTCATAAATGTGTTACTATAGTTTAGTCGTAATAAATACGATTGATTCGGGAGGATATAATATGTCAGCTTTAAAAATGATATGTATGATTTTATTTATTATAGTTAGTGTGGCAATTACAGTGTTTGTACTTGTTCAAGAAGGTAAGTCACAAGGTCTTGGATCTTTGGCAGGACAAGCAACAACAGACACATATTTTAGAAAGCACAAAGGACGTACAAGAGAGGGTATGCTTGTTAAGATTACTTCAGCTTTAGTAGTAGTATTCTTTGTTTTAGCATTACTTCTTAATGTAGGTAGCTTCTAGAAAGTGAGTTTTTGCCATCGCGTAAGCGGTGGCTTTTTTTATGGAGAGAATGTATCAACATGAGTAAGTTAGAGGAACAGAAGAAGGTTTTATACAATTTAATATGTGATTCGCTTTATGTTCCTATGAAAGCTAAGGAGATTGCGATTTTGCTTAACATTTCCAAGGAAAGAAGGGGAGAGTTACAAGATGTTCTCGATCTTCTTGTGGATGAGGGCAAGATTGATGTTACAGCTCGTGGCAAATATGTAAAGGCTAGTGCTGAACGCTTCATTGGTACATTTATTGCGCATGAGAAGGGCTTCGGTTTTGTAGAGCTTGAGGATGAAAATGTTGATGAAGATATTTTCATTCCGATTAACAATGTTGGTAATACATTTCACCAAGATAAAGTTATGGTTGAGATTGTGCCAGGTACTGGAAATGTACCGGGTACTAGACGAGAAGGCAAGATAGTTAAAGTTATTAGTCATGATATTAATACTGTAGTTGGAACATATGAGAAGAGTAACAATTATGGTTTTGTAGTTCCAGATAATTCTAAGATTACAGAAGACGTATTTATCCCTCAGGGTAAGGATATGCGAGCTGTAGACGGTCATAAGGTGGTTTGCAGGCTTACAAGCTATGGAGGAAAGGGTAAGAAGCCGGAAGGCGTTATTACGGAGATTTTGGGCCATAGAAATGATCCTGGTGTTGATATTTTGTCTATGATTAAGAGCTTCGATGTGCCGATTGAATTTCCAAGTAAAGTGTTAACTCAAGCAACACGTGTGTCAAATCCTGTAAGTGAAGCAGATATGGATGGTCGTGTTGATTTTCGCGATACTGTAATGGTCACGATTGATGGAGAAGACGCTAAGGACTTAGATGACGCTGTGAGCTTAGAATATGATGGTGAGAATTACATTTTAGGCGTATATATTGCAGATGTAACTAATTATGTCCAAGAGTATTCTGCGCTTGACAAAGAGGCGTATAAGCGTGGTACATCCGTGTATCTTGTGGACAGGGTTATTCCGATGCTTCCACATGCCTTGTCTAATGGGATTTGTTCTCTTAACGAGGGAGAAGACCGTTTGGCACTTTGCTGTATCATGACAATTAATGGAAGTGGCGAGATTATTGACCATGAGATTTGTGAAGGTGTGGTAAATGTTAATCGTAGAATGTCATATAATGATGTAAATGCTATTGTTGAAGATAATGATCAGCATTTGATTGATAAATACGAAGAGCTTGTTCCTATGTTTCAACATATGTATACTTTGTCGAAGATACTTCGTGCTAGAAGAACGAGACGTGGTGCGATAGACTTTGATATGGAAGAAACTAAGATTATATTAGATGATAATGGAAATGTAGCTGATATACGTCCATACGAGAGAAACTATGCTTGTAAGGTTATTGAAGACTTTATGCTTGCTGCAAATGAAACTGTGGCTGAACATTTTGCATGGCTAGAATGTCCATTTCTTTATAGAACGCATGGAATGCCAGATGCTGAGAAAATAAAGAAACTTAATGCTTTTTTGCAACGATTTGGTTATAATTTGAAGGGAGATCCGAATGAGTTACATCCTAAAGAATTGCAGAAGGTTCTTCAGAAGATAAAAGGACACGATGAAGAAGTGTTGTTGTCGCGTCTTGCACTTCGTTCGATGCAACAAGCGAAATACACTTACGATAATACAGGACACTTTGGCTTGGCTGCTGAGTTTTATTGTCATTTTACTTCGCCAATAAGACGTTATCCAGATTTGCAGATTCATAGAATTATCAAAGAGAATCTTCGCAATAGATTTGATGATAGAAGAATTGAACATTACGAGGGACTACTTCCTGTTGTTGCGACGTCTACATGTAAGACAGAGCGTAGAGCCGAAGAACTTGAGAGAGAAGTTGAGAAGCTTAAGAAGGTTCAATACATGAGTAAGTTCTTAGGAGATGAGTTTGAAGGTATAATTTCATCTGTGACAGGTTGGGGATTGTATGTTGAACTTCCTAATACAGTAGAAGGACTTGTGCATGTTAGCACGATGAACGATGACCATTACATTTTCTATGAGGACAAATATCAGCTTGTCGGCGAGAGGACAGGTAAGACTTATTCATTAGGACAGAAGATTAAAGTGACATTAGTTAAGGCAAATATAGATGCCAGAGTGTTAGATTTTGAGTTATAATATAGATATAGGGTGTAGGTATGTCTGAAGCAAAGAAGTTAATTGCAAATAATAAAAAAGCACGCCACGAATATTTCCTAGAGGAAAAGTATGAGGCTGGAATAGAGCTTGCTGGTACAGAGGTAAAGAGTCTTCGTGCTGGTAAATGTTCAATAAAAGAGGCGTTCATAAGGATTGATAATGGTGAGATGTACATTTACCAGATGCACATTTCTCCGTATGAACATGGTAATATATTTAACAAAGATCCACTTCGTCCAAGAAAACTATTGTTACACAAATATGAAATTGTAAAGCTTGAAAGTAAGATTAAAGAAAGAGGATATGCAATAGTTCCAGTTGAAGTATACTTCAAGGGCGGACGAGTTAAGCTTGAAATAGCATTGGCAAAAGGTAAGAAACTATATGATAAGCGTGCAAGTATTGCAGCAAAAGACCAAAAGCGTGAAGCTGAGCGAGATTTCAAGATTAAGAATTTGAGATAAATGGTAATAATTGGTTAATGTTTGTCAAAAACAGACCGATGTTATATAACAACTAAATATGGGCTAGTAATGGTTTCGACAGGGATTGTGAAGCGAAAGAAGCGAGTCGTATGCGATGCGTTAAATGGCAAAAATAAATTTAATTGCTAACGATAAAGAATTAGCATTAGCTGCCTAGTTGCAGCTAGTCTGACCTAGCGCACCTACACGTTAGGACCCAGGCTTCGACTTATGTGGGAAACGACATATACAAAGCTTTGAGTATATGGGCGTATCATGAAGCTACTGATTATGTGCGGTTGTTTGTTGCTGTATGTATGAGGGAATTTTTAACAATAAACTACGCTCGTAGAAGAGTCGGGGATCAGTTTTTGGACGCGGGTTCGACTCCCGCCTAGTCCACTTTTAAAATTTTACACAAAAAACGGCGAACCCGGTATAAGAGCACAAGTCCGGGTACGTTAACACAAACATAAAAAGCGCGTAAATCGAATGATTTACGTGCTTTTATTTATTATCTGAGCTATCGACAATATCAGTAGTATTGTTATTTTCTTGTTCATGTGGATTAACATGTTCTTTTAGTATCATGTTAATATATTGGCTAAATGAACGGTCATCAGCCTCTGCTAGGTCCTTTATTTTTTGAACAATATCACTATCTAGAGTAATACTTACTTTTTCTTTTAATGGTCGCATTTAGTAATCTCCTTTTTTAATATTTTATCAAGAAGTTTGAATAATATGACAAAGTAGGATAAAATATGATAAAGTAAGATAAAATAGTTAAGAATTCAATATCGTGTGTCGATATCAATAATAGAGAACTATATTTATTGGTCGAAAAGGATTTCGAACATCATTTTCTCAAGGATTGAGATATATACTAGAAATGTTCTACATTTAATCTTTTTATATCTAATAGTTTATCCAAATCCTTTTTAAACAATAGATGGTAGTAGATATTTATATTTTAAATTTATTAGATTTATGTGGGAGGGAAGAGTATGTCGGTTAATACAAATTCAATCATGTCAAATGCTTATAATTCATATGTATCACAAAATAAGAGCAATGAGACTGGAAAAGTAAGCGACACAAAGGAAGCTGCTAGCGCAAAAGAGACAAATAAATATGGAAAGACAGTTGGTGAACCTAAGCTTTCAGATAAGGCAGCTAAGTATTATGAGCGTCTTAAGAAAAAATATGGTAATTATGATTTCGTATTAGTAAGCGAAGATCAAAAAGCAACTGCGCAAGCAAATGCATCAAAATATGCTAATGCTCAAAAGACAGTTGTTTTGATTGATGAAGCTAAAATTGAAAAGATGGCAACAGACGAGAAGTTCCGTAAACAGTATGAAGGTATTTTGAGTGGAGCAAAAACGCAATTAGAACAGATGAAATCTAGTATGGAAAAATCTGGCGCAAATGTAGCGGGCTATGGTATGCAGGTAAATGATGGTGGAACAACTTCATTTTTTGCGGTGTTGAAGAAATCTTCATCAGATCAAAAAGCTAGAATAGAGAAGACTGCGGAAAAGAAAAAAGCAGAAAAGCATACTGCTGAGAAGAAGGCGCAGAAGAAAGCTCAAGAAGAAAGAATAAAAAAATCTAGCGCAAATAAGACAGAGCAAAACGAAAATATAGATGATGAAGATGCAGTTACGATTACGGCGAATTCTATTGAGGAATTAATGCAAAAGATAAATGATTTTACGATGGCTGAGCGTAGTGATAATGTTCAGACTGAGAGTGAAATGCAAGTAGGTCAAAATTTTGATTTTAAAGGATAAGGGGGAGAGATATGGCAGGATTTAATATTTCATCACTTTTTGGAAGTTCTTCATCAGGAGGATTTGGCTCATTTAATTTTTCGGATTATGCGGCAATTAAGAATGGAAGCTACAGAAAATTGATGAAGTCGTATTATACACAAAACAAAACAGAACATAGCACAAGTAGTACGGATAAGACCAATAAGAATGAAAAAATAGATAAAGCGGATTCATCTGGTCTATCAAAAATGAAGTCAGAAGCAGATGAATTGAAAAAGGCTGCAGATGCACTTCAAAGTGAGGATATGTGGACAAAGAATAATGGTGAATATGATATGGATAAAATCACAAGTGCCATTAAGACGTTTGCAAAAGAGTACAATGATGTGATTGATCAGTCTGGAAAAGTGAACTCAAAAGATGTTGCTACAGATACAAAATTTATGATGAGTCTTACAAATACCTTATCTAAGTCATTGTCTAAAATAGGTGTGTCTTTGGGAACTGATGGAAAGCTTTCGGTTAATGAAGAAACATTAAAAAATGCGAAACAAAATGATTTAAAAGCACTGTTTTCAGATTCTTATTCTTATGGTGGACAGGTATCTCAGAAAGCAAGTAGCATAGGAAGTTCAGCACTTAGAAGTTCTAGCTTATATTCTAGCACAGGGCAGTATTCGAATTCATTTTCGAATTACAATAGTTGGGTTTAAATGAAGAAGTTGAAAAGGATTTCAAATTTTATTTCAAGGAGGAAGAAATTATGGATATGAATGTTACAAATGCAGTTAAATATGAAACAGCAAAAGCAAATGAAAATTATGAAATTGATAAGGATTTAGTAACAGAAATCAAAGAGAAAGCTGCAGAAGCTGCTAAGAATAACACAGGTATGCCTTCACAAGAGTTTTTAGAGCAGCAAGCAGCAATTTTTGAAAGATCTGAGGTAAAGTCGTTCCTTGGTCAGTTTCATAGAGACACAGTTACGGGTATAAACACATTGGGACAAAGTCTATTTTACAGATATGAAGATAAGCAAGGATATGGCCCACGCAATCATGCTTTTAGAGAACTTTACTCAATGAGTATATCTGATCGTGCTGATTTTTATAAGAAAGCTTATGCAGATATGTATGATGAAATTGAGCGCGGATATGCTGATGGAACAAGAAAAACCTATGTAGTTGATAATGGGGTTAAGCGTTTGGCTACAAAGGAAGAAGAGTTAAATGCACTTGAAAAAGAATATGCTAATAAGACTAGAAGCCTTGCCGCTCAAAGGAAACAAGAGATTGATAATGAATTGATTAGACAAGGAAAAATTGTGTTGTATAGAGAACCTACTCATAAAAAGAACCAAAGTGTCATTGATGCATATGAAGCTCAGAAATCACAGCTGACAAGAACTACTGTGGATGAGGAAGCTAAGAAATTTGCCAAAGAGGTAACATTTGATAGTAAAGAGGAGCTTGAATCAAAGAAAATGGATTTCGTTAATATGCTTTCACAGAATATGCTTGATTTTTCTGCTCTCTTTAAACAGTCATATAACCAGGCACAGCCAGGTAGCTTTGATATGGCAGAATTTCTTGCAAATGTATCTCAGTTGAAGTAGAAAGTTACAATAGGAGGCAAGATTGTATGAGAATTCAAAAACCAGAGGCTAGATATGAAACAACTATTAGTAATGTGAAAATATCAAATAGCCTAGAAGAAATGAAAAAGAATACTCCTGAACAAAGTGAGGCGCTTAAGCTTACAATTTCAAAAGATGGAATGGAGAAATTCCGTGACAGTATTAAGATTGATGCTAAAAAGGCTTTAGGCAATACAGATGTTATGCTTACAGATTACAGATCAATGATTAGTAGCAAGCTTTCTTCAAATTATGGAGAGAAGCGTCTTCCACATGAAATAGAGGAGCATATCAGAGTATTAGTGACAAGGCGGACGATTTGCTTAAAGCGTATGCTGAGTCATATGACGAGATTCGTAGAGGATATGCTGATGGCACAAGAGAAGCATACATTGCTGATAATACAACTGAGACTGGATATAGAAAGCTTACGATGGAAGAAGAAATCGCTGAGCTTGATAAGGCATATCAACAGCATGTGACTGAATTTGAAAGGAATAATGACACTGGATTATTAAAGGCTATGGCGGAGCATGCGAAGAAAGCCATGGAAATGTCTGGTGGAAGGGCAAAAATTGCTTCTGCAAATAAGAATAACTTAGAGAAACGACTTGAAGAAACAGAAAAATTGCCTAAGGATGTCGGTAAAAAGTTAATGGATGCTTCAATGACATTTAAGGTTCAGTACGGACTTCAGCAGGTGGGAAAGATTGATATTTCTAGCTTATTGAATGGAATTAGCATTTTTGAATCTAAATAATTGTTAAACCGGTGTGTGTACTACACATTTGTTATAAATTGGGTGCTTGGTCAATCTGAGCACCCGCATTAAAAGATTAAAATAAAATAAGTAGGATAAAGTAGGATAAAAGGGTAAAGTATTTATACAGAACTGTCGATATAAAAAGTAAGCTAAGGAAGGCGTATTATTTCAATGGATTGAAAAACTTTGAAAGATACGTCTTTTTTGTTTGCTGAAATAAAGGGAGAGTTTTGTTTTGAAAATTCAATTGGCAAATTATCAATATACTGGCTCATATGCAAAGTTAAGAAATGCTGGAAATAAATCATTTCCATATTCTGTTAAGGTTGAAGGATTTGGGACCTCAAAAACGAAAGGTAGTTTATTTGATTTTGCAAGTGTATCAATTACAGAGCATTTTGAAAAAGATAAATATGGAACAGGCATTATAAACGGACCTAGGCTTCATCCTAAGACAAGTGGTTGTAAAAAAGAAGGGAATTATTCTAAAGTTCCTCAGGAAAAGATAGATGCTGTTGTACTTCCGAAGGAATTTGACAAGTTCAAAGAGGACCATCGCTTTTATTATCATGGTGAAAATATATCAGATTATGATTTGATAAAAACTGCTGTTGCATCGGGAAAACTTGAGTTGCCAGAGAACATTACAAAAGGTAGCATTTCTACTCTGTCATATGATGCGTTCAAGGTGCTTGTCCAAGATGAAGCAAAGCCTAAGTATCTAGGATCTAATACATTGTATTCCGAGGATGGGAAGTACACATTTACACAGGATTCAAATGGCAGATATAGAATGAATCTGATTGACGATGCAAGCGTTGGTGCTTCACTGGATGATATAGCAAATTGGATGATGAGCGGTACACCTAACAGGAATATTGAAACCAGATATTTGACATATCTTATGCAGGTTGATCCTGATTTATATAATCGGGCAAGTGAAATTGGAAAAGAAGTTCGAACCTATGGATATATGGAAGATTTATATCATGATGGGGTAATTGGCGAGAAACAGAAGGCTTATGATATGAGCTTGTTAGGAATGATGTTTGGGAAGAATTATGAAGATATGAGTTCTATTTTATATGATTGCAGAAAGTCAGGGGATTATACACAACTCTTGCAGCTGTATGACAAAGATAGAGCAATATCATTACAAAGCATAAGAGAGAAATCTTTTAAGGAAACTGGAGGCACTGTATAAGAAATTTTGTTTCAGTTTGATGGAGGAATAATACTAGTGTTAACAAGTGCAAATAGAATAAATATTTTACATCAAATAAATCAGAAACAGGCAATTGCTTTTTCAAATTCTTCTATAAAGAAAAAAGAGCGTTGTTATCAAGATTTATATATTAGAGGGAATAACTCTTCAAAGTTGTTAACCTCTAGAAAAAATGTGCGTACAACTATAAGCGAAACTGGCTTTAAGGGAACGATTAAGGATAAGGAATTACTTGACTTAATAAATAATAGCAATTGTTTTACGATATCAGGGAATATTGGAGAATGCCAAGGTATTAAGTTCAATATTAAAGATGTCGAGAGAATCAAAACTTGTAAGCTAAAAGAAGCAAAAGCAGAAAACAATGTAATTGATTTTGGAAATAGAAATTACTTGAAATATGTGTCTTCAGAGGGAAAAGAACATGTTTTATATGCGAGAAATGGAATTGTTGAGACTCCAATGTCTACAGGTATAACTGGAGAAGAATGGAGTCAGGAAACGGAAAGATATGCTGGATTTTGGCGCTATTTGATGGCAAAAGATACAGTGTACCTGGGATTGTCATATTCTAAAAGCGAGGTAGATAATTATTTGGCAGAAGCAGGTATAGAGAAAGGCTTTTTTACCATCAAAATGGGCGGCAAGGAAGTTACCAAGTATTATACTGCTTCAAAAACAACAGGCGGTATTAAAGATCAGTGGAGATATGATCAGCATTATAAAAGTATTACAAATGGACCTTTATTCAATAACTATGAACCTGGTAGTGTGTTTAAGGTTGGTGGTAAGGAGTATAAATTAACAGAAAACCATACTTTGGATATTCCATATGGAGAAGATATTTATGATATGGAATATCCGTCAAATTATAAGTTTGGTAAAAAGATAGATTAGTTTGATAGGAAAAGATATGAGTGTTGATAGTGTTAACAAGAATTTTGTTCAGAATAGTGTAACTTATGCAAAAAATGAAATTGACTCTGTTATGAAAGCTGAAAGCGAGTTTGTAGATGTTGCTAAGGTGGCACACAGAGGATTGGACACATTTGAGCGGGCAAAACAGGTTGATGAGTTACTTTGTGATGTATATCCGAACTATAAAGCGCGTGCAACTATGCCAAAGTCTGTTTTTGGAGATCAATTTGGATATGACATGCAGAAGCAGATTGGGAATTGTATGTCGGACTTTTATTCAGGAAAGAAAAGTCAATGTGAGGTCCAAGAATTCTTTGAAGAGTGTTGTAAATCTATGCGTATTTACAGAACACAACAATGTCAGACAAATGGTAACAATATTGATGATAATGCTCAGATTGTAAGCCAGATATATGAAGTTTTTGCAAAAGAAAATCAGAGAGCAGTAAGAAATGCAAATTATAACGAGGGATTATCAATTAATAATAAATACGGCGGAAGACCTAATGACTGCGTATATTACAATTCTGATTATTATTATAGGTGTGAAGACACAAAAGAAACGTTACGAGGATTTACAAAAAAGTGGCAGAGGGTTGGGAACTTCCTGAAATTGATACACAGGAAATAGAGGATAATTCAAAACTTACTTTAGATGGCGGTTTTGATTTCAATAGTGGATGGAATTGGCTATATCGAAACCAAGTAGGAAGAGCAAGCTTGGAAACAGAAAATTTTGTGCCACCAAGAGATTTCAAGTTGTTTTACAAGGAAGAAATTGATTTCCTAACAGGTGTTTTGGATATGAAGCTGAATAATCAGGAATATCATATGAATGTACCGTTTAGCATTTCTCATTATGGGGATATGAAAGGGCAGATATATGATTTGACTGAATTGTTGGGTGAAGCTGTAAAGGAAAAATCAGAAACTGAAGATTTTCAAGATTTTTTAAAAAATATTGTTGTATTTAGAAGTTCATATGCACACCAAACGAAGTTAATCAATATTTTTGGAGATTATAAAGCAACAAGAATTTAATATAGATTGCAAGGCACACAATGAGATGAGATTGGATGATTGTGTGTATGGTTAGGAGCAAATAGGATTATGGATGCAATTCAAAATAGTGTCGATTCAAAAAAGTATTATTATGATAATTTGGCAACAAATGAGAAGTCTGATGGAGTAACAGATAAAATTTCAGATGATAAAACTAATGATACTCCATCCGTAGAAACCAAGGGATTTATAGATTCAGATTCAACGGCTTGTTATGATAGAAGCATTTTTCAACTAGAGCGTCGTAGTGAGTTGTTAGAAAGAATGCTTTCTTCAATGAGCAAGGCTGAGCATTCAGAAAAGATAGTTGAATATGATGAAGAATTAAGCAGAGAAATATATGCTTTCAGTATCTGTGATGGGAAGGTTCATGTGTCTGGAAACGAAGGCTTTGAATATAAAGCGATGAAATATGAGAAGCTTATTAATGCTTCTCTGAATAAATCATGGAATTGCTTATTTAAAGGATCGATTGTAGGGGAATCAAAAATAATTGATACGGTTAATGGTATCTTAAAATATTATATGGACATTGATAGTGATTATAGACGAAATAATAAAAGCGATTCTATAACCAACCATGTTGATGAGGCATTTGAAAAATGGTGTGATGACCATAAACAAAAGGAATTCCATTTTGATGGAAGGGCATAGAATAAAACATTTACCGCCGGGACCTTTCCGGACGGCGGTGCAGCCATGACTGACAGATTGGCTGCGGAAAGGAGATCTTATGAACATAGGAAATGTTGCTCATAGTATGAATCCATATCTTGGAACATACAAATCAGCTTCAAAGGCGCAAGTTGGAAATTTTCAGAACACAATGTCTGCAGTAGGAACGCCTAGCAAACCTTTACAATTACATGGAATGTATGGTTCGACTGCTGAAGATGGAAGTCAGGTAGTTGGAGCATGGGCAGATGCTGTTGCAGGAACAAGCGCAACAGTGTATAAACCAGCTGATTTTAATCCAGAAGAGCCAGTTTACACAATGAAGATATGGGATAGCGACGATAATCTTCTTGAGGAGCGTACAGTAAATCTTAATGATGTGGACGTAAATCATTGTGATAATTTTGATATGTATGCGTACTCATGTTATCTCTCAAAAAGTGGTAAATATCCAGATGCTATGAATAAGTTTTTAATGATGCCTGCTCAAGAAAAGGGTTATGACACGGATTATGATTTATCCAGTATGTTCGAGAAAAAGAATTGGGTTTCCATACTTAAAGATTTAATGGATATGCAGTATAAGCTTGGAAATCATCATGGATATATGGAATATAAGAAATTCCACGATTTCTTGGTAAGTCAAAATAATTAGCGAGGAGGTGAATTGATGCAGGTTGGAAATTGTACAAGTAATATGTATTATACGCCATACAAAACAAATACAAATGTAAAGGCTATATCAGGATTTTCTATCAATGACGATGGGAAACTTGAAGTTAAGGAAGCTGATGAGAGTTGGCAAGGATTTGCTAATTTTGTTGATTATCAGGAATTTCATAAAGCTTGGATGTCACAAGGTGCTACAACACCATTTACTTATACTGGGAATCAGGGCTTGAATAAAGAAGAAAACAGTATATCACTTGTTCCAGGAATGTCAGCGAGTCTTTCAAATGGATTTAGGTTATCAATTACAGATTATATGGTGCAAGCACTTGGCGATTATCATGATAATGAAGCTGCTAAAAAAAGTAATGCTATAGCTGGAGCATTGAATTCTTTAATTAAGGTAGCAAATGGTCAGATCCCATTGAATATGTTTCATAGTGGCAGAAATCAAGATAATAGCGAGTATGCAAAGCGAGGCTTGCAGGCATTTGGAATTGATACTTCAAAACCGTTTACTATTAATGAAAAGAAATTTCATTTTGATAGTGAAGGAAAGATTAGATTAGGTGAATAATAAATGATTACTTTGTAGCGCTCGGACCTTTCAGGAGAGCGGAGTAGCTGTGAATGACAGATCAGCTATAACTGTAAAAATATGGAGGGTAGTATTTATGACAGTAGGTGGAGTTGGAGCTGGTTGGTCTATTAATGATCAAATTGCAGCAAACAACAATAGAAGAGTATTAGGCAGTAAATTCAATTATGCTTTGAATGATGTAAATAGTGGAAGTAAAGTAAATGAGCCATTGATGTCGTTCTCAAACCCTAAAACTGGGGAGAACATAGAAATACATCGATCTGATGTGTATGCCGAAGATAATCCTCTTTATGTATTAAAGGGCAGAACAGCAGCGGGAGATAGTTTTGAGAGAACAGTCCATGCATGGATTATTGATCCAAGGAATTGTGATTATTCTGAAATGATGGTTCTAAATTTGGAAACAGGAAATACTTCTCAAGCAGATAAAGCAAGAGTAGATGCATTGTTTAATAACATTTTGGAGAACGCTAAAGAAGATGAAGAATTAGAGGTATCGAATTACTTAGACAAAGCTGATTACAGTGTCGCAATGAAAGATGTTCTTGCTCAGTATAGCAATTCGGGCAATTGGGACAGTTATCTATCGATGGATAAGTGGCAGCAAAGCATAAAAGATTATACCTCAGTGCCTGTATATTTTAATCGTGATATCATGAATAATTCGTCAACGATGGAACGCAATGGAGTCAAGGGTGCTTGTAGCTTTGCAACCGTTAAAACAGCAGAAGATATAATGAAGGAAATTGATGATAGGGTTAAAGCCGCAGAAAAGAATGGACCTACTTTACGAGAAGCATTAGCAAATCATCGTCCGAATGCAGAGAATATGCTTTATGGAATAGTAGGCTCGTCAACTGTTATGACATTTGATGAATGCGTGAAATATTTAGAAGAGCAATTCAAAATAATGGATGAAAAAGCGCAAGTCTCTTTGGTGAGTTGAGATATTAATAAAACTATATTTTAGCCGCTCGGTCCTTTCTGGAGAGCGGTGCAACCATGACTGACAGATTGGCTGCGGAGAGGAGATGCTATGGGAATAACTGGAATTGGTAGTTCTTATAATTTTATGTATAACACTTCAACGAGCAAAATATCTACAAAAGATGGTAGTAAAAGTGAGTTTGTAGATTTTTGTAACGGAGATGTTCGTGGCGAAGATACAGAAACACTAAATCATTTTGATGCTCATACAAGGTATCAGTTTGAAAGAATGAAGTTTGTTGCAAGTTTATATGGTGATTCATTTGATGGAAAAGAAGAGGTTGAAATTAAAGCTGATATAGAAAGTGCAACAAAAACCCAATTTTATGTCGATGGTAAAAAATCTTTCAGGGCATATACGGGTATGTCGTATTTGCCTTCTGAATTAAAAACGCTTGTTGATCTTGAACAACCATTCTCAACAATGGAATCGAAGCCATATGATCCGAAAACAAATAGTATATCAATCGGAGTTGGAAGCAAGTTTGATTTAGGAAATGGTTACAGCATGACTGTCATGGACAATTATGTGAAAGTAGAGGGCTATAAAATCGGAGATGAAGCAGGAGCACACCATGCGGATTTTACATCAGGAGGTTTAGGTGCTTTGATTCATTTTGCTGACCAACAATGGTTTGCTGGTATGACAGATGAATATACAGGTGAAATATTAGAATTTCTACAGTCCCAAGGCGTAGATACTAGTAGGGAATTTACGATTAATGGAACACATTGTGAATTAGTAAATGGAAAGATAAGAGAAGTTGGCAATGATTATGGAGTTCCAAGTTCCATGCAGCAGAAAGCAATTGAAAGATATGAAAAGAGCATGGCAGATTTACTGAAAGAAGGAAATCATTATTATGCTCCATGTGATTGGGCGTACAATGGTCCTTGGAGCAATAAAGCATAATAGAGATAATAAGCCGCTCGGACCTTTCCGGAGAGCGGTGTAGCCATGACTGACAGATTGGCTGCGGAAAGGAGAACAGAATGAATGTTACGGGAGTAGGTAGTTCTTTTAGTTTTGTCTATGATAAAACAACTCATAAAATATCAACTAAAGATGGTAGTAAAAGTGAGTTTGTAGATTATTTAAATGGTGACATTTCTGAATCGGATACGGAAAATCTGAATTTTTACGACAGAAGTATAAAGTTACATTTTGATAAAATGCTCCAAATGTGTTCATGGGGAATGATGAATGATTCTCCATTAAGTGATTTGTCTGCTGAAAATGAGGTTGAAATAGACTGTAATATATCAGATTCAAATTTGACAGAATTTTATGTAAATGGGAAAAAATCACTTGTTGCTAATGTTGCAGTTCAGTATACAGATGAAGAAATAGAGACGTTTAGAACATTTAATCAGCCATATAAGACGCAAGGTGGGATTAAGTATAATCCAGATGACAACAGCATAAGGATAGGAGTAGGTTCTGTTATTGATATGGATAAAGGCTATCGAATTAGAGTTTATGGAGATGGCGTTCATGTTGACGATGATTATAGATATTTACACTTATCCGAAGATGAGCTTAATGAGATGGATAGAAATCAAGCAGCCATTAATAGACTGATTCATTTTGCTGATGGACAAAATGGACCAGCTGTTATTAGTTCGGATATGATGCCATTTTTAATAGATTTGCTCGAAAAATATGGTGTTGATACATCTCGTGAATTTAAGATTAATGATACGAAATGTATAGTCGATGAAAAAGGACGAATTCGAGACACTGGAAAATCTTTAGGAGTAGTTCCAGACAGAATTCAAAGCGCAGCATTACAGAGATATGAAGATTCGATGTTGACTTATTTGAAAGACTTTGATTGGACTAGGAAAGCCTAAAAATATAACGCTCGGACCTTTCCGGAGAGCGGTGCAACCATGACTGACAGATTGGTTGCGGAAAGGAGAAACTATGGGAATAGCAGGATTAGGTACTTATAGTAGTACCAGCTTTTATTATAAGATGACAAGACAAGGCAATAATACAAACGTAAATGATAAGTTTGATTTGGGGTTAGTGTCTGGACAAAATAACAATCAGGATGAAATAGCTGATACAGTAGGTAAACCAGCAAGAACATCTGCGACTGTTCCATATACAAGATGTATCACTACAACGATTCAGACAGAGGAAATGTATGCATCTTTGTCTGAAAATGGGGAAATGGTATATTCATACAAGGCTAGCGAACAGAGCTTTAATATATACATCAATTCTGATGGTCAGAATAAGACTTACTCCATTGAAGGCATTGATAAAGATGGACAGACATTTACAAAAGAATTTGATCCATATGATGTGGACCCAGAGTATGCAGATTTCCCTGAATTTGCAGCACTTTGCTTATACATTCAAAACACAGATGAGACAGCGGATATGCTTGCAAATGATTATTTTGCAACAGATGACATCCTTGAAAAGTGCGATTATTTAGAAAAACTTCAAGGATTTGGAACAGATACTATATTTGAGAAAGTACAGTCTATGCTTGACCTTGCGAACAAATTGGTGAATACACTTCAGCAGATTACAGATATGAGGTCAGAATTAGATTCTTTCTTTGGCCCATTCTTCACCAAATATCTGGTTGAAGATGTTGATTTGGATGATTATCCAGACATAGCTGGCAAAATATCTGAAGAACTGTCTAGCGAAAAAGTAAGTGAGCGGGCAGAACCAGAAGAAAGGGTTACACCACTTGGATTTGGATTTGCTAATGCTGGAATGATGGGATATGGAATGAGCGCTGCATTAGTAGAAAAGCCAGGATGCGATGATACAATTATTAGAGTAAAGCTAGCAACTGGAAGCGGTGATGAAGTCATAGATGTTAATTTATCTGATTTTGATCCAAAGAATGCAACTCCAGTAGAAATGTTTGCGTACTGCCAGTATAAGGATGCTATAGGAGAAGGTGTAAACAATAAGTGGGGAAGTTGGAATGCATTAAAGGGTATTGCTCTTACAGGAAATGGAGCAGATTTCGGTTCCTTAGATAATATTATGAATAAAAAGATGAACTGGAATCATGCACTGGCAAAGTCCCAGACATCTTATATGGACCCAAAAACGAATGAAATTATGCTTAGTCCTTCGGATTTGCTTAAATTATTAGAAGATGCAAACACACTAACAACGCAGGAACCTACAGAAGAAAAAGACTGGCGTGAAATGTCGGACGAAGAGTGGGATAAAATGCTTGAAGGTATCGATAAATACATCGATGCATTTAGGGAACGTTTACAAAAGCTGAAGGCAATGCAGGAAGAGAGTGCTAAGAAGGTAGCTCCTGAAGCAGATTCTGAAGCGAGTGCCGGAAGCGTTACAAATGAATTCCAGACAAACGTGGTCAATCAAAGTGATGACATAGATCTTACTTCAGATGGTAGTATTGGTGCTGAAGTGTATAAGGGAATGTCTGCCA
>JAZUIN010000126.1:0-5429 GCA_045642225.1 Lachnospiraceae bacterium | reverse complement strand
ATAGATAGCCATCCACTTGGCATTATGTTTCTGACGTCCGCTGGCTTTTCTATTTTTATAGTATTCAACTTCTTCTTTAAGCTTTGCATTTTCCTTTTCAAGTTCTGCAATTCTTTCAAGAGCTTCCTCTAATGTCATAATTGTTTCCATAAATATTTCCACCCTTTTTGACTGATTTTGTCTCAGCAAAAAAGCAATCCTCAAAGTGCTTCCATTGAAAAAAGCCCAAACCATCGTGGTTTAGGCTCTCATCACTTTTACGATATCCCAATTATTACAGTGAAACTCTCTGAAGCGTAGCGTAGGCAAAACCGGCGCAGCCAATCAGGTACCATCAAGGATGCACTTTTATGCATTTTGATAATATTGCGCCTGCGCATTCCAGAGTTCAAAATATTTTCCTTCCGTCTCACTTACCAACTTAGAATGCGTTCCTTTCTGCACAATCCTTCCGTTTTCAAATACTGTAATCTCATCACAAAATTGGCAAGATGACAAACGATGACTTATGTAAATTGCTGTTTTGTTATCTACCATGTTACTAAAATCTGAATAAACCTGCGCTTCTGCTATTGGGTCTAGTGCTGCCGTTGGTTCATCCAACACTATGACCGGTGTACCTTTGTACAGAGCTCTCGCAAGTGCGATTTTTTGCGCTTCACCGCCAGAAATCTCTACTCCATTTTGAGAGAGTTCCTTGTATAAATAGGTTTCCAACCCTTCCGACATAGATAGAAATCTATCATATAAAGATACTTTTTTCATGCATTCTATGGCTTTCTCTGTATCACAAGTTACATCTGTAGCGATGTTCTGACCAAGGCTAAAAGCAAATAGTTTGAAATCTTGAAATACAAAAGAAAACAATTGCATATATTCCTCATAATCGTATTTCTTTATATCTATTCCATTTAACAAAATCTCTCCCTCTGTGGGGTCATACAATCGGCAAAGCAACATTACAAAAGTCGTTTTTCCTGCCCCATTTTCTCCAACAAAAGCTTGCTTCTTTCCAATGCTTAGCTTTGTATTAATATTTTTGAGTACGTAAGTATCAGTATTAGGGTACTTAAAAGAGACATTCCTAAATTCTATCTCGTACTCATTATCTCCATTATCACAATAAAATTCCTTCTCAACAGGAATCGTACCTTGGTACTTTTTGTTCGGGATATCCAGATATTCAAACAGCTTTTCCAAATGACCTGTATATACCTGATTTTCAGAATTCATGTATAACAAATCACCGAAATTTTGAACCAGCTTCATAAGTGCTCCCACATACTGAACAATACTTCCTACCCCAAATGCTCCGGTACCTGCTTTCGCAACAACAAAAAGATAGCATAAAGCATTGCATATTCCTTGAGCCAATCTAAGAAGTGCCTGACACCTACTCATCCTTTTATAATATATGTTATCCTCTACTTTACGCTTACTGATTTTCTGTATCTCCCTATCTGCAATTCTATCATGTCGATATATTCTGGCATCCATTGCTCTTTCGGTATTAGCATATATTTCATGTCCGTAAAACTTAAATGCTCTGTTAAACCATACCGTTCCATTCACCCACTCTTGGAATACTTTTTCTTCCTTTTTTCGAAGTTTTGAGTTACAGAAGCCCACAAAAAATAATACGGCTATTCCCGCAAATATCCACAGAAATGAATCCATTACCTTACTGCCTGACTTTGTGTAGAATAAAGACGCAGTAAGCGATATTGATGCTACAATACCTACAATCACTTGAACAAGTCCTGTAGTATCCCATACCAACTGTGCCAATCCATTTCCAAACATAAAAAGATTCTCTTCTGCTTTTTGTTTCTGCCTTTGAATATCTTGGTCTTCCAAATCTGCAAAATCCATGCTCATCTGTTTATCAGAAAAAATCTTCCTAAAATAGTTCCACATTCCGGACTCTTTTTCGTCAATAACCTTTTTCAATGCACTGGATATCAGTGAAAAAATAAGGTTTATACAAATGGTAAGCAGTACATATAGCACCATAATCCTAATTCTTTTTTCCTCAGCTATCTCATTGATTATCCTTGCTGAAAACCATATAATAACAAAAGGCTTTAGTGCCTCTATCACTGTTGCAATAACCTTGGTTCCAATCAACCCCGGGCAGTATTCACTCAAAATGCTATATCCGCGTTTTGTAATTTGAATGCGTTTCTTAAGCTTCATCCGCTTTCTCCTTTCCACTCGGATTCTCACGATAGTATTTCGCCTGAGTCTCAAAAAGTTCGTAATATCTCCCCTTACTTCTGAGCAATTCCTCATGAGTGCCTTCTTCTACGATTCTTCCTTCCTCTATCAAAATAATACGATTACAAAATCTTGTAGAAGCTAGTCTGTGTGAAATAAAAATCGTAGTTTTTCCTTTCATCACATTATCGTAAGTTTCATATAAACGATTCTCAGAAATAGGGTCTAATGCTGCCGTTGGCTCATCCAAAATAATGACTGGAGACTGTCTATATAAAGCTCTCGCAAGAAGAAGCTTTTGAATTTGCCCACCTGACAAATTGATACCTTCATTCCAAAAGGCTTTGTCATATTTACTCTTAATCCCATGTTCAAGAGACTCTATCTTTTCCCATAACCCTGCATCACGTAAACACTTCTCAACTTTTATCTCATCTATTGTTCCGAAAATATCTTCTGAAACAATCTCTTCAATAGAAACAGGCAAAATAGAATGACTTTGGAATACCGCACCAAACAATTGATAATATTCATCTCTGTTGTATTCACGAATATCTATCCCATCATAGAGAACGCTTCCTGCACTAGGTTCCATTAATCCTGCAATCAGCCTTACCAAACTCGTTTTTCCAGCTCCGTTAAGTCCCACTATCGCAAGATGCTCACCTGGTTCAATCACAATATTCATTTCACTTATAACTTCATTATCGTTTCCTTCATATCGTAAACTCACATTCTCCAGTTCTATCTTTGAAGGCTTCTCTGTATCTCTCGGAAGCTTTCCTCCCTTCCTCAAATAATACTCCGGATATTCAAGATATGAACGGAAACGATTCACTGACATATTAAGTCTCTCAAGATTCCCCAACTCTCCCAGCATACTACTAAGCCAAGTTGAAAACCCAGCCACAACATTAAAATATAGAACAAATTCAGCAACTGTAATCTGATTCTTCAATGTCATGTAAATTAAGAAAGCATATGTTACTCCTTCTCTTGCAAGAGTTAATCCACTGTCTACAGCCGCAACACCAAAAAGCTTTCCCGTATACCTTCTGTACCAACCTAGAACTCCTTTTAGATTTTTCTCATATATCGTATTCATCCATACAGACATGTTGTAAAGCCGAATATCCTTTGCAGCTCGTACATCGTTAGCTACATTGATAACATACTGCATTTCCTGCTCATATGCACTTTTTTCTTCCATATTATACTCAAGCCATTTTGAAATCTTTCGGTTAAAAATATAAGCAATTAAAGTAGTTGCACACAAAAACAAAATAAATACAGGATTGAGCGTAATGAGAATTCCCAAAAAAGCAACAAATCCAAAAAAGTTAGAAAAGAATTTCACAGAAGTATCACAAATCTGATTAAAATATGAGAAGTTCCCATTACAGCTTGCAAAACTTTCTTGCTGAAGCTTTCTATAATGTTCATTTTGCAAATTCATATAATCTGTTGTGAGTCCCTTCTGTGTAACCTTTCTTATAAAAAATGTATTCATTTTAAATTTATGCCAATATATTAGGCGCTCTAAATATTTCTGCGTCCCCTCCATAACAGCTAATATTATAGTAAGAATTCCGGTAACTATTAGTAAACGCCCCACACTGTTTTCATTTATTATCATATCTATCACAACTTTCGGCAAAAATGTCGTGATAATAGGAATTAATCCATTTACAAAAACAATGACAATACATAAGACCAGTAGATTCGGATATCCCTCTCTTACAGCCCGAATATAATATAATAGATTTTGAAATATTGTGTATTTTTTATCCTTTTCCATTATCTATACATCCTCCATCATTTCGTCCACATCTATTATAAAATAAAAACCACTTAGGCTTTCAAAAAAGCGCAAGTGGTTATATTTTGAACCCAAACGGTCAGTTAAATTGGAAGCATAATCTCTGTAGCAAAAACTCCCTCTTCATTCTGTCGGTTAATAAATCCTTTGTATTTTTTCACAATACGATCCACACTTGCTAATCCAAATCCATGGTTCTCACTGCCTTTTGTGGACACATATGTATTTTTTCTTTTCTGAAGCTCTCCGCAAGTAGAATTATAAACGGAAATGTATAATTGGTCCTTTAATATTCCTATAAACACGCGAATAAACTTATCATCATCCTCTGCTTGGCGCATAACCGCTTCCATTGCATTATCCAACAAATTACCTATAACAGTACATAAATCAATCTCTGAAACTGCAAGCTCTGCCGGTACAATCGCTTTCGCGTTTACCAAAATCCCCTTTGATTTCATAAGAGATATTTTACTGTTTAGAATAGCATCTACCATCACATTTCCAGTTTTAATAACTGTATCAACCGTGGTAAGGTCATCATTTAATTTCCATAGATACTCTTTCGTCCGTTCTTTATCGTCGCAAAGTGCAAGAAGGGTCTGAATATGATTATGATAATCATGTTTCCATCCACGCATGGTTTTATAAATGTTTTGTACCTCATCACAGTGTTTTTTCATCAAATCTGACTGATATTCCGAAATCTTTCGATTAATCATTTTGCCAAACAATAAATCTATCAATTTCATTCTGCACCAGTCCTTCCTCTGAAATATTGAATAAATGCAATATTTACATCCTTGTATTTTCTACGGGACAACGGAACAATGTTTCCATTATCCATAAAAATCTCCGCTTTTGCAATTTTCTTTATCTGCTCTAAATTGACCAAATAAGACCTATGTACTCTGATGAAACCATCGACTAATTTCTTCTCTAAATCGCTGATACTCATTTTGGTTTCAATAACACCTTTTGTCGTGTGAATACTGCAGAAATGCGAAAAAACTTCCACATAACAAATGTTCTTTGTCAATATTTTCAGCATTTCCCCATTTTCCTGTACAAAAAGAACCTTTTCCTCTTTTTTTAGATTTGATACGGCTTTCTCCATCACTCTAAATAACTTCTCTTTGCTAACCGGCTTCATTAAGTAATGCAACGCATCAACTTCATACCCTTCTGAAATATAATCAGAAAATCCGGTTACAAAAAAAATCTGAATTTCCTTATTGTCCTCTCTAAGCTTCTTTGCAAGTTCTACTCCATTCATCTTTTCCATCTCAATATCCAAAACAAGAATTTGGTAATCCTTTTCGTCTACATACTGAAAAAGAAACTGTTCCGCTGAAATAAAAGCTTGAATTTCTAGTATTACTCCATTTTCATT
>JAZUIN010000125.1:0-10016 GCA_045642225.1 Lachnospiraceae bacterium | reverse complement strand
CTCCCATAAAGCCTACAGTATGTCCAGCATTTCTAAGGGCAGTTACAACCCTTGCCTTCTGATCAGGTGTAAGCTTTGCAAATACCTGTGTCTCTTCAGCAGCTTTCATGAGGTCATCATCAGTCATATTATCTAGGTCTGGGCCAAGAAGCATATTATTTACTTTTAATCCAACCTGCTTACAGATAGTTCTTGTAACCTTATCGTTATCACCTGTTAAAATCTTTGTAGTAACTCCATACTCTTTAAGAGCACTAATTGCATCTGCAGTTGATTCTTTAGGTGGATCAAGAAAAGCAAGATATCCCATCATAACCATATCGCACTCATCCTTTACACCAAATGCACCTACTGGTGAAGGATTACTCTTCTGCGCGATAGCAATTACACGAAGGCCGTCATCATTTAATTCATCTACTTTATTAAGTACTCGCTTTTTAAGTTCCTCGGTTAATTCCTTCACTTCTCCATCAATCTCCACATGGCTGCAGATTGAAAGCATTTCTTCAACAGCTCCCTTTGTAACCATCTGAGTCTTTCCTTTTTTATCCTGAACAACTGTAGAAAGTCTTCTTCTCGTAAAATCAAATGGAATCTCATCAACCTTTATGTAGTTTTCAGACAGATCTACAAGCTGTGGATTTTCTGCTTCTTCTTCCTCTGTCTTTTCAATGATAGCTATATCCATAAGATTCTTATAACCCGTCTGGAAATAACTATTTAAATATGCATGTCGGAGTACTCTTGCATCTTCATTTCCTTCTACATTCATATGATACTCAAGCACAACCTTATCCTGTGTTAATGTTCCTGTTTTATCTGTACAAAGAATATCAATGGCTCCAAAATTTTGGATAGAATTAAGGTTCTTAACAATAGTCTGCTTCTTACTCATTGAAACAGCACCCTTTGCAAGACATGTTGTAACAATCATTGGCAGCATTTCAGGTGTAAGACCTACTGCAATTGAAATACCAAAGAGGAAGGCCTCAAGCCAGTCACCCTTTGTGATTCCATTTACGAAGAATACAATAGGAACCATTACAAGCATGAATCTGATAAGTACCCAGCTTACTGCGTTTACACCTCTTGTAAAGCTTGTCTCTACAGCCTCTCCAGCTACAGCCTTTGCCATAGATCCAAACAGTGTATTATCACCAGTGCAGATAACTACTGCTGTTGCGCTACCTGAAATAACATTACTTCCCATAAACGCGATATTTGTATAATCTGTAATGTTTTCTGTCTCAACACTTACGGTTCCAACTTTTTCAATTGGCTCACTTTCTCCAGTAAGTGAAGACTGGCTTACAAATAAATCCTTTGCATCAATAATACGTACATCGGCAGGAATCATATCTCCAGCAGAAAGATGAACAATGTCACCTACTACTACATCCTCTAACTTTATTTCCTGCTTAGCCTTTTCTTTTCTATCAACAGTACATGTTGTAGTAATCATAGCAAGGAGCTTCTCTGCTGCATTACCACTTCTTGATTCCTGAACAAATCTGAGTGTTCCAGATATTACTACCATAGTAAGGATGATAACTACTGTAAGCGGATCAAAATCCTCTGGTGAATTACCAAATAGTCCCATTGCAGGAATAACCATATCTGTTATCGTTGATACCAAAGCAAGGCAAAATAGAATTGCTGTAAATGGATTGATAAAAGCTCCGGCAAGTCTCTTTGCCAAAGATTTTTTCTTCTCCTTTGTTACCTTATTATTTCCATACATTCCACGCATCATAACAACATCATCTTCTGATAATCCTCTAAGTGATGTACCAAGCTTCTTAAAATTTTCTTTTAGCTGATGTGTTGCTGCAAAATGAATTCTCTTATTTTGCTCATCTCTTTGTACAGCTCGCTCTGCAACCTGTCTAACCTGTACTCTGTTCTTTTCATTCTGAGTCATTTCATTATCCTCACTTTCCTTAATTTTTATCTATTAAAAAGCTTTATGCATTGTTTTTATAATATTCAGATTTTGATATAAATCTTGCATCAACCCCTGCGCCAACAAACCAGGCAATCATATACCAGATAAAAAATTTACTGGCGAATATTGGGACAAACCCTGCAATCAAAAAGCCTCCACCAGCAAGTCCAATAACAATCCCTACATTCCTACATAAGGCTTCTATTTTTATATTTGCTTTTTCAACCTCCGTCATTCTGTTATAGCTTTCAATATGCTCATGTGCTTTTCCAATGAAAAACAGAATTCCTATGGCTATAAACAAAAATCCAAAAATGATACATGTGATATTCACTTCTCTTCCTCCAATCGTTTTCTGTTTTTATATGCTTTCCTGGCCAGTCTACTGTTTCTTTCTTGTATGATTTCCTGCAACTTGTCTTCTGATAATTTTTTCTTTAATCTCAAAAGATAGAGAATATTGCCTAATAAATACAGCATCAAAATTGCTGTCGTAATCCACCACGCAGAAAATATTGCCCATCTACTATTTGATTGGAAAATAAATAATATAATTAATACTAGGGTCCATATTTTATAAGCCAAAACTATCTTTTCTTCTCTTTTCTGCCTCATCATTTCTCATCTCCTTGCTCATACAGAATAAAATGTTTGACCAATAATAAACATGGCTAAAACCTTGCAATTTCCTTGCGATTTAGCAAGATTTATAATTAATGCTTTTTCATTCGAATCAGTTCTATGCCAAAGAAAAATACCATAAAGTCCTCTCCAATCATTGTCGTTAAGAAATTAAGATCCATATTTCCAGTTGCCGGAGCTATTGCAGAAAATGCAAACATAAATAATCCTGATAGCATCAAGAAAGGACTTCTATGCTTTACTAAATGAACTACACCAACAAGTATCAGTGGAATAACACCACCAAAGGACAAAATGACATTAACTGTTTTCGCAAAAGCTGGTGTTGATGCAGCCTGTCCATATCGTAAAATTCCTGCAAAGTTTACTGGTTCAGTTATAGTAAGAATTCCCATTGCAACGCCTGCAACAATGATTAGTGCCGTAATACTCCATATGATAATCTTTGTAGTTTTATGCTTTAATTCATATGTGTAAAAAGCAATTGGAATCAAAAGAGGTACCAACATTCCATGCAAAATATATCTAACCTGACTGATAATCTCTAAAAATGTTCCTTCACCGATTAACATGCCAATTGCAATAATCACAGCATCAATCGCAAGACCTATTGAAACTGCCGATGACAAGACATTGACCATCTTATGAGAATTACGTAAGCATACGATTGCTGTTACTACCTCTGTGATTGCAAGAATCCAAACTAATATTGGTGCTATGTTTATAATTAACTCCCTCATAATCACCTATAGTCCCCTTCTTCCATAATATTTTTTGTTACAGTGACATACACTATGTCAAAACAAGCTACAACAGCCCAAGCCAAAGCTGCATATGCAAACATGTAATCATCAAAACTAACAATAAATCCTTTCATGAGTAAGATTAGTCCATCCAACATAGCTAGTTCTCCTGCTTTAAGACACATTTCCTTAATTTTCATTTTCTGTAGCATCCCAGCTTTGTTCTTTTTGATTTTTTCAATAATCCTCTGGACTTTCCCAATCGCAAGCATTACACCCACAATCAAAAAAACAAAACCAATAAGTACTGTTGTTAAATTTACAACCAACATGTCGCCCTCCTTGTTTTCTACAATATTTCCCATCCTGCTCCGTAAACTGATGGATGAGTAAGCATTTTTCTAACAATGCCTTCCATGATGTTATTTTTTCCTTTTCCTATGGAACAAAACTCAGCATAAATCTCGACCTTCTCCCCAATAACATCACTACTCTCCAGATTATTTAAAAATAAAGTCTTACATGTATTACTATTAAGAAGCATCGAACGTACTTCTATTTCAGCATTCTCAGCACATGTAACTGATATCCTATACGATTGCTCAATTTCTTCGCTTTCAGTTAATGGAGTTATTTTTATGGCTATTGGCCTTAACACAAGATTTGAAACTATAAGCATCAATGTTGCAGATATCGCAAATTGCCATTTTCCAGTGCTTGCTAAAATTCCAATTGCTGCAGTACACCACAATGTCGCAGCAGTATTAATTCCACTAACCTTGTTTTGATCCTTAAAAATTACTCCACTACATAAAAATCCAACACCAGAAACTATGTAACTTGCAATTCTATACATCTCGTCTGTCTGATACATCATAGGAAACATTAAAAAAAGGCACGCCCCCATACAAATGAGCACATTGATTCTAATCCCAGCTCTATGACCAGTTAGCTGTCTTTCCAACCCAATTGCTGCCCCAAGTACTACAGCTAATGCAATTCTTCCAATATAATCTAAATATGTCATAGCAACTCTCCTTCCCTGCATAAATAAGCATAAAAAAATCACAAGGAAATTCACATGGCTAAAACCTTGCGAATTCCTTGCGATTTAGCAAGAAATATAATATTTGCGTAATATCACAGTTCTTTTCCAATTTCATTTAGGAGATCCCTTAGTGTTGCAATACCGTAATATCTCCCCTTTTTCAATATGACAAAAGGATAATAAATCTTATCCTCTTCACGCATTACAATTTTCCCTATAACATTCTTAAATGATTTATCCGCATCTATCTGCAAAATGTCCTTTATCATAATTGAATCTACAGTACTGGTATCATCTCCGTCATATTTCATAACTATTTTTCTATCTAACAAACCGTGAAATTTGCACTTTTCATCCACAACTCCAACAAAGAACAAATTCTCATCATTTATAAATAAATTCTTTGCGTGACTAATATTACATGACGGATATAATACTGTTCCCATCTTTCCTATGAATTCTATTCTATGTTTATGTTCAGATTTCTTTTTCTGACATTCTTTTATTATTTTTTCTATCTTCTTATCAATCTTTCCAAAATCAGTACCAGGCCGTTTTAAGAAAAATCCCTGTGCAAATTCAACACCAAGATTTATTAAACACTTTAATTCCTCTTCGTTCTCTACTCCTTCGGCAATCAATTTATATCCCATATCCTCACAATATCTTGCAAGCATACGAACAAGTGATTTTTTGGATTTATCCTTATGAATTTCATGTACCAATTCAAAATCTAACTTAATATAACTAGGTTTTATTATTTGCAATCTGTTAAGGCCTGAATATCCTGAACCCAAATCATCAAGTGCAAGCATGTATCCCTGTTCTCTATAATGAGTCATAATACTTTCAAGTAGATCTCTATCATTAAAATCACTACGTTCTGTAATTTCTAACACAATATCCTTTATATCTACTGAATATTTTTTTAGCTTTTCCTTTGTAAATCCCTTTTGAAACGAATCGTCCCTTAGTACATTCCCATCAATATTTATGAAAAGTTTTGCTCCCTTTGGTTTATCTTTTGCATATTTAAGAGCATTGGTTCTACATTGTTTTTCTAGTTCCCACAGCAAATCATATTTATCTGCAAGTACGAATAACTCCGCAATGTTAATTCCAATGCTTTCATCTGTGATCCTACTAAGAGCTTCATATGCATGAATTTTTCCATCCTTTAATGATACAATTGGTTGATACACAGCTCGTAAGCTTTCTTCGTTTAAAATCTTCTTCACCATTTCTATTTTATTTTTCTTCATAGGCTATCTTGTATGTTAATTGAGAAACAATTTTACATACGTTCCTTTCTTTTTCGTGATTTAGTACCTATGCCCAGATACTGTGACTTAAATGTTTCTATTTTTGTTTTAGGACCTTATATATTTCCTTATCCACCTTTCTACATGCTTTACAAAGAGATTTAATCTCATGTTTTAAGCTATCAGATATGTTTTCTGTATTTTTATATGCAACAATCGTCTCCATAGAAGACCATGCATCCATTAGCAAGGTTCTAAGTTGTAACTCAACCAAGACACCTTCTATTTGTATAATCATATGATAACTTTGATATCCACTCGATTTAGGATTTTTGATGTAATCCTTTTGTTTTATGACTTTTAATTCTTCATCTTTCTTTATTGCCTTTACAAATTTGTAAACTTGATTGATGTCATAACAAACACATCTTACGCCTGCAACATCCCGTATCAGTACTTCAACAGGCTTTTTACTCTTGTTATCCACTCCTTTTCTAATCAATTTACTTTGAATACTGTCTTCTGTTTTTAACCGAGACTCCATGAATCTGATATAATGATGACCTTCTTTCTCACAATATTTTTCATCTATAATTCTCAGCTTAGCCATCACTACTCTCTGAGCTTCTTCATATCTGGTTATTTTATCCTTAGTCCAAAATTGTTCCATGTTACACTCCTTTCACTTCAATACATTCCTTGTTTATACCAGCGTTTCCCTATGGAAACAAAAATAAATGTTTCACCCCATCCTATATATATAAAAAAAACGCAAGGAAATTCACATGGCTAAAACCTTGCGATTTCCTTGCGATTTAGCAAGAAATAAATCATCAAAATATTTTACTGTCTTTTGCTATTTGAAAGCATTTTTCTGAGTTCTGATTTCAACTCTTTAAACACTCCCTTATCATAGATTTCATCTAACATTACAACGATGCTTTTTACCTGCTCATCTGTAATTTCTGCATTTCCAGTTAAATCTCTAAAACGAATTCCTGCAAGACAAACACATATATCTTCCTCTTCACTTCCATCGGCAATCATCGCCTGTACTTGCTTGTTACTATTTGCTAACTTAATCAAATCTTTATTTAGAAGATCATACGAAAACTTATCATCTTTATTGGTATATGTAGCTATAATTGCCTGATACTCTTCCATGCTGACAATTGACTCTTCTGGAACTGCCTCAACAGTCTCGTCATCGTTTTCAGCAACTACCTCATCAACATATTTTACTCCACCAAGTTTTCTATATGGCATACCATTTGTGAGTGCTATAGCCTCTGCAAAAGCTTCTTGTGGATATTCATTCACTGGCGTATTGGTTGTCAAAATGGCCTCTCCGGAAGATTTACTGATAGACGCAATTCCTGGCTGTGAGATACCCTTCTTTAAAATAACAATTCCCGAACCGCCTGATGGCAATTTTTGACGATAGGCAACAGCCTGCATGGATGTAAGTCTTACAACATTAGATCTAATCATACTAAAATGTTCTCCTTTGCTTTTTATTTAATAATGAAAGAATTGCTCTTTACTGTCTATATTTCAAATAAAAAAGCAAGAAAAAAGCAAGAATTCGATTATCAGGTAATAGTCGCACGTAATTAAATTAATTGCTGCTCATTAATCATTAACTTAAATTGCAGACCTAACTTTTCAGCTGCCTTTCTGCAAAGCATCATTCGATCCATAAAGATTTCAAAATAATCCATAACTGAACCCAAATGTGTATCTACCAAAAGCTTCAGTTTAATAATCGTATGAGCTTCATTAATCTTAAGCTCTGATTTTTTTACAGAATAATTAACCCTATCATGTATATCAAAGGAAGACATGTCCTCATTACGAACTCGATTTCTTCTTACATCACTTTTATCAGCCAAAATTAGCGCGGCTGCAAGCGGACTAACAGGTACCCCAGTTCCCTCATCATGATTTCCTATTGCAGAAATTATAAGTGCTATTTCACTTGGATCCATGCCCATATTATCCAAAATTCTGAACGCCATAACAGCACCGCTCTGACTATGATCAACCCTGTTAATTACATTGCCAATATCATGCATATACCCAGCAATTTTAGCAATTTCTACCATTCTCTCTGGATATCCCAAACTTTCTAAAACGTATCCTGCTTTTTCTGCCACATATGTTACATGGGCAAAGCTATGTTCAGTAAAGCCAAGTTCACAAAGAGAATCATCTGCAGCCTGAATATATGTTTTTATTGTTTCATCATTTTTTATTTGATCAAATGTAATCAAGTTTACACTCTCCTTTATTTATCATTAAATTTGTATCCGATTCCCCATACAGTTAATATAAACTTTGGTGCATCCGGATTTGGCTCTATCTTTTTTCTAAGCTTACGTATAAATGACATGATATTACTATCATCCATCAGATATTCATCCGCCCATACTGCTTTATAAATCTGTTCTTTAGTGTATATTTCTCCCTGATTGCTGGCAAGGAAATATAATATTTCATACTCTTTGGGAGTAAGAGAAATTTCTTCTCCCGCAACTAACACCCTGCGGTATTTAGGAATGATTTCCATCTCTTCATACACAATGCTATCTGAAAAGTTTGTTTCTTTCACTTCATCAGATGCTTCAAGAATTAAAGAACTACACTTTCCACTTCTCAAATCCTCCATATGATCATGTAGTACACTTGCACCCTGCAAATCAGATGGTGCACCTTTTAGTTTATCAACCAACCAAACAAGCAAAGAGGAATTTAGATTTGCATATTCAATATTTTTCTTCATGAATAATTCCCCCTTATGTTAATTCCTGATATTTATTTACATATAATACTTTTGCTAAGGATACTAAAATCATATAGCATACCACTACCACCGCAAGGAATCCAAAATATCCCATTGGCATCTTGGAAAGTCCAAACAAACCACCCATGTTCGTAAAAGCAAATGCGGTAAATACTACAATTCCAAGTATCGTCACTCCCATAACAGAGGCAGCCGGTCTACTTTGAATAAATGGAAGCTTTTTCGTCCTAAGCAGGTGAAGTATTAGTACCTGTGTCCACATAGATTCTAAAAACCACCCTGTCTGGAAAATAGTAATGAACAAAGCTTCATTTCCACCGCTTAACTTAGGGCAGATAAAATAAAACAAAATCCCAAATGTAACCAGATCAAAAACAGAGCTTATCGGTCCAAAGCAACGCATAAATCTGCCAAGATTCTTGCCAGACCATTCCTGCGGCAATGAATAAATATCCTCATCCACATTGTCCCAAGGCAGAATGAGACAGAGAATATCATAAAGCAAATTTAGTAATAATAACTGCAAAGAAGTCATTGGTAGGAATGGTAAAAATATACTCGCTACCACAATAGAGAGAATATTACCAAAGTTTGACGATGCCGTAATCTTAATATACTTCCTCGTGTTAGCAAATGCTTTTCTACCCTCTAATATTCCTGCTTCTAATACATTCAAATCTTTCTGAAGCAAAATAACATCAGAGGCCTCTTTCACTACATCAGAGGCTTGGTCTACTGAAATACCAACATCTGCCTCAACAATTGCAGGAAGATCGTTCATTCCGTCCCCTAAGAATCCAACCGAGTGGTCATTGTCCTGCAGTATCTTTACTATCTGAGCTTTTTGCTTAGGTGTAAGCTCTGTAAACAGTGTGCACCTATGGGCTACCAATATCTTCTCTTCTTCAGAAAGTATCTCAAAATCAGATCCAGAGTATTTCTCCGTAACATTGATTCCTAACCTCTTACAGATTGAAACAGCTACACTACTTTCATCTCCTGTAAGAACCTTTGTCTCGACATGAAGACCTTTAAGTTTTTCAAGAGCACTTTTTGCAGACTCCTTGGGTGCATCAAAGAAAGCCAAATACCCTAAGAGAATTAAATCATTCTCATCAGTTTTAGATAATGTTTCGCCCTCAAATGGTTTATAGGCAACGGCAAGTACCTTCATACCATCCTCTAACATTTCATCTACTACAGCATGAATGCTTTCTTCTTTATTCTCATCTATTGGCAGGACCTGTCCTTTAAAGTAAATCTTAGTACAATGCTTTGTAACTGTGTCGACATTACCCTTAACAAAGATTCCTTTCCCCTCTGGTCCGTCAGTAAGAACTGAGACCATCTTTCTCTCATAGTCAAAAGGAACTTCATCAAGTTTCTTGTAATCTGACAAAAGTGTTTCAAAATATGCCTCTTTCCCAGGCATTTCATTTGCCATTAAGATTGCTTCATCTAAATGATTTTTCATACCACTATGATATGCACTATTTAAGAAGGCACTCTCAAGCACCTGCATACTCTCATTGCCTAGAATGTCCATGTAATACTCAAGGACAATCTTATCTCC
>JAZUIN010000124.1:0-3958 GCA_045642225.1 Lachnospiraceae bacterium | reverse complement strand
TATTGAAGAATATATAGACTATTATAATAACAAAAGAATTCAGGCAAAAACAAAATGGATGACTCCTGTACAATACAGGAAGTCATCCATGTGTTCAGCCTAGTTCATAAATATGTGTCCAGGATTCTGGGTACATATCATATAGGGTATATGAATAGGGGGTAATTATTTTCATTACACCCTAGCGCGTTTGCTTTCTACCTTCATCTTATACATTCTTTCATCTGCAAGTGTGATGATTTTGCCTAAGTTGTCGTTAGGAGCTTCACTTCGACTTGCAAGTCCGTAAGAAGTGCTAATTTCAAATTCTTGTTCAGAACTTCTTTCTTTGCAAAGCATTTTTAGCACATCTAGTGAAATGTCAATTCTATCAACATTTTTCTTAGGAACGATTACATAGAATTCGTCGCCGCCCATTCTGTAGCTTGTGCCGACAGATTTGAAGGCTTCCTCTAATATTTCCGAGAAGGTCTTAAGTAGCTTGTCACCAGCAGTGTGACCGAGCGAATCATTTATCTTCTTAAGTCCATTCAAATCCATATTAACAAGTGTAAATTCATCATCGCTATTGCATATAGCCTCGAAATCTTGGTCGAACTTTGCTCTGTTGTAGATGTTGCATAGTCCATCGTGATAAGCAAGGTGAGAGAGGATTTCTTTCTCTGTTTTCTCTTGAATTACTTCGAGAGTAGAAGTGATGTAGCTATATAGAAGTAGTATGATAAATATTAATGTTCCAAGTGGAATGAAGCTTTCATATAGGTTGTCATTGTTAGGGAACAAATATTTTTGCACGTTAAATCTTAGGATATCTCCAATGAAGGCCAAGCATAAGATGTAGAAACCAAGCTTCATAGAGAATTCTGATTCACTTCGTTTCTTCTTAGTAATAAGGCCTGATATGAACATGAATACAATTGTTAATGCAACCATCAAGTGGAAGTATGTAAGCACTTGTGAGTAGTGAACAATCATCGTAAAGTGAAGGATTGAGGTCACTATTAGAAAGAGTGAAAATGCTACAGCGATTCCTCTTGTTATCATTTGTATTGGTTTTGGTGTATCTTTTCTTATCTTCATAAATAGGCAAATAGTTGGTATTGCCGCAGCAAATAGTGAGAAGTATTCTGAACTTGTGCAGGCACCTAGACCTAAGTTGAAGATTTGAAGCATCTTAATATTGTTCATTGACCATATGCCCATGAACAAACTGAATAATCCAATATATGTAAGGTTAAGATTTTTCTTGTTAGTTACTACTGTAAATGCGCTTGTAAGAGTTAGAACTATTCCGAGAACCAAAAGGAATATACTTATAAATAGTCCAAATACATTTTGATTGATGTAATAACTATACGCTGTAGTAGTTGGTACGAATGAGAAATGCTCCATGTTAGTGAAAGCATTATCTTGCATAGCAGTAACTGTTATTTTGATATTTTTCCCTGCGCTTTTCTCAGGAATAATAACAAAGTGACATCCACTACCAATAATAACTTTCTCATTAGGGTCTGATGGGCCGTATTGATAAACATTTTCCCCATCAAGCATAACATTAACTGATGATAAATATGTATTGAACATCAAAGTCTGATTCTCAATGATGTCATTAGGGATATTGTTGGAAAATGTAACTACATCGCCTTTTTTGAGATTTGAAAACTGAACATCTTTGAGAGAGGCATTCTCAAAAGATTCGGATGGAGTAGTGATATTCCATCCATCGTTGAATTCTGTTTTATCTGATGAAGTATTTTTTATTATCACAGTTTTGGTGACAAATAAAAGTACTCCTAGAAGTATTATTAAACCTATTGTAAACGGTATAACGCCTTTAAAAAGTCTTTTCATATAATCCCCTTTAGAAAATTGTTACAAAATTTCACAACACATATTAATTGTATCATTTTCTGTACATTAGATAAAGCAATTTTTGTATAAAGATTCCTTATTTGTTGTATATAGTTTCGTTATTTATATTAAATGAAAAAATTAGTTAAAAAATTAGTTAAAAAATATTGATAAATATGGCATAATAAAGTCTGAATAAAATATAATAAATGATTAGTGAGGAGTAAGTTGTGAAGAAGATTTTTGATGCATCTAAAGATTCTGTAGAAGATATTATTGATTACATATCTTTGGTACTTAAGAAGAAAAAATATAAAGATGATGATGCGAAAGAGAAGTGCTTGATGGCGA
This sequence comes from Lachnospiraceae bacterium, assembly GCA_045642225.1. Lineage (GTDB taxonomy): Bacteria > Bacillota > Clostridia > Lachnospirales > Lachnospiraceae > RUG191. The sequence goes on along the minus strand of JAZUIN010000124.1, from coordinate 1,756 downwards.
CAGAGGCATTGAATGCTTTATATGAAAACATTTCCGAGGAAGATTCTCAAATTCAAGTAAAGATTAACTCTGGTATTAGTTATGCAAAGATTACGATAACAGCATATGGTACTAAGGTTGATGATGTCAAAGTAAGAAATAAGCTTAATGAGATATTCAATAGTAATGATGAGACTACCGATGTAATGGGGCTATATTTTGATAAATATTTCAAGTATAGAAGACAAAGTGGTTATAACACATTTAAAATAATTGTTGGGTCAGAAGATAAAGGACTTTATACAAGATGTATAGCAGCAATGGTAGGTGGAATTGTTCTCGCTTTACTTTTTAAATTTTTCCTAAGTGATGAATTAGTTGCGAGTATCCAAAATGATTTGTTTTTGCCGATTACCAAAATATTTATGAATATCTTAAAGCTTCTAACGGGGCCTATGGTATTTCTTGCCATACTTACGAATGTTGCTAAGTTCTCCGCTATGCATAATAGGGAAAATATTAAGAGTAAAGTGTTGGTTACATATTTGACTACAACAGTTTTATCGGTTCTTATTGGACTAGTAACATTTACCATATTTAAGCCAGAATACTTTGGCGTGTTCAAGGGGTTATTTAATGCAAATGCAGATATGAATATCATTAATAAACCTGCCCTTGATTTGATTCTTGGAATAGTGCCAAAAAGCTTTGTAGAGCCTTTCGTTAAGATTGATACTTTGCAAATTATTTTCCTTGGGGCTTTGTGCGGTATTGCAATAGGAAAAACAGGTGACGATGAATCCCGTCTAAAGAGGGGAGTAAATGCATTATATAATTTCTTCGGAAAAATTACAGAACTACTACTTAACTTTATGCCAATATCAGTATTTCTTGCAACAGCTATAGTTGTGTTTAATAGTAGCTCAGTGGTTATTGATATTGTGGTTCGTTCGATACTTATGATTGTAGTTGGTCTTGTAGTAATAGTGGCAATATATATTGCTATGATGCTCATTTTGGGTAGAGTTAATCCAATTACATTTTTCAGAAAAAGCTATAACTTGATACTCGAAGGAATGTGGAATGGATCAGGTCTATCAATTCTTTCTGAGGCTATGAAAAATTCAGAGAAGAAGCTTGGAATTCCTAAGAAAATATGTGATGTAGCTATGCCATTTGGAGCATTGATGAACATTGATGGAACTTGCATTTATCTTACAATTTCTTCTCTATATGTATGCTTTATGTCAGGAATTAGCTTTGATAATATGTCTCTAGGGACAATTATATTTACAATTATATTTTTGTCGATTGGAGCGCCAATCACACCAGGTTCTGTACTAATTTGTTTGACAATTATAATTTCGGAAGTTGGACTATCAATGGAGTCGCTTATAATATATCTTGCGCTTAACGCTTTGCTTGAAATGTTTACCGCTGTTACAAACTTCATTGGAGATTCGGCAGTTTGTATTGCGCTAGCAGGAATTGATAAGTCGCTCGATAAAGAGACTTATAATAGGATGTAGAAAGCGTTATAATTTGCTACTTAAAAAACGAGATTAAGCAGATAATAACGAGGTTAATTACTACATATGGATTGGTTAAATTAGGAACAGTTACAAAACAAGGAGGATGATTATGAAATTAGTAGCTTATTTTAGTGCATCAGGAAGAACAAAGAAGGTTGCTGAGAAGCTGGCAGTAGAGTTGGGTGCTGATATTTTTGAAATCGCACCCGAGGTAGCTTATAAAGTCGGAGGCCAAGCGGTCTTAG
>JAZUIN010000123.1:0-3703 GCA_045642225.1 Lachnospiraceae bacterium | reverse complement strand
TATTTTTTAAGGCATCAACTATCACTGCCTTCTCCCTGTTCTTGAGAGCTGTCTGGTCGATGCCGGGGTCTTTTTTTAATACTTCAATTGTTTCTTTTAGTATATCGTTTTCAAGCTGAAGATTAAGCATTTGTACTTTTAGTTCTTCAATATCATTAGTTTCTATATTTATTTTTGTAGTCTTTTTCTTTCTTGAGTTATCCATAAGAGCAGTAGCACCTTCTTTTTTATAGATTCTACACCATGTACGAATTGTCGATTCTGAGCGATGCATATCTTCTGCTATTAATTTTATATCCTCACCAAGTTCAAAGCAACGATGAATTGCAGACATTCTTTCATTATAGGATGCATTGCCCTTACTGCGGTCTGGTTTCTTTGCAACTTTTGGTGGATTATTTTCTTCTGCAATCCAGTTGTAAAGACATGATCTTACAGGATATCCTAGATCGCGAATAGTTTTTTTGCCGAACGACATTCATGATAATAAGCTAATGCAAATGCTTTTTCTTCATCCGTATAATTGGCTCTTTTCTTTGACATAAGTTGCTCCTTTCATTTCAAAATAAGTCCAACTTTATGTCCGCATCCCCACCACATGTTTATGCTAAAGATCTTGAAAATATAGTTGTGCCAATACCTGATATCAGTGAGCAGATTCAGTACTCTGAGTTTGTTAGACAGAGCGATAAATCAAAATTTTACGGGTAAATCGCAATTTATCGAGATGTTTGAAGCGAATAGTATATATCCGAAATATAAGTTGAAGGATATATGTGATTTGGCAAAAGGTCAGCAAATTAACGCTGATGAACTTTCCAAGGAAGGAAAATACCCATGCTATAACGGAGGTATTGAACCTTCAGGATATTGGCATGAATACAATGTTGAAGGAGAATCTGTTTCAATCAGTGAAGGTGGTAATTCCTGTGGGTATGTAAATTACCAAAAGGATAATTATTGGTGTGGTGCGCACTGTTATCATCTTTCGAACGTGAGTTGTAATACATACTTTTTATACTGCCTTCTGAAAACACATCAAGAAGATTTAATGAATTTGCGTTCGGGGTCGTGCATGCCTAACATAAAGAAAACTACGCTGCAAAACTACGAAGTAGTTATTCCGCCAATGGAGCAACAAATATCTTTTGCCGAATTTGCTTTACAGAGCGATAAATCAAAATAATTGAGGAAGCTATCACTAATATACGAAAGGAGATAAAGGTGGATAGAATAATACAAAGTTACATGGAAACATTTTTGAAATCGCAGCAGATAGAAGAAAAGGATCAAAGTAAACAATTTGAAATGTTTTCTGCGTACTGTGCTGTTGAACAGCAATATGCAGAGACATATAATCTTTCCGATGTAGTTATTGGAGATGGTGGAGATTGTGGAATTGATGCTGTTGCGATTATTGTAAATGGAACAATGATTACTTCGAAAGAGGAGATAGATGATATCATAGAAATTAATAAAAAGTTGTCAGAGATAAGTTTCATTTTTGTGCAAGCAAAAACGTCTTCAGGGTTTGATTATGGAGATATGGGAACATTTGGAGCTGGTGTAAAAGATTTTTTCTCTGATAAACCTCAGATGGTAAGAAATGATGCGATCAAAGAAAAAAGTGAAATAGTTGAATATATTTTTTCAAAGGCAACCTATATAAAGCAAATGCCAGTATGTTATATGTATTATATTACAACAGGCAAATGGGTAGATGACCAAAATTGTGTTAGTCGAATTAATATAGCTAAAAGTGATCTTGAAGATATGAATATTTTTTCTGAAGTATTATATATTCCGGTTGGATCGGACACTTTGCAAAAATATTATAGAAGCACAATTGATGTTGTGGAAACAGAAATTGATTTTCCGGACAAGATTTTGTTGCCAGATATTCCAGAAATCACTCAATCGTATCTAGGATATATAGGATATGAAGAATACTTAAAATTGATATCAAGTGATAACGGTGAAATAAGAAAAAGTGTTTTCTACGATAATGTACGAGATTATCAGGGCGAAAATGATGTTAACAGCGAGATGGCTGAAACGGTTAAGTCTGAGTCAGATAAGTTTATTCTGTTTAATAATGGTGTAACAATTATATGCAAAAAGCTGACAAATTTACGAACGAGATGCACTTTGACTGATTATCAAATTGTGAATGGTTGTCAGACGAGTCATGTATTATTTAATAATAAGGATTCGATAGCAAAGGGGCTTCAAATACCTATTAAATTAATAGAAACAAGTGACGATGAAACCGTAAATAAAATAATTAAAGCCACTAATAGACAAACACAAGTTACCAACGAACAATTAATAGCATTAAATGAGTTTCATAGAAAGTTGGAAGCTTTTTATTCTACATTTACTGGTACAGCAAGACTATACTATGAAAGAAGATCAAAGCAATATAATTATGGGGTAGATATTGAGAAGGTACGAATAGTATCGATTAGTAATCAAATCAAATCGGTGGCTTCAATGTTTTATGATAAGCCACATCTTGCCAGCCGTTTTTATGGTAGACTGCTTTCTTCAATTGATGGAATTTTTAATGATGATCATCAATTACTTCCGTATTATACATCTACATATACATTGTTTAGATTAGATTATTTATTTAGAAGTAAAGTGTTACCAGCACAGTATAGAAAATTTAGATATTTTATTTTGATGCTTATTAAATATGATTTGGCTGAAGAGAAAATACCAGATATGAATGCCAATAAGATGAATAAACTCTGTGAAAAAATATTGAAATTGGTAAATGATAATGAACAATTAGTTAATGAGGTGAATAAAGTAATAAAAGTAATTGAGAAGCATGTTGAGGATGTTAGTAGTACAGAATCTACAAAATCTGGTTCGTTGGTTGATGCTTTAATATCAGAATATAAAAATTAGAGGAAATGGGCGAAGGTATCAACCAACGCCCATTGTATTTTTATTGATTTCAAGAAGCTCCTTGTATTCAGTTATAAGATGATAGAAGGTGCCTTTTTTCAGGCCGCTTTTATCCATGAAATCCTTTGCAGTGATTTCACCATTGTTCCAGGCTGTGTATAAGTTTTCCCAATTATTCGGAAAGCTTTTTTTTTTACGCCCTGTGGAGGCGGCTACAGCGGATCGGATATCAAAGGTTTTGTTATCCAGCAATGATGCGTATACATCTATAATCACGCTCAGTGCTAGTTCGTTGGCAGCATCGATTCAATCATATGGTTGGCAGGTACAATGATATTTATAAGGTACAGATGCCGAACATAACACCTCATGTATGTAGACATACCTACTGTAGCAATCAAGCGAAAGCTGGGATGAATCCTAAAACACTTCAATACCTTATGGGACATTCAGATATTTCAGTAACTATGAATGTGTACACGCATTTTGGATTTGATGATGCATAAGAAGAACTCAAGCGAATGGAAGAGTTCAGAACGGCACAGGCAGAGGTTGAAAAGAAGAATGAGAAACCGATGACGAAAAGGATGTTTAAGGCAATATAATTATAGAAGAAAGGTAGCGCTCTGGCTTTTGGCTAGGGCGTTATTTAGTACCATAAAAGTGTAGTTGTTAGAGAGTAATTAACTCTGACATCTACACTTATTTTTATATAATAAGGGGAGTAATTGGTCTGGCGCGGCGCTTTTTGGATTAATCACATCCGGCAACAAAAACAGTCAGCCAA
>JAZUIN010000122.1:0-30353 GCA_045642225.1 Lachnospiraceae bacterium | reverse complement strand
CATATTTAATTTTACAAGCCTAATATTTGCAGTTCATTCATCCTATAAAACAAACCTTATCAATTTTATTTTAGGGATTAATATCGATATATTTCCAAATAAGATACTGTGGCTATACCACAAAAAACCACGCCAGAAACGGCGTGGATATAACATAACTCAACTTGACTCGAACAGTCAATCGAACAAATTATTAAATTTTTATTAACACTTAGCCAATAAAAAAACTGCGCCAGGTTTCCCTGACGCAGCAATATATTTATACTTTAGGAGTATAATTAGTCTGCCTTGTATAGGCTTACTAATTTCTGTAGATAAGCATAACGCTCTTCTGCAATTTGTTCAGATTGAGCAAACAATTCAGCAGCTCTCTCTGGATTAAACTTAGCAAGTGAAGCGTATCTGTTTTCTCCCTTAAGGAAGTCTTGATATCCTTCAAATGCAGGAGCCTTAGAATCTAAGCTAAATGCATCCTTTCCTTCAGCAGCAAGAGTTGGGTTATATCTGAAGTTGAACCAGTAACCGGATTCTACAGCTAACTTCTCTTCTGTCTGAGCCTTGCTCATTCCCTTACGGATACCATGGTTGATACATGGAGCATAAGCGATGATTAATGATGGTCCTGGATAAGCTTCAGCTTCAGCAATTGCCTTAACACATTGGTTCATATCAGCACCCATTGAGATGTGTGCAACATATACATAACCATAGCTCATTGCAATACCAGCTAAATCCTTCTTCTTAGTCTCTTTACCACCAGCAGCAAATTGTGCAATAGCACCAACTGGAGTAGACTTAGAAGATTGTCCACCTGTATTAGAGTAAACTTCTGTATCAAATACCATAATGTTGATGTCCTTACCAGATGCAAGTACGTGGTCAACACCACCGAATCCGATATCATAAGCCCATCCGTCACCACCGAAGATCCATTGTGACTTCTTAGCAAGATAATTCTTCTCTTTAAGAACGTTCTTAGATGCGTCGCATCCACATTCTTCAAGTACAGCGATTAATTCTTCTGTAGCTTCGCCATTTTCAACACCTGAGTTAAATGTATCATTCCACTTAGCGATTGCAGCCTTAACTTCATCCTTAGATGTGTTAGCAGCGATATCATCTAATTCACTCTTAAGTCTATCACGAATAGCTCTTTGAGCAAGTAACATACCATAACCAAATTCAGCAGCATCCTCAAATAATGAGTTAGACCAAGCAGGACCTTGACCCTTCTTATTTACTGTGTATGGTGTAGATGGTGAAGAGTTAGCCCAAATTGAAGAACAACCTGTAGCATTTGCAATGTACATTCTATCACCGAATAATTGAGTGATTAACTTAGCGTAAGGTGTCTCACCACATCCACCACAAGCGCCTGAGAATTCAAGCAATGGTTGCTTAAATTGAGAACCCTTAACAGTTCCTGACTTAAACTTCTCAATTACATCTTCTTTGTCATCTAATTTAACTGCATAATCGAAATATGCTTGCTCGTCTTTGTTGTCTTCGAAAGACTTCATTGTAATAGCTTGAACCTTGTCTGGACAAACATTTACACAAGATCCACAACCTGTACAGTCATAAGCTGAAACAACAATTGCGAACTCATAGCCATCCATCATGTTAAGCTTCTTATGTTGCATTCCTTCTGGAGCTGCAGCAACTTCCTCTGCTGTAAGAGCAACTGGACGAATTGCAGCGTGTGGACAAACATATGAACATTGGTTACATTCGATACACTTTGTAGCATCCCATACAGGAACGTCTGTAGCAACACCACGCTTCTCATAAGCAGCTGTACCTGAAGGTGTCCATCCTGTCTCATATTCCATTGTTACAGATACAGGAATTGTATTACCTTGTTGTCCGTTAACCTTAGATTGAATATTCTTAACGAAATCGATAACTTCCTTACGTCCTTCTGCAGCAACAGCTGGTGTAAGATCATCATCTTCACAATTCTTCCAAGACTCAGGAACATCAACCTTAATATAAGCTGTTGAACCAGCGTCGATAGCATCATGATTCATCTTAACAATGTCATCACCCTTTTTAGAGTATGACTTTGTAGCTGCATCCTTCATAAGTTGAATTACTTCAGCTTCAGGAATAAGCTTTGTCAATGAGAAGAATGCTGATTGAAGAACTGTATTAATTCTGTTACCAAGACCGATTTCCTTACCAATCTTAACACCATCGATGATGTAGAATTGAATATCATTCTCAGCAATATATCTCTTAACTTGTCCTGGTAATTTCTCATCTAATTCATCAACTGACCATTGTGTGTTAAATAAGAATGTACCACCTGGAACTAAGTCTTGTACCATGTTGTACTTGTAAATGTATGCTGTACAGTGACAAGCAACGAAGTTAGCTTGGTTAATTAAATATGTAGATCTGATTGGTGAGTTACCAAAACGTAAGTGAGAAATTGTAACACCACCTGACTTCTTAGAGTCATAATCAAAATATGCTTGAGCATACATATCTGTGTTATCACCAATAATCTTAATTGAGTTCTTGTTAGCACCTACTGTACCATCTGCACCAAGACCCCAGAACTTACAGTTAGTTGTTCCATCAGGAGTTGTAACTGGATTTTCTTTAACTTCAAGAGAAAGATTTGTAACATCATCGATGATACCTAATGTGAAATGCTCTTTCTCTGTGTTGTTGTATACAGCAATGATATCGCCTGGCTTTGTATCTTTTGCACCAAGACCGAAACGACCAGCATATACAGGAACTGAATCAAACTTTGTACCCTTAAGAGCTGTAACTACATCTAAGTATAGTGGTTCGCCGTATGAACCTGGCTCCTTAGTTCTATCTAATACTGAAATAGACTTAACTGTATCAGGAATAGCTTCTACTAAAGCTTTCTGTGAGAATGGACGGTATAGTCTTACTTTAACAACACCAACCTTCTCTCCACGTTCCATTAAGAAGTCGATTGTCTCATCAATTGTCTCACATACAGAACCCATAGCAACGATAACCTTCTCTGCATCTTCGGCTCCATAGTAGTTGAATAATTTATAATCTGTACCAATCTTCTCGTTAACCTTGTCCATATACTTTTGAACAACATCTGGGAAGTTGTCATAAGTAGTATTACAAGCTTCTCTTGATTGGAAGAAGATATCAGGGTTTTGAGCAGAACCAAGTTCCATTGGGTTATTAGGATTTAACGCATTAGCTCTGAACTTGTCTACTGCTTCCATATTAACCATGTCCTTAAGATCTTCATAATCCCAAGCTTCAATCTTTTGAATTTCGTGAGATGTTCTAAAACCATCAAAGAAGTTCATTACTGTCATTCCACCTTCGATTGCTGCACAGTGAGCAACTGGTGTTAAGTCCATTACTTCTTGAACTGATGATTCACAAAGCATTGCTACACCTGTCTGACGACAAGCCATAACGTCTGAGTGATCACCGAAAATGTTAAGTGCGTGAGAAGCAATAGCTCTTGCAGATACGTTAATTACACCTGGAAGTCTCTCACCAGCCATCTTGTAAAGGTTTGGAATCATAAGAAGTAAACCTTGAGATGCTGTAAATGTTGTTGTTAATGCACCAGCTGTTAATGATCCGTGTACTGAACCAGCCGCACCAGCTTCTGATTGCATTTCTGTTACTTGAACAGTTTGGCCAAAGATGTTCTTACGACCTGCTGTTGCCCATTCATCTGTGTGCTCAGCCATAACAGATGAAGGTGTGATAGGATAGATAGCTGCAACATCTGTGTATGCATAAGAAGCATGAGCTGCTGCTTGGTTACCATCCATGGTTTTCATAGATCTTTTCATGTTCATTTCCTCCTAAAGAAATTTGTTTATAATCCCAGTATAGCTACTAATAGCAAATACGCTAAACGCACCGCGACAACTATACTGCACTATACAACATTTTAATAATATTCTATTCAAAAATCAATATCATTTCATATTAAAAGTGTATAAATTCTATGTTTTTTATTCTGTACAAGCTTTATGGTGAGAAATACACTTTATAGACGCTCCATTACGTCCTCTTTCACATCCTCCATAAAGCCTTCCATGTCATCTCGAAGCTCCTCCCACTTAAGATTCTTTGCCTTATCTAACGGCACTGGAGTATCACGAAGTAAATCATAATCAAAATGCGATGGTTTAACATTTCCCTTAAAATGCATAACACCTTGAATCTCATCATTCTTGCACAGCGTCCACTTATTCATTTCCAGAGCATATCCATCGGCATCTAATTCATTCTTCTTCCATGTTATATATCCATTTCCAGTGATTTTATCACCACTCAAAGTGTCATATCTCATATCCACTTCCATGTAATTGGTGAATGTATAATTGTCTTTTCTTGTAAATGTTAATTGAAAGACCTCGTTATCTGGAAGATTTTTAATATAAATACATTTGTTCATTCGTGCGCCATCCATGACAAGCTTTGCATTTTCAATAGTATGATTCAAATCAATCTCCATTCTATTAATCTTGCATGAATCAGTAAGGAACAGATCAATCACTATATCATAATCTGGCTCTTCCATTCCAAGTAGCTGCCAAATAAACTGACCACAACCTTGTGGAATAGTCATGCGATATTTTCTACTCTTAGTTCCGTCTTCTCCTACATAATGCTCTCCAGTATCTTCTATATCCATTTGTTTAGTGATCTCCAAGATATTAGATGAATTTTCCTTAAACCAATTCAAGTCAAGATTAGCTGTAAATTCTGGAGCTTTCATAAACAAGTCGGTGTTTACAGTTATTGAATAAGCCAAATTATCAAAATCAGGCATCATCAAATACATCGTATCGTCTTTCACATATACATTTGACTTTCCAACATTCACAAATAAAACTTTAGCATCAGCAATTGTAGCCATCTGTTTTTGTTGAAAACTACGCTGGCCAACGACCTTCGCGCCACTTGAATAATTAAATCCTTTAATACTATTAGCTTGAACATCGCCTTCAATATACGTATCAGAATTAAAATAATCCTTACAAATCCCCATTACATCTAAATCATACGCAATGTATGCGGGATCTTGTAAAGTCTCCATTGCAAAACGTGTTGTAGCAACTAGAAACTTCACTCTAGGATTTTGAATTGCAATAAAAATTGCCACAAAACCTGCTACAATCACTGAAGCGACTATTATCAGTATTCTTATAAGCTTTTTATATTTTTTGTTCTTAACCTTTATGTCCTGTTTTTCACTCATAATCTTTCCTTTTCGAAAACATCTCAAAATATAATTAGACTATTACTTAACATCATTATAATGTCATTAACCATCATTAAAACATCATCAAATATCTATGAAATAAGTTTAATACTCTATTACAAACACTTTATAACCTACTATCCTTACATGGGTTGAACGAACTTGTTAATAGTATTAAGCACTCTCTTCTTGTCTGCTGACCAAAGTGGCTCAACTAAAGTTCTCTTATCTCCATCACCTGTTAATCTATGAACAATCATGTCCTTTGGCAACAGCTTAATTGAATCGACCAAAACATCAATATACTCCTCTAAAGTCATAATGTGAAGTCTTTCCTTTACATTTTCGATATTCTCAAGTTCATTCTGAGAATAATACAATTCTTCCAAATCGGTTCCCTTAATAACATGCAAAAGCTGTAGCTTTATTCCCTTAGAACCAGACTTTGCAACATAGTCTACAGTACGTAGCATCATCTCTTTGTCTTCACCTGGAAGGCCAAGTATAACATGCGTTACAACATCAATTCCTCTCTTTTTTAACGCAGCACAAGCATTATCATATACATTTAAATCATATCCTCTTCTAATCAACTCAGCCGTACTCTCATGAATAGTTTGAAGTCCAAGCTCTACCCATACAGGCTTAATATGGTTAAGCTCTTCAAGCAAATCAAGGACTTCTAGAGACAAACAATCTGGTCTTGTCCCAATAGAAATTGCTACTATTTCATGGTGGTTTAATGCTTCTTCAAATTCTTTTCGTAAAACCTCTGCTGGTGCATACGTATTTGTAAATGCCTGAAAGTAGGCAATATATTTACACTCTTCATTCGGACGTTTCTTAGAAATCAACTCAATTCCATTATCAAGTTGCTTTGATACTTTAAGAACTCGTCTTAGATTGTGACCATAGCAAACATAATCATTTTCTTCAAATTCTAAAGCCACATTTCGGCCTATAATATTAGCTCCTGTGAATTCTCCCGAACCATTACCAGAGCAGAAAATGCACCCTCCTACTCCTATAGTTCCATCTCTATTAGGACAAGAAAACCCACCATCAACAGAAACCTTGTATACTTTACAACCAAAGGTTTCTCGAAGATACTTATTCAATGAATTATATCTGGCTATACTACTATTGTCCTTCATTACTCACCTTTACATTTACCAGTTTCAAGATAATTATAATAATACGAGGATTTCTTAAAATACTTCTCTCCTTGCTCTAACGAGCCACATATTTTTTCAACTTCTTTATATGCGCGTTCTACATCCTCTGGCATATTAGAGAACAAATGGCTATCTAAGTCACCGCCCTCTTCTCTAACCTTGCTTCTAATTTCGTCTACATATAATTGTTCAATGTATGTCGCGATGTTTGATGCTACTCCTACAGGAGTATACTTATTCTCCGCCTTCACTTCAAAATCAAGTTCACAAGGCACATCGGTTAATTTATATTTCTCATTTACAATATATTTCTTAGCAAAATTGTAATCATACTTTCCCATGTAATTATCAATTACTATTCTGTCTGCCTTAATCCCTCTCTTATACAAATCGTTATACAAGAAGTAGCTTGCTCTATTATGCATAATGCTAACTATTTTATTTGCGTTCATTTCTGGCTTATTTTCTGAGTGTCTTAGTTCATTGTAATAAGCATTTTCAATAGAATATATGTAAAATGTTAAGCCATAGTCTTCATTTCTATACACACCATTTTTGCACTCTTCAAAGCTCGTAAAGCCTGTAAGCTCCTTGCCAATTTCTATACTTCTTGGCGTATCTAGTCCGTATTCCTTAGAATCTCTATGCGCACCTATAGATTCAACCTTCTCATAATACGCATTATCAACGAAACAAGATACAACAATTAGTCTCCTAAAAGGCTCGCCTTTTCCGACTTCATCAGCTCCAATTATTAGTTTGGCATTTTCATCTTTCGTATTTAATTCATGTGGATTTAATTCTTTCGAATTTGAATCAAGTACATTTGGCTTAGCTTGAGCGTCCTCATTTATCACTTTAGCATCAACATCACCCATATATTCCTTCGCCTCTTCTAACGTAGCAAAGCCTTTATAATTAGCCTTAGGATATCCCTTAACATTTGCTTCACACTCAGCCCATGTTTTATATATCCCAGGTGTCATTCCTACTTTTACAGCATAGAAGTTTTTCTTAGCCATCTAACTTCCTCCAAAATATTATATTTACCATATGCATTGCCTAACAACTTCTCTTGGTATGCAAATAATTCAAAAAATCTACAAACTCACTTCCACCATTTTAACATAAAAACACTTGAAAAAATCTAATTTTAGGATAAAATGTTTAGGGTTTTATGTGTATACTTATTAATAGTGAATATTATGCTAACATTTTAGGCATATCCAAATAAAGTTTAAACTAAGAAAGGACTTACTATGATTCAAGCAAGTAACATTACACTTCGTTTCGGCAAGAAAGCTTTATTCGAAGATGTAAACATTAAATTTACAGAAGGAAATTGTTATGGACTTATCGGTGCAAATGGTGCTGGTAAATCTACATTTCTCAAAATCCTATCAGGAGATTTAGAGACAACTAACGGCGACGTAATTATCACTCCTGGTCAAAGACTTTCAGTTCTTGAACAGGACCACTTCAAATATGATGAATTTACTACACTTGACACTGTTATCATGGGTAACAAACGTCTATACGACATCATGAAGGAAAAAGACGCAATCTATATGAAAGAAGATTTTTCTGACGAAGATGGTATTAAGGCAAGTGAGCTAGAAGCAGAATTTGCAGAAATGGACGGATGGAATGCTGAAAGTGATGCTGCCACTCTTCTAAATGGTCTAGGTATCCCTTCAGAGTTACACTACGAAATCATGAGCAATCTTACTGGTGATCAAAAGGTAAAGGTTTTACTTGCAAAAGCATTATTTGGTAATCCAGATATTCTACTTCTTGATGAGCCAACAAACCACTTAGATCTTGACGCTATTGCATGGTTAGAAGAATTCTTAATTAACTATGACAACACAGTAATCGTAGTAAGTCACGATAGATATTTCCTTAACAAAGTCTGCACACACACTGCCGACATTGATTATGGCAAAATTCAACTTTATGCTGGAAATTATGATTTCTGGTATGAATCTTCACAATTAATTATGAAGCAAAGAAAAGAAGCTAATAAGAAGAAGGAAGAACAAATCAAAGAATTACAAGAATTTATTTCTCGTTTCTCTGCTAATGCTTCTAAATCAAAGCAGGCAACATCTAGAAAACGTGCGTTAGAAAAAATTGAACTTGATGACATCAAACCTTCAAGTAGAAAATATCCATACATCGATTTCAGACCAGAACGTGAAATTGGTAACGAAGTTCTTACAGTAGAAGGTATTTCCAAAACTATAGATGGTGTAAAATTATTAGACAATGTATCCTTCGTTGTTGGACACGATGACAAAATCGGATTTGTTGGTGCTAACGAAGCTGCAAAGACTGCTCTATTCCAAATTCTTTCTGGTGAAATGGAGCCAGACGAAGGAAGCTACAAATGGGGTGTTACAACTTCACAAAGCTACTTCCCAAAAGACAACACAAAGATTTTCGATACAGATTTAATTATCGTTGATTGGTTAACACAATTCTCAGAAATCAAGGATGCTACATATGTACGTGGTTTCTTAGGAAGAATGTTATTTGCAGGAGAAGATGGCGTTAAGAAAATGCGCGTACTATCCGGTGGTGAAAAGGTTAGAGTTCTTCTATCTCGTATGATGATTGAGAATTCAAATGTACTCATCTTAGACGAGCCTACTGACCACTTAGATATGGAATCTATCACAGCATTAAATACAGGTCTTACAAAATTCAATGGTGTTATTCTATTCTCTTCTCGTGACCACCAGGTAGTTCAAACTACTGCTAATCGTATCATTGAAATCATGCCAAATGGTACTATTGTAGATAAAGTTACTACTTATGATGAATATCTTGAAAGTGATGAGATGGCTAGAAAACGTCAAGCTGTTTATTCTAAGTCAGAGGAAGACGAAAAGGATAACTAAATTATTTTAAAATTAGAATTATATTTTTTAACTAAGTAGAAGTGATTATATATTAATCCGTTCGAATACATTAGTATTTTTTCGTAAGTTACTTTGCGAAGGCATTTGACCAAGCACACTGTTTGAGCGAAGCGAGTTTGTGCGAGGTCAAATAATAAGCCGAAGCGAAGTAATAGAAAAAATGCTAGTATGAGAATGGATGATATATAATCACTTCTTTTGGTTAAAATATTTATTATGTAATTTTAAAAAATGTCAAATAGTACTAACTATTCTCAATGAGTTCTTTCATAACCTTATCGACAAAAGACTCACCGTAATCTCTTATGACACGTTTTGCGTAATTGACATTAGGATCAAGGACTCTCTCAATTACTTTGTCAATCAGCGGCAACACTTCTTGTCTATTGTGAATTATATAAAATTGAGCCAATACATCTAGAAGTTCAACAGCATCACTCGATAAATTATTTCCATTTATGTTAAGTTCTACAGATTGTTTTATCTTGCCTAGCGCCTCGTCCTGAAAACGATCTACACAAGCTTCTGAAAAAATATCATATCCATATTTCTCACAAAGATAATCTTCGCACTCTCTTGACATAGCAAATACAAATAATAGTTGAATAAGTTTTATGTCCTCTTCTTCAATTCCAATTTCAGAATAAGGATTCAAATCAATTGAACGAATTTCAACATGATTAATCCCCTTTCTCAAATTAGCCAATGTATTATCCCCTGACGGTTTAACACGAACTGGATAATATAATTCACTCAAGCTATAAAGTCTTCCATCTTCAATATACTGTTCAACAACATCACAATAACTATCTATAGAATTGTATGACAAATGAACATCAAAGTCGTTATAATATCCGTCTTTGCTACAACGATAAGAGCGATAAATTGGCGGAATACTTTTTCCTTTCTCACCATTTACAAAAGTCTCATCCATAACCGGGCTAGAAGACAATGCTAATGTTATAAACCACATCATACCTAGTAATCTGTAGCTTGTATCTAAATACATTTTATCAACAAATTCTCTGTAATCTCCACATTTATTCTTTTCATTTTCATATGCACTCTTAAACAACTCTTCAGATACAGAATAATTCAAATGAATTCCAGAGAACAACATTTTTCTCTTACCATATTTGCATGCTAAATACTCTCTATACACTTCCTTATCGTGAAGCTTTTTCTCGAAATGTGCAATTCTAATATCATCATCGCTATCTATATAACAAGGATTAGAGAATGGCCAAATATACTCTTTTTCCTTCTGATGACTGAGTATTGCTTTCGCCCTATCGTGTATCTTTCCTAGTTCTTTACATACTCCTTCAGGAGTAGTATGAACACTTGTTATCATTTCAAGTTGGCTTTCACAGAAGTCTTTATCAATATCTTTCTCATATGCAAAAGGATGATTAGTCTTAGCAAGGAATCCATCTCTAGTAACTCTTAAGCTTTCCTTTTCAAGACCAAACTCTCCCTCTAGCATCAAATTTTCTATTGTAGGATTATCAAAATCAATATACATATTTCTTTTATTCTTTAACAAATACTACTAACAATCTCTTATCATTCTTACCATTTATACAAGTAGACAAAGTCACAAACTTATCACCCTCTGAATATATATAGCTATCATCATAATATTCGCCATTAACGCCGACATTTTCAAGTTCTTTCAAGAAATTCTTCGTATCTGCGCTTGACTTAAAACTATTATATTTATTGAGTAGGTGGTCATCATCTGACTCACATACTGCCAACAATTTATAACGAAGCTTTTTGTCTGGCAAAATGATTTTCATTTCGGAATGTTGTTTTCTATATTCGTCGTCTCTATATTCATAAAGCCTTCCAAACATAGTTCCGTTTCTCATGTTATGGCCATATATAATAGTATTTACATCATCAAAGCTTTTAGAATTGTAGTTTTGAGTATAAAGTGCACCAGGTAATCCTTTCTCACCTTCTAACGTAGTATCAAGATAATAATCATTTTCAGTAGGATGCTGTAAAACAGGATATGAAACCTCCGTACCATCAATCTTTATCCAAGCGTATGCATCAGCATTTATACGCTGCAAAGCATCAAAATCTATAGCATCCTTATCAACTTCTACCGTTTCAACCACATCATTTACTTTCTGTTTCTGTAAATGACTTCTAACTGCCATAAATATAAGAATCGACGCAGTAACTACAACAATAACAGATAATATAATTATTAATACTGTAACTTTTTTATTATGTGGTTTCTTATTTTTTTCCATAACATTTCCTTAAATTCTAATTCTTAAAACTATGAATTGGCGCTGGAATTCTACCGCGACGATTTACAAAATCATCACATGAGAATTTATTAACCGGCATAATTGGAGCATATCCAAACAAGCCACCAAACTCAACAGTATCCCCAACATCTTTGCCAATAACAGGTATCAAACGAACTGCTGTAGTCTTCTGGTTAATCATACCAAGAGCCATCTCATCAGCAATAATACCAGAAATAGTTGTAGCTTTTGTGCTACCTGGAATAGCAATCATATCAAGTCCTACAGAGCATACACATGTCATCGCTTCTAGCTTTTCTAGAGTTATCGCACCTGCCTCCACTGCATTTATCATACCTTGATCCTCTGAGACTGGGATAAATGCGCCTGACAATCCACCTACATAGCTAGATGCCATAACGCCACCCTTCTTAACGCAATCGTTAAGTAATGCTAACGCTGCAGTAGTTCCTGGCGCGCCAGCATACTCCAAGCCTATTTCACATAAAATGTCAGCAACAGAATCACCAATTGCTGGTGTAGGAGCTAGTGACAAATCAACTATACCAAATGGTATATCAAGCATCTTAGATGCTTCTTTGGCAACTAATTGTCCTACTCTTGTAACCTTAAATGCAGTCTTCTTAATTGTCTCGCATAAAACCTCAAAGCTCTCGCCCCTTACAGATTCAAGCGCCTTCTTAACAACTCCCGGTCCTGAAACACCTACATTTATAATTGCATCCGCTTCTGTAACTCCATGAAATGCACCTGCCATAAAAGGATTATCATCTGGTGCATTACAAAATACAACAAGCTTCATACAGTCAACTGAATCTCTATCCTTACATTTCTCAGCAACCTCTATTAGGATTTCTCCCATAAGACGAACTGCATCCATATTAATACCAGTTTTGGTAGAACCAAGATTTACAGAGGAACACACTCTATTTGTAGTAGTCAAGGCTTCTGGAATAGATTTAATTAACATTTCATCAGAGCTTGTCATTCCTTTACTTACCAACGCAGAATATCCACCTATCAAGTCAGCTCCAACTGTCTTTGCCGCTTTATCCATAGTCTTCGCAATAGTTACATAATCTTCTGGCTTCTTACAAGCGCTTGAGCCAACAATTCCAATTGGAGTAACTGAAATTCTCTTATTAACAATAGGGATACCATACGCTGCTTGAATTTTCTCAGCAGTACTTTTAAGTTCCTTAGCTACTGTTGTTATTTTGTTATAAATATTTTCATTTAATTTATCAAGATCTTCTGTCATACAGCTAAGCAAACTAATTCCGATTGTTATTGTTCTAACATCAAGATTTGATTGCTCAACCATTTTATTTGTTTCAAGAACTTCTTTATTTGTAATCATATTTTTCACCTTATACTCTATGCATCATTTCAAATATTTCTTCACGTTGGCACTTAATTTGTACACCAATTTCTTCGCCTAATTTCTCAAGGTCTTCTTGACATTTTGAAAATTCAACACTTGCATTTCCAGAATCAACTACCATCATCATATTAAAATAATCTTGTACAATAGTCTGGGAAATGTCTAACACATTTACATTTACTTCGCTAAGATAAGTACAAACCTTAGCAATTATTCCAACTGTATCTTTTCCAACTACTGTTATAATCACCTTTTCCATAAATCTATTTCTGCAGCAGAATTTGCCCTGCTACAAGCTCCTTTCGTATTGTAATTATCATATTCCATAGCAATAAATGCTTATCAATATACTAATAGATACCTGTTTATATCTTATTTCTAAGGTATTACGTACCTAATTCTATACTACAATCTTATTTGAGACACTCTCTTTTGGTGCAACCTCAATATCAAAGTCTCTCCCACTATAAGGGTTTTCTCCCAAACTAACTTCAAGATTTACTGCTTGAAATGCTAAATCCTCATAATTGTTTTCTTTACTCAAATGCCCAAGTAAAACCTTCTTAAGATTGTCATGACATATTTCTGACAACAACTGACCTGACAATTCATTAGACAAATGTCCTTCTTCACTAAGAATTCTCTGCTTAAGTGGATATGGATAACTTCCAACCTGAAGCATTTTGACATCATGATTAGCTTCTAATAGAATCGCGTCTAACCCTTGTAAATTATCAACTATATAATTATCGTATATTCCCAAATCAGTACATACAGCAACCTTCTTCTTGCAACCTTCGTTATCACAAGAAACAACATATGCTGCAGGTTCAGCCGCATCGTGACTAGTTTTAATAGGTTTAATACTAAGTGACTTCAACTCAAACATTTCATCATGGATGACTTCATTAAAAAGAGAATCCTCAATCTTTCCAACAGACTTTGTTGACTTTATTGCTTCTATTGTTCCCTTTGTCGCAAAAATTGGAATAGCGCATTTTCTAGCAATAACTCCAAGCCCTGCAATATGATCCCCATGTTCATGTGTGACGAGAACACCATCAATATCATTTAATGTCAAACCATACTCATTAAGTCCAGCTTCTATTCGTTTACCACTTATTCCCGCATCAATTAAAATGTGTGTGTCTTCATTGCCAACATATATACAATTGCCACTACTACTTGATGCAATGCTAAACATTTCCATTAAATCTGTAGTTCCTCCCAGTATATATCAATCTTGTCACCAGCATTTAACTTATCTTGATATCCACAATCTTCACCATTAATCTTTGTCTTAATAGCTTTATCTCTTCTGACAGTTGTATCAAAATCTATAAAGTTAAATACATCAACAAAAACATACTCTGTTCTTCCTGTAAGTGCAACTTCTTCACCATTTACAATTACCTTCAAGGTATTTGTATTAAATGTATCACTTGGCATAGCTTTAGGCTTTGCCTCTTCCTCTACTCCTGTAGGAGTATCTCCATTGGCATTTTCAGATTCTTCTACCTCTGAAACTTCGATGATATCTTCCTTCTCTGTAAAGTCAATCGTTGGTTCAACATAATGTGTTGCACCTTGACCTGTTACCGCCCAATTAATTGTAAAGTTTTCGTAAACTAATGTATCTTTATCACCCGGACGATTATTTACTAATATCTCATAGTTATCATCAATTTCTACATCCATAAATTCAGCAAGCTGACCTACTGTATAGAAGCTACGTGTTTCGATAACATCTCCTTCTTTAACCTCATAGCTACTTGGCTCTAATGAACCATTAACTTCAACAAACTTAGGACAAGTTACCATCTTACCACACACTTCAAAATTAACAGTTGCAGATGTATACTCTTCTAATTGCTCGATTGTACATACAGCATTTCCACCTTCTGTAGAAGGTTCAATAGTAACATAACAGTTAGGCTCAAGCTTAGCATTCATTCCTACTTGAACATCATTAATCTTAACAACTGCCGACTCGCCTTCTTCTCCTCGTACCATTCTAGGAGTACCATTTACTGTAAAATGTATTTCCTTGCCGCGACGTGGGAACAACTCTGCTGTATCCCAACCAGCTTGCATAGCCGCATCAACAACTGTAAGGTGACCATTATCATACAACTTCATTTTCTCATCATTAAATCTAATCATGATAAAGTTGTTCTTCTGTTCGTAATAATTGAGACAAATACCAATTGGTGTAACAATTAACGAATCGTGTGTTAATTCTTCTGTCTCAAAAATTATGTTATTCATAACTTCTTCACCACGTATCGCAACACGCTCTTTGACTATACCAAGCTCCTTTGCTAATACGTCTGTGTAACCATGAATTCTTCCACCACCGCCAACAACAAATGCTGCTGATACTGATTTGTCTCCATTCAACTCAATTATCTTCTCTGCAACAGCCTTAGCCATCTTCTCTTTGACAGGCGCTGTCAGCTTCCATACATCTTCAGACTTAACAGTATGCTCAAGTCCCATAATATCTGTATATTTAACTTGTTTCTCTTCTGTCGAGCCTTTCTTAATCAATTCGGCTGTAGCAAAGTCAACCAAGTACTCATGTACTATAGCCTCAGTCAATTCGTCACCAGCAAATGGAATCATTCCGTATGCAATAATACTTCCATCTCTAGTAATACAAATATCACTTGTACCAGCTCCTACGTCAACAAGAGCAATATTTAACATTCTGAAATTCTCTGGGATCGCAACATTAATTGCCGCAATAGGCTCTAATGTAAGATTTGCAACGGATAGTCCGGCAATTTCTACCGCTGAATACAAACCATCAACAACGTCTTCTGGAAGAAATGTTACAATTATCACTTCTTCAATCTTGTTAGCCTTGTGTCCTTCCAAAGAAGTAAATACTTCTCCGTTAAGATAATATTTCATTACAGAATATCCAACACAATAATATTTGTAATTGTCCTCTTCATTCTCTTTGAGAATAGCTTGTGCTTGGTCTATTCCTAACAAATCTAAAGTATGTAAATCCTCACCATTAACAATAGACTCTTCTTCGAATTCATACTCTACTCTGGTTGTAATTGTTCTAAGAACACGTCCAGCAGCCGCAATACATACTTCTTTAAGTTCAAATTCAATCTTTTGTTCTAATGCAGTTTTGACACTTTGAATAGTCTTACCAACACGTGCTATATCATGAATTTGTCCATCAATCATCGCACGACTTTCATGCTCTTCATTAAC
Source organism: Lachnospiraceae bacterium (assembly GCA_045642225.1). Taxonomy (GTDB): domain Bacteria; phylum Bacillota; class Clostridia; order Lachnospirales; family Lachnospiraceae; genus RUG191. Next base: position 14,112 of record JAZUIN010000122.1, on the reverse strand, counting down.
TTGAGCAACAACATGAAAACCATCCTCATCATTATAGCCTACTGTACCAACCACATTTCTTGTACCGATATCTAATCCAAATACAAACTCTCTAGAATTGTCAGCCATTTCTACCTCCAAATGTATCTCAATATATTGTGATTTAATAAACAACAAAACACATATACTTGTTATTTCAAACCTAAAAATTATTCATAAAAAACCTATGATATTATACCATCTTTCTATACTCTTATCAAGAAAAAGACCAAAAAGCGCCGATATCTAAGCCCTAAACTCCTAGATATCGGCACTAAAGTTTTTACAAAACTAAAACATTACAAATCAATGTACAACATACGCTCACTTAATCACAAATCTATGTATAACATACGCTCACTTAATCATAAATATATATATAACATATGCTCTATTAATCATAAATCTATATATAACATACGCTCTCTTAATTATAAATCGATATACAGCATATGCTCTCTTATCTGCTGAAACGTATCTTCTTGACTCTTGTTATTATTAATTACATAGTCAGCATGGTCGATGTAGAATTCATCCTTCTGCTGACTTTTGAGCATCCCCTCAATTCTCTTGTCAGAATATCCTCTAGAGCTCTTCAAGCGTTTGACTCTTTCATCAAGCGAAGAATTTACATACCATGTCTCATCAGAAATTTTGTCATAACCTTCTTCGATTATTAACGCAGCTTCAAAGAAATAATAATCATATTTTTTTCGTTTTCTTTCATCATCAAAATCTCTCAAAATGTAATTTTTCACTGCAGGATGAACTATAAAATTAAGCTGCATTCTTCTTCTTGGATCGTTAAATATCAACTTAGCCAACTTATCATTATCTAAGTCAATAATTTCACCACCTTCGTCACGCTTAAATATATCTAGCTTCCCTAGCTTCTCACAAATTTCAAGAAATGTATCTGTTCCAGGTTTCATCAAATCCTTAGCCACATCATCAGCCTTAACTATTTTGCAATTATAATTTTCACCAAGGAAATCTAAAACAGTACTTTTACCCGTTCCTACTCCGCCTGTAATTGATATGAATTTCACACTAGCTCTCCTTCATACTCAAATTATCTTATAATCTGTCAACCTCAAAACCGTTTTACTATTTTGCTTCAAACCAATTTGCTCCGCTGTGAATATCTACTTCTAGAGGAACCGATAATGAGATTGCATTCATCATTTCTTCTGTAATGATTCTTCTAACCACCTCTTCTTCGTCCTTGGCGGCCTCAATTAAAACCTCATCATGAACCTGAAGTATTAATTTTGATTTCAAATTCTCTTTACGAAGTCTATCTGAAATGTGTATCATTGCAATCTTAATAATGTCGGCTGCTGTACCTTGAATAGGCGTATTCATTGCAACTCTTTCACCAAATGAGCGTTGCATAAAGTTATTCGAACTTAGCTCTGGAATAGGCCTTCTTCTACCAAGCATTGTACACGAATATCCCTTGTCCTTAGCATCTTGAATCAAACTATCTAGGTATTCCTTCATCTTCGGATATGCAACAAAATAATCATCTATATATTTCTTTGCTTCTTTCTTAGAAATACCTAAATTCTCAGACAAGCCAAAGGAACTCTCGCCATAAACTATACCAAAATTAACAGCCTTAGCCGCACGACGTTGTAAATCATTTACCTCATCAAAATCCACATCAAAAACTTTAGCTGCTGTTGCTCTATGAATGTCCTTGCCTTCATTAAATGCACGTATAAGCTCTTCATCCCCAGACATATGCGCTAATACACGAAGTTCAACTTGGGAATAATCTGCATCTATAAAAACAGTATTTTCTGATGCATAAAACACCTTACGTATAAGCCTTCCTAATTCCATACGAATTGGAATATTTTGTAGATTTGGTTCTGTACAAGAAAGTCTACCTGTTGCAGTAACTGTTTGCTGAAAATTACAATGTATTTTACCATCTAAAGCCTGCGCTGCAATTAAGCCTTCTACGTATGTTGACTTTAATTTGGTATATTGTCTATATTCCAAAATGTAAGCAATAATTTCATGTTCTGGTGCAAGCTTTTCTAGAACTGCTGCAGATGTAGAATAACCTGTTTTAGTTTTTTTAGAACCAGGCAGTGCAAGCTTATCCTCACTAAACAACACCTCTCCTAGTTGCTTTGGAGAATTGATATTAAATTCCTCTCCTGCAAGAGAGTATATTTTGCTTTGCAATTCATCAATTCTATCTTGCAAAACTACGCCGTATGAACGCAATTCATCTGCATCCATATTAATGCCTTCCTTTTCCATCTCATACAATGTAAATACTAACGGCATTTCAATATCATTAAACAAGTCTAGCATGTTTTCTTGCTTTAATTTGTCTAAAACAATCGGCATTGCTTCTCCATATACATAAGCTTCGTAGCACATTTTTTTCGCAAGATTTTCTCTATCATTATCAATAACTTCTTCAATAGTTTTCTTCTTAAATAGCTCCGAAAAATCCGGCAATAAAATATCTACATAGTCCTTTCCTAAGACCTCTGCAGAATATTCTTTCTGTAATGGATTAATTAAGTATGCAGCAACACCTACATCACTCAAATTATCTCTTCTTTCTATAGGCATGTCATGCAACAACTTCTTGCAATCATTATGACAAAGCTTACTCTTAGTTGATACTTCATTAATAGCATTAATCAAATCATCTTCTGCTATATCATCACCAACAAAAGCTGCATAAACGTTCTTATTACATCGCAATGCTATAGCTACTAAGCCATACGAAATGTATTTCTTATTATCTAAAGCTTCCTTTTCATTCTGATTATCATTAGACATCATCGAAAACAAATCTAATTGCTCTGGTTCTTTAAACTTAGCATCACATGCGTCTTGCGCAACTTGCTTTGACTCATCAATTAAATACGACAAACCACAATTAGTCTCATCTAACGCTCCAACTATATCTAACAATTCCTCTCGAGACTCAACTATTTGAAAATATTTTTCAATATCGTTTTCTTCTTCAATATTAAATTTTGAAAGTAAATTCTTAAATTCCAACCTACGACACATATCATATGCTGCTTTGGTATAAAGGCTTGTCAAAGCAGCATCATTAATATCATATTCTATCGGCGCATCAACACATATTGTTGCAAGCTTCTTACAAAAGACAGCATCTTCATATTGTTCTTTGAACTTTGTCTTAACACTAGGTGGAGTAAGTTCTTCTACATGCTCATATACATTTTCTATAGAATGATATTCTTGAATCAACGGAAACGCTTTCTTCTCACCAATTCCAACGATTCCCTTATAGTTGTCAGAACTATCTCCCATTATTGCTTTGACGTCAATGAATTCTTCTGGCGTAACCCCCAACTTTGCCACAACATCTTTCGCGTAATACTCCTCTAATGTAGTATTACCACCTCTTGTAGTCGGAATTATAATCTTGATTCTATCACTAGCTAACTGCAACAAATCCTTATCACCAGAAACAATTGTTACGTCATATCCATCCGCTTCAGATCTCTTTGCTAAAGTTCCAAGCACATCATCTGCTTCATAGCCTTCTTTCGTTACAATAGTAACATCCATAGCGCTAAGAAGTTCTTGAATAAGCGGCACCTGCTCACGAAACTCATCGTCAGCCTTCTTTCGTTGACCTTTGTATTCTTCAAACATTTTATGTCTAAATGTTGGTCCATGAAGATCAAAACTAACAGTTAGAAAATCAGGTTTTTCCAAATCAATTATTCGAAATAAAATATTAACAAAACCATATACTGCATTAGTATGAATACCTTCTGAATTCGTAAGCTTAGGTATACCATAATATGCTCTATTCAAAATACTATGTCCGTCTATCAAAAGTAATTTTCCCATTATACTCTCCTAAGATACTTCTATTTGCGTAGTTGTGTATAACCACTCTTTAACATCCTTTTCTAGATATATAGATAATTTATCGTATATCATTTCATGATATTCTCTCAACCAATTAATTTCCTCTTCGTTAAGCAAACTAAAATCTATTGCATCCAAATCAAATGGCACTAATGTCAACACTTCAAATTCAAAGAAGCTACCTGCTTCATTGTCGAATGCTTCAACACAAAGCAATTCATTCTCAAGGCGAATTCCATATTCACCCTCAAAATATAGTCCGGGTTCATCAGTCGTTATCATTCCTGGAACAATTTTACAGGCTTCTTCCCCTGGTAACACTCTATATCTAAACACATTAGGTCCTTCATGAACTGACAAAATATGTCCTACTCCATGACCTGTACCATGCTTGAAATCAAGTCCTTCGTTCCACAATGGTTGTCTTGCCAGTATATCTAAATTCTGTCCAATTGTACCCTCAAGAAATCTTGCATGTGATAAATTCAAATTAGACTTAAGTACCAAAGTGTACATCTTCTTCATCTCAGGTGAAACTTCTGAAATTGCAAATGTTCTAGTTATATCTGTTGTGCCAGTCTTATAATGACCACCTGAATCTATCAATAGAAAGCTTCCACCAGCGGAAGCATCTATCTCTCTAGAAGTCTCTGGTGTTGCACTATAATGTATTATTGCACCATTACTTGCAAAACCTACAATTGTATCAAAGCTTTCTTCAAGAAATGTTTCTTCTTGTTCCCTCAAATATAATAATAATTCTTCTACCGATATTTCTGACCATACAAACGATTCATTATACTGTAAATATTCTTCTATAAACTCTTTAAACAATCCATTCTCTAAATCATCAGATGATATCACTCTTTTACTTATTGAATTATTACCTATAGCTTCATCTCTATCAATTCTCTCTTCAACAAACGAATCATTTCTAGTAATAGTGTACCCTTGATATTTCTTCAAAAAATACATAAATCGAACAAGCGCTACAGCATCGCATAGATGTGCTTTTCTAGTATTCTCAATTTCTATACTATTCTTAATAGCTTTCATCTCTGTAGATGGATTTGTTCCACTTAAAACTTCAACATGAGCTGATAACGCCGAATAAATAGTCGTATTAACAGTACTTGAATCAATCAAGCATTTGCTATAATTCTTATAAAAGCATTCGTCTAACAAATCATTATAAATCTCATCATACTCTCGTATCATAATGTGATTTGCTTCATTTTCAAAATGTTTTTGCTTATTAGTATTTTCAAACGAAGCTTTATTGCAATACAAAATAGCTTGCGTCTTATCAATTACTAAATATGATAAAAACACTGGTACATTCTTAATATCATTACCACGAAGATTAAGTGTCCAAGCTACATCACACAAATCAGAAACAACTGTAAAATCACATCCTTGTTCTTCTAACGCTTCACGAATACGATTCAACTTAGAAGAAACACTCTCGCCAGACAATTCACTCTTTAATTGCCATATAGGCTTAAATTCAAGACATGGTCTTTCATCCCATATCTCACTTACCAAATCAACATCTACGAGTCTAACTCCTGTGTTTACTATCTTCTCATAAGTAGAGACACTTATGCACTTACCATTAATTCCAACTAATTGCTCAGCTCTTACATTTTGCTCCAAAAACTCAACTGGAGATAATACACCTTTCTCGCCTAATTTCATAAGCGTTACACCACTACCTGCTAGCTGTTGCTTTGCTTGTATGAAATAACGTCCATCTGTCCACAAATACGCGTCATTAAGCGAAAGAATTAATGTTGCGTTAGAGCCTGTAAATCCTGTAAGAAATACGATATCTTTAAAATAATCCATGACATATTCTGAACCATGATAATCATTTAAAGGAATGTATAGAAAATCAACCTTAACCTTCTTCATTAAATTCTGTAATTTTTTTATTCTGCTCGCATATATATTTCCCATAATTCAAACTCTAATCACTCTATTAACTATTTAATTTTGAGAGTTCTTAAATAGTCCTTCGTCTCTTTGTCAATTCTATTGCTTTCAACTGCTTTCTGTATGGTCTTATTGTGAGTCCATACAGGAAGCTTCTTCTCTGTAATATAAACAACAGCATCATCGTACTGTTTGGCCAAAGCTGTTGCAAAAAACCACGCCACCATCATCTCGATATAATATTCTTCAGATTCTACGCGTGCCACCTTCTCTAAAACTTCCACCGTATAATCTTCATCTAAGAAATGCGACATTAACATCTCTATCGCAAAACGCTTAACATAAGTCTGCTCTGATTCTAACCATATATCAATTTGCTTATACAAATCAGCCTTGCATTTCTTAAAAATCTTGGGACTAACCAAATCACAAGTAGCCCAATTATTAACATAAGGCAAAAATTCATCCAAACGTCTTACACATTCATCATAGTCTTTGATTTGCTCAATCAAGAATCCATGCAAATTCATCTCATCATAATATGTATGAGGTAAATCATCCATAAATGCGTTGGAATCTCCAACATGCTTGAATAACTGTTTTGCATACTTTCTCAACTCAGGAGTCCTTACACCAATGACACTATCAGGGTCTACCCCTGGAATTAATTTCAAATGAAAATCCTTATATTTTAAATCCTGCATTTCAAACAAATCTTTTGTTATCTTATTCAAAATATTTTCCCCGTCAAACTTCTGGTCTACACCCTTCTTATAGGGTAATTTATCATCATTGTAATAAGTATCTAAAAAGCTATGCTTAACACCTTTATCTTTATATGCAATTATAGTTTTAAGATTAACATTTTCCACACTTCTAAAAATGTTCTTCTCTACAAAAGGATTAACTTCGTGAAGCTCTCTAATCAAATTCTTAATTTCTTTACGCTTTGAACTAGACTCTATCTCTGAAATTGTATCAATTTCAACACCAAGTTCTTCTGCTTTTAGACGTCGTTCTTCCTCTATCATCTCAGTAAAACGACATGCGCATCGAATAAATTCTAATCCATTATATTTGCACCAATGTATTACATCTTCTTCTCTCACCAAATAAAGTGGACGAATCAATTCCATCCCTTCGAAATTTGTAGAATGTAATTTGGGCATCATCGTTTGAACCTGTCCAGAATAAAGCATCCCCATCAGAATAGTCTCTATAACATCATCAAAATGGTGTCCTAACGCAATCTTGTTACAACCTAATTCCTTTGCCTTATTATATAAATGACCTCGACGCATACGCGCACACAAATAACATGGCGAATCCTCTATCGTACTCACCGCATCAAATATATCACTTTCAAATATATGTATAGGCACATTAAGAAACTTTGCGTTGTCTTTGATCTGTTGCAAATTAGCCTCGTTGTACCCTGGATTCATTACAATAAATTCCACATCAAAATTATTCTTACCATGACGCTTTAATTCCTGGAATAATTTAGCCATTAGCATAGAATCCTTGCCGCCAGAAATACATACAGCAATCTTGTCGCCATCTAATATTAACTCATATTCATTTATCGCCTTAGTAAAAGGCCGCCAAATTGTCTTCTTAAATTTCTTGATTATACTTAATTCTACATCCTTACACGTTCTATCATTCATGGTTAACTCTTTTCTTTTATTACTATTCATATACCTCATCACATGTAAGTTATTACATATAACTTAATCTATATTATTATAACTTATTATATACTACTTATAACTAATTCTATATTGCTACTGTTAACTACTCTTAATTATTTATTGATATTCGTAATGTCTTTGATGACCTCTCCTGCAATTATTAACCCCACAACCGACGGTACAAAACTTACAGAGCCAATCACCATATCTTTACCAGAATACGCATCACTTTTCCTATTAGGCTTCACTGCTTTCTCTGTAGAATATACAACCTTAAGACTATCTATACCTCTATTCTTAAGCTCCTTCCTCATAACCTTAGCTAAAGGACATACCGTTGTATCATATATATCCGCCACTCTAAACTTTGTCGGATCTAATTTGTTACCTGCCCCCATTGAACTTATGATAGGTGTATTACATCTCTTAGCTTCTTCTACCAGAGATATCTTAGCCGTAACAGTATCTACAGCATCCACAATATAATCATATTCTTCAAAATTAATTTCAGCGGCAGTTTCTGGCAAATAAAACATCTCATATGTATTCACTTGACACTTTGGATTAATATCCATTATTCTAGCTTTCATCACCTCAACTTTGGGCAAACCTATCGTCGAATGAAGAGCTATAATTTGACGATTAATATTGCTTTCACTAACTACATCCTTGTCAATTAAATCAATGTGTCCCACTCCAGCTCTTGCTAGTGCTTCGCAAACAAATCCACCTACTCCGCCTACTCCAAATACAGCCACTTTAGACTTATTAAGTTGTTGCACACTATCATTGCCTAGTGCCAAAATAGTTCGTTCATCAAACGACATATATCTCTCCCTACACATTTATCCCAATATTACGACAACTCCAATTCATAAATATCATCAAATCGTATCTTGGTATTTATAACTTGAAGTATTCTTGCAGTTACATCTATACGAGCCACCATTCCTGTCACTCTAAGATACTGATTCTTCTCAAAATATGTAACTGTTATTATATCTTTCTTCTTAATTTGTTTGAACTTATTATCAATTTCTGCTAAACGCTCTTCCGACAATTCTATCTTGTCAACCTCGATTCGCTCTTGCCATTTCACCATGCTTTCTAATCCCTTAAGACATGCAAAAGAAGCAAATTGCTTAGCCCTATTTTCTCTTGTCATACGAGGTCTTTCGGATAATTTACGTTTAGGAATTTCATTAACATTTTCCATATCTACATCTTCTCACTTCCGCTTCTATGACCACCAATTTGAGCATTACGCTCTATTGTCTTGCCACCTTCTTCCAAATTCATCCCTTTAAGAATCGCATTCTTACCATATTTATGCTTAATATCTATCATTGCTTTCTGAATGCTTTTCTCTTTGACCAAATCCTCTGGATTAACAAACAAATTAAACTGTTCAAAGCCTTCTGGTGCTAAATTACAGAAATTAACAGTAACTCTTCTCATAGGATAATTAGGATTCTTAATTTCATCATATAATTTGACTACTGCATCTATAATATATCGAGCCGATGATGTTGGAAATGCAAGTCTTGTACTGCCATGAGCAGGTTTGAGTTGCAATGCATTAGAATATCCGATGTGAAGCGTTACAAGTTCCGTCACGCATTCTCTCTCTACCAAATCAAGACATAATAAATCAGTCATCTCTTTAACAATCAGTCTACCTTCATCATGCTCATAATCTCTATCAAGAACCTGACCAGAGGTAATAGACGTAGACTGTACACTATAATTCTTAATATCTCTAATCAGTGTAGTTTCTACTCCCCATGCATGATCAATAAGTAACTCTGCATCAACACCAAATATCTTGTACATCAAATCTTCATCAGCCATCGCAATATCTCTCATGGTGTGCATACCATAAGTTGCTAGTCTTTTTGCTGTGCCGCGACCAATTCTCCAAAAATCAGTAATAGGCTTATAGTCCCACAAAGTCTTACAATAAGACTCTTCATCAAGGATGCCTATGTTGTCCTTTACATGCTTAGCTGTAATATCAAGTGCAATCTTCGCAAGATAAAGATTCGTTCCAATTCCACAAGTTGCCGTAATTCCAGTCGTCTCATATATATCATTCATTATGGTTATACCAAGCTGCTTAGCATCCATCTGATACATATTAAGATAGTCCGTCACGTCAATAAACACTTCATCGACGGAATAAACATGAATGTCTTCTGCCGCTATATACTTCAAATATATAGAATATATCTTGGCTGAATATTCCATATATAAATGCATACGCGGTAGCGCAGCAATGTATTCGATATTCTTTGGAATTTCAAATACACGACATCTACTACTAACCCCAAGCTTCTTAATTGCTGGTGTTGCTGCAAGACATATTGTTTTCTCAGTTCTACTTAAATCTGCTACTATTAAATTAACCTTAAAGGGATCTAGTCCTCTCTCAACGCACTCCACTGACGCATAGAAGGACTTAAGGTCTATACAAATGTACATTCTTTGCTTAACATTTTCCATGTAAAAAATTATAGCATACGAACATTTGTTTGTAAATATAAATGTAAAACCTATTTTATTATTGCCGCATTTAACATTTCCATTTCTTCATCAGTAAGCTTTCTAAACGCTCCTGGCGCCAAGCCATCATCTAATACCAGTGGTCCAAACGCAATCCTCTTAAGATATACAACATTTGCCCCAAAATGAGAAAACATTCGCTTCACTTGATGATAACGGCCTTCATGAATTGTAATAACATACGACCTTGCAATTATTTCTTCCAAATGATCTGTAATCAGCTCATTATCTGCACCATCAAACTTCTTGTTATTCGCTTCAACATTTTCATCTCTTGGATAAACACTTTGCAATTTACAAGGCAACGTTTTTTTATCGTCACCTATATCGATTCCATTTTCCATCTCCTGCATATCATTTTCAGAAATCTCTTTATCCGTGATTACAAGATAAGTTTTGTCAACATGCTTCTTCGGCGACAAAAGTTTATGGCTTAATGCGCCATCATTCGTAATAAGCAAAAGCCCCTCTGTGTCTTTATCCAAGCGTCCAACTGGAAATAAATTCTTTACATTTTCACCCTTAAGCAAATCTAGAACTGTTCGATCCTCGTCGTCTTTCGTTGCACTTATTACGCCAGCAGGTTTGTTGAGCATATACACTCTGACCTTGCCAGGCTCTTCCACAACTTCGTCCATAAATAAAACTACATCCCCCGAAACGACTTGTAAACCAGGGTCTTTTACGACTTCCTGGTTTACCTTAATAGTTCCTTTTTTAATTAATATTTTAACCTCAGACCGAGTTCCAATATCGGCATCTGCCAAATATTTATCTAAACGCATAACACTCCTTATTCCTCAATGTGTTCTTTGCCCATATCAAGAATTGTAGCAACATGGTCATCCGCCAAAGAATAATACATTGACTTTCCATCACGTCTTGCTTTAACTAGTTTGCTCTGTTTCAAATTCTTAAGCTGATGTGAAACAGCAGACTGTGTCATCGACAACTCTTCTGCGATATCTTGAACACACATCTCTTTGTGTAATAATACATATAAAATTCTTATCCTTGAATAATCTCCGAAAACCTTAAATAAATCCGCCAAATCCATTAAAGTTTCTTCATTAGGTATTTCACTCATTCTAGTACTCCTTCAATACTTATAAAAGAAACCAAACATAAGCTTATCAAAAAGCATTATATCACATTTCATCTAATTTTTCTTAACTCTCAAACAACGAATCGCATTTAACACAGCTATTACCATTACTCCAACATCCGCAAATATTGCAACCCACATATTTGCAATACCAACAGCACCAAGTATTAGGCAAATCAATTTGATGCCAATTGCGAAATATATATTTTCGTACACTATTCTCATGCATTTCTTGGAAATGCGAATGGCAAGAGACACGTTCTTTGGATTATCGTCCATCAAAACGACATCTGAAGCTTCAATAGCTGCGTCCGAGCCTAACGCTCCCATTGAAATTCCTACATCTGATCTCATCAAAACTGGCGCATCATTTATTCCATCACCTACAAATGCAACCTTCTTATTCTGTGCTAAATTCTCTTCAACTACACTAACCTTATCTGCCGGCAACAATCTTGAATAAACATTAGATAAATTTAATTTCTTACCAATCTCTTCAGCGATTGCAGTTTCATCACCTGTAAGCATTCCAACATTTTTGATTCCTGCTTTATAAAGAGTTTCAATTGCATCTTGGCTTTCATCTTTTATTTCATCATTTATCACAATATAGCCTGCGAACTTGTCATCAATCGCAACGTACACTATAGTTCCAACTTCATCGGCCTTATCATAAGAAATGTTAAGCTTATCCATTAATTTAACATTTCCAACAGCAACCTTTTTATCTTCAATTCTTGCTACTATACCATGACCTGAAATCTCTTCTAAATCATTTGCTTCTGAAAGCTTATCATTTCCCGCAATATCTTGATAAGCATTTCTCAAGCTCAATGCAATTGGGTGCGAAGAATAACCTTCTGTAGCCGCTGCAAGACGTAACAATTCATCTTTAGCATTTGAATTGACATTTGACTCTAAAGCGCAAATTTTAGTTACAGCAAAATTTCCTTTTGTAAGAGTACCTGTCTTGTCAAACAAAACTGTATCAATCTTACTTAACATTTCTAAGTAGTTCGAGCCTTTAATCAATACACCCTTTGAACTTGCTGCACCGATACCTGCGAAAAAGCTTAGAGGCACCGAAATCACAAGCGCACAAGGACAACTAATAACAAGGAATGTCAAGGCTCTATATACCCAAACTCCAAACTCGTATCCATTACCCATAAGCCCCATAATAACAGGCGGAATTATTGCAAGCGCTACAGCAATACCACAAACAATAGGAGTATAATATTTCGCAAATTTGCTTATAAAATTCTCCGACTTAGATTTCTTAGAGCTTGCATTTTCAACCAAATCAAGAATCTTTGAAGCTGTAGATTCATCAAATTCTGTTGTTGTCTCAATGCGAATAACACCAGACATATTTATTGAACCACTCAAAACTTCTGCTCCAACACCTACATTTACAGGCTTACTTTCTCCCGTAAGAGCAGCCGTATCAAGCACAGACTCACCTTCAACAATTACTCCATCAATTGGAATCTTCTCTCCAGGCTTAACTTCTATTACAGAACCAACTTCAACTTCATCCGGATCAATTCTAACAACATCACCAATCGTAGCGTCTTCATGTTCATCCTGAATTTGTTCAAGATTGTCTTGTAATACAACGATATTCGCATAATCTGGTCTGATGTCCATCAACTCAGAAATATTTCTACGGCTCTTATTAACAGCATAACTTTCGAACAATTCACCTATCTGGAAAAATAGCATTACCGCTACACCTTCTTTGTAATCGCCTAAAACAAATGCTCCAATAGTTGCAACTGCCATCAAGAAGTTTTCGTCAAGAAAGTTCCCTTTGAAAATGTTCTTAATAGATTTTCTAATTATCTCATATCCAATTACTGCATATGGAACAATGTAAGCGATAAGTTCAATGTACCATTCAACTTCAACCTTCTTGAAAATTATTGTCAAAGCAAGTAATAAAACTATTGTAATTATTATTCTTATTAGATTGGTTTTTTGTTTCTTGTTCATGCTATCCTCTTTCTTCTATATGCAAACTTCTCGCAATCTTCTATTTATAAATAAATCTCACAGTCATCTTCTACTTTCTTACAATTCTTAAGAACTACAGGCATAACGTCAGCTGGCTTTGCACCTTCCTCAAATTCAACCTTCATCTTAAGTGTCATGTAATTTACAACACAATCCTTTACACCTTCTGTATTCTTTGCAGCTTCTTCCATCTTGTTAGCACAGTTTGCGCAGTCTACTTCGATTTTGTAAGTTTTTTTCATGGTATATTCCCTCTCTTTTTAAAAAATAATTCATATGTTTGACTCTTTCATATGAACATGTATTCATATGTTTGATTCTAGTATATGCGCTTAATTGCTTTTCGTCAATACTTTTTTTCTTTTATTTTCTTATAATCCAAAAACTTTTTTTATGCTGTCAAAATGTAAAAAGATCCCCTGCTCTCCAAGCTTTGCAATTTCTTCCTTGGTGGCAAGCATAAAACCATCGGTTTCTTTTTCCTGTGGTTTCACATCAGATTCATCAAAATCAAGTTCAAAACGATAAATATCAACAAAATAATTATCGCCTTCCCCTGGATTCTCTCTTTTATAAGTAAATTGATAAGCATCCTTACAGCCTGAAACATCAATTCCAGTTTCTTCCAAAACTTCTCGCATTGCAGCTTCTTCCGATTCTTCTCCCGCCTGACATGCTCCACCTGATACTTCCCAATGTCCCGGTGCCCAAGCTTTGGTCATAACTCTTTTTGTGATTAGATACTTTCCATCTGGTCTACATACGACTCCTAGAACAGTTAGATGATACTCTCCGTCCTTCAATATCCAATCGTTTCTTTTCATTGTACGTCCTGTACGTTTTTTATTGCTGTCATAAATATCCCATAATTCCATTTTGTTCAAAGTCGGATCGTAG
>JAZUIN010000121.1:0-3642 GCA_045642225.1 Lachnospiraceae bacterium | reverse complement strand
ACAACAATCTAAATCTTCTCTGAATCTTTCAAAATCAAATTTTGCTTTTGATTTCACCTTTTTTACAGCTCTCAAAAGCATATCTTTAATCAGCAATATTTTGTAGGAGCTGTCCGCTTCATAATATTCAGAATAATCTATTCTTATTGTAATAGAAGCGCATTCACCGTTTGAAATATATCTTGTACTTTCTTTCCATTTTCCGTGAATGTACTCTTCCTCTGGAGCAATAACAGGAATGATACCTATTATCTTAAGCTTATCACTATATTCTTTTTCAAGAAAAAATACATGTAGCGTTTGACAATATTTGTATACTTCATCATCAATTCCATACACATTAGTAAAGTATGCAGGTGAATTAATATTCAATTCCATATAATGCTCTACCCTCCTTGGCCCGAATGATCAAAATAATCTTATAGTTTGATTTCTCCATTAATGACTTTATCAATAAACTCTGAAAAAGAAGCTGCAACAACTTCAACTTCTTCAAACTCCGGCTCACAACCATGTACGATTTCATAAGTAGTTAAGTCAATGGCATAATATGCATATCCATTACCCACACTCATAACAACAACAAAATGGTTATCCCAGAATTCTTTGATTTCGCTTTGCCAATCAACATCATCTTCCGCTATTTCGATGCTCATCTTTTCAAATTCATCATGACAAAAATCACCTACTTCGTCACTACTATATGTAACAAACCAGGTGTCCTCTGTATCATTCACTATATCCTTATATTGCGTAATAAATGCAATCCATTCTTCTGGAATATTGCTGTATCGTTCACCAAAAATAGATTGATCTACAATATCTGTTTCTCGTAATATAGACCACCCTGATGCTTCTGCCCAATTCTCAAATTTCTCTATATCCATTAACTACTCCTTATTATTATCTTCATTTCATCTAGAGCATATTATCAAAATCTTTTATTCCTCAGCTGCTTCTTCAATCCATTCTTTAAAAACCTTAGATTCCTTAGAATTCATCCTATATGCTCTCTCGGTATTAGTATAATCTGGAGGCATAACTTCAACCAGAACAATAATATCATCTCTATTTTGATTCACCGAAAATAAACCTTCCGCATCAAGTTGTATCATTGCATTTTCCATTGCAGTTAATCGAAGTTTATATTCATCATCAAATTCCGAATCATTATATTTTCTGTTAATAAGCATTTGTTCAACTTTCTCATAATATTCTTGCTTCCAGCAACAATATGGAGAATCGCCATAAGACCACTTTAAATAATATTGATCATCTTCATTTTCTTTATGTAAGGCTTCAGCTGACCATCCTGATATACAAGGAGTATTAGCCATACCATCCGTTACTAAAGTAATATAATAAAACTGCTCACCATTAGAAAACAAATCTTCTAAAACTTTTCTCGTTGCTTCTTTTATTTCTTTTGTAAGTTCTTCTTTAAAATCCAAACAAGTCTACCTCTTTAATAAAAAATATTCCTTTCCACAGAACGAAAATACACCTAGCCCGAAAAATCAAAAATATATTCATTACTTACATTATTCTACTTCCAAGTAACTTGCTCTAGTAGTTCTCCTAGTTGATCAATCTGTTCATCGCTGTCTGCTCCAACAAATAAATCTCCATAGCTACCATTACTTCGAAGCAACGCCACTGTGCCATCTGCAGAATATAAAATCATATTTGTATATGTATCGTATTCTTCTAAAACGTTAAATTTGTCACACACCTTTTCTTTGACATCCTTTTGAAAGTGAAGACTAGAAACCAATCTTCCCTTTAACCTTCCTTTTCTAGTCACTGCTTTGCTCTCTAATGCTGACATAAAAATATAACAAATCCATGACAAATAACAGCTTTCATTACCTTCATAAGAGTCCCAATTTTTCTTAATATAAAACGCCTGACGCCCTGTATTCAAATCAATTCCAGAAATTGGTGTTCGCTTTTTTTTACATATCACTAAGATTCCTTGGTCTATATAAATTTCATCCAGTGGTATAAAATGAATATCTGTATTAAAATACTCATCAAAACCATTTATAGCTGTATAAAGTAGCTTTACTTCCTTTGGTAGTTCCACTCCTAGTTTTTTTTCTATATCATCGAAACTTACTGAGGCATCATTTATATTTTGGAATTCTTTCATCCTAGCTAAAGCATTCTCAAAGTCATTAAATTCTGCATCTAATATTCGATGATTAGCATAAAAACGCACCACTTTTTGATCTTCAATACAATCACCGAAACCATACTCGCGCATTTTTTCTGCTTTTATCAATCCACCGCCTGAAACAACTGTTTCATCATAACTTCCATAATAAACTTTGTTTCTACTATAATAATATCCTACGCTCATATTTTCCTTTCTGAACTAGACTCTAAATAGTGCTGAAATACTTCCCCCGTATTATCAAAATCTTATGAGCTACACACATTTTTTCTATAGTGATATAAAAAACATATACCTAATATCAGACAATAAAATGTACAACAAAATGTACAACAAAGATCAATAATTGTGATATTGCTTGAGATATCTGCTGACAAATGACATGTAACATTTATAAATGAATGTATCAAAATTGGCATTAGCAGACTTTTCGTCCTTACTCGTAATATTGAAAATCCTATTCCAAACATTGTTGTATATATTACTTGCAGTAATACAATCATAACTGGATTATGTGTAAGATTAGTCAAATGTAATAATCCAAAGACAATACTAGAAAAAATTATGGCTTTATATTCATCAAATTTTATCTCAAACGCAGAAAAGATATATCCTCTTAATATGAGTTCTTCTACAATTCCCGCATACAAACCACGAACAAAAGCATACAAAATATTCTCTGTGATTCCTTGTTGAAACAAAACAATTATATTAAAACCACCTATAGGTAACAACAAAACAATATGCATCATATTCTCTTTATTATTACTCTTGGAAATCCCCAACTGCTTTAATTTCTTTTTGGGAATCAGCAAAATAATGATAAGTAAAGTTACTGCAACCGCTATATAGTATGATAAACCCTCGATAAATGCTATCTTTTCTATAAAATGCTTAAATAATTGGGCAAATATTACATATAACAAATATGTAATAATTGATAATGCTAATAGACCTATTACTTCTCTATTAATACTCTTTTCTTTCATTCAAATCTCCGCAAATTCAAGTTTGTCTAGACCGAATAATCAAAATCTAAGCTTCTAACCACTGATGCATACCACATCCAAAGTTTTCGTTAGGTCTATCGATAAAGCCAAACTTTTTATAAAATTCTTCTTTACCCTTTGCCGCCATTAAACAAACCATAAATCTGTAGCCTGTTTTAAGCTGACTATGCAAGTAATCCATGATTTTCTCCATGAGTAATCTTCCAAGTCCTTGCTTTTGATATTCAGGTTTGACGATTACATCCGAAATAAAAACAGTATAACCATGATCCCAGATTACACGTGCCATCGCTATTGGTTTATCTTCTTTACGAATGCAGCATACAAATGAGCTGTTCTTTATACCTTCTTCTGCTTGTTCCTTCGGAAATGTAGTCCATCCTACACTCAACCTCATATTAAGATATTCCTCAGGTTCAATATAATTGGTCACCTCGAATTCTGTGATCATATCAA
>JAZUIN010000120.1:0-2836 GCA_045642225.1 Lachnospiraceae bacterium | reverse complement strand
CATACACTTTTACATTTATACATTTTAATGTAGAAATACACATATGTGTCTAAAAATAAATATATCTATACATTTGTACATTTATATTATTATAAGTGTTGTAATTGATAATATCTGAAGAAAATATTCAGGGAAAATAAGAAAAGAAATATTCTTAAACTAAAAATAAAGTATTAAAAATATAATGATAAAGATATAATAGAAAAATCAACAATAAGTAAATGGTAAAATGATAATATTATCATCTAATAAAACTTTAATAGCTGTGATCTATAAGAGTGGCAAAGAAAAACAAAGGCAAACTAACTGTGATTTCTTAATTATTAGTGTGAATAGAATATGAAGTTGAAACTATGATATTGAAATAATAAATTAAAATGTTCAACTTTCATAAGAAATCGTTAGTGTTATAAAGATAACAGTCAGAAGTGATGGAACCTATTAAACTTCATCGTGCGATAACTTGATAATATTAAACTCATTTCTAGTTAAGAACATACAAAACTCGAATAAAATAATGCCAGGATTAAATGCAAATATCTGTTAACAGCACTTAATAAAACTGCAATGCGAAAAATGAATAGAGTAGGGGAGTTGAGAAAAAACAAACGTCCTAATTGGTTGATATAAAACATACTTAGTCTATCTTTCTTAAAGGAAAAGTCAATAAAAATATGTCCGAGTTTTAAATGTATAAATGTAATTTTGTCTATCTCTTTAATTACCAATAAATTAAATAAAACTGGGTAAAAGCTATATAATAAAGAAAATATTAAAGAAAGAAATAAATAAATGAACCTAAACAATTATATATATGAAATTTAAAGATTAAATAAACAAATGTTAATTACACTCTCGGACAGAATGGTAACCGTTTAGAAAAGTCGGACAGAATGGTAACAGCCTAATTTTTACCCTAAAAATCCCACCTCATTCATAATTGCTTATTCTTTAATGTTTAACGAAAAGAACTGTTCGACGATAGTTTTTATAATGAATATAAAGAAATAGATATATATAGAGAAATACAAAATGCTATAAATCAATAATATAAATTAAATTCTAAGGACAAAATGGTAACCAATTAAGACGAAATGGTAATGAACTCGGACGAAACGTAGGACAATTTGGTAACGAAGCAGGACAGTTTGGTATTCGAAAAAAATAACCTGGACAAAATGGTAACGGTGAAAGTTAGTACTCGGACAGATTGGTAACATATAAATAGGTATTCTCGGACAGAATGGTAACCCCTTTAAAGAGCGTAGTTAATTAATAGTAAAAGTCGGACGAATTTTTATTCGTACCAAATCTTTTACTATCTTTGCAGCAAAATTAAGAATAACTCTATATCTGTGAAAAAGCAATCTAAAGAAGAACAACGCAAGGTGCGTGCCAGTGAAACCGAAACTGATAAGATTATCAGTAGGTATGCTCCTAACGACTGGATCAAACAGCCTGTAAACCTTACCTTTATGCGAGGAGACATTGATCGTATTCAGATGAGCTTCATTGTGAACATTATGGATAGGCTTCAGGTAAAGGTAAACGAGTGGCTTTCACGCGACTCGGCAGAGAAGGCTTTAAGTCCCAACCTGTTTACGAAGGAAGAGCAGGAGAGGGGCATGGAACCTGTGCGTATTCCATTGAGCGACCTAGGCGTTATACCTGCACATTATAATAGGTTGGATGCTGCCACAGATATCTTGGCTCAGCGATTTGTAACTGTAGATGCTACTGATGAGAAAGGTGGACAATATGTAGATAAGATTCCTATCTTTGAAAAGATACGTATTCCACGAAAAAAAATTAACAAGAACGGTGAGCAGGTGATGCAGCGAGAATCGTATGTAGAAGTAACGTTAAGTAGGCCTGCTGTGAGCAATTTCTTCCAGATGAACCGCTACAATCGCTATATAAAGAATGTGGTGCTGAATTGTAAATGTAGATATACAGCCAGAATTTATCTGTTCCTTACAGCATATAAATTCTCACAGAAAAAGCAATGGGTGGCAGATTATCAGGATTTACGTCGTATTCTTGGATTGGATGAAATCGTGGATTTCAACCAGAATCCTCCTTTGTGGAAAGCGGTGAAATATGAAAACTATACCGATTTCAGAAAGCGTGTGCTGAATGATTCAAAGCGAGAACTGGATGAAATTGCCCAGAGAAATGAGGTGGACTGTTACTTTGATTACGAAGAAGTTTTCTTTGGAGGACATCGCCGAGGCAATCCCGAAAAGATAATTTTCAAGATTCAGATAACGGATTTGGGCATGCAAGATAGTGATAGGAATGCTCGTTCGTATGCAGTACAGCGTTTGATACCTGTGCTGGAAGAGTATTTTGGTTTTGGAAATGAAGAGGCAAGTAGGATTGTTGATAAGATTGGTGACGTTAGTGTAGATAAATTCCTCTTTAAGATTGATGAACTGCGTGAGTATGTTCGTACCAAGGAAGGCAAGATTTCTAATGTAAAGGCGTATGCTTATTCTGTGCTGACAGAGTATCTGATGGATGAGCAATCTACAATAGTGGAGGTTCCTAATGAACCTGAAGAACAAAAACCTGGAGAATCGGGTGGGGTAGAAGAAGAAACCCAGAAGGAAGAAATGCCTTTGACCAATGAACAA
Source organism: Lachnospiraceae bacterium (assembly GCA_045642225.1). Taxonomy (GTDB): domain Bacteria; phylum Bacillota; class Clostridia; order Lachnospirales; family Lachnospiraceae; genus RUG191. Next base: position 200 of record JAZUIN010000120.1, on the reverse strand, counting down.
AAATACCAGCAGAAACAGGATGCTGAAAAGAAATACCGTAGCAAGGTATGTGGTTTGTTGTTTGAAAGGTTAGGAGAGGCAACCTATCTGCAGTTATTTGCCGATTCACGTTTTGTAGATTACCAGAATAACTGTCTGGCTATAAAAATTCAGAATTCTGATTTTGCGGATATTGTTCGTAATAGTTTTATGCCACAACT
>JAZUIN010000119.1:0-69888 GCA_045642225.1 Lachnospiraceae bacterium | reverse complement strand
CTGTGAGTTATACCATTATAAAAATGGGTTTGTTGTGCCGATAATTGTAAATCAAAGAATTAGAACTTATGAATTAAGTGATTTTACAAAAGAGCATGAAAAAGAAATAGTAAAGGTTATTAAATAGAATTCCGAGTGAGTGGGACGAAAAAAGAGCGTAATATAACAAAAAATACGGGCTGGGCGAAAGACCCGGGTCCACCAAACGGCGGGTAAGACACCCGCCATTTTTATTACAAGAAAGCAGCTCGTGAAGGGATTAAGTATATAGGGTTTCAAAAAATAAAATTTTTTAAGTTTCGAAAGTGGAGTGATTGCTGCAATGATAGAAAATGTAGCGTAAAGCAAAGGAATGTGATATATTATTTAATGGTCTATGAGTTGGCTTGATAGTTTTGGTACGTAATTGGTACGTAGCCTAAGACGACTATACGAAAAACCCCGTAAATTCAACACTTTGAAGGAGGAATATATAAAAAATGAAACTAGGAATCGTAGGTTTACCAAACGTTGGAAAATCAACATTATTTAATTCACTAACTAAGGCAGGAGCCCTAGCAGCAAATTATCCATTTGCAACAATTGATCCAAATGTTGGCGTTGTAACTGTACCAGATGAGAGAATAGTTAAGCTTGGTGAATTGTATAATACTAAGAAGGTTACACCAGCAACAATTGAGTTTGTTGATATTGCTGGACTTGTCAAAGGAGCATCTAATGGTGAAGGTCTTGGTAACCAATTCCTTGCAAATATTCGTGAAGTAGATGCTATTGTACACGTCGTAAGATGCTTTGATGATGGCAATGTAGTTCACGTTGATGGAAATGTTAATCCTGCAAGAGACATTGAAACTATCAATTTAGAACTTATATTTTCAGATATAGAAATCCTAGATAGAAGAATTGCCAAGGTTGCAAAACAAGCTAAGATGGATAAAACCTTAGCTAAGGAATTAGCTCAATTAGAAGAGGTTAAGGCTCATCTTGAAGCTGGCAAGATGGCAAGAACATTTGAAGTGGCAGAAGACGAAGAGTTAGAAGAGTGGTTCAAGAGTTACAACTTACTTACAGCCAAGAAGACTATTTATGCGGCGAATGTTGCTGAAGACGATTTGGCTGATGATGGTGCAAGTAATGAGTACGTTGCTGCAGTTCGTAGTCTTGCCCAAGAAGAAGGCTCTGAGACTTTCGTTGTTTCTGCAAAGCTAGAAGAAGAATTGTCAGAACTAGATGAAGATGAGAAGGCAGAATTTCTAGCTGACATTGGAGCTGAATCTTCAGGTCTAGATAAATTAGTTGAAGCAAGCTATGAGTTGCTAGGACTTATTTCTTATCTTACAGCAGGAGAAGACGAGTGCCGCGCTTGGACAATCACTAAGGGTACTAAAGCACCTCAAGCTGCTGGCAAAATTCATACAGATTTTGAACGTGGATTTATTAAGGCAGAGGTTGTTAATTATCAAGATTTACTTGATTGTGGTTCTCTATCAGCAGCCAAGGAAAAGGGTATTGTTGGTATGGAAGGTAAAGAATACGTTGTCAAAGATGGCGACGTAATCCTATTTAGATTTAACGTATAATATTTGGAGAAGCTTATGGAAAATGTATATGAGAAATTATTGAAGTGCTTTAAAGCATATGAAGATAATATTAGTTTTAAGCCTGATATCGCACTTGTGCTTGGCTCAGGACTTGGAGATTATGCAACTTCAGAGTATTTTAAGATTGAAGAGGTTTTAGAGTACAAGGATATCGAAGGATTTCCAGTTTCGACAGCTCCAGGTCACAAGGGCAGATTTGTATTTGGTTATGTAGGCGACAAAAAGGTTGTATGTATGCAAGGCCGCGTTCATTTCTACGAAGGATACGATATTACAGATGTTGTGCTTCCTATTAGATTGATGAAAATGATGGGTGCTAAGACTTTATTTGTGACAAATGCGTCAGGTGGAATTAATAAGGATTTTAGTGCAGGAGATTTGATGTTGATTACAGATCAAATCGGTGTGTTTGCACCATCGCCATTGACTGGTCCAGAGATACCTGAATTTGGCGAGCGTTTTCCTGATATGAGTAACATTTACAACAAAGAGTTGTGTGACATAGCTAGAAATAAAGCTAGTGAACTTGGAATTAAGTTACAAGAAGGCGTGTATATCCAGACTCGTGGACCACAATACGAGACTCCTGCAGAAGTCAGAATGTTAGGAATTCTTGGTGGTGATGCAGTAGGAATGTCTACTACTGGTGAAGCAATAGCAGCGAATCAAATGGGAATGAATGTTATTGGAATATCGTGTATAGCAAATCTTGCAGCGGGTATTTCACCTACACCTCTATCTGGAGAAGAGGTTATTGAGGCAGGCAAAAAAGCCGCACCTAAGTTTAGCAAATTAGTTTCAGCAATTATTTCGGAGATATAATAATGAATACAAGATTTAAAGATGGATTAATTTTATTAACAAATGATGATAAGACATTTACCATAATTAAGGGCGAAATGGAAGTTACAGATACAGTGATTACATACATTTCAGGTACTCCTGTAGGAGTAGATGGAAGAGAAGAGCAAAATGCCACAGTAATTACTAGAGGAACAGCCTTAGAGCAAGTCGATAGAGAAATTGACTGTAGTGGCAAGCTAGTTATGCCGGGCTTCAAGAATGCTCATACTCATACTGCAATGACATTTTTACGTTCTTATGCGGATGATTTACCATTACATGAATGGCTCTTTAGAGATATCTTCCCTAGAGAAGAAAAGCTTGTTGAGGATGACATTTATTGGTTAGACATTTTAGGAATAATGGAATATCTAACTAGTGGAATTACGTCTAACTTTGATATGTATTTCTTCCCACCTATGAATGCTAAGGCTTCGGTTGATTGTGGATTTAGAACTGTTCAGACATCTGGACTTAACAATTTCGGTGGTAGTGTTGAACTAGTTGAGAATTGTTACCATATCGTAAATGAGATGAGTGATTTGAGCTCGTTTATAATAGGTTTTCATGCTGAATATACAACATCCAAAGAGCTTATGAAAGGAATTGCTGATTTGGCTGAGAAGGTTAAGTCGCCAGTATTTCTTCATAATTCAGAGACAGAGATAGAAGTGGCTGAATGTAAGGAGAGATGGGATGTTACTCCTACACAGCTTATGGATTCGCTTGGAATGTACAAGTATGGTGGCGGTGGATATCACTGCGTACATATGGCACCTGAGGATATTGAGATTATGAAGAAGAGAGGCTTGTACGCTGTTACAAATCCTGCTTCAAATCTTAAGCTTGCAAGTGGCGTTGCACCAATTAAGACATTTCTTGACAATGACATTCCAGTTGCGATTGGTACAGACGGACCTGCTAGCAATAATGCACTTGATTTCTTCCGTGAAATGTTTCTTACATCAGCGTTGCCTAAGGTTCGAGAGAACGATGCTGCATGTGTTCCAGCGGATGCTGTGCTATACATGGCGACATCTGAAGGTGCAAGATGTATGGGACTTCCAGAATGTGATAGAATTGATATCGGCAAGAAGGCTGATATTATTGGAATTGACTTGATGCAACCTAATATGCAGCCTATGAATCACATAGTTAAGAATATTGTATATTCAGGTAGCAAGTCTAATGTAACATTTACAATGGTTAACGGCAAAATGTTATACGAAGACGGCAAGTTCGACATAGGATTTGACCCTAAAGAGATTTACAGCAAAGCAAATGCTATTATAGGTCGTATGAAATAGGATATACATATTGAAAAAAGGAACTATTTAGTATATAATTTCTATAATTGTAGTTTCAAATTACAAGATATAGATTTTTGGAGGTGTTACATATGGCTTTTTTAGCAAGCTTTATACAATACGTTGTAATAATGATAGTACTTGTAGCAATTGCTGTTGCAGGCTTTATGATTGGTAAAGCATTAAGAGAGAACAAGAATGCGAAGGAAGCGGCGTTGGCGGCGTCTAAGGATAACGAGGCTGATACCACTACCGAAGCGTAATTATCTAGTTGAGTATATAATTATGCACTGTAGTAATACAGTGCTTTTTTTTAGGATAAATATTTTGTCGAATATTAATAACATGAATTTATAAGGATTGGTGAATGAAATGAAAAACGGTGTAAACGAGTTAAGAAAAAGTTTCTTAGATTTTTTTGAAAGTAAGGGACATTTGTCTAAGGGCAGCTATTCTCTAGTTCCGGTTAATGACAATAGTTTACTTCTTATCAACGCTGGTATGGCGCCACTTAAGCCATATTTTACAGGTCAAGAGGTTCCACCTAAGACAAGAATGTGTACTTGTCAGAAGTGTGTTCGTACTGGAGATATTGAAAATGTTGGTAAAACAGCTAGACACTTAACATTTTTTGAAATGCTAGGTAACTTCTCATTTGGTGATTATTTTAAAGAGGAAGCTCTTGAGTGGTCTTGGGAATATTTGACCAAAGTTCTTGGTCTTGAAGAGGACAGACTTTACCCATCAATATACGGCGAAGACGATGAAGCCTTAGAGATTTGGGTTAACAAAATCGGAGTTCCTGCTGAGAAGATTACTAAGTTCTATAGAGACCCAGAGACTGGAGAATGCGACAACTTCTGGGAGCATGGTGCTGGTCCTTGTGGTCCATGTTCAGAGATTTATTATGATCGTGGTGAGAAATACGGCTGTGGTAAGCCAGATTGTAAGGTTGGTTGTGAATGTGATCGTTACATGGAAGTGTGGAACAACGTGTTTACACAATTTAATGGCGATGGACATGGCAATTACGAAGAATTAGAGAACAAGAATATTGATACTGGTATGGGATTAGAGCGTCTTGCAGTTGTTATGCAGGATGTGGATTCTGTATTTGACATTGATACAATGAAGGCTATTCGTGATAAGGTTTGTGAATTATCAGGTAAGAAATATCAAGAAAATGATAAGGATGATATTTCTATTAGACTTATTACAGACCATATCAGAAGTGCTACATTCCTTGTATCAGATGGTGTTCAACCAACAAATGAAGGTCGTGGATATGTACTTCGTCGTCTTATCAGACGTGCAGCAAGACACGGAAGAATGCTTGGAATTGAAGATACATTCCTTGCAACACTTTCAGAGACTGTTATTAACGAATCTAAGGATGGTTACACAGAGCTAGAAGAGAAGAAAGCATACATTTTCAAGGTGCTTACAGAAGAAGAGAATAGATTTAATAAGACTATAGACCAAGGCTTAAGTATTCTAGAGGATATGAAGTCAGAACTTAAGAAGAATGGTAAGTCAGTACTCCCAGGGGAGGATGCATTTAAGCTATATGATACATTTGGCTTCCCAGTTGACTTGACTGCTGAAATTCTTGAAGAGTCTGGTATGTCTTATGATGAAGAAGGCTTTATGAAATGCATGGATAACCAGAAGAATCAAGCTCGTGCAGCTCGTAAAGAAACTAACTACATGGGTAAGGATGCAACAGTATACGAAGAGTTAGATAATAGCATATATTCTAAGTTTGTAGGTTATGATAAGCTTTCTTGTAACTCGACAATAATAGCTTTGACGTCAGAGGATGAAATAGTTGATTCGTTGGATGAGGGTGATAAAGGAACTATTATTGTAGATAAGACTCCATTTTATGCAACAATGGGTGGACAAATTGGAGATACTGGTGTTATTTCTGAGAGACAAAGTACATTTGTTGTAACAGACACTATTAAGATAGGTGAAGATAAAATAGGTCATATTGGTTATGTTGAGAGAGGAACGATGAACATTGGCGCTATGGCTAAAATGGACGTTGATAAGAATAGACGTGCGCTTATAGCTAAGAATCACTCTGCAACTCACTTGTTACAAAAGGCTTTGCGTGAGGTACTAGGGGACCATGTACAACAGAAGGGTTCTGAAGTTAGTCCTGATAGACTTCGTTTTGACTTTAGTCATTTCTCTGCAATGACACCTGAAGAGATTAGCAAGGTAGAAGCTATTGTAAATGCTAAGATTGCCGAAGCGCTTCCTGTTGTTACAGAAGAAATGTCAATTGACGAGGCAAAGAAGACTGGCGCTATGGCGTTGTTTGGTGAGAAGTACGGCGAGACAGTTCGTGTAGTTAAGATGGGAGATTTCTCTATCGAGCTTTGTGGTGGTACACATGCTGATAATACAAATTCTATCGCAGCCTTTAAGATTGTTTCGGAATCTGGTGTTGCAGCAGGAACACGTCGTATCGAAGCGTTAACCTCTCAAGCTGTATTCGATTATTATAATGAGGTTGAGTCTAAGCTTGAAAATGTTGCTGTAATACTTAAGTCAGATGTAAACAATTTAGAGGACAAGCTTAATAGCTTACTTAAGGAAATGAAAGAGCTTAAGAGCGAGAACGATTCTCTTAAGGCAGCAGCAGCTAAGGATGCACTTGGCGATGTATCGTCAGAGGTAGAAGAAGTAGCAGGTATCAAGTTCGTTGCTAAGGCGCTTGAAAATGTCGATATGAATGGACTTCGTGACTTGGGAGATGAGCTTAAGAATAACTTAGGTCAAGGTGTAGTTGTACTTGCATCTAATAATGGTGGTAAGGTTTCTCTTATGGTTATGGCTACTGATGATGCTATTAAGGCTGGAGCACATGCAGGCAACATGATTAAAGAAATCGCGTCTCTTGTTGGAGGTGGCGGTGGTGGCCGTCCTAATATGGCACAAGCTGGTGGTAAGAATCCAGCGGGTATCAGTGATTGTTTGGCTCGTGCTAAGGAAGTTTTACAAGAACAAATTGGATAATTATTGATTAATTAAATTGAAAAATGATATAAGAAACATTATAATTATTATGAGTTTATGAATTTTTTAGGGGGATTTATAATGGAACAACGTTCAATAGAAGAAAGACATTTGATAGGCAAGAATAAATTAACATTTTTATGTCTAACACCTATTCACATTTTAGCTATGGTACTTACATTTCTCTGTGCAGGCTATAGAGATGGGATGACAGGTGTAATAATATCTGAAGTTATAATCGTAGTTGGATTTATAATTACTTTAATTGGTAGATTGAAGTTTTCTTTGTCACATAAGGGACATCTAATAATGTTCATGGGTGTTCTCATAACGTTTATGGATGTATTGATTTCAAATCCTAATGTACCATACGTATCAAGCTTTACATTCTTGATTTGCTTCGTAGTAATGCTTCACAAACAAGTTTCTACTTGTACGATAGGTATTATCGCAGCAATTATTGGTAATGCGGTATATAATGTTATGTATTTCGTATTTGGAACAGGCGGAATGACTTTACAAGTTATTCTTAATGACTTCTTTGTATTGATTGGTTGTCTTATCGCATTCTTTGGAGTTAAGGTAATGGCTTCACAAGACCAAGAATTGATGGAGAACATCAAGAAGCAAGCTGCTGAACAAGAGCAAAATGCTAATGCTGTTCGTGAGACTTCAATGGAAATCAAGAACTTACTTGATTCTGCAAATCAATCAGTAGAAGATCTTGCTTCAAATATTGAATCATCATCTTCATCTGTTACACAAATTAGCGATTCAACAAAGCAGACAGCAACTTCAATTCAAACACAAACAATGATGTCAGCTAACATTACTAGTGCATTAGACCAAGTCGTTGAGAAGACTGAAGATATGACAGTTACAAGTAGAGAAGCTTCTGCAGTAGTTGAAGAAGGTAACAAGACAGTTAAGAAGCTTATGGATCAGTCAGATATCGTATCTTCTGTAAATGCTGAGACAGCTCAGATGACTAAGGAGTTACAAGAGAGAGCAGAAGGTATCAAAGACGTTGTTCAAGCTATCCTTGAGATTTCAGAGCAAACAAACTTGCTTTCACTTAATGCTTCTATTGAAGCTGCTCGTGCTGGTGAAGCAGGTAAAGGTTTTGCGGTAGTTGCTGATGAGATCAGAAATCTTTCTGATACAACCAAAGAATCAGCAGAACAAATTAGTCACGTTATTGATTCTCTTGTTGAAAATATTGTTACTGCTTCAAGCAACATGCAAAAGTCAGTTAAGGCTACAGAAGAAGAGGCTGAATTGATTACTGCTACAGAAGAACAATTTATGCAAATCGATGAAGCTGTTAAGAAACTTGCTGCTTCAGTTAAAGAAATTGAGAATAAGGTTAACGATTCAGCTAAGGCTAATAACGAAGTTATGGATTCTATTTCTAATCTATCAGCATCTTCAGAAGAAGTCGTTGCATCAGCAGAGACATCTCTTGAGATAACTAACGAATGTGTTGATGGAATGGACAAGACAAAGGGAATCTTAGATAAGATATTTAAGCTATCTGAAGAGTTATAAAAATATCTTGACTTGATATGAATTTACATATATAATTCTCTTTGTGCGAAATAATAAATTACCCAAACAGTTGGTAAGCACAATCCACAACTGGAGGGAGGGTTGAAGATATGTCAAGTGTAGTTGTAAAAGAAGGCGAATCACTAGATAGCGCTTTAAGACGTTTCAAGAGAAACTGTGCTAAAGCTGGTATCCAACAAGAGATTCGTAAGAGAGAACATTATGAGAAGCCTTCTGTAAAGCGTAAGAAGAAATCAGAAGCTGCTAGAAAACGTAAGTATAACTAATATTTACGTATAGAAGTGTTTATTGATATGCACCACTTAGTGGTGCATATTTTTTGTTGAGGGTAAGTCTATGAAAAGAGTTTTTTTGATTGTATTAGATTCTGTTGGTATGGGAAATGCTGTAGATGCAGCAGATTTTGGTGACAAGGGAGCTAATACACTTTTGTCTTGTAGTAAATCTAAGTATTTTAATATGCCAAACTTAAGAAGGTTAGGCTATTTTAACGCTGAGGATATGGAATTAGATTTGACAGGAGAAAATGTGTTAGGTCAGCCTAAAGAAGTAGCAAATGCAAAGGTATCTGATTTTGAAGGTGCGGTTGCTAGATTAAGAGAGAAATCTAAGGGTAAGGATACTACAATCGGACATTGGGAGATTGCAGGTCTTGTTAGCCCAAATCCACTTCCTACATATCCTAATGGTTTCCCTAAGGAAGTGCTTGATGAATTTTCGAAAAAGACTGGAAGAAATGTACTTTGTAACCTTCCATACTCAGGAACTAAGGTTATAAATGACTATGGCGATGAGCATGTCAAGACTGGTGATTTAATTGTATATACATCAGCCGATTCAGTATTTCAAATTGCAGCTCACGAAGAGGTTGTTCCTGTAGAAGAATTGTATAAGTACTGTGAAATTGCACGAGAGATTCTTGTGGGAGAGCATGGAGTAGGACGCGTTATTGCAAGACCTTTTGTTGGAGAAAGCGGTAATTATACAAGAACTAGCAATCGTCATGACTTTTCGTTAGAGCCACCCGCTGATACAATGTTAGACATTTTACAAAAGAACGATTTTAAGACCTTCGGTGTTGGCAAGATATACGATATTTTTGCTGGCAAAGGAATAAATGATTACGTTAGAACAACGAGTAACGAAGATGGTATCAACAAGACTATCGAGATGATGAAGAAGGATTTTGAAGGTCTTTGTTTTGTTAATCTTGTAGATTATGATATGCTTTATGGTCATAGAAGAGATGTTGAAGGATATGCGAAAGCGTTGTCTTATTTTGACGAAAGAATAGTTGATATTATTGTCGAAATGAAAGAGGATGACATACTAATGATAACAGCGGATCATGGCTGTGACCCTGCATATTCAGGAACTGACCATACAAGAGAATGTGTACCACTTTTGATGTTTGGTAACAATGTACCTAGGAACAAAAATTTCAAAACAAGAGAAAGCTACGCTGATATTTCAGCAACAATTCTTAAGTATTTTGATATAGATAATTGCTTGGCGGGCGAAGCAATATTTTAGAGTTTGAGATATTTTTTTAGAGTTTGAGATGCATTTTAGATAAATGTTAATGTAAGACGTAGACGAGGAGAAAGAGATGAGTTTACAAGAAGAGATTAAGAAGAGAAGAACATTTGCCATTATATCCCATCCGGATGCTGGTAAGACGACACTAACTGAGAAGTTTCTCTTATATGGTGGAGCTATTAATCAGGCTGGTTCTGTAAAGGGAAAGGCTACTGCTAAGCACGCAGTTTCCGACTGGATGGAAATAGAGAAGGAAAGAGGTATTTCAGTTACTTCGTCAGTTCTCCAGTTTAATTATGATGGCTATTGCATTAATATTCTTGATACACCAGGGCACCAAGACTTCTCAGAGGATACATATAGAACTTTGATGGCCGCAGATTCTGCTGTAATGGTTATCGATGCATCGAAGGGTGTTGAAGCGCAGACAAGAAAGCTGTTCAAGGTTTGTGCTATGCGCCACATTCCAATATTTACATTTATCAATAAGATGGATAGAGATGCGAACGATACATTTGAACTTCTAGATGATATTGAGAAGGAATTAGGACTTCCAACTTGTCCAATTAACTGGCCTATCGGTTCAGGTAAAGAGTTCCGTGGCGTTTATGATAGAGATGACAAATGTGTAACAACATTTTCAGATACACAAAAAGGAACAAAAGAAGGAAGCAGTAAAGTTATTTCAATTGATGATAGTGAAATTGATAATGAGATAACACCAGAGCAAAAGGAGCAGCTTCTTGAAGAAATAGAGTTGCTAGATGGTGCATCAGCAGAATTTGATATTGAGGCAGTGAGCAGAGGCGAGCTTTCTCCAGTATTCTTTGGTTCTGCGCTTACTAACTTTGGTGTGGAAATATTTCTTAAACATTTCCTAGAAATGACATCAACTCCACTTCCAAGAGTATCTGACAAAGGTGTGATTGATCCATTTTCAGAAGATTTTAGTGCTTTCGTATTTAAGATTCAGGCTAATATGAATAAGGCTCATAGAGATAGAATTGCATTTATGAGAATTTGTTCTGGCAAATTTGATGCAGGAATGGAAGTTACTCATGTACAAGGTGATAAGAAAATGCGCCTTTCTCAACCACAACAGATGATGGCGGAAGAACGCAAAATTGTTGAAGAAGCGTATGCAGGCGACATCATAGGTGTATTTGATCCTGGAATTTTCGCAATTGGAGATACAATTACAAATGCTAAGGATAAGTTTGCATTTGAGGGTATTCCTACATTTGCACCTGAACATTTCTGCCGTGTTAGACAAGTAGATACAATGAAGCGTAAGCAGTTTATGAAGGGAATTACACAGATTGCACAAGAGGGTGCGATTCAGATTTTCCAAGAGTACAACACAGGTATGGAAGAAATTATTGTCGGTGTTGTAGGTGTATTGCAGTTCGATGTGCTTAGATATAGACTAGAAAACGAATACAATGTTGAAATCAGAATGGAAAATCTTCCTTATGAGCATATTAGATGGATTGCAAATGATGATATCGACATTGATTCAATAACTGGAACTAGCGACATGAAGAAGGTTAAGGATCTTAAGGATAGACCGTTGCTACTATTTGCAAAGGAATGGTCAATAGGTATGACACTTGATAGAAATGAAGGTCTTGAGTTGACAGAATTTGGTAAGAATTAAAAGTATTTTATCAAGTACAGAGTGTGTAAAACCTTGACATTAGCGAATTAAAGTTAGATAATAAATAAGGTTATTTTGAGTATTAGGAGGCGTTTTAAAATGGATATTAAATTTGAAAAATCTGAACATCTTAAAGAGAAACCAGACCAGAAAAATCTTGGCTTTGGTAAGTATATGACTGATTACATGTTTGTATGTGATTGGGACAAAGGAAAAGGATGGCATGATGAGAGAATAGTACCGATAGCGCCTATTACATTGGATCCACATACAGTTGTTTTCCACTATGCACAAGAGACATTTGAAGGACTTAAAGCATATAGAACTGCTGAGGGAAAGATTCAATTATTTAGACCAGAGATGAATGCGAAGAGAATGATTAATTCAAATGCAAGACTTTGTATGCCAGCATTTCCTGAAGAGGATTTCGTTGAAGCAGTTAAAGCACTTGTTAAGATTGAAGAAGATTGGGTTCCATCTGAGCCTGATACATCACTTTATATCAGACCATTTATGTTTGCTACAGAATCATCTCTTGGTGTACATGAAGCTACAAGCTACAAATTCATGATTATTTGTTGCCCAGTTGGTGCTTACTATCCAACCGGCCTTGACCCAGTTAAGATTATGGTTGAGGATGAACTTGTACGTGCAGTTGATGGTGGTACAGGCTTTACAAAATGTGGTGGTAACTACGCTGGCTCAATTCTTGGTCAGGTTAAAGCTGAGAAGGAAGGCTACACTCAAGTACTTTGGCTTGATGGTAGAGAGAAGAAATACGTTGAAGAAGTTGGTACAATGAACATTATGTTCAAGATTGACGGAGAGATTTATACAGCTCCAATCGAAGGAACAGTTCTTCCAGGTGTAACAAGAGATTCAATGATTACAATTCTTAAGGATTGGGGTTACACAGTTCACGAAGAGAAGACAGCAATTGATACTATTATGAAAGCAGGTCATGATGGTACATTAGAGGAAGTATTCGGTACTGGTACAGCAGCGGTTATTTCTCCTGTTGGTGAGCTTAAGTATAAGGATGACGTTGTTGTTATCAATGATGCTAAGACAGGCGAATTAACACAGAAATTATATGACACTCTAACTGGTATCCAGTGGGGCAAGCTAGAAGATAAATTTAATTGGACAATTTCTATATAGTCATATATAATTTAAGAACGTATCAATAAGGGACTTAGTATTAAGTCCCTTTTTTTTTACTAGGCTATTCATATTGTTTTTTTTTGCAGTTGATTAGATGGATAGCGAATAGAAATTATATATTAGAAAGGGTATATTATGTTAGAATTAAAAAATATTTCATATTCTGTAGACATAGATGATGGTTCAGACACTAAGGAAATTCTAAGAGATGTTAGCCTTGTTATTGATGAACATTTCGTAGCAATAACAGGTCCTAACGGTGGTGGTAAATCTACTCTTGCGAAGATTATAGCAGGAATTATAAAGCCTACAAGTGGACAGATTATTTTGGACGGTGTAGATATTACTAATATGTCTATAACTGAAAGAGCAAATGCAGGTATTTCTTATGCATTTCAGCAACCAGTACATTTCAAAGGATTAACCGTTAAGGATTTGATTTGTCTTGCATCAGGTAAGGAATTGACGATTACTGAGGTGTGCGATTTGCTTTCAGAAGTTGGACTATGTGCTAGAGATTACGTAGATAGAGAGTTAAATGGAAAGCTTTCAGGTGGTGAGCTTAAAAGAATCGAAATTGCGATGATAAGAGCTAGAGGAACTAAGCTATCAATTTTTGATGAACCTGAAGCAGGAATTGACTTGTGGAGCTTTAAGAGTTTGATTCATGTATTTGAAAATATGAGTGAAGCGATTGACGGCACATTGCTTATCATTTCCCATCAAGAGCGAATCTTAAATATCGCAGACAAAATTATTGTGCTTGCTGATGGTAAGCTTAAGTCAATAGGAACTAAGGATGAAGTTATGCCAGAACTACTTGGCGTATCTTCGACATGTGCTACATTAAAAGAAAAGGTGGGTGAGTAATATGGATAAAATACAAAAAGATCTTCTTGCTCAAGTAGCCGATCTTCATACTGTGCCAGAAGGTGCATATAACATTCGTGCCAACGGCAAAATGGATAGCAGAAATACAACTGCTAATATTGATATTGTATCTAAGGAAGACAAAGACGGAATAGATATTATAATTAAGCCAGGAACTGTAAATGAAAGTGTTCACATTCCAGTTGTGCTTAGTCAGAGTGGATTAGAAGAGTGCGTATATAACGACTTCTTCATCGGAGAAAATGCTGATGTTACAATAGTGGCTGGTTGTGGTATTCATAATTGTGGCGTTGATACATCAAAGCATGCTGGTATACATACATTTCACTTGGCCAAAAACGCTAGAGTTCGTTACGTAGAGAAGCATTACGGCGAAGGCGATGGTAATGGTGAAAATGTTATGAATCCTGAGACTATTTGTTACTTAGACGAAGGTGCATATATGCTTATGGAATCAACACAGATTAAAGGAATTGATTCTACAGATCGTGTAACTAAGGGACGTCTAGCTAAGGATGCTCAGCTTGAAGTGAGAGAAAGCATTATGACTCACGGAAAGCAATATGCGAAGACTAATTTTGAGGTTGAACTGGATGGAGAAAACTCATCTGCTAATGTAATTTCTCGTTCGGTTGCAAGAGATAATTCTAAGCAGGAATTTTTCTCATTACTTAATGGAAATAATGCTTGTGCAGGACACAGTGAATGTGATGCTATCATTATGGATGATGCTGTTGTTAAAGCTTGTCCAAGCCTTAATGCAAGTAGCGTTGATGCAAGTCTTATTCATGAAGCAGCAATCGGCAAAATAGCTGGAGAACAATTGATTAAATTGATGACTCTTGGTCTTACAGAAGAACAAGCAGAAGAACAAATAATTAATGGATTCTTGAAGTAAATTAAGAATGGTAAATTCGAGAATTGATAAAATTTTAACAAGTTGTATTTTGTTGTTTATAATGATAAAATTGATAGGAATGTGGGATTTTATACATTGCGGTAAATGTGCATTTATATAATATGTACATTGGGAAAGGAGATATTTATGTCAGACGTAATTGAAAATACAGGGGAAGTAGTTACAACTAACCAAGAAGATATGTTGTTGACTCAAATTGATGCATTTCGCGATAAGGCAAAGCAACTTCAAGATCTTATCTATGCTAAGGAAGTTAAAGTTAAAGAGCTTGAAAATGCTGTGACAGAGCGTGAGATTCAAATCAAAGAGCTACAGATGGATCTTGCTAAGAAGCAAGAGGCAGCTAATAGCTTAATTGGAGATATGTCTAAGGAAGTTGACAAGATGACTGCTTCTGTTACTTCAAGTCTTGAAGATATTGAGAAGCGTCTTGAGACACAAGTTAGCAATTCGGAAGAGAGCCAAGCATCTAATACTAGAGAAATCAAAGAGAGTATTGGAAATGTTGGTGAAGATTTAGAAGCTATTAAGACAGAGCTTTCAGAGAAGGTTCATACTGAAAATGTTAAGGTATATAGAAACATACATGATTTATTAGAAGAGAATGATAAGTCAGAAGAACATAAAGATGAGATACTTAAGGCTATTAAGAAGTCTAAGACAGTTTCTATATGGGCATTAATATTCTCAATTGTTGATTTCGCAGTTCTAGGTTCAGTTGCTGCTGTAGCTGCTAAATTTATTGGATTATTCTAATTCGCATTTTGTTTGTATTTCTGTAAACGCGAGGAGTAAAGAGTTGGATAATACAAGAGAGACATGGGTAGTTGGACATAAGAATCCTGATACAGATTCTATATGTGCGGCTATTGCTTATGCAAATCTTAAAAATGAATTAGGTGAAGGTACTTTCGTGCCTAAGAAGGCCGGTGAGCTTAACAATGAGACTAAGTTTGTTCTAGAACATTTTAATGTTGAAGTTCCACAGACGATAGATTCCGTTGGAACGCAGCTTATGGATTTAGAAATAAGACAAAGTGAAGGAATTAGTTCACATTTGTCCTTGAAGCGTGCATGGGCACTGATGAAGGAAGAAAATGTAGCTACATTACCTGTTGTTACTGATACAGGTAGAGTAGAAGGTCTTATTGTAAATGGAGATATTGCATATTCTTATATGGATGTGCTAGACAATAGCATACTAAGCCAAGCTAGAACACAATACTCTAATATCGTAGAGACTTTGAATGGAAAACTTCATGCTGGAAATGATCATGCATATTTCGTAAAGGGTAAGGTGACGGTAGCATCAGGATCTATTGAAACTATTAATTCAGAGATTGCCGAAGATGATCTTATTATTAGTGGAAATATTAAGGTTAGACAGCTTATTGCATTAGAACAAAATCCAAGCTGTATGGTCGTTTGTTGTGCCAAAGAAATAGATCAAGAGGTTGTTGACAAAGCAGAAGCGTTAGAGTGTGTTTTGATTTCAACTGAGTATGATACATTTACCACTGCGAGACTAATCAATCAAAGTATGCCAGTCAAGTACTTTATGACTAAGGATAATTTGATAATGTTCGAGCTAGATGATTATGTGGACGAGATAATGGACACTATTTCTAAGATTCGTCATAGAGATTTTCCAGTTATCGACGAGCAGCTTAATTATGTAGGTATGGTGTCGCGTCGTAATTTGATGGGACGAGGAAGAAAGCAAGTGATTCTTGTAGATCACAACGAGAAGTCACAAGCAGTTGATGGAATTAGTCAAGCAGAAATTTTAGAAATAATAGATCATCATAGAATTGGCTCGTTAGAGACAATTTCGCCTATTGTATTTCGTAATCAACCGCTTGGATGTACATCGACAATTATTTATCAGATATATCAAGAAAGAGGCGTCAAGGTAAGCCCTAGCATGGCTGGAATAATGTGCTCTGCAATTCTTTCGGATACATTGATGTTCAGATCGCCAACTTGTACGGCGGTTGATGAACAAGTAGCAAGAGAGCTTGCTGAAATTGCACAAATAGATATTGAAAGCTTTGCACTTCAAATGTTTGAAGCTGGTTCAGAATTCGGTGAGAAGTCGATAGAAGAGATTTTATATACGGATTTCAAAACATTTATTTCTGGAGATATCAACTTTGGTGTATCGCAGGTTAGTGCTGTTACTGATAGTCAGCTTAATTCGATTAAGGAAGATATGTATCAAGCAATGACAGCATGTGCAGCAGAGAAGAATCTAAATATGGTTTTTGTTATGTTGACTAACATTTTAGAGAAGAAGACAGAGCTTTTATTTAGCGGAGCATCTGTGAAGGATTATATGATTGAGTGCTTTGGCGAGGATGCTGTCAAAGAGAATTCGGTTGAACTTCCGGGTGTGGTATCGCGTAAGAAACAGTTGATTCCTAGCTTGATGGAAGAATTTTCGTTATAACTTAGATATGGGAAATGTTAATCTTAAAAGGATTAATTATATTTTGATAAAATTTTGAAAGGGAGAAAAAAGATGAACGCTACAGATGAATTAGCAATCAAATTACACAAGGAATGGAAGGGTAAGATTTC
The DNA here is from genome assembly GCA_045642225.1 of Lachnospiraceae bacterium. GTDB lineage: Bacteria > Bacillota > Clostridia > Lachnospirales > Lachnospiraceae > RUG191. Next base: position 52,791 of record JAZUIN010000119.1, on the reverse strand, counting down.
TACAGAAGCAAAATCAAAGGTTAATACAAGAGAAGATTTAGCAGTTGCATATACTCCAGGTGTTGCAGCACCTTGTAGAATTATTGCTGAGAATAAAGAGGAAGCTTATACATATACACTTAAGCAAAATACTGTTGCTGTTGTATCGGACGGTAGTGCAGTTCTTGGTCTTGGAAATATCGGACCTGAAGCAGCTATGCCAGTTATGGAAGGTAAATGTGTATTATTCAAGGAATTTGGTGGTGTAAATGCATTTCCAATTTGTTTGGATACACAAGATACAGAAGAAATTATTGCAGCAGTTAAAGCAATTGCACCTACATTTGGCGGCATTAACTTAGAAGATATTTCGGCACCAAGATGCTTTGAAATTGAAACTAGACTTAAAGAAGAATTAGATATACCTGTATTCCATGACGACCAACATGGTACAGCAATCGTTGTATTATCAGGTCTTATCAATGCTCTTAAGATTACAGGCAAAGCAAAAGAAGAATGCAAAATCGTTATATCTGGTGCAGGTTCCGCTGGTGTTGCGATTACTAATTTATTGTTAACATATGGATTCAAGGATATAATTTTATGTAATAGTAAGGGAATTGTTAGTAAGGATTCGCCTAGACTTAATTGGATGCAAGAGAAAATGCTTGACGTAACAAATCCTAGAGGTCTATCTGGCAGCTTAGCAGATGCTATGGTAGGAGCAGATATATTTATTGGCGTTTCAGCACCAGGAATTGTGACTCAAGAAATGGTTAAGTCAATGAATGATGATCCAATTATATTTGCATTAGCAAATCCTACACCTGAAATTATGCCAGACTTGGCTAAGGAAGCAGGTGCAAGAATTGTTGCAACAGGAAGAAGCGACTTCCCTAACCAAATTAATAATGTTGTTGCTTTCCCTGGTATATTTAAGGGAGCATTAGAAGGCAGAGCAGAGCAAATTACAGAAGAAATGAAGCTTGCTGCAGCTAAAGCATTGGCATCTCTAGTTTCAGACGATAAGTTGTGTGAAGACTTTATAATGCCAGAGGCTTTCGATCCAAGAGCGTCTGAAGTAGTTTCTGAAGAAGTTAAGAAGCTTATTTAATTTGTGTCCCGCTTCTATATGAAGCGGGTTTTTTTGAGATTTTTGAAGGAGATTTTGTTATGGCAGAAATGGATTTGTTTTATAAAATAATTGTACTTAAAATGCTAGACAAAGCTCAATTTGCGCTCAGCAATATGCAAATAACGGAATTTTTCTTGGAAAATGAGTATACTGATTATTTCAATGCTCAAATGGCTATTAATGAATTAGCCGATACAGGTCTATTAAATGTCAAGGAATCTCATGGTAATACTGAGTATGAGCTTAATGAAGATGGATTAAAGAGCTTAGAATTATTCTCTGACAAGATTACACCAGAAATCGATAAGGATTTGACTGAATATCTGGGCAAGAACCGTGTCGAAATGATAGAAGAAAACTCAGTTAAAGCATTTTATTCAGAAGTCTCAACAGGTGGCTACAGGGTAGTATGCCAGATGAAATCCAAGGAAAAAATTATTTTTGAATGTAATTGTGTTGTTACTTCTAAAGAACAAGCTGAAGCTATGTGTAACAATTGGAAAGCGAAATACGAGATGCTATATTTTGAATTCTTAGATAAGTTGACGGTGTAGGGTGATGTTGTAATAGTTTTGTTTTTTGATTTTATTGAATTTTTGGATTTAGAGTATATTTAGTTTTATTTTTAAATGTTGACTTTATATTTTTACTTCTGTATAATCTAACTATCTTATTTGGAAAATGTTTTAAGTTGTTTAGAACAACTTTTCTATAATTGATGTTCGCTGTCCAATATATCGGACACTATCTCTGGTAGAATTTGTAATGTAAGTTGATAATGGTTTAGAAATTGGTATGGATTTTTGCAATGTTTTTATACGAACAAAAATACGAACAAAATTCGAACAAATTTTCTATTTTGTTATTGACAACCCAAAAAATATAGTATATTATGTTATCAGAAAGAACGAACAATAGTTCGCAGGAGGGAATTTTTAATGGCACAAGAAGAGAAGATTAAGGCACTTAACGAGGCGATATCACAGATTGAGAAGCAATATGGTAAGGGCTCAGTTATGAAGCTTGGAGATACTTCAAGCTCAATGCAGGTAGAGACAGTACCTACAGGATCTATTAGTTTAGATATAGCATTAGGACAAGGTGGTTTGCCTAAGGGAAGAATTATTGAGATATATGGACCAGAATCATCTGGTAAGACAACAGTTGCATTACATGCTGTTGCTGAAGTTCAGAAGCGTGGAGGAATTGCAGGATTTATTGATGCTGAGCATGCATTAGACCCTGTATATGCTAGAAATATTGGTGTGGATATTGATAACCTTTATATTTCACAACCAGACAATGGAGAGCAAGCATTAGAGATTACAGAGACTATGGTTAGATCTAATGCGGTTGACATTGTCATTGTTGACTCTGTTGCAGCACTAGTTCCTAAAGCAGAGATTGAAGGAGATATGGGTGACTCTCATGTGGGATTACAAGCTAGACTTATGTCTCAGGCTTTGCGTAAGCTTACAGCAGTTATTTCAAGAAGTAATTGTATAGTTATTTTCATTAACCAGCTCCGTGAGAAGGTAGGTGTTATGTTTGGTAATCCTGGAACTACAACAGGTGGGCGTGCACTTAAGTTCTATTCTTCTGTAAGATTAGATGTTAGAAGAATTGAGTCTTTGAAGCAACAAGGCGAGGTTATTGGTAATAGAACAAGAATCAAAATTGTAAAGAATAAGATTGCACCACCATTTAAGGAAGCAGAATTTGACATTATGTTTGGTAAAGGAATTTCCAAAGAAGGAGATATTTTGGATATGGCTGCCGGACTTGATATTATTAATAAATCTGGTGCGTGGTATGCATATAATGGTGAAAAGATTGGACAAGGTCGTGAGAATGCAAAGCAATATTTAGCTGAGCATACAGATATTTGTGAAGCAATTGAGAAATTGGTTAGAGACCATTATAAATTAGATGGAGAAGATACTGAAGAAGGTACTAATGCTAACGAAGCTCCAAAAGCTAAAGCTGACAAATAAATGCCTCACTTTTAGTCAACAAGAAAATGAATGACTATAATTATTATTTGTTAGAAGATGGAGATTAATATGTTAGTTGTAAGTATAGAAAATCTCACCAAAACAAAAGTGAAAGTCTGTCTTGATAACAGGACAGACTTTCAACTTTATAAAAGAGAAGTTCAAAAATATAATATTGTAGAGAACGAAGATTTAGAAAACTATGAAGAAATTCTAAGAGAGGTTTTAATTCCAAGAGCAAAGAAAAGAGCTATGCATTTATTAGAGAAAATGGATAGAACTAATAAGCAATTAGAGGATAAGCTTAGAAGAAATGGTTATCCAAAGGAGGCTATTGATGAAGCTATAGCATATGTAACGTCATATCATTATATTGATGACGAAAGGTATGCCTTGTCGTATGTAAGATATCATCAAGAGAGCAGAAGTCGTAATAGAATCAAGCAGGATTTAATGCAGAAGGGAATTGACAAAGAAATCATAAGAGACGCATTAGAATCTGAATACACTGTTGACGAGAAAGAATTAATTAAGACTTATCTTAAGAAGAAAAAATATAATCCTGACACAGCAGAGCGCAAAGATAAAGAGAAAATGATTAGATTTTTAATTTCTAAAGGGTTTACATATGATGATGTCTTGACATCTTTGTAGAAAATGTATAAAATTAATAACGTTGATAGTATGACATTGAACAAATTTGTTATATGAACAATAAAAATTAAATAAAGGAGGTGCTCCTGTGCTTGGAATTATTGTTGTATCAATTGTAGCTATTGTTGCAGTAATTACTTCCATTATTACTACATTACTTATTTCTAGGAATGTTCATAGAAAGGAAGCTGAGAATAAGGTAGATAGTGCAGAGAATAAAGCTCGTAAGATTATAGACGATGCTGTCAAAACAGCAGAATCTAAGAAGCGCGAAGCTTTAATTGAAGCTAAAGAAGATGCCTTGAAGCAGAAGAATGAACTAGACAAAGAAATTCGTGAGCGTCGTTCTGAAATGCAAAGGAATGAACATCGTGTAGCACAAAAGGAAGAGAATGTTGATCGCAAGCTTGATGCTTTAGAGAAGCGTGAGAATGAGTTAAATAATCGCGAATCTAAATTAAGCAAAGAGAAAGAAGAAGTAGCTAAATTAAGCAAGCAAAGAGTACAGGAACTAGAAAGAATCTCGGGACTAACCTCCGAACAAGCAAAAGAACAATTATTACAAACTGTTGAAGAAGATGTTAAGCTTGACGCAGCAAAGTTAATTAAAGAGACACTTGCTCAAGCTAAAGACGAAGCAAACAAGAAAGCTCGTGATATCGTAGTTACAGCAATTCAAAAGTGTGCTGCAGATCACGTAGCAGAGGCAACAATTTCTGTTGTACCTTTACCAAGTGATGATATGAAGGGTAGAATCATTGGTAGAGAAGGACGTAATATTCGTACGTTAGAAACTATGACTGGAGTAGAATTAATTATTGATGATACACCAGAAGCAGTAGTTCTATCAGCTTTTGATCCAGTACGTCGTGAAATCGCACGTGTTGCTCTTGAAAAGCTTATTGTAGATGGAAGAATCCATCCTGCAAGAATTGAAGAGATGGTTGAGAAAGCACAGAAGGAAGTTGAAACATTAATTCGTGAAGAGGGTGATGCAGCTGCACTTGAGTGTGGTGTTAATGGAATTCATCCTGAATTGTTAAAGCTTCTTGGACGTATGAAGTTTAGAACAAGTTTTGGACAAAATGCGTTGAAGCATTCTATCGAAGTGTCACAGTTGTCTGGCTTATTAGCAGGAGAACTTGGCGTAGATGTTAGAGTTGCAAAACGTGCAGGTTTACTACATGATATTGGTAAGTCAATAGATCATGATGAGGGTGTTCAAGGAACACATATTCAATTAGGTGCTGATTTGTGTAAGAAGTATAAAGAATCACATACTGTTATTAACGCAGTTGAAGCACATCATGGTGATGTAGAACCAGAGACATTGATTGCATGTATAGTTCAAGCTGCTGATGCAATTTCGGCTGCAAGACCAGGTGCAAGAAGAGAGACAATGGAGACTTACTCCAACAGATTACAACAGTTAGAAGAAATAACCAACGACTTTAAGGGTGTTGAGAAATCTTTTGCTATTCAGGCAGGTAGAGAGGTTCGTGTAATGGTAGTTCCTGAGCAGGTAACTGATTCTGAAATGGTTATCATGGCTCGTGATATTTCTAAGAGGATTGAATCTGAATTAGATTATCCAGGTCAAATTAAGGTAAACGTTATTAGAGAATCTAGAGTTACTGATTACGCGAAATAGAATCAATAAGATTTATTTAATCGCAGATCTTAAAGTAAGGTCTGCGATTATTTTTTTACAAATGAATGAAAAATAAGAAAGGGCGAATTTATTATGGAGCATGTTATTACAGAGAAAAGAACATTGGTACATAAAGGGTCGATTGTAGATGTCTATGAAGACTATATGTTACTTCCAAATGGTAATCATGAAGTGTGGGATTATATAGAACATAGAATGGGAGCTGCTTGTGTTTTACCTGTGTTACCTAATGGCAAAATTATCATGGTAAAGCAATATCGACATGCGTTAGAAAGATATACATTAGAGGTTCCTGCTGGTTCAAGAGATAGCAAGACAGAAGATACGTTAGTGTGTGCTAGAAGAGAATTAGAAGAAGAGACAGGATATCGTTCTGATAATATCACTAAGATGTTGTCGCTTAAGACGACAGTTGCCTTTTGTAATGAATTTATAGATGTATATTTGGCAAAGGATTTAGTTCCAGGTGAACAGCATTTAGACGAGGCAGAAAGTATTAACGTATATGAGTTTGAGTTAGATGAATTATTGCAAAAAATTTACGCAGGTGAGATTCAAGATTCAAAGACTGTATCTGCAATTCTCGCCTACGCAAATATACTTAATTCAGAAAAATAATTTTTAGCTTGTTTGAAGTATTCTATTTGACATGGAATACTTCTTTTTTTATTAAATTAATTGGCATATCAAGTTTTGTCCAATATTTAAAGCTTCTGGCTCCTTGATACAAAAGCATAAATTCGCCGTTCATACATTTACAGCCAAGGCTTTTTGCATCTTTTAATAACTGTGTCTCAGTTGTTTCATAAATCAAATCAGCAACAACTAGATTTGAATTAAGAAGCTTCTTGTCAATCGGTGTTCCAGGATAGTCGCTCATTCCTATCGGAGTTGCATTGATTAAAATGTCCGTTTTGTCTAGAACATTTTTTACAGTTGCTTTATCAGCTAAATCAATTACATTTACAGTGCATTCTGTCGCAGCATCAACTTCTGCAGCAAATTCTACAGTTTTTTCATAAGTTGATGATTTTCTCTTTAAAATGTTAATTGTATTAGCAGAATCTAAAGCTGCTTGAACAATGATTGAAGTAGCAGCGCCGCCAGCACCAATAATTGTTATAATTTTGTCAGTTATATTTACATCGATTTCAGAGAGTGAATCTATAAATCCAGCACCATCTGTAGAGTATCCGATTAATTTCCCGTCGCGTGGAACAATTGTATTTACTGAATTAGATAACTTTGCACTAGGATGCAATTCGTCCATAAAAGGAATTACATTTGTCTTGTGTGGCATTGTAACGTTGCTTCCAAGAAAATCCTTCTCCCTAAATCGAGAGATTATATTTGGCAAATCTTCCTTCGCAATATCAATGGCTTCGTAGTTTGCATTAATATTGTGATACTCAAAAGATTTATTGTGCATTGCTGGTGAAATACTATGTGCTACGGGCGAGCCGATTAAGCAGGCAAATTGTTTATTCATATTTTGTGCTCCGTTTCATTTGATATCTATATATTTTGATATATATTAAAATAATTGTCAATTTATAGATGTTAATAAGTGGTAAGAGACAGTGATATATGATAGAATTTGATTTAGGTTTTTGAAAGGATTGTTGGTCGAATGAGTTGAAGACCATGTGGGATAAATGAGTAAGGTAAGATTAGAAAACTATAATCCAACTGTTTGCGTACCTATTATTGCAGAAAGTGCGAACGATATTATTGAGCAGGCTAAGCAATTAATTGAGGAAAATGTTAAGGTTATAGAGGTTAGACTTGATTTCTTTGAAAAGTTAAGCGATAAAGAGGCGTTGAGAAACTGTCTTAGTGAGCTTGCGAAGCTTATGAAGGATACTCTTTTTATAGCTACTATAAGAACTAAGGCAGAGGGCGGACAGTGTGATTATGATGAAGAAGCAATGATTGAATGCTTAACATTTATCAGTGAATGTCAAGCTGCAGATTACATAGATGTGGAATATTTCACATATGCTAATCCACAAGAGTTGATTAACACTATTAAGGGGAATGGAGCTAGTGTTATTGCATCCCATCATGAATTTGATAGTACACCTTCTTGCGACATTATGAAGGATATGTTGTCTAAGATGGGAGAGAGCGATACTGACATCGTAAAGCTTGCAGTTATGCCAACTAACCGTGAGGATGTTCTTAATCTTATGAGAGTTTCTAATGAGTTTGGCGAGCAAAGCGATAAGCTATTAATTACAATGTCTATGGGAGATTTAGGTAAGGTAACTAGAATTGCAGGAAATGTTACTGGTTCGTGTCTTACATTTGGTAGCAAGGGAGTAGGCAGTGCGCCAGGACAAGTTGAGTTTAATCTATTAACTCAGATTCTCAAAAATATGAATTAGAAGGATAGAAGATGATTATTTATTTGATAGGATTTATGGGGACAGGAAAGTCAACCATAGGAGAAAAGTTAGCAAAAAAATTAGGCTGTAAGCTGATTGATACTGATGATGAAATTGTAAAGCGTGAAGGTATGTCTATTCCGGAAATTTTTTCTGAGAAGGGTGAGACGTATTTTAGACAAGTAGAAAAAGAAGTGTTGCAAGACATTTCAAGCAAAGATGACTTGATTGTTTCTTGTGGAGGAGGAATTATTAAATCTCAAGAAAATATTGAGATGATGAAGAACTCAGGCGAGGTTGTACTTCTAGAAGCGAAAGCTAATACCGTATTTAATCGTGTGAAGGATACAAAGAATAGACCTTTGTTAGAAGGCAAGATGAGTGTTGAAGGAATTCAAGAATTAATGGATGAAAGAAAGCCATTGTATGACAAGGCGCATACTATTCGAGTTTGTGCAGATGGTAAAATTCTAGACATTTGTAACGAAATAGAGAGTAAAATCAAATTATAATTTGACATATACTGATTTGACTTTAATAATTAATTTTGATAGAATTTATGTGGTTGTTTATGGATACCAGTAGGCGTAGCGTAGTTGGATAACGCATCGGACTCCGACTCCGAAGACCGCTGGTTCGAATCCAGTCGTCTACATAAGTTGATGATGAATATTCGGAGGAAATTTTTATGAAGAATATGTGGAATACATGTATAGAGTTTGTTCAAAAATATTGGAGATATTTTTTGGCAGTTCTAGTGTTTATTGCAATTATATTAATGACAATTTTTGTTATTAGTAAGAAGTCTACACTAGATCAGAATCAATCAGGAGTGTATGAGGAATTTGAAGTAAATGCTCATCCAGAGCTTAACTCATTGATTGAGAATTACTATAGTAATTATGCTGCGGGAAATGTTGATGTATTAACAACATATGCAACTCCAATAAGTGATAGTGAGAAGAGTTACATCAAGATGTTAAGTCAATATATAGAAGCCTTTAACGTAGTTGATGTATATTCTAAGAAGGGCTTAGAGAAAGATTCTTACTTAGTAAGTGTATACGTCAAAGAGAAGTTTGTAGGTGTAAATACTGCAGCTCCAGGACTTGACTTCTTCTATGTAAGAACAAATGAGAATGGTATTTTATATATCGATAATGTATATAGTAACTTTAATCAACAAGAGCAAGAAAATGCTATGGATGCAGATGTCGCAGAAGTAATTGATATTTATCGTCAAAGAGATGATACAATGACACTTAAGTCAAAGGTTTCTGCAGAACTTGATAGTGCATTTGCAGCGGATGCTAATTTAGAGAAATTAGTTAAAGAGACACTTCCAACTAAGATAGGTGAGTGGAAGGCTCAAAATCAAGCTCAGAAGGCTCAACAGCAAGCAATTGCTCAAGCGAAGCAAAAGGAAGCTGAGGATGCAGCAATTAAGGCACAACAAGATGCTGCAGCAGCGGCAGCTAAAGCACAACAAGATGCTGCTGAAGAGGCAAATAAGACAGTAGTTACAATCAAAGAGAAAGTAAATGTTAGAGCTAGCGCATCAGAGAATGGTGATAAGCTTGGTACAATAGAAGGTGGTACACAAGTTACTAAGTACGGCGAAGAAAATGGATTTACTAAGATTGACTATAATGGAACTAAGGCTTATGTAAAGAGTGAGTATGTTGAAGCGGCTGCACCAGCGGCACCTGAAGCACCAGCAGCTCAACCAGCAGCGGCTACACCAGTGAACAAGGTTATAGAGTTAACACAATCAGTTAATGTTCGTTCTGGTATGAGTGAGACAGCATCTCGTATAGCTGGAGCTATTCCAGGTAATAAGGTTACAGTCATTGAAGAGTATCCAGAAGGTTGGTCTAAAGTTTCATTTAACGGTCAAGAAGGATATATTAAGACTGAGTTCTTAAGATAAGAATTTTAATTTGATTTACGCTTTAAGGAAAGGTCCTTGACCTTTCCTTAATTTTTGTTATTACAAGAGGTGATAATTATTAGAATTAATAAATATTTATCTACTATGGGCGTTTGCTCTAGAAGAGAAGCTGATAGACAAATTGCAAATGGAAATGTAAAAATAGACGGAAGAATTGCTACCGTAGGTGATCAAGTCTCAGATGGCATGGAAGTTTATTTTTGTGGAAAAAAGGTTGAAAGTAAAGACGAGCCGGTATTATTAGCATTTAACAAACCAAGAGGAATTGTCTGTACTTCCGAGAAGATGGAAGAAAATAATATCGTAGATTATATCAACTATTCGTCTAGAATTTATCCTATAGGAAGGCTTGATAAAGAGTCTACAGGCTTGATACTTCTTACGAATCAAGGTGATATCGTAAATGGAATTCTAAAGGCGAGAAACTTCCACGAGAAAGAATATATTGTTAAAGTTAATAAGAAGATAAGTAGCGACTTTCTTGTGAAAATGCGAAATGGAATTTATCTTGAAGAGCTTGATGCGACAACTAGAAAATGTGTCGTGAAATCCATAAGTGATAACACATTTTCAATAATTCTTACACAAGGACTAAATAGGCAAATTAGAAGGATGGTCAAAGCTTGCGGTTATAGAGTGACAAGTCTTAAGAGGGTGAGAGTTATGAATGTTAAGCTTGGAAATCTAAAAGAAGGCGAGTATCGCAAGGTTGAAGGAGCAGAATATCAGGAATTGATGAAATTGATTGCAAAGTAATGCATTTGTGAAAGGGTATAATATGTCAGACGCAAGGACTGAAATCAATAAATTAAGAGAAGAAATAGAATATCATATTAACAGATATTATAATTTGGATGAGCCAGAAATTACAGATTATGAATATGATATGATGATGAATCGTTTGAAGGAGTTAGAGAAGGCTAACCCTGAGCTTATAGACCCTTCTTCACCAACTCAAAAGGTTGGCGGTACAGCTAAGAAGGAAGCAGGAAATAGTGTTCAACATCGTAATGCTATGCTTAGTTTACAAGATGTATTTTCTAAGGAAGAAGTGGTTAGCTTTGTTGAAGAAATGCAAGAGAAACTAGATAATCCTGAGTTTGTAGTGGAGTACAAGATAGATGGTTTGTCAATGTCTCTTCGTTATGAAAATGGCAAGCTTACTTTGGCAGAAACTAGAGGAGACGGAGTAAACTTCGGAGAAGATGTAACGCTTAATGCGAAGATGATTGATGATGTTGTTGAAGCACTCAATGAGCCTTTAGAATATTTTGAAGTTCGCGGTGAGGTTTATATGTCAAATGAAAGTTTTGACAAGGTTAACGAGCTTCAAGAATTAAATGGTAAGAAGCTTTTTGCTAATCCTAGAAACTGTGCTGCAGGCTCGCTACGTCAATTAGATCCTAAGATTGTTAAAGAACGTAATTTGTCTTTGTTTATTTTTAATTTGCAAGAAGTAATAGGTAAAGTATTTGAGACTCACACCCAAAGCTATGAATTTATGCATAGTCAAGGCATTAGAACTATAGAAGAGTATAGAGTATGCCATAAGGCGGACGAAGTATGGGCAGCAATACAAGAAATAGGTGAGAAGCGTGGAGAGCTAGGATACGATATAGACGGTGCAGTAATCAAGCTCAATAGTTTTGCAGATAGAGAAATGTTAGGACAAACTTCAAAGGTTCCTCGCTGGGCTATAGCTTATAAGTATCCACCAGAAGAGAAAGAGACTAAGCTTTTGTCTGTAGAATTGACGGTCGGAAGAACGGGAAGAATTAATCCAACTGCTGTATTTGAACCAATTAGGCTTTGTGGTACTTCTGTAAGTCGTGCTACTCTTCACAATCAAGATTTTATAGATGAGTTAAATGTAGGAATCGGAGATACAATTCTTGTATACAAGTCAGGAGAGATTATCCCTAAGATTAAGTCTGTAGTTCATAGCAAGAGACCTAAGGGCACTACTACATTTAAAATACCTAATACATGTCCAGTGTGCAATGCGCCAACAGTAAGAGAGAAGGGCACTGCAAATTATATATGTACGTCACCAACTTGTCCGGCACAGCTAGAAAACCATTTGATTAATTTTGTGGGCAGAGACGCTATGGATATCAAAGGGTTTGGAAGCTCGTATATAATTGAATTAGTTAAGCAAGGCTATATTAAGGATGTTGCGGATATTTTTGTGCTTAAGAATTCAAGGGATGAATTAATCGAAAAAGGTATTATTGGTAAAGAAAAAAATACTGATAAGCTACTTGCTGTAATCGAAGAAAGCAAGAATAACGATGCTAGTAAATTGCTTACTGGTTTGGGAATTCCTAACGTAGGTAAGAATACGGCAAAGACTTTGATGAAGTATTTTGGAAATATAAATGAGCTTCGAAATGCTTCTGTTGAAGCATTGACTCAGGTAGAGGATGTTGGAGAAATAAGTGCTAACGCAATACATGAATATTTCCAGAAGGAAGAAAATGTTGATATCATACTACGCCTACAGGAGTATGGTGTTAACATGGAAAGTGAAAATGTTGGTGTTTCAAATATATTAGAGGGAAGCACATTTGTAATAACGGGAACACTTCCAACTATGGACAGGAAGGCTGCGGCAGCGCTTATTGAAGAAAACGGTGGCAAGGTTACAGGCTCAGTTTCTAAGAAGACTACATATCTTGTAGCAGGAGAAAATGCAGGCAGCAAGTTGACGAAAGCGCAAGATTTGGGAATTGAGATACTTTCTGAAGAACAATTACTTGAAATGTTGAATTAATATATGATATATTACTTGAGTTGAATAGAGAGGATTAAGTAATGCCAATTAAAACGCAATCGGAATTGCCAGCGAAGGCGATTCTAGAACATGAAAATATATTTGTTATAGATGACGATAGAGCAGCACATCAAGATATTAGACCGATTGAGATTGCAATTCTAAATCTTATGCCTCTTAAGGAGGATACAGAATTACAATTGCTTCGTTCTTTGTCGAATACGCCATTACAAGTGGATGTGACATTTATGATGGTTGCAAGTCATGAATCAAAGAATACATCTAAGAGTCATTTGAATAAATTCTATCAGACCTTTGATGAAGTGAAGGATAGTAATTTTGATGGGCTTATTATTACAGGTGCTCCACTTGAAAATAATGAATTTGAGGATGTAGATTATTGGGAAGAACTATGCCGTATTATGGAATGGTCAAAGACTCACGTTACATCTACATTACATATATGTTGGGGAGCGCAAGCAGGACTATACTATCATTATGGTATTGATAAGCAACCAATGGAAAGCAAAGTGTTCGGAATATATGAGCACAAGGTGAGAAATAGAAAGGTGCCACTAGTAAGAGGCTTTGATGATTTATTTATGGCGCCACATTCTCGTCATACAGAGGTCCCTTATGATTTGATTGCTTCAAATGAAGAGCTTGTCATTCTAGCAGACTCCGATGAAGCGGGAGTATTCTTATGTATGTCTAACGATGGTGATCAAATATTTGTAATGGGTCATCCAGAATATGATAGAGTGACTTTGGATAAAGAATATAAGAGAGATTTGGATAAGGGCTTGAAGATTCAAATGCCTGTTAATTATTATCCAAATGATGATGTTAATGAGAAGCCACAGATGCTTTGGCGAGCACACGCTAACACCTTGTATTCTAATTGGCTTAATTACTACGTATATCAACAAACTCCTTATGAATTTATTGATAGTGCAAGAGTAGTGAAGAAGTAGATATATAATTTTTATATATAATAAGCATTTGTAAATGCTGAACATTAAAGCGAGTTTATAAATGCTTAACATTTAAAAGAAAAAGGAGGAAAGATTACATGTCAGCACAAGTGTGCATAATAATTGTAATTGTAGCCTATTTATTAGGCATGTTACTTATTGGATTTTATTTTAGTAGGAAGAATTCGGATGGTTCTTCGAATGAATTTTACCTTGGTGGAAGAAAGCTTGGACCATTAGTTACAGCGATGAGTGCTGAGGCATCAGATATGAGTAGTTGGCTACTTATGGGATTACCTGGTCTTGCTTATTTGACAGGACTTGCTGATGCAGGCTGGACTGCCATTGGTTTGATGATTGGTACATATTTGAATTGGTTAATAGTATCTAAGAGATTACACAGATATTCAGTTAAGCTTGAAGCTATTACAATTCCTGAATTTTTCTCTAAGAGATATAGAGATGAGAAAAATGTTCTTGCATGTATTGCAGCATTAGTTATGATCATTTTCTTCGTGCCATACACAGCATCTGGTTTCAAAGCTATTGGAACACTATTTAGCAGCTTGTTTGGTGTTGAATATCACGTGGCTATGATTGTAGGCGCAGCAATTGTTGTAGGCTATACAATGCTTGGTGGATTTAGCGCTGTATCAACAACTGATTTGATTCAAAGTATTGTTATGTCAATTGCATTGGTTGTTATTGTATTCTTCGGTATTCAATATGCAGGAGGTTGGGCAAATGTAGTTGATAATGCACAAAGCTTAAATGGATATATTAGTTTTGGTTCAACCTATAATGCGGGAGTTGCAGAGAATTACAGTGGAATTACTATAATTTCTACAATGGCATGGGGCTTAGGTTATTTTGGTATGCCACACATTTTACTTAGATTTATGGCATGCAAGAATGAGAGAACACTTAAGACATCTAGAAGAATTGGTAGTATTTGGGTTGTTATAGCAATGTCTGTTGCAATTTTGATTGGTATTATCGGTAACGCAATATCAGCTAATGGAGTAATTCCATATTTAACTACTAGTGCAGATTCTGAAACTATAATCATTCAGATTTCTAATCTTATCAGTCAAAATGGAGTATTCTTTGCACTACTTGCTGGTCTTATTATGGCTGGTATTTTGGCTTGTACAATGTCTACTGCAGATTCGCAGTTACTTGCTTCAGCTTCAAGTATGTCACAGAACTTATTGAAGGATACTTTTAAGTTAAATATTAATGCGAAAAATGAAGTTTGGATTGCTAGAGTGACAGTTCTTGTTACAGCTATAGTTTCTGCTATTTTGGCTTGGAATCCTGATAGCTCTGTATTTAAGATTGTATCATTTGCATGGGCTGGATTTGGTGCAGCTTTTGGACCTGTAATGCTATTCTCTTTGTTCTGGAAGAGAACAAATAAATGGGGTGCGTTAGCAGGAATGCTTGCAGGTGGTATAATGGTATTTGTATGGAAATATGCAGTTCGTCCACTTGGTGGAGTGCTTGATATTTATGAACTTCTTCCTGCATTTATTGTTGCTTGTATTGCAATTGTTGTTGTGTCATTATGTACAGCAAAGCCAAGCGAAGAAATTGTAGAAGAATTTGAGTCTGTAAATATTAAATAAATATAAATAATTTTGATTGTTATGTGCTCTGATTTAGAAGTCAGAGCACTTTTATTATTATTGTTCTTGCTTATTTTGAAATGTGTGTTATACTATCATTAGTCAAAAATTGTAAAAATTCTTGTCGAATCGACATGATTTCACATTTTATTTAAAATTATATTTAACATTTACGAAAGGATAATTATAGGGTTAATATGCGAGAAAAATTAGAAAGTTTATCTGTTGCAGTTCTTAAGGACTTAGCAAAAGAAAAGGGTATTAAGGGTATTACTGGAATGAAAAAGGGTGAGTTAGTAGACGCATTGCTTAATAGTTCGTCTGCAGCTAATGAAGCTGATTCAAGTAATACAACAGAAGAAAATAAGGGCGAGACTAAAGAAGTAGAAGCAGTACCTTCAAAGCCAGCGAATGGTATTTTAGAGGTGTTAAATGATGGATACGGATTTATTCGTTGTGCGAACTATTTGCCAGGCGAAGATGATGTATATGTATCGCCACAGCAGATTAGAAGGCTTAACTTCAAAACGGGAGATATTATCAAGGGAACAACGAGAAGAAATAATCCAAATGACAAGTTTGCGGCATTGTATGAAACTGAGTCTGTAAATGGATATTCAGTAGAGGAAGTTATGAAGCGTCCTAACTTTGAGGATTTGACTCCTATTTTTCCAAATGAAAGAATTCATTTAGAAAGAGCAAAGAGTTCTACTTCTATGAGAATTGTTGACCTTATTTCTCCTATAGGTAAAGGACAAAGAGGTATGATTGTTTCTCAACCTAAGGCTGGTAAGACAACACTTCTTAAAGAAATTGCAGCATCAGTTAAAGAAGCAAATCCTGATATGCACATTATTGTACTTCTTATTGATGAGCGTCCTGAAGAAGTAACAGACATTAAGGAAGCTATCGAGGGTAAAAATGCTGAGGTTATTTATTCAACATTTGACGAACTTCCAGAACATCACAAGAGAGTATCAGAAATGGTAATTGAGCGTGCAAAGCGTCTTGTAGAACATAAGCAGGATGTAATGATTTTGCTTGACTCAATCACAAGATTGTCACGTGCTTATAACTTAACAGTTCCACCAAGTGGTAGAACTTTATCAGGTGGTTTGGATCCAGCAGCTCTTCATATGCCAAAGAGATTCTTTGGTGCAGCGAGAAATATGAGAGAAGGCGGAAGTCTTACTATTCTTGCAACTGCGCTTGTAGATACAGGAAGTAAGATGGATGACGTTGTATTCGAAGAATTCAAGGGTACTGGTAACATGGAGCTTGTGCTTGATAGAAAGCTTTCTGAAAAACGTGTATTCCCTGCGATTGATATTAAGAAATCTGGTACACGTAGAGAAGATTTATTATTGAGTAAAGACGAATTAGAAGCAGTAGACTTTATGCGTAAAGGACTTAATGGTTATAAGTCAGATGAAGCTGTTGAAAATATTCTTTCACTATTTGCAAAGACTAAGAGCAATTCAGATGTTGTAAATCAGATAAATAAAAGAAAGTCATTTTAATTAAAGGTGGTTTTGTAATAAAATACTTGCAATGCTGCTTGCATCATGATATAATAAACAAGCTGTTTATCGGGATGTAAATAGTAAGTGTGAGGCTCATCGTTAAACTGAGTATCATTAATGGTCGGAAACCATTAGAATTAGAGAGGTGAAATTATGAGAGAAGGAATCCATCCAGATTATTACCAAGCTACAGTAACATGTAACTGCGGTAACACATTTGTAACAGGATCTACAAAGGAAAGCATCCACGTAGAAATTTGTTCTAAGTGTCATCCATTTTACACTGGACAACAAAAGGCTACACAAGCTCGTGGACGTATTGACAAGTTCAATAAGAAGTATGGTATTGGACAGTAAAAAAGAACTTTTGGTAGGGTTGAGTTATTCTCAACCTTATCTTTTTTTATAGGTGTTTTTATGAAATATTCTGGTGTTGGTGGCCAAGCTGTTATGGAAGGAGTCATGATGAAGAACGGTAAAAACTATGCCGTTGCAGTTAGAACTCCTGAAAACAAAATTGAGGTCACAAATAAAACTCAAAAATATAATAGAGATACAGTTAATAAAATTCCTATCATAAGGGGTGTTGTAGCATTTATTGATTCACTAAGCTTAGGAATATCGACACTGCTTATATCAGCTTCGTATTTTGAAGAGGAAGAGGATAACAAGGATAATCTTTCAAAGGAAGAATTAGAAGAGTTAGAAGCAAAGAAGAAGAAGAAAGAAACTGCCGAAATGACATTTACCGTGATTCTTTCATTCATTATTGCGATGGGAGTATTCTTTTGCTTGCCATATTTCTTGTCAAAGTTTCTAGTGAACTGGATTGGGAACCAGAGCTTGCTTGCCTTGATAGAAGGTGTAATAAGAGTCGCAATTTTTGTTGCTTATATAGCGCTTATATCTCGAATGGAAGATATTCGAAGAGTATTCATGTATCACGGTGCTGAACACAAATGTATTAATTGCATCGAACATGGCTTGGAGCTTAATCTTGAAAATGTTAAGAAAAGCTCAAGGCTTCATAAGAGATGTGGCACAAGCTTTTTACTTATTGTTTTACTTATAAGTGTTCTTGTTTTTATGTTTATTCGCTTTGATAATACATTGCTTCAGGTTGTTGCAAGACTTGCTCTTGTGCCAGTAATAGCTGGGATTTCTTATGAAGTGTTAAGGATTATGGGTAAGTTTGATAACAAGCTTATCGATATTTTGTCGGCACCAGGAATGTGGATGCAGCGTCTTACTACAAGAGAACCAGATGATGATATGATAGAGGTTGGTATTACGAGCGTTGAAGCTGTGTTTGACTGGAAGAATTTTCAGGAAGAGAATAAAGAGTGCTTTTCGTCAGAGGATTAGATTGATATTTTGCATAGAGAAAGTTGACAGATGATGACTATAAAAGAATGTATATCTTTTGGAGCCAAAGAACTAAAAAATGCTGATATAGAAGAGGCAGAATTTGATGCTTTGAGTTTGCTTGCATTTGTTTTGGATGAAAATGTTAATTTAGTAAGGTTAAATGGTTTTGACAATGTTAGCGAAGATAAATTAGCTACTTACAAAGAGGTGATTGCTAGAAGAAGTAATCATGTTCCGCTTCAACATATAACGGGAATACAGAATTTTTACGGTTATGATTTTATTGTAAATGAAAATGTTTTGGTTCCGCGTTTTGATACTGAGAATTTAATTGAGAAGGTGTTAGAGCTTCCATTTGGTGAAAATGTTAATGTATTAGATATGTGTACTGGAAGTGGATGCATTGCAATTACTCTTTATAAAGAAATGATTAAAACACGAAAGGTTAATGTTGTAGCAACAGATTTGAGCATAGATGCACTTCTTGTAGCGCGTGAAAATGCTAAGAAATTAGAAGCAAAAATCAAATTTCTTCAAGGTGACTTATTTTCTGCGTTAAAGTGCAACAATTCTAGCGAGAAAAACGATGATATTTCATATAATTCATTAATGGAATATCCTACTCAATTTGATATAATAGTTTCGAATCCGCCTTATATACCTACAAAGGATATTGAGGAGCTTGAAAGTGAAGTAAAGCTACATGATCCTTTTATGGCGTTAGATGGAGATGTTGATGGACTCAAGTTCTATAGAAATATAATTAAAGGTGCAAAAGAATATCTTCTTGAAAATGGTTATTTAGCATTTGAAATAGGCTTTGATCAAGCATTAGCTGTTACAGAGCTTATGAATCATGAAGGCTTTTGTGAAGTTGAGACATACAAAGACTTGGCAGGATTAGATAGAGTAGTTATAGGACATTTGTAGCGGAGTATAATTGGTTGATTTCGCAAAGTGTGTTATATTTATTCTGAAATAAAGGAGACTGAAAATGTTTGATAAATTAGAAGACTTAGTAATTAGATATGAAGAAGTGATGAGCTTATTGTCTGAACCAGATGTTGCTTCAGATAATAATAGATTCAAGGCTTTGATGAAGGAACAAAGTGATTTGGCACCAATCGTTAAAGCATTTCAAGAATATAAGCAAAACAAGCAAAATATCGAGGACTCTTTAGCAATGTTAGATGAGGAATCTGATGAAGAGCTTAGAGAATTGGCAAAGGAAGAGCTTAACGGATCTAAAGCGAGAGTAGAAGAATTAGAAGAAGAGCTTAAGATTTTGTTATTGCCTAAAGACCCTAATGATGACAAGAATGTTGTTGTTGAAATTCGTTCGGCTGCAGGTGGAGATGAGTCAGCATTATTTGCGGCAGAGCTTTATAGAATGTATGTGCATTATGCAGAGTCTCAAGGCTGGAAGACAGAGCTTGCTGAATTAGAAGAAATTGGAATTGGTGGAATTAAGTATGTGTGCTTTATGGTAAATGGACAAGGTGCATATTCTATTCTCAAATACGAATCAGGTGTACACAGAGTACAGCGTGTTCCTAAGACTGAGTCGGGTGGAAGAATTCACACTAGTACAGCAACAGTTTCGGTAATGCCAGAAGCAGAGGACATTGATATTGAAATCGACGAGAAGGATATCCGAATTGACGTAATGCGTGCGTCAGGTAATGGTGGACAGTGTGTAAATACAACTGATTCGGCTGTTCGTCTTACATATTACCCAGAAAATATCGTTATTTATTCTCAAACTGAGAAGTCTCAATTGCAGAATAAGAATAAAGCTTTTGCATTACTTAAGACAAAGCTTTATGATTTGCAATTACAACGTAAGATTGCTGAAGAATCTGCTGAGAAGCTTTCTCAAATAGGTACTGGTGATAGATCAGAGAAGATTAGAACTTATAATTTCCCAGATGGAAGAGTGACCGATCATAGAATTAATCTTACATTGTATAAGTTAGACAAAATTATGAATGGTGATATTCAAGAAATTATTGATGCTTTAATTGCAGCAGATCAAGCTGCTAAGTTGCTTAAGATGAATGAAAATCAATAAGTAAAATACTACTACAAGAATTACAGGACTTATGATATAATAGGTCTTGTATTTGTAAAAATAAATGAATTTAATGGAGGCGGATTATGGCTGAAGAAGGAATGAGTTTTGTAATAAATGAAGGTGTTAGCGTTGCTGCAGAGGTAATGTCAATTGTAGCTGGCTTGTCAGCAACAGAAGTAGAAGGTGTTAATTCACTTGTAGGTAATATCACTAATGATATGATTACTAAGTCAAGCCCAAGCAAATTAGCTAAGGGTGTTAAAGTGAAATGTGATGAAGATAACAATATCGTTGTTAGAATGGCACTTGAATTAGCTTATGGATATGAGATTCCAAAGGTATGCGAAGCTGTACAAGATAAGGTTAAGAACACTATCGAAAGCATGACTGGTATGACTGTTGCTGGTGTTGATATTAAGATTGCAAGTGTTGCAACTGAGAATATGTAATAATTGTTTTATTTATAACAAAATATGGTATAATTTAGGGTGGAGGATTCCACCCTATTTTTTATGATTATTTTAAGATATGGGAAATGTAGAAAGATAAGATAAAATACAAGCATAAAGGAGCTAATATGGCTAATAAACTTTCAAAAAGAAAATTTAGAATAGAAGTATTTAAAGGTATATTTCAATTGAATTATTCAGACAAGGAAGAAGTTGTTTCTGATTTGGATAATTTAATAGAGACATATGCACTAACGATGGAAGATGTTAGTGATGAAGACAAGGAAGCAATTTGTGATAAGTGCAAGAACATTTATCTCAACATAGATGAAATAGATGCTTTGATAGAAGATGCAGCAGATAACTGGAAGTTAAACAGAATTGGTAAGGTAGAGATAGCTGTACTTCGTGTTGCAACATATGAATTCAAATATGACAAGCTTGATGCAGGAATAGTTATTAATGAAGCACTAGAAATTGCCAAATTATATGGAGCAGATAAATCAGCAGGATTTATTCATGGAGTATTAGCTAAGATAGTAAAATAATATGGGTAATGTATATACTATTAGTGATATAACTAAATATATTTCTAATATGTTTGATACTGATTTCTTGCTTAGAAATGTATGTGTAAAAGGGGAAGTATCTAATTTGAAATACCATACCTCGGGACATATATATTTCACTCTTAAGGATGAAAAAAGTAGTTTGGCATCAGTGATGTTCAAAGGGCACAGGGCTGGCCTTACTTATCCTATGAAGGACGGGGACAGTGTACTAGTTAATGGACAGATTAAGGTGTATCCTGTACAAGGAAAGTATCAAATGTATGCCACAGAAATTAAGAACGCTGGAATTGGTGATTTGTATGCGAGATATGAAGAACTAAAGCGTCAATTTCAAGAAATGGGCATGTTTGACGAAGCATATAAGCGTCCGATTCCGAGGTATGCAACAAGAATTGGTATTGTAACAGCAGAAACTGGTGCGGCAATACAAGATATTATGCGTATTTCTACGAGACGAAATCCTCATGTTCAGTTATTCCTTTATCCTGCTTTGGTGCAAGGAGAAGGAGCAGCAGAGTCGGTGGCGGAAGGCATTGCGACGTTAGATGAGATGAATCTAGACGTTATGATTGTAGGACGTGGCGGTGGTTCCATAGAAGATTTGTGGGCGTTTAATGAAGAAGCGGTTGCAAGAGCTATATTTTCATGTGATACACCAATCATTTCAGCCGTTGGTCATGAATCGGATACTACAATTGCTGATTTTGTAGCAGACAAGGTCGCATCGACACCTAGTGCAGCAGCAGAAATGGCTGTTTTTGAATACGATAGATTTTGTGAAGATATAAAGTCTTATGAATCAACCTTGAATTATGCGATTGATAATAAGGTCAAAATATATAAGAACAAAGTAGATGTGCTTAAGAATCGAATAGAGTTATTTAGCCCGATTAACAGACTTAATCAGTATCAGCTTAAGCTAGATGAGTGTCAGGATAAGTTGAACATTTTACTTAATAGGGCAAGTACGGCGGCAAGACATAAGCTTGAGATGTATGCAAATAGGCTTGATGGATTATCACCAGCCAAAAAGCTATCGAGTGGTTTCTCGTATGTTGCTGATGCAAGTGGCAACAACATCAAGGACGTAAGTCAAGTGAGTAAAGACGATAAGCTTAAGATTTATTTACACAAAGGTACTATAGAGGCTACGGTTGATAGCATATCGGAGGATTGAGATGGACAAGGATAGAACAATAGAAGAAGAATTTGAAGAGTTAGATACAATTATTAATAAAATGGAGAACGCTGATGTGTCGCTAGAGGAATCGTTTTCTTTGTATGAAGAAGGTATGAAGCTTCTTAAAAATGCTAATGAGAAGGTGACAAGCGTAGAACAAAAAATTATGAAAATGAATCAAGCTGGTGAGTTTGTAGAAATGTAACTTTGGGAGTTTATAAGTAATGGCTTTTGAAAATGAATTGAAAAGTAGAATAGAATATGTTGAAGACATCATATACAAATATCTTCCTGAAGAAAAAGGATTGCAAAAGAATGTTTTCAGTGCAATGAATTATTCAGTTAAGGTTGGAGGGAAACGACTTCGTCCAATGTTAATGCTTGAAACTAATAGATTGTTTTCAGGCGATGAAGAGGCAGTGTATGTATTTATGGCAGCGCTTGAAATGATTCATACATATTCTTTGGTGCATGATGATTTGCCTTGTATGGACAATGATTTGTTAAGGCGCGGCAAGCCAACGACACATGTAGAATATGGAGAGACTTTAGCACTTCTTGCAGGAGATGGACTTCTTAACTATGCATTTGAAATAATTGCAGAAGAGATGAAGAAGTTAGATGTAACTAACCCAAAGAAGGTTAAGGCATATATTGATGCATTTTATTATTTGTCCAAGGCAGCAGGAACATTTGGAATGCTCGCAGGGCAAGTAGTTGATATTGAATCAGAAAATGCCTCAGAGGTTTCTAGGGAATTGTTAGAATATATTTGCGAGAATAAGACAGGAGCATTTCTTAAAGCGTCTATGGTTATTGGTGCGATTCTTGCTGGTGCTTCTCAGGAAGAGATAGACACTATTGAGAAGGTTGCTGGAAATATAGGATTAGCATTTCAGATTCAAGATGACATTTTAGATGTTACAAGTACAGAAGAAGAGCTTGGCAAACCAATCGGTTCTGATGAGAAAAATAACAAATCAACATTTGTATCCTTCGAAGGATTAGAGGCAGCTAAGCGAGAAGTCAAAGAACTTACAGATGAAGCTATTGGATTGTTGCGTTCGCTAGATGCAAAGAATGAATTTCTTGAAGAATTGTTGATGTATTTAATTGACAGAAGAAGTTAATTGCTTGTCAATTGTAGGGGGAATATATGGTATTAGATAAGATAAACAAACCTAATGATATCAAAGCATTAAGTGATGTTGAAGTTAATCAATTGTCAGATGAAATAAGAGGCTTCTTGATTGAAAATCTATCAAGAACAGGTGGGCATGTTGCATCTAACCTAGGCGTTGTAGAATTAACTATAGCACTTCATAGAGTTTGTGATTTTCCTAAGGACAAAATAGTCTGGGATGTTGGACATCAAAGCTATACGCATAAGATTCTTACTGGCAGAAAAGATGGCTTTGAGCATTTGAGACAATTTGGTGGTATGAGTGGATTCCCTAAGCGTCACGAGAGTGAATGTGATGTGTTCGATACGGGACATTCAACAACATCTATTTCAGCGGCTCTTGGAATGGCTTATGCTAGAGAGATGAAGGGCGAAGATAGCAAAATATTTGCGGTTATTGGAGATGGTTCAATAACTGGCGGTATGGCGTTCGAAGCTTTGAATAATGCTGCAGAGTTACACAAGAATATGGTTATTGTTCTTAATGATAACGAGATGTCGATTTCCAAAAATGTAGGTGGATTAAGTAAGCATCTTAGTAATATAAGAACTAGTGATAATTATGTGGGCCTCAAAGAAGATGTGTTAAATGCTTTAGAAGGAATTCCAGTATATGGTGAAAGATTAATTAAGCAAATTCGTAAGACCAAGAGTGGTTTGAAGTCACTTGTGGTTCCAGGAATGATGTTTGAAGATATGGGAATTTTGTATCTTGGACCTATTGATGGTCATGATGTTAAAGCTATGACAAAGGTATTTAAGGATGCTACAAGATATCCAGGTCCTGTACTTGTACATGTTATAACACATAAGGGACATGGTTTCGTTCCAGCGGAAAGACATCCTTCAAGATTTCATGGTTGTGGTCCATTTGACAAGGTTAAAGGACTTCCAGCGGGAGCTAAGAAGCCAGGATACACTGACATTTTCTCAACAGTAATGCGTAAAATGGGTGACAGGGATCCTGATATTGTTGCGATAACTGCGGCAATGGCAGATGGTACAGGTCTTAAGCGTTTTGGAAATATGTTTCCAGATAGGTTCTTTGATGTTGGTATAGCAGAACAGCATGCAGTTACATTTGCAGCAGGACTTGCAACACAAGGCTTCAAGCCAGTATTTGCTGTATATTCGTCTTTCTTACAAAGAGCATATGATCAATTAATGCATGATGTATGTATGCAGAATTTACACGTAGTATTTGCAGTAGATAGAGCAGGACTTGTTGGTGCTGACGGTATGACTCATCATGGAGCATTTGATTTGTCGTATCTATGTCAAATGCCTAACATGGTTGTTATGGCGCCTAAGAATAAATACGAATTATCTGATATGGTTAAATTCGCATTTAACTATGATGGACCAATTGCTATCCGTTATCCTAGAGGGGAAGCATTTGTTAATTACAAAGAATTCAGGGCACCAATTATTCTTGGTCAGTCAGAGGAATTGTTCCGAGGAAAGACGGTTTGCTTATTTGCAATAGGTGCGATGGTCAAAAATGCTGTTGAAGTTGGTAAGCTGATGAAAGAAGAGATGTATCAGCCAACGATTTGTAATGCTAGATTTGCGGCACCTCTTGATACAGAGTATTTGAGAAAGGCAGCTAAGGAGCACGATATAATTGTTACCTTAGAGGATAATGTCAAAACTGGTGGTTTAGGTCAGAGAGTAAATGCTTTTCTTATGGAAGAAGGCTACAAGGGTCAAGTAATTAATATAGCTCTTCCAGATGAATTTGTAGAGCACGGAAGTGTTTCAGAATTGCAGAAATCACTTGAGATGGATCCAGAATCAATTTATGAGAAGATAAAGGAAAAGTTGTAATGAAAGAAAGATTAGATGTGCTGCTTGTACAACGAAATCTTGCAGAATCTAGAGAAAAAGCTAAAGCAATGATTATGGCAGGCATTGTTTTTGTTAACAATGAGAGAGAGGATAAGCCAGGTACTAAGTTTGATGATAAGGTAGCCATTGCAGTTAAGGGCAAAACCTTACAGTATGTTAGTAGAGGCGGTCTTAAGCTTGAAAAAGCGATGAAGTCTTTCGATATATCTTTGGACGGTGCAGTATGTATGGATATAGGTGCATCTACAGGAGGATTTACAGACTGTATGTTGCAGAATAACGCAGCGTCTGTATATGCTGTTGATGTGGGTTATGGTCAATTTGCTTGGAAGCTTAGAAGTGATGAGCGTGTCGTATGTATGGAGAAAACCAATATACGATATGTTACACCAGAAGATATTGGTGAACCTTTAGATTTCGCAAGCTGCGATGTTTCGTTTATATCGTTGACGAAGGTACTCCCCGCGGCGTACCATCTTCTTAAAGACGGTGGTGAAATGGTTTGCTTAATTAAGCCACAATTCGAAGCTGGCAAAGAAAAGGTTGGTAAAAAAGGTGTAGTCAGAGACCCTAAGGTACATTTAGAAGTTATTGAGAATGTACTAGATTTTGCATCGTCTAACGGCTTTGAAATTCTAAATTTGGATTTTTCGCCAATTAAGGGACCAGAAGGAAATATTGAATATTTAACGCATATTAAGAAGAATCCTTCGTATTATTCTGAAGATGAAGAAGTAGTAGATAAATATCCATGGAGGGAGCAAGTAGATGCTTCGTTAATTGTTGATGAAGCACATGGCTTGCTTGATAAGTAAAGTGAAAAGATTATTTGTAATTGTAAGAGATGATAGCATAGAAACTGTTACATTAGCGAAGCAGATTAAGAAATCTGTCAAATCTAAGGGCGGAGAATGTGATTATTATATTATGGGTGAAGATGTTCATATGGATGGACTAAATTTGCCTGATGGGGTTGAATGTATTTTGACAATCGGTGGTGATGGTACGATGATTCGTGCCGCACAGAATACATTTGGCTCGAATATACCGCTACTTGGAATTAATTGTGGTCATATGGGATATTTGTGTGACCTAGATAAAGACTCTGTTTTTGGAGCTATTGATAGATTGTTAAATGATGATTATCAGATTGAGAAAAGAATGATGTTACAAGGTAGCGTTGAGTCTGAGGGTACTCGTAATGATAATAATAGAGCCTTAAACGACATTATTATTCGTTCTACTCAGAAGCAGCATGTAACACGTCTTTCAGTGTATGTAAATGATAAACATTTATTTGCATACGATTGTGATGGTATAATAATTTCAACACCAACAGGTTCTACAGCGTATAATCTTTCTGCGCATGGACCAATTGTCAATCCAGAGACTAACTTGATACTGTTAACACCAATCAATCCGCATACTTTAAATGCAAGAAGTATCATTTTAGATCCTGACGATGAAGTATCGGTGAAGCTAATTCCACGAACAATTAATGTGGATGAAAAGGCAATTGTAACCTTTGATGGAAAGCACGAAAGATACCTTCGTGCAGATGGTAAATTAACAGTAAAACGAGCAGAAGACGTAACTAATATGGTTATGCTCAGCTCAGAGAATTTTTTGTATAGGATACGAAATAAGTTGAGTCAATAGGGGATAAGTCAATAGGGGTGAACCGCTTGCGGTGGGACCCAATTGACAAGGCGACGTTTTGCGAAGCAAAATGTTGGGAATAAGTCAATAGGGGTGAGAATGAAGCACAAAAGACAAGAAAAAATTCTAGAAATAATAATGAACAATCCCATAGAGACGCAAGAAGAGCTGACTAGTGAACTTCGAAGTGCAGGCTTTGAGGTTACACAAGCAACTGTGTCTCGAGACATAAGAGATATGAAGCTAACTAAAGTGGCCGATTCTTTTGGGAGAACTAGATATGTTTCGTATAGTGAGACTGATGAAGATTTAGAAGAGAAATACATTCGAATTCTTAGAGATGGTTTTATATCTATGGACAATGCACAGAATATTCTTGTTATTAAAACCGTTTCGGGATTAGCAATGGCAGTAGCAGCGGCTTTAGATCACATGAATTTTACAGAAATAGTTGGTTCTATTGCTGGAGATGATACAATTATGTGTGCTGTTAGAAGTATTGAAGATACAGCAAGTGTAATGAATCGCTTGCGTAATATACTTAATCACTAATATGTAGTTCTAATATGATTTGCCAAGATACAGTAAGGAGTACATATGTTAGTAAATTTACACGTGAAAAACCTAGCGCTTATTGAGGAAGAAGAGATTGAATTTGGAAAAGGTCTTAACATTTTATCCGGAGAAACCGGCGCAGGTAAATCAATCATACTTGGAGCGCTTAACTTGGCTCTAGGTGAAAAGGTTCCAAAAGAAATGTTAAGAGATGAATCAAGAGATGGCTTAGTAGAAGTAGTATTTACTATTACTGATGAAAGCCAGCGTGAAGCTTTGAGGAGCATGGATATTGAGTTCGACGATGAAGTTATATTATCTCGCAAAATTACAGAGACAAGATCTGTTGCTAAGATAAATGGTGAGATGATTCCGGCTGATAAGCTTCGTAAAATTGGTGGAATGTTTATAGATATTTATGGACAGCATGAGCACCAATCCTTGCTTGATAAGAGGAAACATTTACAGATGTTAGACGAGTACGGCAAAGCTGAAATTGAGCCGCTCAAAGAAAATGTTAAGAAGCTTTATCAAGAGTTTAAAGAGATTTCTAACGAATATGAAGAAGCAATTTCAAATGATAAGAATCGTGATAGTGAAATAGAGTTCTTGAAGCATGAGATTGAAGAAATTGAAAATGCAAATATTAAACTAGGCGAAGATGAGCAGCTAGAAGAAGACTATAGAAGAATGAACAATAGTAGTAGAATAGTTGCGGCATGTAACGAGGCTTACAATAATACTGGTGGAAATGGTACTGCAAG
Source organism: Lachnospiraceae bacterium (assembly GCA_045642225.1). GTDB lineage: Bacteria > Bacillota > Clostridia > Lachnospirales > Lachnospiraceae > RUG191. Next base: position 24,469 of record JAZUIN010000119.1, on the reverse strand, counting down.
TGACGAAGTTGCAAGAGCGATAAGAAGTCTTAGGTCAGTTGAAGAATATGATGAACAAATCTCTGATATCGTCAACATGCTTGATGATGTAGATAGTATTTTGGCTGACTTTAATCGTGAATTGTCAAGCTATATGTCAGACATGCAATTTGATGAAAGTACATTTAAATCTATTGAAGATAGATTAGACACTCTTAACAGCTTGAAACAAAAGTATGGTCCTACAATTGAAGATGTTGAGAAATCTTTGACAACAAAGATCGAGCAATTAGAAAAGTACGAGAAGTTTGATGAGTATTTGAAAGAACTCAAAGATAAGTTAGATACATCTAAGGGAGTACTTCTTAATGCAGCAACAGAATTATCTGAATGCAGAAAGAGATACGCTTATGATCTACTACCTAAAGTTAGGACAGCCTTACTTGATTTGAATTTCTTAGATGTTGAGTTTGATATGTATTTTACTAAGCTTGAAAATGTTACACTTAACGGATTTGATGAAGCTGAATTTATCATTTCTACTAATCCTGGTGAGCCAATGAAGCCACTTAAGAATATTGCGTCTGGTGGTGAAATGTCTAGAATAATGCTTGCAATCAAGACTGTATTAGCTGAACAAGACAACATTGACACCATGATATTTGACGAAATAGATGCAGGAATTAGTGGTAGAACGGCACAAGCTTTGTCTGAAAAGCTTTGTTTTGTGGCGAAGAATAAACAGGTAATATGTATTACACATTTACCACAAATCGCAGCTATGGCGGATAAGCATTTCTTGATAGAGAAGGGTGTTGTAGGCAATAAGACCATTTCAACCATTAATGGAATTGATAGTGATAAGCGCGTAGAAGAGTTAAGTAGGATGCTAGGTGGAAGTACTATCACAGATGCAGTTTTAGCGAATGCTACAGAACTTATTGATAAAGCAAAAGAATTTAAGGCAAAAATACTATAAGATTTATTGTATAATTATGTAAAATGTTGAGGAGATTGTTATATGTTTTGGAAAAAAGATGACAAACAATCAGATACAACTGAATATAATGTAAAGAATTTCGACCAAGAAGCGTTAGAAGAAAAAGCTAACATTTTTACATCGAATTGCTTATTTGTCACATATATTATTATGCTTGTTGTGTGGTTACTTAATATTTTAAATATATTTATAGTTGATCATGCATTGATGAATAAAGGATTTATAATTGTTTCTATATTTATAATTATTTTGTTTGTACTAAGGCAGGTATTTGGATGTAAGAAACCTTGGTTTAAATATGTTTTGATACTATTTTGCGTTATTATTATGACGGTGCTTGGTATTACACTTACATATCAGGTAGTTATTACTTCGGTATTTCCGCTTGTATATGCCATGCAGTATTATAATAAGAGACTTGTATATGTCACATATGCCTTATCCTGCTTAAGCGTATTTGCATCAGTAATGATTGGATATTATTACGGCTTATGCGATGCTAATATGGTTGTTCTTACGACGAAGCCAATAAGTGAGTATGTTGATTTTGCAACAAATATAGTGACATTTGGCCCGCTTAATGACAATCCTTGGGTTACATTACCACTATTTTACGTATTTCCAAGATGCTTGTTGTTATTCCCTTTGATTCCAGTACTTACGCATGTGTCGGAAGGTTTGGCAAAGAGAGAACTTAGAGAATTATATTTGCGTCGAATGAGCGAAATTGATGATATGACTCAGTTCTACAACAGGAACAAATATACTTCAATGATTAAAGAAGAGTATCCTAAGATGAGAAAGATTGGAGTTATATTCTGGGATGTAAATGGTCTTAAGAAGACAAATGATACATTAGGACACGTAGAAGGTGATAAGTTAATTTCTGCAATTGCAGATTCTATTAGAGAGTTTTCTTCTGATACGAGAAAGGTTTATCGTGTTGGTGGCGATGAATTCGTTATGATTGTTGAGAAGGGTAACGAGAAGAAGCTAGAAGAAATAGTCAATAATTGGAGAGCAAAGGTAGAAGAGATTAACAAGACTGCAAAGGTTCCTTTGTCATCAGCAGTAGGTTACGCATGCGGTGATGGTGCTAATCTAAATGATGTTATTAATGAAGCTGATGAGAATATGTACAACAACAAAGTTGCAATGAAAATGCAGCGTGATGTGGAATAATATAATTGCTGGTTGATAGTTTATATTTATAATAATTATTAGAATACAAAATCCCTCTTAAATAGATTTAGGATCTTAGTCCAAGCTATTTGAGAGGGATTTATTTGTTTAGAAATGTATTAGTATGAAATGCAGTTTTCTTGCCTAGAATAATAGTATAAATGGTCAGATAAAACTTCATCCTTTGACAATTCAGTGTCATTAACTGCTTGTATCATATTTGACAAACCATCAGGGTTTATGTCAGAGGTTGATGGTATAAGAAGAACCTCGTGCACGCTACTTGGGATGATATATAAGTCACTGTCTAGTCTTTCTGAAATTTTTTGAAGTAACTGCTTGTAGAGGATGCAGCAAGCACCGTAAATGTTTAACTTGTTAGTTAAGACATAGATTTGATTGTCATAATTTGCTTGCATATATAGTTCTTCGTTGTTACTTGCCTTTGCAATTTTGCGCATTGTATCTGATAGGTCAGATAAATGTGAATTAAGAAGCTTAGGCGTATTGCAAGAAGCAAGTTCAAAAAGGTCATTTGACTTTACATTCCAAAGCTTTATGTGCTCATTTCTAATAAGAATTGATCTGGTTTCACCTTCGTTAGCACTTATCAAACAATAGAAAACAATTGCAAGGTCAAGATAAATCACATGAGGAATCTCCTCTAGTAAGGCTTTGTTCTTCTCATAATTAATCAACTTATACGTAATGCTATTTTTACATTTCTCAAAATCTGTAAAAACAGAAACGTCAAATTCCTCGCAGGTTTTGTTCTCTTCGTATATCTTAGCAATACTTTTTGCAATTTCTTCCATAGAAATGTTTGACTTGTATTGGTCCCAAAAAGGATCTAAATATACAGTCGGAGAAATGTTGGTCTCGCTACTAGATATAATTATCCCATGCAAAATAACACCATTGTTCTTCTGAACTGGCTTCAATATAGTGCTACAATCTGCTGGTAAGTGGCTAGGTAAAATAGCCATGATTTCATTTTCAAATTCTTGATATGTCATAAATACCTCCATATTTACGACATGGTAGAAGTGGAGATGATACATAAGTATCCAGCTCCGAATCAGACTCGAACTGACGACCCCTTCATTACGAGTGAAGTGCTCTACCAACTGAGCTATCGGAGCATAAGAAAATTATATGTAATTTCAATTCCTTTTTCAATTGTTTTTTTGAACTTAATGAAATTTTTTATATATCGAATTATAGAACTTGATAAAATGTTTCTCAAAAACTTGATACATATATGTTTTATTGATATAATATTTCTTGGAATTTATTTCTTTATAGTGATAGGGAGTTTACATATGGCAACAAAAAAATATGGAAATGCAAAAAGAAGAGAGAAGAGAAAAGAACAAGCGGTAGCAAGAGCTGAGAAGAAGATTCAGAAGACTAATATGTTTCCACATATCAATGTGTTCTTATTAGTATTTTATATTGTAGCTTTGTTTGCAATAATTCTTGTTAGTTATAACTATTTCAAGATACCTATTATTCCGCTATGTACAATAGTGATGCTAGAAGGTATTATGGGTGTTCTTACATGTAGAATAGCTGCTATTAAGTATTGGTTTGTTCATCTTATTCCAATTGCAATTCAAATAGTTGTAGGTGCTTTAGTTGGATACGCACCATTCATGATTATGATGAGTGTTATATATGCATTTACATTAGTTGTAATGTGGGTACAAAGAAGAACATTAAAGTAATGGGCAAGAATTATCAATTAGAGTTAGATAATATTATAGAGAGTATTGATGACGGCTGTGTACCAACGTTGTTGTTACACAGCTGTTGTGCACCTTGTAGCAGTTATGTGTTAGAATATTTATCGAAATATTTTGCCATTACTGTTTTTTATTATAATCCTAACATTTATCCAGAAGAAGAATTTGTATTTAGAAGAGAAGAACAGAAACGTTTTATAGAAGAATTTATGGATAATAACCCAGAGGTTAATAGGATTAGATTTATTGAGGGCGAATTTGAAGCTGATAAATTCTATGAGGCTGCAAGAGGCTTAGAGAAGGAGCCTGAGAGAGGGGCAAGATGTGAGAAATGTTTTGAACTTCGATTGGGTGAAGCGGCTAGAGTGGCAGTAGAGGGTGATTTTGATTATTTTACTACGACACTTTCTATTAGTCCGCATAAGGATGCAGCACTGCTTAATACAATAGGAGCAAGAATAGGCAAAGAAGTTGGAGTGAAATATTTATATTCTGACTTTAAGAAGAGGAATGGATTCTTGCGTTCTACGCAGATTTCAGAAGAATATAATATGTATCGACAGGATTATTGTGGTTGCGTATTTAGCTTTAATGAGAGGCATATGTAATACATTTCCAATAGGAAAAATAAATATAAAAGAGGGATAGATATGGCACAGTTATGGGGTGGAAGATTCACCAAACAAACAGATGATTTAGTGTATGAGTTTAATGCATCAATTACTTTTGATCAGACTTTCTTCAAGGAAGATTTGATGGGAAGTAGAGCGCATGTTAAGATGCTTGCAAAGCAAGGAATAATAACAGAAGAAGATAAGAAGGCTATATTAGAAGGTTTAGAGTCGATTGAGAAGGACGTAGAGGCCGGCAAATTAGCTATTACTTCAGAATATGAGGATATTCATAGCTTTGTTGAAGCTAATTTGATTGATAGAGTTGGCGATTCTGGTAAGAAATTGCACACAGGACGTTCGCGTAACGATCAGGTTGCTTTGGATATGAGACTATATACAAGAAGCCAGGTTGAATACACAGAAGAGAAGTTGAAAGAGCTTTTAAATGTTTTACTTAGAATTATGAAGGAAAACACTGAGACGATAATGCCAGGCTTTACACATTTGCAGAAAGCTCAGCCAATTACATTGGCACATCATATGGGTGCGTATTTTGAAATGTTTAGAAGAGATGTACTTAGACTTCGCGACATCAGAGAGAGAATGAATTTCTGTCCACTTGGTTCTGGTGCTCTTGCAGGTACAACTTATCCGTTAGATAGAGATTTCACTGCTAAAGAATTAGGATTTTACGGTCCTTGTATGAATTCTATGGATGGCGTTAGTGATAGAGATTATTTGATAGAGTATTTATCTGCAATGTCAACGATTATGATGCATTTATCTAGATTCTCAGAAGAGGTAATTATATGGAACAGCAATGAATATAGATTTGTTGAGATTGATGATGCATATTCAACAGGAAGTTCTATTATGCCACAGAAGAAGAATCCAGATATTGCTGAGCTTGTTCGTGGTAAGACAGGTCGTGTGTATGGAGCTTTGACAAGCTTGCTTACTACAATGAAAGGAATCCCTCTTGCTTATAACAAGGATATGCAAGAAGATAAAGAATTAGCATTTGACGCAATGGTAACAACAAACGGATGTATTCAGTTGTTTACAGGTATGCTTGATACTATGGAATTCAATAAGGATAATATGTACAAGAGTGCTAATAATGGATTTACAAATGCTACAGATGCTGCTGATTATCTTGTTAATCACGGAGTACCATTTAGAGATGCACATGGTATCATTGGTCAAATCGTTCTATATTGCATTGACAAGAATATTGCAATTGATGATATGTCTTTAGAAGAACTTAAGGCTATAAGCCCAGTATTTGAAGAAGATATATATGAAGCTATATCTATGGAGACCTGCGTTAATAAGAGACTTACAGTAGGTGCTTGTTCAAAGACATCAATGGAAGCGGCTATTAGTTCCTACGAAGAGTTTTTGAAGTAAGACTTATATAAAATGTACAAAAAAATGTACGATATATTATAGAATTTTACTTGCAAAGTATGTGAGTTTATTGTATTATTTTTCGTGGAGCGACAAGTGTTTGCGTGGGACGAACAATACAATGGAAAATGTTCGTCATAGAAGATAAAAGTCGCAATTATTCAATTATTATAGAAAGTAGGATTTAAAATGAGCGAAAAATTAAAGGTTGGTATTCTAGGCGGAACAGGTATGGTAGGACAGAGATTTATTTCTCTACTTGAGAATCATCCATGGTTTGAAGTAACAACAATTGCTGCTTCACCTCGTTCGGCTGGTAAGACATATGAAGAAGCTGTTGGTGGTAGATGGAAGATGACAACACCAATGCCTGAGGCTGTAAAGTCAATAATTGTTAAAAATGTAAATGAAGTAGAAGAAGTTGCTTCAGATGTTGATTTTGTATTTTCAGCAGTAGATATGACTAAGGATGAAATTAAGGCTATTGAAGAAGCTTATGCTAAGACAGAGACACCTGTTGTATCTAACAATTCAGCACATAGATGGACTCCAGATGTTCCAATGGTAGTGCCTGAGGTTAATCCAGAGCATATGGAAGTAATCGAATTCCAGAAGAAACGTCTTGGAACAACAAGAGGATTCGTAGCAGTTAAGCCTAACTGTTCAATTCAAGCTTATGCTCCAGCACTTACAGCTTGGAAGGAATTTGAGCCAGAGGAAGTAATTGTTTCAACATATCAAGCAATTTCTGGTGCAGGTAAGACATTTAAGGATTGGCCAGAGATGGAAGGCAATATTATTCCTTATATCGGTGGCGAAGAAGAGAAATCAGAGAAAGAGCCACTTAGAATTTGGGGTAAGATTGAAGATGGCGTAATTAAGCCAGCAGAAGGCCCAGTTATTACAAGTCAATGTATCCGTGTTCCAGTTCTTAATGGACACACAGCTTCTGTATTTGTAAGATTCAAGAAGAAGCCAACTAAGGAGCAATTAGTTGAAGCACTTAAGAACTTCAGCGGTAAGCCTCAAGAATTAGAGCTTCCTAGTGCACCAAAGCAATTTATTCAATATCTTGAAGAAGATAACAGACCACAAGTTGCTCTTGATGTTGATTACGAAAATGGAATGGGAGTATCTATTGGTAGACTTCGTGAAGATACAGTTTATGATTGGAAGTTTATTGGTCTTGCTCACAATACAGTTCGTGGTGCAGCCGGTGGTGCTGTTCTTTGCGCTGAATTGCTTAAGGCAGAAGGATATATTACAAAGAAATAAAAAATATTTTTAATACTACATAAACACCAATATTAGGTGTTTATGTGGTTTTTTTTTACATTTAACACAATATATAGTTTAATTTACATTTAACAAACACACATTTTATTATTGCACTTTGATTTGATTTTTTATACAATATATTATGCGTCTATGTATGCGGGGAAAGTGAGGAATTAAAATGGTAAGTCGAACAAATGAATTGAAACAATTAGAGTCATTATATAATACAAATAAGAATCAATTGGTGCTATTATACGGCGCTAAGGGATGCCTTAAGGAAGAACTTCTATATAAGTTTTGTCAAGATAAAGAGTCTTTCTATTATAGAGGAAGAAATGCTTCACCAGAGAAGCAGCAAGAACATTTTGTCAAAGATGTAAGTGTCAAAATGATTAGAAGTAATTTGACATCTTATATGGATAGTTTACGTGCTCTTGAGGTTAAGAATAAGAGAAGCGTAATTATAATTGATGACTTTGAATATATTGTTAAGAAGGATGATACATTTGTAAAGACATTAGTTGATTTCAAGAGAACAGCTAGTGATGTATTTATTGTGATAGGTGCATCTAGCTTGACTTGGGTTAAGAGTGAATTAGATAAAGCTTTCAAAGAATATCCTAAAGCAATTGACACAAAAATTAAGCTTGACGATGTTGGATTTATAGATGTAGTTCGCGCATTTCCAAACTATTCAGTAGAAGAAAGCGTAACAGTTTATGGAATATTAGGTGGTGTGCCTTCTTATCTTAACAGATGGAATCAGGCTAGATCCTTTAAGGAAAATGTTTGTGCGGACATTTTATACCCATTTGGATATATGTTTAGTGAAGCAGAGGACTTTATTAGTAGCGAATTAAGAGAGCTTACAGTGTATGACACAATTCTTGCTTCAATAGCTAGTGGAAATGAGAAGCTTAACGAGCTTTATAATGATACAGGATATTCTAGAGCTAAGATTAGCGTTTACATGAAGAACTTAGCTGCATTTGATGTAATTGAGAAGGTTGTTTCCTTTGAAACAGGTGGCTGGGATAACGCTAAGAAGGGTATCTATAGAATCAAGAACAATTACATCAACTTCTGGTTCCATTTTGTATATCCACATTTATCAGATTTATACAGTATGTCACCAGATAGATTCTATGATAAATATATAGATAAGCAATTAGATGATTATTTACAGAGATATTTCGTGAAGGTATGTCAAGAATACTTAGGATTATTAAATAAAGTTGGACAAACACCAATCAAAATTGAAAAGATTGGTACTTGGCTTGGTAAGAATGGCACAATTGATATAATTGGTCAGGATTCTACACGTGAGAACGTTGTAGGTATCTGTAATTGGAAAAATGCAATGCTTACAAAAGCAGATTACGAGAAGTTGTTAGAATCTATGAAACAGGCTAGAATTACTGCTAATACAATATATTTATTCTCTGCAAAGTCATTTGACAAAGCATTGGTAGAATTAGCAGAAGAGAATAAAAAAATCGTACTAGTAGATATGAAGGAATTATAATAAATGGGAAAATCTTTGTTTATTGCAGAGAAACCTTCAGTTGCTCGTGAATTTGGTAAGGCTCTTAAGGAGAATCTTAAGAATCATGACGGATATATGGAGTCGGAAAATGTTGTTGTAACCTGGTGTGTGGGACACTTAGTTACAATGAGCTATCCGGACGCATATGATGAGAATTTGAAGAAATGGCGATTAGATACATTGCCATTTATACCAGACGTATACAAATACGAGACGATTAAATCTGCTGAAAAACAATTTAATATTGTAGCAAAGCTTCTTAATAGAGAGGATGTTTCGACAATATATGTATGTACTGACTCGGGGCGTGAAGGAGAGTATATATATAGATTGGTTGAGCAGCAAGCGGGCGTAACTGGTAAAGAAAGACGTCGTGTATGGATTGATTCCCAGACGGAAGAGGAAATTCGTAGAGGAATCAAAGAAGCGAAGGATTTATCCTTTTACGATAATTTGTCTACATCAGCGTATCTTAGAGCGAAGGAAGACTATTTGATGGGAATTAATTTCTCAAGGCTTCTTTCGCTTAAGTATGGTTATGCCTTGGCTAATTGTATGAATGAAGATTATGCTGCTATTTCAGTAGGTCGAGTTATGACTTGTGTTCTTGGAATGGTCGTTAAGAGAGAGCGTGAGATAAGAGATTTCGTTAAAACGCCTTTTTACAGAGTTTTGGGAGACTCATTGGTTGAGGCTGAGGATAAGAAATGTAACATTTCCTTCGAATGGAAAGCAATAGAAGGCTCGGTTTATTTTGAATCACCGCTTCTATATAAGGAAAATGGCTTCAAGAAGAAGGAAGATGCAGTTAATCTTATTGGTGGTTTAGTTAATGAAAATGTTAATGTAAGCAATATATCAAACACTAACATTTCCCTTGATGAAAATGATCAGGTTAAGGCTGAAACTAAGGCTATAATAACCAAAATTGAGAAGAAGAAGGAGAAGAAGAATCCTCCTTTGTTATACAATTTGGCAGAATTACAAAATGATTGCTCTAAATTTTTCAAGATTAGTCCGGATGAAACACTAGCAATCGTTCAAGAATTGTATGAAAAGAAGCTTTGTACATATCCTAGAACGGATGCGAGAGTGCTTTCTACAGCAGTTTCTAAGGAAATCACCAAAAATATCAGCGGTCTTAAGTCGTTAAATTCTGTGAGAGATTTCGCAGAACAGATTTTGAGTGAGAAAAGATACGAGGGTTTAGCCAAAACTAGATATGTAGATGACAAGAAGATTACAGATCACTATGCTATTATTCCTACAGGACAAGGCATAGGAGCGCTTAAAAGCTTAAATCCAAGGGCGATAAGGGTTTATGAAGTGATTGTTAGAAGATTTCTTGCAATATTTTTTGATCCTGCAATTTATGAGAAATGTAATATTCAAGCGAAGATTGATTCTGAGCTTATGTTTGCATCTAGCAAGTATTTGAAGGATGAAGGATATCTCAAGGTGATGGATTATTCTTTCAAGAAGAAAAAGAGTGATTCAGCGCAAGATAAGAACGAGAATGATAAGAACGAGAGCGATGAGAATAGCGAGAATGAATCAGAAAATGCAAATCCACTAGAAATGGCAGAAGTTATATCTAAATTAAAGAAAGGTTCTGAGATAAATTTTAACAGCTTTTATGTAAAAGAGGGTGAAACGAACCCACCTAAGAGATATAATTCAGGATCTTTGATTCTAGCTATGGAAAATGCTGGTAAGCTTATCGAGGATGAAGAGCTTCGTGCCCAGATTAAAGGTAGTGGAATAGGCACAAGTGCAACTAGAGCAGAAATTCTCAAGAAGCTTGTTAATATTAAATATTTGTCACTTAATAAGAAGACTCAGATAATAACACCTACATTAAGAGGCGAGCTTGTAATGGATGTTGTTAGAGCATCTATTCCGTCTTTGTTAAATCCAGAATTAACAGCTAGTTGGGAGAAAGGATTAACTCTTGTAGCTGAAGGAAATATTACTGAGGAAGAATATCTTGTTAAATTAAAAAGCTTTATCGGTGATAAGACAGATAAGGTCAAAGCAAAATACACAAGAAATACAGATCTTAATGGTAGATTTAATTATTTGAGCCAGTATTACAAGAAATAATATTTGACATACTGTATTTCTTATTATGAAACTATAGAGAATTGCTAGGGAGGAACAAATGGAAGAGTGTAGAATTGAAAATATGTATGATTTATCTCAGACTATAGCCGCTGAGTTGTTCGAAGGAAAGACCTATCCATGGGAGGTTTTGCCAGAAATAAGCGAATTTATTATTAAGCTTGGTAATACCTTAGACCCAGAAATCTATGAGAAAAGAGGAGAAGACATCTGGGTTGCTAAATCAGCAACTGTGTTTGATTCAGCGTATTTACATGGTCCACTTATTATCGATGAATATGCAGAAATCAGACAATGTGCATTTATTAGAGGAAATGCAATCGTAGGTAAGAATTGCGTTGTAGGAAATTCTACAGAATTGAAAAATGTTGTGTTATTCAACACAGTTCAAGTTCCACACTATAATTATGTAGGGGATTCAGTTCTTGGATACAAGTCACATATGGGAGCTGGTTCTATTACGTCAAATGTTAAGTCTGACAAGACTTTGGTTGTGGTTAAGAACGGTAAAGAAGAAATTGAAACAGGCATTAAGAAGTTTGGTGCTATGCTTGGCAATGGCGTTGAAGTAGGCTGTAACAGTGTGTTAAATCCAGGTACAGTCGTATGTCCAAATTCAAACATTTATCCAACATCCTCAGTTAGAGGAGTAGTGCCAGCGAATTCCATTTACAAGGAAAAAGGCAATATTGTTGCTAAGCAATAGTTGGTGCTATAAATACTTTGTTAAATATTTGTCATTAAGCAAAGAATTAACTAGACTAATGGCTTAAAATATGAGAAAATAACAGTGATGTGTAATAACACAATTAAGGAAATAAGAAAGGAGTCTCTTATGATTTACACAAAAGAAGTAGAGAATATGTGTCCAGTAGCTAAGGGCGCAAAGCATGAGCCAGCTCCAATTCCTGAAGAAGGAAAATGGGTACAGGCTAAAGAAATTAAGGATATTTCGGGTTTTACACATGGTATTGGCTGGTGTGCTCCTCAACAAGGTGCATGTAAGTTAACACTTAACGTAAAAGAAGGAATTATACAAGAGGCATTAATCGAGACAATCGGTTGCTCAGGTATGACTCATTCAGCAGCTATGGCAGCTGAAATTCTTCAAGGAAAGACTATTCTTGAAGCTTTAAATACTGACTTAGTATGTGATGCTATTAATACAGCTATGAGAGAGCTATTTTTACAAATCGTATATGGTCGTACACAATCAGCATTTTCTGATGACGGACTTGCTGTTGGTGCAGGACTTGAAGATCTTGGTAAAGGACTTCGTTCACAAGTTGGTACAATGTATGCAACTAACGAGAAGGGTGTTCGTTACTTAGAGATGGCTGAAGGTTATGTAACAGGTATCGCTCTTGATGCTGATGACGAAGTAATCGGATACGAATTCGTTTCTCTTGGTAAAATGACAGACTTTATCAAAAAAGGCGATGATCCTAATACAGCTTGGGAAAAGGCTAAGGGTTCTTACGGACGTGTAGCTGATGCTGCTAAGGTTATCGACCCAAGAGTAGAATAAGAAAGGAGAACGAAAATGGCTTTATTTGAATCATATGAAAGAAGAATCGACCAGATTAATGCTGTGTTGAATCAATATGGAATCAGCTCAATCGAAGAAGCTGAGAAGATTACAAAGGATGCTGGTCTTGATGTATATGACATGATCAAGGGTATCCAACCAATTTGTTTTGAAAATGCTTGCTGGGCTTACACTGTAGGTGCTGCAATTGCTATTAAGAAGGATTGCCGTAAAGCTTCTGAAGCTGCTGCTGCAATCGGTGAAGGCTTACAAGCTTTCTGTATTCCAGGTTCTGTTGCTGATCACCGTAAGGTAGGTCTTGGACATGGTAACCTTGGTAAAATGTTATTAGAAGAAGAGACAGAGTGCTTCTGCTTCCTAGCAGGTCACGAATCATTTGCCGCTGCTGAAGGTGCTATTGGTATCGCAGAGAAGGCTAACAAGGTTCGTCAAAAGCCTTTACGTGTTATCCTTAACGGTTTAGGAAAGGATGCTGCACAAATTATCTCTCGTATCAACGGATTTACATATGTTGAGACAAAGTTTGATTATGCTAAGAATGAACTTAATGTTGTATATGAGAAGGCATATTCTGATGGACTTCGTGCTACAGTTAAGTGCTATGGTTCTGACGATGTTCAAGAAGGTGTTGCAATTATGCATCATGAAAATGTTGGTGTATCTATCACAGGTAACTCAACAAACCCTACTCGTTTCCAACATCCAGTTGCTGGTACATACAAGAAGGAATGTATCGATTTAGGTAAGAAGTATTTCTCAGTTGCATCAGGTGGTGGTACAGGTCGTACACTTCACCCAGATAACATGGCTGCAGGTCCTGCTTCATACGGTATGACAGATACATTAGGACGTATGCACTCAGATGCTCAATTTGCTGGTTCTTCTTCAGTTCCTGCTCACGTTGAGATGATGGGTCTTATCGGTGCTGGTAACAACCCAATGGTTGGTATGACAGTTTCAGTTGCTGTTTCTGTAGAAGAAGCAGCAAAGGCTGGAAAGTTCTAAGAATTTTTCGACAAGATTGCGTGTAAAAGCTGTTAAAAGCGTTATAGAATGTAATTTTTATCTATGTCGCGTTTATGTTTTTTAGCTGATAAATGGCTAAAATACGTTGTTTGTTGTTTCTGTGCAAGAAGCAGCAGATAAAGGAAAATTCTAATTAATACACATAAAGAATTAAAAATGGCGTAAAAACGTCACTTTAACGAGGGCTATCAAACAACATTGCGTTTGAGATGCCCTCGTTGCTTTTGCGTCAACGGTTTACGTCATGTCATTTTGACTGTTTCAGTAGAAAACCATTCTATTGCAGGGAATAAAACCAATAAGTATTTTGAATCTCTAATTTGAAAGGAGAATCAAGATGCCAAAAACAATGAAAAAAAGAGGTAATGGAACAGGCTCAATAGAAGTTAGGAAAGATAGAACAAATCCATTTATAGCAAAGGTTGGTTGTTCTGTAATTGATCAAAAGACTGGAATGGTTAAATACAAGTATAAAAGAATAGGTACTTTCAAAACACGATTTGAAGCTGAATATGCTTTGCAAAAGTATTCAGAGAATCCTTTTGAATACACTGTAGGTGAAATAAACACATTTTCTGATTTGTATAATGTTTGGAGTAAGGAGTATTTTGAGAAGTTAACATCTGATAGTGCTATTAGGTCTGTTGAAAGTGCTTATAGATATTGCACTTTGTTATATGATATGCCAATTAAAAATATCGGACCTGGGCATATTAAGGATGTAATGAGTAATGGTTCTTGGGTAGTTCCAGAAGGGAAATACAAAGGAGAGGTACGAAAGGATTCTAAATGTACTCAAGAACGAATAAAGTCTATGTGTAATCTAATGTTTGATTATGCTTATGAAAGGATGTTGATTAGTTTTAATCCAGCTAGAGCATTTAAGATAACACCGTTACTAAGAGAAATTGATGAAGAAAAGAAGGTCAAACCGCCATTTTCTAGCAAAGATGTGCAGAAGATGTGGAAGTATGTAGATGTCACTTGTTTCGTTTAACCCTCCTTCGAGTAAGTAATAGAAAACGATTGCAAGGTCGAGATACTTGATATGAGGGATATCTTCGAGAAGCACCTTATTCTTCTCATAATTGATGAGCTTGAAAGAAATATTATCCTTGCACTTCTCGTAATCTGTGAATACAGAGATATCAAAGTCTTCATCTAGTTCAAATTTCTTGTATTGAGCAACAACTTGTTTAGCAAGCTTATCAATGTCAGCTCCGTTTTCGAACTCCTTGTAGTAGTAATCAAGATAAATAGTAGGTGAGATGTTGCACTTGCCATTGTTAATAACAAGTCCGTGAAGAGTAATGCCGTTATTTTTAATAACAGGTTTAGTATCAATAGTAAATTCATCTGATAATTCAGTATTTATAAGCTCAATAATCTTTGATTCAAAATCTTGGTAAGTCATAATCTAATCCTCCTTAATAAACACTCAACAATAGTTATCTTAAATTTTGTATTGGAATCTCTAATGTTATTCATAATTTCTCCTTTCCATATGATTTTTGGAGCCGATAAATAATCGACTAGCGGTCTTAAAGCAAGGTTTTCAGCGAAACGCAAAGCGCTTGACCTTGCTTTTAGATTCCTAGTCGATTAGAGTAAGGCTTATTCTATGGAAAGGTGAAATGGATAAGTGAGATTCCAATACTTAAGGTGACTTGTCACCTTATATCTTTTTCTGTTTTTTCGATTAGTAAAAATACTTGAAAAAAGATGGAAACTTTGTAATAATTGTTTACAAAGAAATACAATATAGGGGGTATAAGCATGAAAAAAGCGCGTAGGGTTATTATGTCGATTTTACTTGTGTTGTCGCTTGCTTTAGTGATGATGGCAACACCTGTGGCTAACGCTTCTAGTCCTTCCCAAGCAGAGATCGACGAAGGTTCAAGTAAGATGCCGGCATATCAAAGAGATTCAATGAAGAAGTTTGAGGATGATAAAGGCACATTTTCAATAGACTGGAATGCAGCTAGTATTACGAAGATGGCGGGCTTAAGTGATGAGCTGACTCCTCAGTATAACAATATTGATTCTAGTATAGATAGAGTATACAATGAGTCTATTAATGCCCTTAATGGAACAAAGGCAAATGAGGAATATAAGGACGTTGATCTAAATCCTTATTATGACAGTCTTAATGAAGTTAAAAAATCAGTGGACACATCTAAGGATTACATGACAAAGCTTAGTAGTGCTACTTCCGCTGATGAAAGAAAAGCAATTGCTAAGGGATATAATGGGGCTGATATTCTGGCTTCTTACACAGATTTAATAGAGAAAAGTAATCTATACTTTAACTTGTATGGATTTTTAGCTAATCAGGATGATATCAATACTGCACAGAATTTGATTATCAACGAGTATATTCGAACAGTTAATCTTATTATTCTAAGTGAAGCTGCAAAGGCTGATAAGACCACAGGAAGTGAGTCAAGCAATGCTACTCAAAATAGTACTGCTAATACTACGGATAATAAGGGAGCAAACTCGACTGCTGATAACAATAAAGCCGCATCAAATTCAACTAAGGAAGCTGATGTCAGCAATGATAATAAAGATAACAAAGATAACAACGCGGATAAAGCGACTAACAGTACTGTATCTACAGAGGCTAATAATGTAACACCAACACAGGCAGACAACACTCCTGATTCAGTGAAGCTTTCTTCTAGTACTATAAAGAAGTGTGAGGAGTTTAATAAGTTCATAGAGGGTTGTTATTCAGAAAAGCCAGAGCTTATTAACAAGACTGAGGAAGTAAATAATCAAGAAGTTCCTCTAATATCTGATGAGGAGGCCAATAAAAAGATTTGCCATGGTGGAATGGCAGATGCTGATAAGATGGTTGATCTAGATGAGCAACATAAAGATTCACCGGATAATGCTAATAATGAGTATACAGTTGATAGGGTGTTAGAAAATAGCAATACCTTAACAAATACAGCATATAAATCTGCTGTACATACGAAGAAAAGCAATGCTTCTTCTTCAGAGAATTCCACATCAGATACTACGACTACTTCATCTTTATTTGGTCTAGGTGAAGTAAAAGCTGATGGATGGGATGATCATGATGATATAAATCAATATGTCAAGGGACTAAACTACGATAGCCATGATATACTATATTCTAAAGGTACAGGTGAAAGTATAAAAAAGCCTAAAGAGGCAGAGGGAGATGAGAATTCCTTTAAAGTAATAACTCGTAAGAAGAAGAGTGTAGAAAACGGTTCGGCTGATATTTCTGCTATTTCCGGTAATTCAGTGGATGTATACCCTGGTGCACTCCTTCAAGCCAATACGAAATTAATGGATGGTCAACCGGTACCAATCAATACATCAGACAGATCAGATGTACAATTAACTGTTAATCTTCCTAATATCGGTGGAAATGGTACAGTGACATGTCAACCTACTTATTCCGATACGAAGAGAGCTATTGATGATGTGGTTTATAACTGGTACAACAATTCGGATAGACCTCAGAACACTAAAGCTAACTATGATATGAAGTATTCTATGATTAGTTCTGAGGCTCAGGCAAAGGCAGACTTTGGAGTTGATCTAGGAAGCCTTCTTAAGATTGATTTTAATAAAATTCAAAATAACGAGAAGCAGGTAATGGTTATGGCATATAAGCAAATATATTACAATGTGTCAATTCCTGCTTATCCGACAGGAGATCCGGCAGCAGCTTTCGGTTCTTACACATCAATTGATGAGGTGAAGAATGCTTTTGATGCTAAGAATCCTCCTGTATATATAAGAAATGTTGATTATGGAAGAATGATTTACTTAAAGATGGAAACTTCCTCTAATAGTTCAGAGGTTGAAGCAGCACTCAAAGCTGCTATAAAGGGAGTTGACGTTTCAAGTAATACGACCTATAAGAATATTCTTGCAAATACGCAATTTAATGTATTAGTTATTGGTGGTAATACGGAACATGCAGGAGAATTTGTCTCTGTAGAAAGCCTGGATGAGGTTAAGAATATAATCAATAATGATGCAGCATTATCAGAGAATAATATAGGAACATTTCAACCTATTTCCTACACAACAACTTTCCTTAAGGATAATAATCAAGCAACAATTTCTAGAACTAGTGAGTATATTGAGACATCTGTAGAGGAACATAAGAGGGCGAATGTTACTATTCATCAAAAAGCAGGGTTCGCTTGTAAGGAAATATATTTTGCAACTCGTAAAATTGAGGAATTTGATGATAAGGGTAAACCAATTTATTCTAATGATACTGTAAGACAGTATTCAGAAACGATGTTACCTTGTTGTAAAACCAGAAAATTCTCAATACCTGCCAATGCTGCGGAATATCAATTTGCATATGATATATTCTGGGGTTCAAATTGGCCGTTTAGTGGATATCTGAATAGAAATAACAAGGATGCCATGTATAAAAATATTGATATAACCGTTCATGGAACATGTCGAAACGGTCATTGCAGAGTTAATGTAGATGGTGTTCAGATTCGTGATGAATAATAGTGAAAGAGGGAGAATAATATGACAGATAAGAAGAATGCGCGAGAAGGTATTAAGTGTATCTTCAATTCGCAGTTAATACAATTAATAAGTGAAGTCGCCATGATGGGTGCGGTGATTTCTGGAATAGTAGGCTTCTTTACTCAGTATGAGAGTACATTTGTTGATTCAATTACGTCTGTTACAGTTTTTTTCTATATAGCAAAAGCCTTAAGCATAATATCATTTATCCTTATGATGGTAGGAGTAACTAAAGCAAAGAAGGATTCAGACGCTTATAAGAAAGTTTACAAATACATTATCGCAAGTTTACTTATTCAAATTATAGGTTATATCCTAGTTGGGGCTACTGGTCTGAACTTTATTTCTACAGCGGCTTTGATAATAAGTCAAGTATGCGTGATTCTTATGTTTAAGACAATTATTGATTCTAATGCCAGCCTTCTAAGAGAGAAGAAGCTAGATGAATTAGCAGACAAAGGTACATTAATATGGAGGCTTAGTCTCATAGTATTAATTATAAGTATTGTTATAGGTATAGTTGAGATTATACTTGCTTTTATAGGCACTGAGGCTGTAATTATGTTTGCAAATGTAGCTGAGATTGTGGAAGCATTTTTCCAAACAGTAGCATATGGATGCTTTATGTGGTTCTTATATGTAACTTATAAGAATATATAAAGTCAATTACAATTAACCATTTTAACCCCTTAGGATGTAGTAGCCTAAGGGGTTTTTTGATTGGTTTTTCTTGACTTGTCACCTTATATCTTTTTCTCATTATTTATTAGTAGCTGTTTTTGTTATAATGGTATCAGGAGGTATTTTGATATGAGAGTATTGTACTGTAGGGTAGGTTGGCAGAAATTCTATGAAGGATATACTGATGACAAACTAAAGGGTTTGTTTTATAAGAGTTAATTGATAATTAGGCTAATAAATGGTATAATATATATTGTAAAAATTAATAATGATTCAAATACTTGTTGGGTACAAACCCGCAATAGTGTGTTTGATTTAGTTCTTGATATCTTTACTAATAATATTGCAATAGGAGTACATTTATTAGCGAACAAGATGCATTTACGAGGGTATGAGATACATTGTATTTAATATCCTCGTTTTATATTAGTATAGATTGTTCTAGCAGTTGTTTCATATTGATGAAATTGCGTATGGTTGTGTGTAGAAGCATCTCAGATTATGCTGTTTATTTGCGTCACGTTTTTGTTATATTGCGAAGAAATGGCTTGTTTACGTGGTTTATCGTCTATGTAGAGGAAGCTGCAAAGGCTGGTAAGTTCTAAGGAAAACCATAGAGGATAGGTTATATTTAAATAATTAATAAAGCTAGCATATCAAATTGATATGCTAGCTTTTTTTATTACTTAGATTATTCTATTTAAGTTTTCCATTTTCTTTCTCGTGTTCAAAGTCTGCCTTTATAGAGAAGAAGTTTTTAATAATAACAGAACAAACGTTCGGCAAACAAACTTATATATGGTATAAATTGTCAGTACGACAAAGGATTTTTACGTTACTTCTAGTATTGTTTGCTGGTGGTACATTCCTGATTTCAATCATCACTTTTGTCATCAAGGTAATTGATACAAGAGATAAAAAAAGAAAGTAGTCATCCTCTCCGTCTAAAGTTAGGATAACTACTTCTTAACATTTTATGGCGGAAACATCGAAAGATGCCTCCTACTGACATTTATTTTACCACATGTAAGTCGTTTTGTACACTTGAGTGTGGTGTTTTTAATTTTGCGAAAAGTATTTCCTATTCTTAATTATATTAACACTTTATTAATACTTTATTAACACTTTATAAACGCTTTATTAAATTTTTATTAAATCTTTTTGAAATCATTGAATATGCTCTAAACAGGTGTTACAATCTGATTAGAGCATAAGTTTTCTTGATTCTATTTTCTAAATTTCAATATAATCTAAAAATCTATGCTTAATTTTTCATTAACTAAGCAGGATTTTTTAAGGATTAAACTCCTGCGAACAATTTCAAAGGAGGAACTAAGGGTATTCTTGGAATTTATGATAGGTAAGGAACCTAGTAGCGAATTTACAAAGCAGCTTCAGGAGGAAATAGATATGATTAAAAAGAATCCGAATATAAGTTTAGAATATATGTCGATTAATGCGAGAGAAACCGATTTGAAGGAAGAAGGAAGAGCTGAAGGAATAGAAGAAGGAAGGGCCGAAGGGCATAAAGAAGGTGTCTATGATGCAATATTTAATTTGGTCAAAGATAACCTACTTTCCGTTCAAGAAGGTGCAAAACGCCTTAACATTTCCGAAGCAGAACTTAAGAAGATGTTATAAATATCAACTTTAAGGTATAATTGACACTACGTTAAGTTTTTTTGACGACAATAGAAATTATTGTATGCTATTAAGTTGGTTGTAGATATAAAATAATTATAAGAAATGATAAACCAGGGCAAACCCGCTTGAAATAAGGCGTGGCAAGTCCTGGTTTTATTTTGCGGACACATCGAATATATGATATAATACAATTTCGTAATTAATTGCTTTACAAGAACATTTTGTGAATTTATAGATAGAAATAATCGAAAGATAATCAGATGGACAAGAATAATAAAATTATTTTATCAATTTTGGTAGTAATCGCTGCATTTATCATACTGTTAGCTTTTATATTAAATGTGAAATCGACTGATAATGAAAATGCAGATGCTACGCCGCAGAATGAGACGGTAGCTGTTGCTCCGCCAGAGGCAGTAGATGCTAGAAATCCAGAGGAAACAGTATATACATTTTTTCAAGGACCAACTGCATGGCAGAGTGGACTTGATTGGTCGGGAGCATGGTGTAATGAATATTTAAGGGGACAGTACTTCGGCTCTTTTGGTTGTGGAATGTGTTGTATCGCAAATATATATGATACATTTTCGCCATACGAAGTAAATCCGCTTGACATTTATTATTTCGCTAGAAAGAATACAGGTTATTCGCCATCTTCTAAAGCGGGAGCTATAAGTTGGGGAGATATGAAGGCTTGCTTGAAAAAACTAGGATTCTCATGTGACGTATATTACAAGGCTGATAGTTATGAGGCGTTTAGGGAACAAGTTAAAGCTTCAAAATGTATGGTTGCCGTAGTTAGCAGTGAAAATAAAAATTCATATTGGAAGAAGACTCCAGGGCATTACATTACTACATGGCTTTATAATGATGCAACTCAAGAGGTGTTTATCGGCGATTCGGGTAATCCGTCGAATAACCGAACATGGATTCCGCTTCAATATGTATATGATTCGTTGAGTGATTCGGATGAGTTTCAGTATTTGTTAGTATCGTCCTATAATGAAAATGCTAATGAATGGAAGAAGACTGGAATGGATCCAAATGTAGCTTGGAACGCACCAGATTATTATAGAGCAAAGCAATAAATAAGGACGTTTTTTAAGTGAAAACTTAGGAAACGTCTTTTTTTATTTGTAGAAAAATTTCCTGTTATATAAGTTATTAAAGCGTTAGATATGAAACATTATAATTCTATTGATGTATTACATACTATATACAATAGTAAATAGAAAAATATTTATTAGGAGAAGGGTATATAGGTATGCAAATATGGGTTGAAATTTTTATATAATGAGGAGGTTTTTGCATGAAAAAAATTCTAAAAAGAATTATTGCGATTACAAGTGTTCTGGCAATATGTTTAGTTACAATATTTGCTGTATCATCTGTAACAGAAGCTGGAAAAGAACAGAAGGTAGATATTATATTTACATCTGATTTTCATTCTAATTTTAACAGCTTCTATACTGAATATCGGGGTGTGCCTAATACTAATATAGGCGGTGCGGCAAGGATGGCAACGATAATTAGTGAGCAAAGGTCGAAAAATCCGGATACGCTTTATATAGATGGTGGTGATTTCTCAATGGGAACACTATTTCATACTTTATATGAAAAACAAGCATCTGAATTGAGAATCCTAGGAATGCTTGGATGTGATGTAACTACTTTTGGCAATCACGAGTTTAACTTTGGGTCAAAAGGCTTAAGAAATATGCTTAATTCAGCAATGGAATCGAATGATAAATTGCCACAAATAGTTGAGTGTAATATTGATTGGTCTTCGCCGGGAGCTGAAGCTGCAACAAAAGATGTGTTTGATAAATACGGTGTCAAAGATTATACAATGATTAAAAAAGGTGATTCAAACATAGCTGTTATTGGAGTATTTGGAGATAACGCATTGGCATGTGAACCAACATGTACGCTTGATTTTCAAGTTGGGGATGAAAGAATTCAGTGCGTAAAAGATACTGTTTCAAAGATTAAGAAATATGAAAATGCAGACATGATAGTAGTAGTTAGTCATTGTGGTTTGGATGGTGAAGAAGGAAAAACTGAAGATGAAATTTTAGCAAAAGAAGTTCCTGAAATAGATGTTATTTTAGCTGGCCATTCTCACACTGAGTTAGATGAAGCACGTCAATATGGCGATACATATATTCTTGCATGTGGAGAGTATTCTAAGGCTGTTGGTCTTTGTAACTTAACAAAAAAATCAAATGGAAGATGGCAAATGAATGATTATAAGCTTATCCCAACCTATGATTCTATAGAAGGTGATGCTAATGTTCAGGCCACAATAGATAAGTTTGAGAAGACAATTGACGAAGATTATTTGTCACAATTTGGACTTTATAAGAAACAAGTTCTAGCACAGTCTTCATTTGATTTCTGTGGTTTGGATTCTATAACAGATGATCATCAAGGTCAAAATTTGGGTGACTTTATGTCAGATGCTTTCTTGTATGGGGCAAGGCAAGCTGAGCCGGATACTGAATTTGATGTAGCAGTTGTTCCAAGTGGAACTATACGAGGAACATATATGAGAGGCAATATTACAGTTGATGATGTATTTAATTCATATTCTTTGGGTATTGGACCTGATGGAGTACCTGGATATCCATTATTGAAGTTATATTTGACTGGAGAAGAACTCAAAACAGCAGCAGAAATAGATGCGTCTGTATCAGATTTGATGGCAGGTACAAGATTATATATGAGTGGTATGAATTTTAAATTCAGCGAAGACCGTATGATGCTAAATAAAGTTTTTGATACTAAGTTAGTTGATAAAAATGGAAAAGAAGTTGAGCTTGAGGATGAACGTTTATATTGTGTTGTAGTTGATTTGTATTCTGGTCAAATGCTTGGTGCTGTAAAAGATGCGTCTTTCGGATTATTATCATTACAACCAAAAGATGAAAATGGAAATCCAATAGAGAATTTTGATGATGCAATTATTTATAAAGATGGCAAAGAGGTTAAGGCTTGGGATGCATTAGCAATGTATATGCAAAGTTTCCCTAAAAATGATCAAGGGATTAGTCAAGTGCCAGATAAATATAGTAAATCTCAAGGAAGAAAAATTAACGATACATCAGCATCTTTCTTTGCTAAACCGAATGTATTCTTCTTTGGAATTTTTGGAATAGCTATTATTGCATTAGCTATTGTAGTATTGATTATTTTCGCTATAGTTATCATTGTTAAGCATATAATGTATGGAAAAGAATATAAGAATATTAAAGCAGAGAAAAAGGCGAAAAAGGCACGAAAAAAACAGCTTAAAAAAGAAGGAAGAATGTAAGTAGTACATTATTATATTAAAATTCCACGAGGTGTGAATTGATAGTTTTATTTAGAAATGAATGTGCATTTTATCATTAAAAGATTCAATGTTTGTTATCATTAAGTATTTGATTTCTAAAAAAATAAATAGGTTCTAATCTTTATCCCCAAGTAAAGGTTAGAACCGTTTTTTATGTTATTGAGTTTTTATACCACCTAGAATTAAGAAAATATTTGTAAAGAGGTATATGAAGAAGAATATTCAGGATAAAATACCACCTGAAGTACAAAAGATAGGTTGTGGGTGGTAATTATTAGTGTTAAAAATGTATAAAAGAAGTTGCTGGGATGATTTATAATTGTCTATAATTAATAATTGTAAAAAAATGTAAAAAAATCTTAAAAAAATTGTTGACAGTACAAAGACAGTAGTGATATTATATCAGAGTTGCGTCGCTAAGACACAACACAGTACATTGAGAATTAAATAGTGAAACAAATGCAAACCAAATTGGTAAATGCAACCCAATCAATTCATTTTGATTGAACGAACCTAAGTCTTTTAGACTAGTAAATTATTTGGAACAAAAAATAAGCCAAGCTTAGTTTTGAACCGAAGATCAAACATGTTTGTAGTAAGCAAATGAAAGGACGCTCGCCATTTTAAACGTCACTACGTGACGAGGGCTCGCGGTAAAGTCATTTGCGAAGCAAATAACTTTATAACATGAGAGTTTGATCCTGGCTCAGGATGAACGCTGGCGGCGTGCTTAACACATGCAAGTCGAACGAAGCACTTTATCACGATCTCTTCGGAGTGACGATTTAGTGACTGAGTGGCGGACGGGTGAGTAACGCGTGGGT
>JAZUIN010000118.1:0-2218 GCA_045642225.1 Lachnospiraceae bacterium | reverse complement strand
TAATGAAAAAATGTATTTGGATGCACTTCAAAAATGCGGATGTACCCCTGAAGAAGCTGTGTTTATAGATGATTCGGTAAGAAATTTGGAAGGGGCAGAAAAACTAGGAATTACACCTATATTGATAGCTGCTAATCCAGTAGCAGACGTTGAAACAAAGTATTGTAAGATTCATTCATTATCTGAATTAATATAATGGTTAATGAGCAGTTGGTGAGGTAATAATGGGAAATATTGAATGGTTGAGTGAGGTTGCAGATGAACCTATTAAGTGTAATTTACTTCATATGAATAGTGGAAATGTTAGCCAACAATATGAAGAAAAATTATTAGAACATCCGCAAGTGCAATATTGGTTGGAACAATTAAAGGAAGCAACATCTAAGCCTATAGTTAAAATTCACGGCAGTCATGATTATAGATACGAGAATATCATGGGTAAACTTTGGAATCTAGGAGTACGTTCAAATATGAAAGCATTTAGTGGATGATTATTTCACAACAATAGCTCCGGAGCTATTGTTGTGAAATAATCAATTAGATAATTCAATTTTTGAATTGACAGCATTATAGTTGTTTGGTAGACTGAATAAAAAATGAAAGGAGATTAAATTATTAAGAGCATTGTATTAAGTGAGGATAATAGAAACTAGCTTAATATTGTAGTATCAGAATAAGTAGTTGTGCTTCTACCCAGATAGAGGTCTATTTTGGTACGCTCATAATTAATCTCTATGTGCATAAAGTATTTATACCACATCTAGATTGATGTGGTATTTTTTTGCCTTTTTTGCCTAGATTATGAAAATAATATATGTAGTTTCTATAGTCCTCAATAATTATTTATGTATTTTTATCAGAAGATTATGGAGGAAAAATAAATGTTTAAATCAATTAAAATAAGACCAGAAACACATAAGGATTATAAAGAAATAATTTCATTAGTATTACGTTCATTTCAGGAAGGAACAGAACATTCTGATGGAACTGATATTATCGCGCTGATAGAGGAAATCAGGGACTCTGAATATTATATTCCTGAATTGTCATTTGTTGCTGAAATAGAAGGTAAGATAGTAGGACATTTTCTATTTTCTAAGTTCCCGTTAGCTTCATCTCCGGAAGGTGACGCCGGTAAAGCTGATGAGACAGAGATAGTACTGTTAGCTCCGGTATCTGTTCATGCAGATTTTTTACGACAGGGAATAGGAAAGGCTATGCTTAAACTGGGCATAGAAAAAGTAAAAGAAATGGGCTATAAGGGTATCCTTGTGGAAGGCGATTATCATTTCTACAATAAGGTTGGCTTTATTACATCGTCAGAATATAAGATTTATCCTACAAGCGGATATGCTTTGACGGAACCAAGGTGTCAAATGTGCATGGAAACCTATCAAGGTTCTTTAAAAGATAAAGCGGGCTACATTATCTATGATATGTATTACAATGCATAGTTATAGTAGAAAATGTTTTTTTGAAGGAGAGATTATAAAAATGAATATAGAAAGATATGAAAAATATAAAAAATATTATACGAATGATTTTTTAATGGGTCCAAATTCTTTTGTTTTACTTGATGAACTCATAAGTAAAAATGAAGAGGCAATATCTGGTGGTCGTGTACTTGATTTAGGATGTGGAAAGGCACTTACCACGATGTTTCTTGCTAATGAAACAAAGGCAAATATAGTATTTGCGCTCGATTTGTGGATTGATGCAACAGAAAATATGGAGACGATAAGACAAAATGGACTTGAAGATAAAATAATACCTATACACGGAAATGCACTTGAACTACCTTTTGCGAAGGAATATTTTGATACCATTGTAAGTGTGGATACTTACCACTATTTCGGATGTGAGGATGGTGTATTTGATGAAAAAATATTGCCATATGTAAAAAAAGGTGGAAATGTATTAATTGTAGTGCCAGGAATTAAATACGAGCCAGATGGTGAACAATTAGAACTTTTTAAAGAGTGGGCGGAAAATGGAGATCATGAATTATTCAAAACTGTAGATTGGTGGAAACAACATTTAGAAAAGAATGTGAGTGATCAGATAAAAATAGAAGTATCTGAATGTGATTGTTATGACCAGGCATGGAATGATTGGTTTATGGTTGAATACGGTAAAAGAGATCAGGAATATTTAAGTAAGGGCTTATATTCGATGCTTAATTTTGTAATGATTAGTGTTGAAAAATTGTAGATTAAAA
>JAZUIN010000117.1:0-2036 GCA_045642225.1 Lachnospiraceae bacterium | reverse complement strand
GAGGCTTTTTATGGTTTTCATTGGACAAGCAGATACATATTTCTATTGAAAAGGGGTCAATGATATTATTTTGAAATTGTGACATAAAAAGAGTAACAAATTTAAAATGGTGATTGTGTGATAGTAATTGTTCCTCTTTTTTGTAGAATGATAATTGAGTATATAAGGAGAAAGAATAGAAGCGGAAGAAAGAGTTCTAGAATTGAAGAAATTGTTGTGCTTATCATAATTAAGAAAATATTAATGTGTTTTTTTATTATAGTTAATATGCGGTCTGTAAGATTATAAATAAAGTGAAATCATGATGTTATTTATTGTTAGGACATATATATGCAATTTACGTTTTTTTCTTTGTTCTTTTTATTCATAGTCTTAGTTCTGTTTTACTCTCTTAAAGTTGAGACAAGGCCTTATACACTTGCAATCGCAAGCATTATATATCCGTTTTTTCTTAGTAAAGAGGCAGGAGTTATTATATTGATTTTTAGTAGCCTAGTTTATTTAGAAGGCCTAGTATTAAGTGGGTGTAAGAAATTCAAGCTGGCTAGAAGGGTGTTTCTAGGGTTATTTGTTGGAGTAATAGCTATTCTGCTACTTGTTGGAAAAGATATATTTTTGCTAATAAATAACAATACCGAAAGTTCACACAAAGTGTTGATTCCTATCGGTTTTTCATTTTACGCATTTCAGGCAATCAGTTATCTGATTGATATTTATTCTGATAAAATTCAGCCAATGAGAAATCCAATTTATTTTCATCTATATATGAGCTGGTTCCCTAAATTTATAAGTGGACCAATTGAGAGAGCGGGAGATTTCTTTGATGAATTATCTAAGATTTCAAAAGTTAGATTATTATCTTTCGAGCGCCTGAAAAAAGCTTTTATGTATATTCTTATAGGGTGCTTTTATAAAATGGTTATTGCGGATAGACTTGTTGTTCCAATAACCCAAGCCTTTAATGAACCACAAATGTATAGTTGGTGGATTTTGTTGCTAGCAGCTATTTTGTATTCAATTCAAATTTATTGTGATTTTGCTGGGTATTCAATGTTTGTTATTGGTATATCAGAATTGTTTGGAATAGAACTTATAGAAAATTTTAATACACCTTATCTAGCTGCAAACATTAAGGATTTTTGGAATAGATGGCACATTAGCTTAAGTAAATGGTTACAGGAATACATATATATTCCATTAGGTGGTAATAGAAAAGGAACCAGGCGCAAATACTTTAATATAATGTGTGTATTTATCATATCCGGAATATGGCATGGAGCAGGCGGTAAATTTATCATTTGGGGAGTTCTTCATGGTATATATTCTATTGTTGATAGCTTTATAGAAAATAAGAAATACTTAAAGCTTCGAGACGGGGTTGCTGGAAGAATAATTGTACTGATGGAAGTTACATTTGCATGGATTTTCTTTAGGGCAAATAGTACAGCAGATGCAATTCGCTACATTGTAAAGATGATGACTAATAGAAGTAATGAGACGGTAGGCATTCAGCTGTCTTCAGTAGGGATATACATAGATAAAATTGGGGTATTTATTTTTATAATTATTTTGGCAGTATTTGTTATTTCGGAAATTATTATATATAGGATAGGTATAAAGAGATTTATTGATAAATTGTCTTTACTAAAGTTCCTATTGTTAGTATGGATATTATTCTTTGTGGTATTAGTTCTGGGAATATATGGGCCGGATACAGGGGCTGTGGAAATGATTTATATGAATTTTTAGGTGTTAAATGAAGAAAGAAAAGATTATTCTAGTTGTCAAAAGCGTATTTATATTATTGTTATTTACGGTTGTCATGTGCTTATCATTTATTGCAGTAGATCGATTGTTGTGTGTAAAATCAGAACATGGTATTATGCAGGCAAGAACAATGTATGATCAGCCACATAACTCAATAGATGTGGTTTTTATGGGATCAAGCCATATTCATTGCGATATAAATACAGCAATGTTGTGGGAACAATATGGAATAGCAGCATATGATTATAGTGCTGCAGAGCAACCGCTAT
>JAZUIN010000116.1:0-2297 GCA_045642225.1 Lachnospiraceae bacterium | reverse complement strand
TGAGATAATTGGTAATCAATTATTTATTAATGGTACATCTTTAAATAGCTTATTAGAAAGGGCTAAAGAGCATTTTAATACCAATCAAAGATTAGAAAAAGAAAGACGTATACAGCGAGAGCGCCAAAGAGAAGAACGCTATAAACAGATGCTTGAAGAGCAAGAGCAAAGGCGTAAAGAGAGAGAACATCAAAGAGAAGAAGAAGAAAAGCATCTACGAGAAGCTGAGGAAAAGGCACGTAAAGAGGCTGAAATACGTGAACAAGAGAGGCATCAGCTTGAAGAAGATTTCAAAAGAAATATTGAATCTTATTTAGAACAACAGGAGACGCAAGTTAGGGATGTAGATGATAATCGTTGGCTTAAATGTGAATATTGTGGAAAAATAGCCAGAGATAACGAGTTTGAGACTTATGGTGGAACTGGTCATGTAAACCTTGGTACATGTAAAGAATGTGCAGCTAATAACCCTATAGCAAAAGAGAAAGCGGCACAAAGAATAACAATTACCTCAAAAGAAAGCTATTCTTCTGATCCGACAGTTTGTCCTGAGTGTGGAGGAAAATTGCGAGAGCGTAGCGGTCAATATGGCAGATTTTATGGATGCACGAATTTTCCACAATGTAGATATAGCAGATCAATTAAAAAATAATAAAAGAGGTATTACGAAGCATTATTGAGTTGATGATTGCTAAGTTGTATAGAGGAAGTGGTATCCCAGATATTTATCAAGTTTGGGAGAATGAAGGATGGCCAATGCCAATTATCACTTGGTTTTTCAAAGAAGCAAGCGATAAAAACAAGCGAATGAAACATTTGGGATATTAATCATTGAAAATGAGAGGATTTGGCGTATAATAGAATTAAGAAAACACAAAGGTGCTACCGATAGACGGTCAGCCCCAGTTATATGAAATCATTAAATGACTGCCATAGGTCCTGGAAAACTAATGGCGGTCATTTTTGTGTTCAATAAATCTTCCAACTGCAACTCCAGCTGAGAAGATTGTGAGTGCGGCAGCAACCGCACCAAAAATTTCTAAAGCTATCATCATTGCAGAGCCCTCCTTTCTGTGGATTCCCATTTTGGGTTTCTATGTAATCAGAGGGTCACAGTCCCTCTATTAGAGGGCTAACCGCCTACCGTGTCTGGTAACACCTTTGCTTAAGTAATATTATACCATCTCGAACGTATGTTTGCTAGATGCTTTTGAAAAATAATGTAAGACTAGTCGAAAAGATTGGTCTTTTTCTTTATAATATAAGTAAATGCATTTGTAAAAAAACAAGTATTTACGACAAAGAAGGTATATCTATTGATAAATTTCAATGACATTTTAAAAGGAACAGAATATGATTTTATCAAGACGAATGAGCATCTTGGAAAGCATGTGATTCTTCTTGGTCTTGCAGGTAGCTATTCTTATGGAACAAACATTGAGGGTAGCGATATTGATGTACGTGGAATTACGCTTAATCAAAAATCTGACTTAATAGGATTAACTCAGTTCGAGCAGTATGTTGATGATAATACTGATACAGTTATATATGGTTTTAATAAGATGATCACGCTACTTCTTAGCTGCAATCCCAATACCATAGAACTGCTAGGTCTTAATCCAGAGCACTATTTATATCTCAATGATATTGGACAGATGCTGCTTGATAATAAGAAATTATTTTTATCAAGAAGAGCGATTCAGTCATTTGGAGGATATGCGGATGCTCAGCTTCGAAGACTTCAAAATGCTTTGGCAAGAGATTCCTTTCCGCAGAGAGAAAAAGAGCAGCATATATATAATTCTGTTAAAAATGCTATGCATAGTTTTAATACGAGTTATAAGAATTTTGAAAATGGTAGTCTCGAGATTTTTATTGATAAGGCAATAAATCCAGAGCTCGAGACAGAAATATATGTTAATGCAAATATGACACACTACCCTCTCAGAGACTATGCTAATATGTGGAATACTATGGCTAATATTATCAAGGACTATGAGAAGATAGGTAAGCGCAATAAGAAGAAGGATGATATTCATCTTAATAAGCATGCTATGCATTTGATAAGATTATTTATGATGGCATTAGATATTCTGGAGAAGGGTGAAATTAATACTTGTAGAGTGGAAGAGCATGATTTACTTATGGACATTCGCTTTGGAAAGTATCAGAAGGAAGATGGAACATTCCAGGACCGTTTTTATGATATGCTTGCGGATTTCGAAAAGCGTTTGCACTATGCATCGGAAAATACAGATTTACCAGAGGAGCCAGATATGAAAAGGGTTCAGGAACTG
>JAZUIN010000115.1:0-2009 GCA_045642225.1 Lachnospiraceae bacterium | reverse complement strand
GTTGAAAGATCTGATATTACGTACAGAGTATAATTTACCAGATTATTCGTATGGATTTAAGGTCGATAGAATTACTAACTGGAAACAGATTCAGGAATATCAGTACTATCTCGCTATGGCAGAGGAGATTAAAAGCGTTTTAGAAAATTGCTAGAGGGTTCCAATGAAGTTTTATATATTAAGTAAGATGTGGAGCGTGATGGCGATTATGGGTTTGCTTGGTTTATTAAATATGCTGACAGGCTGTCATAATCAAAGGTTAGATGGTCCTGGAATGGAACGGATGGGGACAGAGTTAGTAAATGTAACGGATATTTCCCAGATTGAAGGATACTGGTCAGAGGACAGCATTGGTTATGTGTTTGAAATATTTGACAATCAACTAATAGTAAGAAGCGGGATGGTCCAATTAGAAACAGAGATTGTGAATTATAACGGAAAACTAAGGCTTTCTTATGATGAGTTAATTTCATCGCCGAATGATCAAATATATGGTTATATTTCTAGTTTTAAACTGCAAAAGGATGGCACTATTTTGATTGGGGTTAATCTTGTAAATCCAGGGAGAACCGATGAACATATTTTAAAGAGAGTTGACTATCCGTACAGTTACGAAAGAATGGATTCACTTCTTGAGGAAATTGCTGGAACTTACGTAAGTGATTCTGGGGAAGAGGTGACCATTGAGAACACGAAAAACGAGCACGAGAAAACAGGCCTTTCGCGTCATGACTGTGGTTATACAATGACAATCAAAAATAGTCAGGAAGAGAAAACAAGAGAGGACTTCTTTCTTGGAAAAAAGAAGTATAATGATGAGATTGTCATTGTTAATACTGCGAACTTTAGCGAGGGGTTCATTGTTCGAAAAAATGTAGCTGATGAATATGAGCTTGTATCTCTCATAATTGAAATGGGAGAAGATGAATATATAACGTTAGAAGATATATATAAGAAGAGATAGAAATGAAGGGATAATCGTTTCAGAGGAGGATACTTTTTATGGATGTGGTAACAAATATTACGGAAACTTTTACATTTGAAAAGCTTCCGCAAACATTAGAGGAGTTAATGGCATTAAAGGAGGCTGAGTTAAAAACTCCTTACCAAGCAGCAGCTCTTGCAGTTGTTGCATTGTGTGCCTATTCAAAAAATCCAACAATTTCATTTGAGATGTTTGAATTTTTGAATGGACCGGATGAGGTTAGTACATACACGAAGCAATTTATCAAGGAGCGATTGACAGATAAATCTTACCTACCTTTATCATTTTTTGAAGGTGCTAAGGCGGAGAATAACTATACTCCTGTAGTTCCTTATAAAATTACTGTTTTTTCAAACAGCTATTCATTTACAGAAGAGAACTGGGGAACCATTTATGTCACTAGTGGCGGAGCGGATAACCCAAGAAGTATTAAGGTTCGTAAGAAACCATCTACAGGTCAGTGGTTTGTAAATGATATTCAAATCTTGGCAGGTATCAAAGCTCCAATAACTGCAGATCCTTGGGCGTAGATTGTGTGATGCGCGAGTTTGATTTATGCTAGGAGGTTATTAATGGAATTAACAGGTGTTTGGCAACCATACGGTCGATATATAATAGAAGACCAAAAGATTATGATTCAGGGTCGGGAGCTTACTTTTTGGGTGGGAGCTGCGAGCCCATATCCCAAACAAGTAACAGTTCATTTCCATTTGGAAGAAGAGCATTGTCTGCGTGAAAATCATTGCTACAAAATAATAATTGATGACGAACAATTTAAAAATACAGATTATATCGTTCACGAAGAAACTATCGAGGGAAAGCCGGTTGTAATACTTTCGTTTATGAGTATGGAACATGACGGCAGAGGACGTATTGTAATTTTTTCTTATGTTCGCGAAGAAGATTATACGCTTGTGAGTGAGGATTTTAAATCTTTGGCGTATAAATATTGGAATGATCGTCCGTCTGTGTCGATGATGCAAATGAATCCAAGTGTAAATATCTCAATGGGTATGATGTGTGG
>JAZUIN010000114.1:0-8363 GCA_045642225.1 Lachnospiraceae bacterium | reverse complement strand
CTACATATGCACTCACAGCCTGTGGCATGCCTCCAACAGCAATATACGTTCTGAAGGTCTGCAAGATTTTACGATGTATGGCTTCACCAAGTGGTTTCTTCTTTTCAAAAGCATCTCTTATTGCTTCTGCATAGATAGTATTATTATTTGCCCAAAGAAACTCCTCAAAATCCATCGGAAACATTTTTATACTTTCTTCTTCCGATGGAATAAGTATATCGCGTACATTTTTTGTAATCGATATAAGTGATCCTGTTTCAATATAATCATATCTACCATCTTTGACTAAGTGCTTGATTGCTTGTCTTGCTTTGGGACAAAATTGCACTTCATCAAAAATAATTAATCCATCCCTCTCAGGAAGAGTCTTTCCTACAAGAATAAATAAATTCCTAAAAAATGTGTTTAAGTCACCAATATTATCAAAGTTATTCTTTATATCATTACTGGCGGTTGAAAAATCAATTACAATGTAATCTTTGTATTCATTCTTTGCAAACTCTTCTACTACCGTACTTTTTCCAATACGTCTAGCCCCTTCTATAAGGAGTGCAGATGTTCCATTCGCTTCTTCCTTCCAGGATAATATGGCATCATATATCTTGCGTTTAAACATAATTAACACCTCCATGGTTACCATAGCCAAGAAACGCCTTATTTTCAATCCTTTTCAAGTTGTATTTTCCGAATTTACGATTTTTACAATGCTTGATTTGCACGATTTTACACTTTTTATTCATCAACAAATGCACGATTTTACTAAATGTTTTACCTTTCAACATTAATTGTCAAGTCTCATCAATTTCTTACATCCTCAAACAAGAAATAGATTTCCACCGTCTCAGGATGCACCATTTTGGGCGGGTCATTCAACATAAAAAATGACCCGCTTTTTACGGCGGGTCTAATGGAATAGAAAATTTAAAGCACACACTATGTTCATACTGACCTGACACCATCAATTTACTAATAGCCCTTGAAGGGAAAGATAAAATCCAATTAACGTAATACTTTAACCAATAGGAATTACAATGCTTTTTAACATACATAACATACTTAGGGTCATCAACAGTATAGAAATTCTCACCATCAGGGCTAAACTCTGTCATAAGGCCAACTACTAAATCCTTAGGTACAACTTCATAATAACGCTGATTATCACCGCAAATCAAATAATCCTCTTTACGCACCTTCACTATTCTATGAAGCACATAGTCTCCATTAGGTCTCATAATGTTCATACTGACCTGACACCATCAATCGTTACTAAACTAGCTTGGAAATGCAGCTTGGAAATGCACTAGGCTTTTGCAGCAGCACTAGCAGCCCTACGCGCCCCTACGCTCTTCCTACAAAGTTTGTACTAAAGCTTCTTGTACTATAATCCACTTGCAAAATTGCAAAACAAACTAATATCAAAGATACTCTTAACCAAATCATGAATTAGTGTTCTAATGTGATAAAATGTCATAGTCGGATAGAAATGAAAGGAAAAAGGAATGCCTAGATTCAAAATCAAACTTGCTAATAAGATAATAGACATTACCTGTCTGTATAAATCCACTAAGAGATTTTGCAAAGATTATTTGGTTAGTAGTAAAAAACAAAAACCAGATATTACTATTCACATCACTTTAGATGACATAGATCATGATGCTAATTCTAACAAATGGTTACAAGACTATGCGCAAAGCTACGAATATTTTGAGACTTTAACTGTTTACAGAAAGATAGCAGAAAGCCTTATAAGCTTTAATACCCTTCTGATTCATGGTTCCGTTATTTCGGTTGATAATGAAGCATACATATTCATCGCACCAAGTGGCACAGGTAAATCTACTCACACAAAACTTTGGTTAGAAAGATTTGGTTCTAGGGCTAAAATTGTAAATGATGATAAACCACTAATAATTGTCGAGGACGATAAAATATATGCATGTGGTTCACCGTGGTCCGGTAAGCACAATTTAAATTCCAACATCATTGTACCTTTAAAAGGAATGTGTTTTCTTTACAGAAACGAAGTGAATATCATTGAAAAGCTTCCTATCGAATCAGCTTATGAATATGCTCTATTACAAACGTATCGTTCAAATGATGAAAATTCATCATTAAAGACATTGGACCTACTTGATAAGCTTCTTTCAAGTATTCCATTTTATAAAATGGGTGTGAACAATTTTTCAAATGATGCAATAGATGTATCATATCAAGCTTTAAGCAATAACCCTAACAGTCCATTACGATTAAGGAAATATCTTCAAGATCATGGATGTATGATCCGTACAATAGAAGGCTATAGTATGGAACCTCTTCTTCATAATCGAGAGTCTCTAATCATAATAAACAAACTAGAAGGCCTTGCAAAAAAATACGATACTGTACTATTTATTAGACCCACAGGTCGCCATGTACTTCATCGTGTTATAGCAGTACATAAAAAACACTATATTATTTGTGGTGACAATCAGTGGAAATACGAACGCGTACCTCATGATTGGGTCATTGCAGTAATGACAGAATTCTCATCAGATGGTAAAACTTTCACCCCTGTTACGGATTCGAAATATTTGAAATATGTTACTAATCATTACAAGTATTACTGGATAAAGTATTATATTATGTTGGTAGGCACTTTTCCTGAAAGATTATTTCAAAAAATCAAAAGATTAGTATTTGGAGGTTAAAATCTATATGAAAATCAAAAATGGTTTTATTATCAGAAAACTTGGCGCTGAATATATGGTAGTTGCAATAGGGGAAGCTAGTAATGATTTTTCAGGAATGATAAAGCTTAATGACACAGGTGCTTTCCTTTGGAATGAACTTACAAAAGGAATTACAGAAGAAGAATTAATCACGTCAATGCTTAAAGAATACGATAATTTAGATGAGGCTACTGCAAAATCTGATTTAAATGAATATCTAAAAACTATTGCCTTTGCGATTGAATAAAAGTCCATCCCATCAAAGGTTAATACTTTTATCAGCTTTTTCATATGACAAAGCCGCTTTCTCAATTATCCTTTCAATATATCCCTCTTTAAATAAAGTACAAGCATTTTTATCTGTACCCCAAATACTAACGTTCTGACCGTTCATTGATGCTAATGAACGGCATCCACCCAAACACCTATATTTAAAGTCACACACATCACAATCTGGATTCTTTTTGAACAAAGAACTTGGGGTAGCTGTAATAAAATCTATATATTCTCCAGAAGAAAATTGTTCAACAAGTGGCTTCTCAAATATGCTAATAAATCGCATATCACCATCAAAAGCAGACATTGACATACAAGGGCATAGTCTACCATCTGGCGAGATAAATGCACTATTTCGAATACAATTACAAAGGTAATGACTATTATAGTTTTTTTCATCACATGCCTTATCTGATACAATCGAATACTTCTTTTTATTTGCAGATACATTAATCACAGAACCGAATAAAATCTCAATTCCATTTCCACGTAAAAATACATTATCCATATTTGCAATAACAAATTCCAGATATTCATTAAATGAAATAGAGTTATTATCTGAGTTTTCATTCCACAAATTAGAACTAATTACGGTATTTATCTTAACTTGAGCGACGCCATATTCCTTAAGCAATTCAATCGAGTCAAAAAGTACATCTCTATTTCCTTTAAAAATGCACATTTCGACATTAGTATAGTAACCATTTTCTTGAGCAATTTTTAAAGCTTTTAAAGCCATCTTTTCAGCGCCACTAATACCACGCATCCAGTCATGCCAACCTATACCATCAAAGCTGATGCTAAAGCCAGGTTTAATTCCGCGAAGTTCAAATTGTTTAATTACACTTTCATTTAGAAATGAACCGTTAGTATATATCAATTCAATCTTAATGTCTTTTTCAATCAAATAGTCAACAATATCCCAAAAATCAGAGCGTGCAAAAGGCTCACCACCTGTAATATCTACAGACAACACACCAGAGTCAACCATTTGATCTATGATTTTTTTGCATTCTTCTGTAGACAATTCATCGCTTTTACAAAGTGGCGATTCCATATAACAATGTCGACATCGGTAATTACACTTCCTAGTAATTGACCAATGTACACGAGGAACAAATCTATTAGGATACTGGTAATAACTATGACCTGTTAATATCGAATGCACATTGTCACACTGAACAATAATTTCTCTTTGTATAAAACTTGTAAAAATAAACTCTTCATCACTTGTTAGATGGGAAAAATCAATATCAAATACACCATCACACAACAAAAGCAAAGAAAACATTTTTTGCGTAAGCAAATAATATGATTTATTAACTGTATTAATTAATACATATGGCGAATTAGAATAACCTCGTAAACACCAATTATCAGCAATACGGTATTTCATTATTATTAATTCACTCCGCCATATTGTTCAGTACAAGTACCTCCACCAAAAATAGCTACACAAGAATTTCCTGCTACAAGTACACAAGGTTCTGCTATTCCCCAACCCACGCAACGAAAAGTGGTTAAAAACTGATTTGTATTATTAGGTTGACCAAAATTACCGTTACTTCCATAACATCTTGGATTGCCTATACTTGCAACTATAACATCTTCATTCTCAATATTAATAATCTCAACAGTTGGTTTTTCGTATTTCATTCTTCTAACCTCATACACATAGCTAACCACATACCAAGTGGTCTAAATTAAATCAACTTTACAATAAAAACACTTTATCTATTGAATCCAATATTAAATGTTTCAATCAGATTTATTTCATTCAAATAATACCCTAACCAATCATACACTATTTGTTATTATTCTACAACTTTGTTAAAATCTGCGACGTTTAAATTGTAGGCAATTGATATAGCCTTTTATTTTACTGAATGAGGTCTAAGGATATGAAGAAATGGATTAATCCGATATAGTTGATTTATATATATCAGACACTTTAGGTGGCGGGTTAGAAGGTTACACTGAAGGAGAATGTATATTCACATCCCCATATAAAAAAATCATCAGAAACAGCATGACTACGATAACAGAAACCATCACCAAAACGTCACAACTACTTGTATTTACGGAAATAGTTCAACTATTCTAAGCACATATATTATTAGTTAATAAAACAGCAATAGAGTATTGAGGTTTATATGAAAAGCAAATGGAATTCTCCAAGTCTTTCTGTATTAGATATAACATTAACCACTGGCGGTACTGTTGGCTTTCCAAGCGAGCAACAAATTATTGATTCTAGCGATGAGATTCGTAATAAGCATCTTCACGATTGGAAAGAGAATTGGAACTTTTATATGGGTGCCAACAATGGAAAAACACCATTAACTAGTCCATACTCTTAATTCATACCACACTGACTATTAGGAAGAGTCCATTTCTTTGTCAAATGGACTCTTTTGCTGAACATTTACTATTTCTTCCCTCCCCATCTCCCACCAAAAACAACCGATATTTTGAAGTTGAGTATGAAATACAACATCTATATTGGCAGAGACATTAATAATTTATCCCTTAGTTTCGAATACAATAATCTCGGATAGATAATCCAATCAACATATTAGATCTATCCAAAAGAAAATAACTAAAAGGTATTAGGGGGAGTAAAAATGAAGAAGAAAATCGCAATGATTCTTTGTGCTAGCATGGCATTCACTTCACTTGTAGCTTGCTCAAGCGACAACAAAAGTAAGAGTAAAAAGGATAAGTCAGATAAAAAAGTAGAAAGCATCGAAGACGAAGAGGCTGAAGATAAGGATAATGAAAAGGGTAAAGCCGATTTCGTACCAGACAATGTTTTGGATGAGTTCACAATAGATAACATGCCTCTCGATGCAGTTAACATCAAGGATTATGAAGGATTCAAAACAAAGCATAATGAAATCTTAGATGGCACAGTTATTGATTTATGCTTTGACTATTATAATGACAGAACACTTGGTCTCAAAGAAAACGGCGACATCATAGTGGTTGATAAGAACGACAGTTCAATGCGTTTTATCGCAAATATTCCTAATGCAAAAGCATTCTATTCAAACACAACTAATGGATTCAGTGCAACAGTAGTAACAAATGATGGAACAATTTATCTCATGCCTTGCGATTACGAATACGAAGGCGACCCAGTTAAATTGGAAGTTCAGGACAACATTAAGTATTTAGCACTTGCTACTGGATTTATTGATGATAAGTACGTGATTAACTACATTGAAGTTTTCGAAAAGAATGGTGAACTCCTTTGTGACTACATTGGTTGCAATAGCGATGTTTGTTATAAGGATATGAAAGTATCCTTCGATAGCAATCTAGATCCAGATCATACGCTTACATATTCATTCTTTAATGCAGCAGGTTTTGATTTTGTCGCTGACAGCAATGGACAGACATACAGAATCGCCTGGAGCCGTGGAGACGAGGAAGAATACAAATTCCAGCTCATGCCTAACTCAGAATTCGCTACAAAAGACAACATCATATCTGCAGTCGATGGTAATCCTATTTACCTCAAGGATAACGCTTTAGTAAAAAGCGACAGTTACTTAGGTGATGCAATCATTGAACTTGAAGAAGGCTTTGATATTAATAACATCGCTGACTTCTACTACAAGTCAGGAACGACATACCTCAAGATGAAAGACGAAACTATTCAGTGGCTAAGATTTAACAAATCAGATAGCGAACTAAGTAACGTTTATCCAGACATCTACCATCAAATTAAGGAAATCGCTGGCGATTACGTTCTTAGCACAGATGGTGAAATCTACTGGCGTTAATGACAACTTCGTAAATAACTATATTTTTCAAAGCTTCCAGGAAGGACTTCTCCTCTTGGGAGCTTTCTTCTTGTCTAATTACAGAATTTAGTGCCTCGTTGACCTGACACCATCAACTAGACACCATCAACTAACATACTAGGGGCTTTCAGAGGATATGAATCAACATGCGATTCCCCTAATCGAAAACACTAGTTCGCCTATTTCTCTTAGTATCAAAGTTCTCACAAGTGGATAATTACGAATACACATCTTCTAAATCATATAAAATGTACTTGTCGCTCTCGGTTATTTCAAAACCATTCTTAGAAAAAAAGCCCAGGCGATTAAAAGGTATCGATACATTTTTCAGCTGATATAGTTCTTCTCTAACAACCGAATCATTTACAGGCTTCTCTGTATATTTCACCTCGTAAAAGTCATAGCCGTCTCGATTCAAAGTTACAACATCAAATTCACCATTTGTACGATTCTTTTTGTCGTCGTAATAATATGTTCCAACCTTATATAATACCGGTGAGACTAGACCCTCAACATTCTTTCTTACCAAAAACTGCCTTGCAACAACTTCATAAGTTCTAGGAACAAAATCACTATTGAAATCGTTCTCAATAAATTCATTCCAAAACATTTCAGTAGACATACTTGCTAACATTGATTTTCTTGTAAAGATGTACTTGTAATAAAATAAAGAAAATCTATCACTAATTCTATAATTACTCTTCTTTTCAGATTCATCATTGATTGGTGAATTCTTGACTATTACATCCATAATTTGCAATCTGTTAAGTATATTTGCTAAAGCAGGTGAAGAACTCACATTCGATTTTGCCAGTATATCTGAAAATTTACTCTTCCCTCTAGCTATTGCCATAAATACTTCGTTAGCATTAGTCATCTTAGATATTTCTTGCTCAATAGATGACTCAGGTCCTCCAGAAAGGCGACCATTTTTATCCAAAATAAGATTAATTATATTCTGCTTAACACTTAGTTTTGTATCAATGAACTGATTATAGTATGGCACGCCGCCAAATACCGAATATATTTCCAGCTTCTGCTCAGGGGAATAGTCAGGATAGAATAACGCAGACTCATAATAATTCATCTGCGTAATGTTCATACTGGTAGAAATGCGCTTGTACAAAGGATTACTTTCAGAGAGAAGTCCCTTCATTACATCAACATACGATCCACATAAAATCAGCTTAAGCTTTGTTTTATTCTTATACGCATCGATTATCTTTTGAATCTCACTATCCATTACTCCTGCACTATCTCTAATATATGGATATTCATCAATAACCAATACTATTGGTTTATCTTGTGACATCTTAGCAACATACTCAATTGCTTCCGTTACATTGGTAAAAGCTGGTTTTGGAATATCAAAGTTCTTAGCTATTAGTTCCGCAATGTTATCCGCATTCATTAGAATAGTCGCTTTGGTGCATTCAAAATATACACATCTACAATCGGCCAATTCAAATGATTTCTTTATTAATTCGCTTTTTCCAATCTGTCTGCGGCCATAAATAACAATTCCTTCGAAGCAATCACTTTTATACAGTTCTTGTAATTTTGACAACTC
>JAZUIN010000113.1:0-4325 GCA_045642225.1 Lachnospiraceae bacterium | reverse complement strand
AAACATATACCAGAAACAGATGTTATTGGGTATGCGGATTAAGATAGACGTGTATATGTCTCAGGAATAGAAAATATCTAGATGAAAAGGAGAATGGAGGACAGAGCTAGATGGCTATTTATGCGATGAGCGATATTCATGGCATGTACGCACCTTTGATGCGTAGGATTAAGCAGTTGGATATGGAGTCTATAAAATCTGGTAAGGATAAGTTAATTCTGCTTGGCGATTATATAGATGTTGGAAGTAACAGCTTTAAAGTGTTGAAGACCATATATGATCTGCAGCAGGAGGTCGGAGCTGATAACATGATTGTACTGATGGGTAATCATGATAAATGGTTTATTGATTTCTTGGATGGTTATAACAATGACTGGTTATCAGATTTTAGAAGCTTTACTGTGCTGGAGGCTTTTCTTACAGAAGCAGAGAATAAGCATCTTAATAACATAATTAATCATAAGGAACCTGGGCGTGAAAAGACTGATCAAATCGTGAAGTTTGTACGACGTTGTTTGATGGATAGTTATGGGGATATGATTAACTGGATTAAGAAATTGCCGCTGTATTATAAGACTGAAAAGCAAATATTTGTGCACGCTGGAATTGATGAAGATGCGAAAGATTGGTGGGAAACAGGTACGTCAGATGAGATGTTTATAGAGAAGTATCCGCTATCAAAAGGTAAGTTTTACATGGATATAATAGCAGGACATGTATCAACATCGACTGCTTCAGGAGATAGAAATCAGCATGATATTTTCTTTGATGGTGAAAGTCATTTTTTTATAGATGGTATAGATTCTTATCCAAATTCTGTAAGAGACGACGATAGGATAATACCATTGCTTGTATATGAGGAAATCGATGGCGAAGGAGCATATTTTTCATTGTTGGAAAATGGAGAAAAGAAGTTACTAAATTTATAGAACGGGGGAAATGTATGAGAGATTTTATGTACCAGGAGATTAGAAAGTGCAACAAGGAAATTCGCTTATTGTCAGCTGAAGAACAGATAAAAGGCAATAAGATGCTTTTGGATACATTGTTGTGTGTAAGAAGCAAGATGCAATTTGCGAGGAAGCAAGGATTACTAGAACTACAAATGGAACTCGAAGATATCCACGAGTTACCTAATGGAGCCCTTTTATATGAAATGCTGTTAGATATATCGGATGGTGTTTGGATTGAAGACGAAGATGCTTTGAATTTTGGACGCTATTTTGCAGATGGTTTATCAGGATATGAGGGCCTTCAATTTATTATAATGCATGAAGGTGCCCAAGGCTTGCGAGAGGGAACTTGGGAGAAGAAAGTGTGCAGACGTTTACTTTCGTATGTCCCAATAGAGATAACAGAGGAATTTGAGACTGCTGTTGAAGCTGAAGATGAGGCGTTCTTTAAGGAGATGCAAAGACAAGCTGAAGAAGAGAGACTGGCTAAGGAAGAACATATTAAAGGACAGATTCTTCCAATTGATAGTAATCATCCTTTTTATAGTGTTATTAGTGAAGTGGATAAAATTATTAATGATATGGATGATAGAGGTATTCAAGAATTATTGCGTCAGACTTCAAATGAGACATTAGAAAAGGCGATGTTGGGACTTAGTGCTAATGCAAAGAAGAAGATATCAAAAAATTTGTCTACTCGATTGGATAGTTTGATTCAAGAAGAAATCTTAAAAATGGGACCACAGACAGACGAAACTGTAGGTTTAGCTAATCTGTATATGCTAAATGTTGT
Source organism: Lachnospiraceae bacterium (assembly GCA_045642225.1). Lineage (GTDB taxonomy): Bacteria > Bacillota > Clostridia > Lachnospirales > Lachnospiraceae > RUG191. The sequence goes on along the minus strand of JAZUIN010000113.1, from coordinate 2,579 downwards.
TCGAAGCTCTTCCTGAGAATCCATCGAATGTAGGAATATATGAGGATTTATATACTAGAAATAGACGTTATTGAGTATTGGAATCACATAGGTGTGTAAAAATGGTTAAATATAAATTTGGGGTTCTAAACTATTGGTTTATTCTAATGCAAGTGTCAATGTAGAATAATAGTAATAAACATCTTTAGAAAGAGTGAATTGGAGGAGAGAATAATTTATGAAAAAGCGAATATTTGCACTCATACTTGTGGCAACTAGTGCAGTTGTATTGTGTGTAGGATGTAAAAAGGCAGAAGAAGGAACTTTAGAGGATGTTACAGCGGTAGAGGATGCCAATGTAGTGAACGAGGAAGAGACTTCGGAGCAAGAGGAAGAAGAGATACTAATTAGTACCCCTTCAGAAGATGATCTTGATGGCAAGGCTGTTATTAGGGAAATGCGGTATGACAAAAATAATGAGCCGATTGTATTGGTATCGATTCATAAACGTGATTTCTTTGATGCTGACGTAGTGGATAGTGCTGAAGTGGGAGATACAATATATACTGATGATGGAGTACCTTATTTTTATTATGGCTACAAAAAAGCACGAGGTGGCTATACGATAATTTGTGCTGAAAGAGCATATGAAGGATCATCATATAATCCACAAATCACCCCTGAATTTATTTTGAATGAAAGTCCTGATGGCTTAATATATGAAATATCTGGCTCTAGTGATATACCAGAATATCAAGAAAGATCAACAGAGTATTGGCTTGCAATGCGAGATGATGCGGTTCTTATTACAATGTCATATGAGACCTATGAGGATGTAGAAGAATCGCTAGAGCAGGCTTTGGCTGAATATGATTATTCAGAATATGGATGGGGTTCTCAAGGAGCAATCAATCTGGATGAGACAGGGAAGGTTGTAAGCTATAGAGCTTGGATGTATTTATAAGTATTTAGGGAGCACTAACACATCTAGAGGATGTGTTGGTGCTTTTTTGACTTTATATATGTTCGCTGTGCCAAATTTAATAAAGAAGGATATAATATCTATGTCAATATTTTTTTATGCGTAAGTTGATAATGAAAAATGTATATATTATGAGAAAGGGGTATTATAATGCATTTGTTTAAGAAGAGTGAAGATAAGAATACAAAACAAAGGATAGCTGGAAATCATTTTATAGAGTTTGTTGTATTTTTTATCATATGTTGGACTATGGTAAAGATTCAACAAAGGACGAATATATGCATATCGGAATTTTGCAAATGGTATGAAGGAAATGAGTTAGAACTTTTTCTTGGGCAAACTTCGTTGACTTTTTTAACGGTATCTGTATTATCTATTCTCTCTGACAATAGTAGATACATTTATTGGGAAAACATAGTAGAGAAGCAATTAATAAGCCCACCATTTAGGAATTTTTATGCATACTGTATGTATTCTTTTACTGCTTTAGCATTTTCTCTTTGGTCATTGGTATTTAGAGAAGAAGAGTTGTTAGGTGTTTACTTTGTGATATCCCTAGTTATTCTAACTATTTTTGCATTGAAAATGATTAATGTTTACAGGGATGATAATACATATTGTAGAAAAATTGAAAAAGAATTTGAAAAATATATTACAAATAACGAAGTTGATGTTATAGAGGAGAAATTTAGCGTTTTACATCAAAAAACAATGATGGCGCTATATGGAAAAGACTTAAAAACTGTGGATAGAAACTTGGAATTTTACAAGAAATATAGAAGTTCATTTGGTGGAAATCCCAACAAGCTTCTTGAAATTCTGGATTTTTATACAAAAGATACATCAGACGCTGTATTTGAAATAATAAAATTGTGTCTAAAAGAAAATGATCGTGGGTTGGAATTGTTGCCTAACTGTATATTGCATCCAAGCGTCATAAAGAAATTGTATAAGGAAGATATATATGAAGACATAGTGGCTAGAAATATTAGAGAGATTATGCATATCGCATTAGCCAATGAATTTGATTATGTTATGAAACAAATTGGGGCAGAATGTGTTATAAAAGATCTTCCATATAAGCCGATTGAAGATGGTATTTTGTTTAAAAAAGAAATTGAAAAGGGAAAAGAGGCGTTAATACAAGCAGAAACAGAAGCTTTGCACGAAAAAATGGAGTATGTATACTGGGCAATCCTTAACAACGTACATAATTTGATGTATGAAATGCCAATAGAATCGCTTGCAGGTGCGCTATATAGCGAATTATTACCATATAAAGAATTTATTGGAATATTTGCTTCGAGTCTTGCTTTTGATTATGAAGGGGAACAATGTATTTTAAATCTGATAGAAAAAGGTGAATTGTTAAAGGATTATGCTAACCTTTATAAAGATTTTTATTGCGACTCCACCAAGGATAAAGAACTCATAGAAAAAATAGAGAAATTGTCAAATGTAAAGACTTATTAAAATTTTTTCGTCTTAATTAATAACTTGGAGAAATGTATTTATGGAAGAAATGAGGAAGGATTTTGCTAAAGTAGTAAGAGGCTTTGTGCATATGGTGTGGCATGCATACAACTTAATACCTGTAGGAGTTATTATGTTGAGTTAC
>JAZUIN010000112.1:0-3803 GCA_045642225.1 Lachnospiraceae bacterium | reverse complement strand
CTTGTCAGAGCACCATTACTGATGCTCTATTTGTCATGCAATTTTCAATGTACTGATTGCGATGATATAGTCATCGCCACTATATTCAAAACATTTCTGTTTTAAAAACTTTTTATTGACTATTTCTAATAGTTAGTCTTATTATTTTTTATAACATTTATCACAATCTGTTTTTGTCTTTTCATTGTTAACAAAATCCTCATACAAAGGTGACATATTACGAAGTCGTTCTACTACAAATTTAATTGCTTCAATTGTACGATCAATATCTTCTTTTGTAGTTTCTTCCGATAATGTCAATCTTAGAGAACCATGTGCAATCTCATGTGGCAAACCAATCGCAAGTAGAACATGAGACGGATCTAGTGAACCAGACGTACAAGCCGAACCACTCGAGCCACAAACACCTTTTTGATCAAGCATTATAAGCAAAGATTCACCTTCAATAAATCTAAAACTAAAATTAGCATTATTTGAAAGTCTCTGCGACGCGTGACCGTTGAGCTTTGTATATGGCACTTCTTCTAAGACCTTCTCTATTAAATAATCTCTTAACTTAGTCTCATATTCCTTCTTACTTGCTAACTTCTCCTTTGCAAGTTCAGTCGCCTTTCCAAAACCTATAATTCCAGGTGTATTATGAGTTCCTGCTCTTTTACCTCTCTCTTGCGCACCTCCATGTACAAGATTTTCTATTTTCACGCCTTTTCTAATATATAAAATTCCAATTCCTTTTGGCCCGTTGAATTTATGACCACTTGCCGACATTAAATCAATATTCAATTCATCAACATTTATCAATTCATGTCCAAATGCTTGAACAGCATCGGTGTGGAAATAAATACCTTTTTCTCTTGTGATTGCACCAATTTCTTTGATTGGCTCAATCGTACCAATTTCATTATTAGCAAACATTATAGTAACAAGAATTGTTGTTGGTCTTATGCTAGCCTTCAACTGTTCGATATCTACCACACCTTCTTCATCAACATCAAGATATGTCACTTCGAATCCATGTTTCTCTAAATATTCACAGGTGTGTAAAACCGCATGATGCTCAATCTTACTCGTAATAATGTGGTTGCCCTTGCTCTTTAAAGCATGAGCTACACCTTTTATTGCCCAGTTATCAGATTCGCTTCCTCCTCCTGTAAAATAAATTTCTTCAGGTTTCGCGCCAATAAAATCTGCAACTATTCTTCTTGATTCCTCAACAGCTTTTCTTGCTTCACCAGCAAATCTATAAATACTAGCTGCATTTCCATAATATTCTTCAAAGTAAGGCTTCATAGCCTCATAAACTTTTGGATCAACACTTGTTGTTGCCGCATTATCTAGATAAATTATATCTTCCATATATAGTCCTTCTTTCATAAATTTTCTTATATAATTCCACTATTAAACACAGGAATTTATGTCTCCCTAATCATTACCTAGTAATTTAATAGGTTTTATATATAATACAACTTTATTTCCATTTTTGTCAACACTTACTATGGGTTTGTTTATGAAAATGTACACTTTCCAAAGTCATAGCATGTTGAACACCTACAGTTTTAGTGGTATTATACATTTTAAGAAATTTGTTCAAATGAAAGGAAAACACGTATGAAAATCTCAACACGAGGAAGATACTCTCTTAGAATGATGGTAGATTTAGCTAGAAATTATGACAACGGCTTTATTGCTCTTAAAGACATTTCCAAGAGACAAAATATTTCAAAAAAATACCTTGAGCAAATTATCCCTAATCTTAATAAAAATCATTTATTACTATCTAATAAAGGACACACTGGTGGATATAAATTAGCAAAAGCTCCAGAAGAGATAACTGTTAGAGAAATTCTAGCAAGTGCTGAAGGCAGCTTAGAACCTGTTAGCTGCCTAGATAACAAACCAAATCTTTGCGAAAATTGTAGCGATTGCTTAACTTTGCCTATATATATTGGTTTATCTAATGTAATAAATGAATATCTCGATGGAATTACACTTGCTGATATACTTAAAAATGAAGTTCAAAAGAAGTAATTTGAGGTGACCCCTCAAAGTTAGACTTTTTTACGAGACGACTCCGGTCGTCTCGTTTTCTTTATGCAGCTAAAAGATGGAGCCTATATTGAACAGGACTCATCCATCCTAACTTTTCTTTTATTCGTTGCTCATTGTAGTATTTTATATATCGTTCTATTTCCGACTTTAATTCTTCATAGCTATAGTAAACAACACCATAGTATATCTCTTGCTTAAGCAAGCCAAAGAAATTTTCCATTATCGAGTTATCAAGGCAGTTTCCTTTCCTGGACATACTTTGAAATATTCGATTTTCTTTTAGTCTATGCGAGTATGCCTTCATCTGGTAAGCCCAACCTTGATCAGAATGAAATGTTCTTCTGTATGGACAGTCTGATGTGATTTCAATAGCTTTATCCAAAGCATCCATTACATTCTTTGCGGACGGTTGTTTTGCTATTCCAAAGCTCAGTATTTCACCATTACACATATCCATAAATGGATCCAGATAAAGCTTATGCATAGTCATGTGTCCTTTTGGATCAACTTCATAATACTTAAATTCAGTTGTGTCGGTTGTTATCTTTTGATGTGGTACATGCGTCTTGAAACGTCTATGTATTCTGTTAGGCGCAACAGTACCTACTTTACCTTTATAAGAACTGTATTTTCTACTTTTGCGTGTATAGGATGTTACCTGCAATCCAAGCTTTTGAACTATTCGCTGAACTTTCTTTTTGTTAATGGTATATCCCTGGTTTCGTAGTTCCCCAAGTATTCTACGATATCCATAGTCCTTATTATTAGCACGAATTTCTTGTATTTTTTCTTCAATTTCTTTATCAGGATTTTCCCTATCAAATCTCTTCTGCCAGTACATATATGTTGCTTTTGGCATTCCTGTATAAGAGAGAAGGTCTTTTAGTTTGAATTCTCTTCGGAGGCTGTTGATGACGAGTGCCGTTCTCTCATTTTTTCCTCGTCCTCTAAACGCAGCCTCCTCAGTTCTTTTAAAAATGCATTCTCTATTCTTAGCTTAAGAAGTTCATCTTCTAGTTCTTTCACATGTTCAGCACTAGTATCAACAGCAACTTCTTCTTGAAGTTTTTGAGTATTACTTATTTTAGGTTTATCCAAAGTTTTCTTCCGACCTTTCTTATGAGGTCTCAAAGCATCAGGACCAGCAACACGAAAGCGATTAACCCAGTTTGATATCATACTCGGATTTGTAATACCTTCCTGAATTGCTAATTCCTGATATGAGATTTCACTTGTTAAATATAACTCTACCACATGGAGTTTCTTTTCGAAAGAATAAAAATCATTTTGGCGGGATCTTAACAAAGCAGAATCGCCGAATGTTTCATAGTTATGAACCCAACGTCTTACAATACATTCGTTGGCAACTCCATACTTTGTTGCTAAATAATCACATCCACCTTCACCTCTAAAGTAAGCATCAACTATTTTTTTCTTAAGTTCATAGTCATATTTGGTCATAAAAATACTGACCTCCAATCGTTAGTTTTTTGATATGTACCCAGAATCCTGGACACATATTTATGAACTAGGCTGAACACATGGATGACTTCCTGTATTGTACAGGAGTCATCCATTTTGTTTTTGCCTGAATTCTTTTGTTATTATAATAGTCTATATATTCTTCAATAGCTTTAGAAAATTCCTCAAAAGAAGAATAGTCTTTTTCATAGCCATAATACATCTCGTTTTTTAATCTTCCAAAGAATGTTTCCATTATACAATTATCATAGCAGTTGCCTTTGCGAGACATA
>JAZUIN010000111.1:0-26999 GCA_045642225.1 Lachnospiraceae bacterium | reverse complement strand
TAAACAAAGAGACTGTGGTTGGAGCCTTAAAAAAACCATCAAGTGGTAGGAGAAATAAACCAATCCACAGTATCTTAAAATAGCATAGTCAAACCTATAGAAAAGGTAAAGAAAGACTATGACTTTATATAATAGTAGGAGAAATAGGTATGAGTCAAGTTATTGAATATAGTGAAAAGGTTATGGTCCATTTTACAAATCCACGTAATGTAGGTGAGATTGAAGATGCTAGTGGTGTGGGCACAGTTGGAAATGCTAAATGCGGAGATATTATGAGAATTTATCTTGATATAGATGATAACGAAGTGATTCAAGATGTTAAATTCAAAACATTTGGATGTGGAGCGGCTGTTGCAACTAGCAGTATTGCTACAGAAATGATTAAAGGTAAAACAGTAGAGGATGCTTTAAAGCTTACTAACAAAGCTGTACAAGAGGCGTTGGGTGGACTTCCACCGGTAAAAGTGCATTGTTCACTTCTAGCAGAAGAAGCAGTTCATGCAGCTTTGTGGGATTATGCAAATAAAAAAGGAATTGTAATTGAAGGCTTAAAACCACCTGTTGATGATATCGAAGAAAGAGAAGAATAAGGTGTAGTGTTTTGTGATACATTTTACTATAATAATATAAGGAACTTATAAAAAGGAAAATGTTATGACACTAGCACAATTATTGTATGTAGTAAAAATTGCAGAGACCAAATCAATGAATAAAGCTGCTAATGAGTTATATGTATCTCAGCCTGCACTTTCGGGAGCAGTCCGTGATTTAGAGAAAGAAATTGGTGGCGAAATTTTTATTCGATCTAACCGTGGAATTGCAGTGACTTCAGAAGGAGAAGAGTTCTTGAGTTATGCGAGGCAGATGGTTGAATTGAATAATATGCTTGAGGATCGTTTCATATATCGCAAGGAAGCTAAGAAGAAGTTTAGCGTTTCTATGCAGCACTATTCGTTTGCTGTTGATGCATTTATTAGGCTTGGTAAGAAAATTGCTATGAGTGAATATGAGCTTGCAATTTATGAGACTAAGACTTCTGAAGTGATTGAAAATGTTAAGAATTACAAGAGTGAGCTTGGTATATTATATACTAACGAATTTAATGAAAATGCCTTAACGAAAATTTTCAATGAAAATAATTTGGAGTTTGTACCGTTATTTGATTGCGGCGTTTGTGTATATATTGCAGCTAGTCATCCATTGGCAGATAAGACGAGTATTTCCTTTGACGAGCTTTCTGATTATCCATGTTTATCTTTTGAACAAGGAGAGAAGAATTCATTTTATTTTGCAGAGGAAGTGTTAAGTACGCTCGATTATAGACAGATTATTAAGGTAAATGATAGAGCGACTATGCTTAATTTGATGACTGGGATGAACGGATATACACTGTGCTCTGGAATTATTTTTGGAGATTTGAATGACGGCAATTATAAATCGGTGCCGTTAGAGTCTGATGATGTTATGACATTAGGATTTGTCAAAAGAAAAAACATGCCCTTATCGATGTTGGCAGAAGAATATGTAGAGCTTATCAAGAATATAGACAATTTTTCTGAATAAAACTTATCAAAAACATTTTGATTGTGATATATTTATATATGACAGATCAAGATGTTTTTTTATTTATTATATAAGGTAAAAGGCGAGAAAATGAATCCATTTAAATTTTTAAAAAATGAAAAAGCAATAATTTTTGAAGAACGAATGCGACAAGAACGAGAAAACGAAGCAAGAGCTGCTTACGAAGAGCAAGAAATGCAAAGAGTCAGAGAAGAGGCTTGGGATAAAATTAATCGTGAACAGGGCGCACATAAAGAAGATTTTGTAGATAATATTGAATTTCTACATGATATGAGAGAAAAGGTCAAAGATAAGATAAATCAAACAAAGGTCGATGCAATAGTCAAAGAAAGAGAACACGAGTTAGAGAAAGAAAGACGAAGACTTCATGCGCAACAAAAGCAGAGAATAAATGCACATTATTGGAAAAAGGCGGGGATAATATTAGCTATTGTTGCTACATGTATAATAGTTGTTTGTGGCACAATTGGTATAACAATGTGCGTTATAGTTGCTAGGGATAAAGACAAATATCAAGAAGCAATTACAGATATTTCAAATCATGAATATTTAGAAGCTAAGAAGTTGTTAGACGGAGTTTGGTACGAAGATGGCGAATCGATTTATTCGTACCTTGAACTTATGTGTGACGTGGAGAAATACAAAGGAAATGCAAATGATTTCTTCAAAAAATATAGTGCGATTTCTACAAAGATACGTAATCCTAAGGTGAAGAGTCAATATACGGCTAATCAAAATGATTTGCTAGATGTTATCTATTTAGATAATAACATTGATACTTTATATCAAAATTTCAAGCAGTTGAAAAGAGATGTTAATGGCAATAATGATGAAATGCTTCAACTATATAAATCTCAGGCTGCAAAATTAAAGAGTAAAGCTGATGAATTAAATAAAGAGTTTTTACCGCTTATTGATATGTCGAAGCTTGAAGAAATTTTATCGCAATAAATCTAGACGACGGGTTTTATAGTATCAATGGGGGAAGTGTGATAAAATTGAAAAGAAGGTATGTAGCAAGGGGGATTTTATGTTACAGGAGTTGAAATGGTTTAACACATATGGTGTTGACCCAAAGAAGGCTAAACAAGCAAAACATTTAATTCAACAAGGAAATGATACGAGTTTGTCAATCGTTTTGATTTGTGAATTCCTCGTATTAATAATATTTCATGTTCTTAGCTTTGTTATGGATTTGCCACTTGAGAAGGCAAAATACTTCATGATAGTAGAGGCTATCATAGCTGTTATATATTTTTTAGTGAGAACAAAAAGCAAATTTAATAATTATATCTTTTATTATGCATCGGTTGAAGTTATGTTGCTGTTCGCAGTATACATAATGCGTCTTAATACCTTTGCTGGAGCAGCATTATATCCAGCTATTACAGTGGTATTTCCTTTGTTTTATATGCATACCATGATAGGCACGATGGTTTTTTATTGGGGAAATATGTTTGCCTTTATCATTGTGGCTAGATTTGGGCCAGAGCAATTCCAATATTTAAATAATTATCTTCTAACAGTAATTTTGTTTTCGGTTATGGGGGTTGGAATACATTATTTGTTTCAATCTAATAGAATGAGAGAGCTTCTCAATTTGAAAGAGAACCAAGAACAGAAGGTACAGCTTACAATTGCATCTACTTTTGATCAATTATCTAAAGTGTTGATGCGTAAGGTTTTCATAAAACAGTTTGAACAATATATGCAACATAGAAAGACTGGTGACTGTTATGCAATTGCGATTCTTGATGTAGATAAATTTAAAAATATTAATGATACCTATGGGCACCAAGTTGGGGATCGAGCAATTGAGGCAGTTGGAGAATGTATACGAAATGTATTAGGTGTTACATTGTGTTTGCCAGTTGGTGAAAACTTCGAATTAGATAGGGATAAGGATTACGGTAATCTGGTAGGTAGACTGGGTGGAGACGAGTTTATTATGCTCATTACATCAGAAGAGAATGAGGAAGATGTTCTGAAAAAGGTTAATGAGTTGATAGGCGAATTGAATAAAACTTCCGTAGGACCAATTTCTTCGATTTCTGCGTCGATTGGTATTAGAACTTGTATTGACGTAATGTCTTACGATGAACTATATACTCAAGCCGATATGGCGTTATATGCTGCTAAAGAGGCAGGACGTAATGTTGCTGTTACATATACATTTAATATGGAAAATGTAAATAAAGAAATTTTTTCAGATACTCTAGATGAATTGACGGGGCTGTTGGATGAGAAGAGCTTTAAGAAAAACGCTGCGGAGATTTTGTTGAAAAATCCTGATGAAGAGTATACGGTTCTTCACTTTGATATTGATAATTTCAAAACCTTTAATGCTAAGTACGGCTTTAGTAGAGGCGACAAGTTCCTGAAGGATTTAGCTGATGCCATAAAGAGTGTTTATCCTACACAATTGCTTTCGAGATTTTCAGATGACCATTTTGTTGTTATGACAGAAAAACAAGTTTTTGAGGATAGTATTTTTACAGGCAGAGAAGTTCTTCGTGACATGAGCAACGATTATAAGAATGTTATACGACTTGGCATATATGTTATGAAGGATGGTAGGGAAGATATTAACAGAGCTTGTGATAATGCGAAGCTAGCTTGCGATAACATAAGAGGACGTTATTATGATGCAATTAAGTATTATGATAACGACTTGGAGCGTAATAGAGAGCGACATCAAGACATTATAGATAGTATTGATGATGCTATAGCTAATGATTGGATTAAAGTGTTCTATCAACCGGTAGTTGATGCTAAGACAAAAAAATGTGTGGGATTTGAGGCGTTGTCTAGATGGAATGATCCTACAGTTGGTATGTTGCCACCGTTTGAATTTATTGAAACCTTAGAGAAAGCACATTTGATATATAAGTTGGATTTGTATGTGGTTGAACAAGCGTGTAAAGATATTATTAGCTTTAGAGAAAAAGGTTACAAGGTAGTGCCAGTTTCTATTAACTTGTCTAGAAAAGATTTTGAAGCAATTGATATTATGAGCGCTATAGATGACATAATAGATAAATATAACATTTCACATGATTTGATTGATATCGAAATTACCGAATCTGCATTGATGGACGATGAGCAGCGAATTAAGAATATAGTTGAAGATTTTCATGACAGAAAATATAGTGTGTGGATGGACGATTTTGGTTCGGGATATTCGTCTCTTAATACGCTCAAAAGTTATGATTTTGATGTCGTTAAGTTAGATATGGTATTTATTAAGGATGTTAGTGAGAAGTCAAAGATTGTTTTACGTTCTATCATTGATATGATAAGGGAACTTAATGTCAAATCTTTGTGCGAGGGTGTTGAGACAGAAGAGCAATTTGAGTTGTTGAAAGAATTAGGATGTGACTACTGTCAAGGATATTTATTCTCGAGACCATTACCTAAGGAAGAAGTTCTTAAGCTTGATATATGGTAAATGTTATTTTTGGACAAAGATAATTCCTATTGATACAAGTACTAGTGATATTATAGTTGCAATGTTTAGTTCTTCGCCAAGAAATATGCATGAAAGTAAGGCGCCAAATATTGGTATTAAGAATTGGAAGACACCAACCTTTTCTATAGGATATTTTGCAAGCAGATAAGACCATATAGAAAATGCTACAGCAGAAATGAAAACTAAATATAAAAGTAAAGCAATTGAAATCGGTCCGTTAAAGGCGAAAGATCCTTTTAGAACTAGACCAATAATTGTAAGACAAAAACCGCCTATGAATAAGTGTGAGCCTGCTAAGAAGAATGGGTCCAAATTCTGGGCGGTCTTTTTGTTAATAATGCTTCCTAAAGCAGAAAAACAAGCAGAAAATAGTAGCATACCATCTCCTAGTAGAGAAACATTTCCGCCAACACCGCTGAAAAAGCATAGATATGTAACGCCTATAATTCCAGTTAGTATTCCTATTATTTTATTTTTTGTAAAACGACTCTTGAAATATATCATGCCGAAAGTCACTGATAAAATGGTACTTAAGGAATTAAATATAGAGCCACGAGTGCCTGTTACATTAGCAAGACCAATGTAGTAGCACGTATATTGAAGTAGCGTTTGTGTTAGGGCAAGAAGTAGTATAGATTTCCATATATTTGAAAGTGGAATTATCTCGGTAGGTTGATTTGAATTAGATGGTTTATATAATCCAGGAATAAAAATATTTTTCTTGGCTATGCTTCCGATTATTAGAACAAAGAGGCCTGCAAGCAAAAAGCGGATGCCTGCAAATAACATTTGTGCGCCAATGTTAGTGTTGGTTATATTGAAATAGTTAAAACCAATTTTGACAGCAGGAAAAGCACTGCCCCATAAGAAAGTAGCAATTATAGCAAGTAGTATTAATTTGAAATCAATTGGTTTTTTGTTACTCATATTCATCCTTAATATTGTTTGGCCTAAAAGTATTTTAAATGTGTTATAATAGCCACATGGAAAATAATAACACATTTAATAAAACAATTAAACTTTACGATGAAAATGCTTATGCTACTAAGTTTGAAGCGATAGTTATTGGTGCAAATTTACAAGAAGGAATGATAGAACTAGTGCTAGACAAGACACTGTTTTTCCCAGAAGAAGGAGGACAGACACCAGATAAAGGCACTGTACTCCTTGGGGAGTATACATGTGACGTTCTCGACGTTCAAATTAGAGATAGAATAATATTTCATTATTGTAAACCGAGAAAGGATGACGATGAAGGAGAGAGCGTTATATCACATGATTCCTTGCAACAAATTATTGGTGAGGCTATTCAAGGTGAAGTCGATTTTGAACATAGATTTTCTAATATGCAGCAGCATAGTGCGGAGCATATTTTTTCTGGCTTTGCTAATAAATATTTTGGCTGTGAAAATGTTGGATTTCATCTTAGTGATTCTGTAGTTACTTTTGATTATGATAAACCACTTAAGCCAGAAGATATAGAATTTCTTGAGACGAAGACTAATGAATGTATATATCAAAATGTTGATGTGAAAGCATATTATCCTTCTAGAGAAGAATTAGAGAAGTTAAATTATCGCAGTAAGAAAGAGATTGATGAAGCGCTTAGGATAGTGGAAGTTGTCGGGGTAGACATATGTGCTTGTTGTGCACCTCATGTTGCGAAAACGGGTGAAATTGGTATTTGCAAGGTGATTGACTACATCAATTATAAGGGTGGAGTGAGAATTAGTATCTTATGCGGTAGTAGAACACTAGAATATATTAGAGAACAGGACAAGGTCTTACGAGATATAAGTCACATTTTAAGTGCCGCTAAAGATGAAGCTGCTAAGGCAGTTGAAAGAGTATTAGAACAGCGAGACGAGAATAAGTTTGCGTTGATGAATTCTAATAGACAAAATTTAGAGCAATTATCTCTGATTGTAGAGTTTGCTATGTCTGGAGCTGATACGCAACCGAAAGAGATGTATCAAACTTTAATAGATAAGCATATATTTAATGATAATTATATGATTTACAATATAGAGGACGTTGATTCGAAGGTTATTAGAAATTTCATTAATGGTGAAGTGAAGAAATATCCATCTAAAGTTTGTGGAGCGATTAGTAAATCGAGTAAAGGATATTCATTCGTTTTGTCTAGTGAAAATGTAAATTGTAAAGAAGTATATGAGATGCTAAGAAATGAGCTAGACGTAAAGGGCGGCGGTTCACCTCAAATGGTACAAGGTAATTTAGAAGATAAGCAAATAGATTTGTTTTTAGAATTTTTTAGATAATAAAACCCCTTAAGATTATGATTAAATGTATAATCTTAAGGGGTATTTTATGCTTTATTGTCCTTCTTTGAATTGTGCTACGATCTCATCATCGAAAATGTTGTAAATGTTTTCTTTTACCTCATTAGTTACTTCGATTACTGAATTGATATTTTCTGTTGCTTCTTCAGAAGTAGTAGCAAGAGTTTTGGACTCGTCGTTTACTTCAGTAACGATTTGAAGCATTTTATCAACATCACTTAGAAGAGCATCTAATGCACTTCTGATATCTTTATTATTTTGGTTACTGTCATCGGCTGTGTTCTTAGAACCTTCAGCGAGTTGCTTAATTTCGTCAGCAACAACAGCGAAACCTCTACCTGCCTCACCGGCTCTTGCAGCTTCAATTGATGCATTAAGAGCAAGTAGGTTAGTCTGGTTAGATATAGCAATTACTTCTGCGTTGTTTTCTTCTAGTTTATCAACATATGTTTTGATGTTAGCAAGAACATCTTGTAAGTTCATAGCAAAAGTATTGATGTTACTCATAGCATCGGCAATTGTAACTGATTGCTTTGAGTTAGCATCTGTATTATCAGCAATATTTGAAATAGAAGAACCAAGAGTGTCAAAGCTTTCTTTAAGCTTGTTAAGGATTTCAAGTGACTGTTCATTAATTTGTTCTTGGTTTTCTGCTTCAGCTTGTTCTATTTCTGCTTGATGATGAAGTTCTTGTTCTTGTAAAGAATTGTCCTTTATATAATGTACACAATTCTCTTTCATATTGAAATCATTGTGAATTGCTATTGCCATGATAGCGCAAGAATCATATCCACAGCAACTGCAGTTTATAGTTCTTTTCTCGTCAGTATCTTTGAGCAAATCGTTATAAATAGCATCGATTTCTGTAGGACTTGGAACATTAAATTTACAAAAACCAGATTTGTTATTGAATTTTCTTTCGAAATCGTTACGGTCAAGCTTAGCAAATTGCTTATTTAATAAAGCTAGACGCTTGCTTGGAGTGAGTGAAGAACTCCAAGGAGATTTCTTAGAAGGAGTTTCATTTGCTTGTATTTTGTAAAGGTTTGTATTTACAGATTCGTCATTTATCTTAGTAGCTTCACATCCAGTTCCGTATAAACATCCACCAGAACAGTTCAAGCATTCGATAACCTTATAAGGATTTTGATTACTCTTGATGAAATCCTTCTTATTAGATAACTCTTGATACATTTTCTTTTCGCCATTTATGTGCTTGAGGCTAGCATCTTCACCTAAGAACCATTTGATATTTTCAGTAAGTCCACCAGGAATTGTATAAATCGTGCCTAAGCCGTATTCGTCATCGGCAACAACGTCATCGGAAGAGTTTACAGAATTTTCTTTGAAATATTCCATTAACTTAGCAAATGTAATGTTGTATGCAACATCACCTTTTGTGTTAGGATCTTTTATTTCCTTGCTTTTTGCGATACATGGACCGATAAAAGCTAGCTTATCTGAAATGTTAAGGTATTTTTTAGCATAGATAGCTGTGCACATCATAGGTGATTGGATTGGCATTAATTTGCCAATTAAATCTGGCTCGTATTTCTCGATATATTCTACCGTTGAAGGACAAGTGGTTGAAAGACCACCGCTAAAGCCAGTTTCGTTCATATAATTAATGTAGGCCCAAGTTGAAATGTTTGAACCAATAGCAGTATTGATTATTTTGTTGACGCCAAGAGTTTTTAACTTCCCTAGAATCTTATCATAATCTTCTAAATAATTTGCTTTCATTGAAGGGTCAACAAGAACTGAAATTGCTTCACCTTTCTTGAGGTCTTCTATGAATTTGATAGTATCATCAGCAAATTCTCTAGCGTTGTGTTCACAAACATCAATACACGCTCCGCATGCGGTACATCTATTAGGATCAACAATAATTTTGTTCTTTCCATCTTGCATAATTGCTTGGTTTGCTCCAGGGCTACTACAAACACTTATACATTTGTTGCAGCCTATACAGTTGTCATTGGTTTTTATTAATTCTTCCATCTTAAAGCCTCCTTTGAAATCCTAGTGATATTTTAACAACAATAGTTGTGTTTTTCAATAATATTTTCGACAATTTGTATATAAAACTATGAGCGGTTACCTATTATAATGCGTAGAGGAGAAGATGAGGACTATTTTAGTTAATATTAACATTGTATATCTTTAGGAACTAAGATAGTATTATCCATATATGTAATTTAGTTCATGGAGGTATTTATGGCTCTAATGAAAAATCAAAAAGTGTCACATGTATTGTATCCACATGCAGCCAAAGCTGTAGATGGTAAATATTATTGTAGGGCACTTAATGAGGTAGTTGATAGTAAAGTGTCATATTGCAAAGATTGTCCTTTGTATGGGGGCAAGAGCATAGATGAAAATAACGAGTTTTGCACGCAATGTGCGTATTATGATTTAGAAGTTGGATTTTCAGATTACATGACACCTGATAATATGAAGCGAAGAGTGGATGCATTGATTTTAGCAGGACTTACTTCACATTTTCCAGAATATCTTCCTAGCGAAGATAAAGCAGCCAAGTTTGAGCTTATTGAGAAGGCAATAGTATTTGCCGGAAATGCTCATTTTGGTGCTTATAGAAAAGGGACTAAATTACCATACATTGTACATCCAATGGAAGCTATGATGATTACAGCACATTTGACAAATGATGTTGAAGTTATTGCAGCGGCAGCGCTTCACGACGTTGTTGAAGATACTGAGTTTGGTTATGATGATATAGAGAGAAATTTTGGTAAAAGAGTAGCTGATTTAGTAGCTGCTGAAAGCGAAAATAAAAGACCAGAGATGGACAAGACAGCTAGCTGGAGAATTAGAAAAGAAGAAAGCATTGCAAAGGCAAAGGATGAGCCGATAGAAGCGAAAATGATAATGTTAGCTGATAAGTTGTCTAATATGAGAGCGTCTTATGCAGATTATAAGGTTTGTGGGGACTGTATGTGGGAGAAGTTTAATATGAGAGATCCTTTACAACAGAAGTGGTACTACAAATCTGTATTAGAAGTTTTGAATGTTCTAGAAGATACAGAAGCGTACAAAGAATTACAGATGTTATATACGGAAATTTTTTGTGGATAAATATATTGATTTTTTGAAAATGTGTTGATATAATACTCCGGTAAGGGTATTATTTCGAATAAGATTTGGAATGAAGGTGTAAGATGGAATTTAGAGTTGGAGCCATGAATAATGGCTATTCACAAGTAAAACCATTAAATTATGGATTATCAAATCAATCTGTAACTTCTACAGGATTTGCAGAAGCGTTGAAGAATATGGGTGGTGCTAATGACGTTGGTGTTGTTGCTCCTGTTCAATATCCTAATGCTAGACTTGTTTCTCCAGTAGAGAAGGCAGAAGAGACGGTTAAGATGTCAGCAGTTTATAATGATATAGCGCGAGGCTTTCAAGGTCCATCTACAGAATATAATAGAGGTGGTCAAGCTAAAGGCTATGAGATGATAGGTGCTACACTTGATCTTTACGCATAATATTTATAATTGATTTATTGGGCTTTGTAGTTTTTGCTACAAAGCCTTTATTTATGTAAATAATTCATAAGATTAATTGACAGTTAATGTTTAACATATTAGAATTTTAGATAGAATTTTAGGAAGTTTTAGGAAGAGCATTTTATGGAAATGATGGAAATAATGGCGCCTTGTCATTTTGGCTTGGAGGCAGTCCTTAAAAGAGAAATATTTGATATTGGATATGATATAGAAAAGGTTGAGGATGGACGAGTAACATTTCTTGGAGATGAAGAGGCGGTGTGTCTTGCAAATGTTCATCTTAGAACGGCAGAGCGTATTCTTATTAAAGTTGGAAGCTTTAAAGCTACTAGCTTCGAAGAGCTTTTTCAAGGGATCGAGTCGTTGCCTTGGGAACAGTATATTCCAGAAGAAGGCAAATTTTGGGTGACAAAGGCAACCTCTGTCAAAAGTAAATTGTTTTCACTTACAGATATACAATCGATTTCTAAGAAGGCAATGGTTAAACGACTAGGGAAAGTGTATAATAAAGAGTGGTTTGAAGAAGATGGGGCAGAATATCCTGTACGAATTTTCATTATGAAGGATATTGTGACGGTTGGACTTGATACTACAGGAGTACCTTTGCATAAGAGAGGCTATAGGAAATTAGTGAGCAAAGCTCCTTTGTCAGAGACATTAGCAGCAGGTATGATTAGTTTGAGCCCTTGGCGTAAGGATAGAATTTTAGTAGATCCTTTCTGCGGAAGCGGAACAATTCTAATTGAAGCAGCTATGATGGCTGCGGGAATTGCACCCGGAATGAATAGAACATTTACAGCTGAAAAATGGACTAATATAATTCCAAGAGAATTGTGGAAGGAAGTTAAAGCGGAAGCAAAGGCTAATGTCGATACAAATGTGAAGGTTGATTTGCAAGGATATGACATAGACCCTGATATGATAAGGATTGCTAAGGAAAATGCTGTACTTGCAGGTGTTGACGGAATGATACATTTTCAGAGGAGAGATGTTGCAGATTTAAGTCATGCGAAGAAGTATGGTTTTGTGATTACTAATCCGCCATACGGTGAACGACTTTCGGAGAAAGAAGAATTGAAGGCGTTATATTCTACAATTGGAAGTGTATATCGTAATTTAGATGATTGGTCTATGTTTTTGATTACAAGCTTTGAAGATGCTGAGAAGTATATTGGTCGCAAGGCAGACAAAAATCGCAAAATTTATAATGGAATGATTAAGACATATTTATATCAATATATGGGAGCAAAACCTCCTAAACGACAGAAATAGGGAATATATATGAAAGAAGCAAAAGCGTATATAATAATGGGCGTAATACTTGTATTAGCCCTTCTTTTAAAATTAAATAATTGGAGCGTTGAATACGGAACCGTTGAGGCGTTTAGAGGAGCTAAGCTTGTTGACGATGTATTTTATCCTATGATTGCTAAGAGCATTAATGATGAGAAGCAATTGAAGGTTACTATTGATGGTGCACAGTATAATAATCAATTTCAGGATATTTATGTTGCAAGTGACAAAAGTATTGTGGTGTCGTCGCAATTTGTAAAGGATACATGTAACGCAAGCATCTATAAAGAAGGTGAAGATATTGCTAAGATGCATTTTAACGGCAAAACTTACACATTTCCAATATTAGCGCAAAATGGTGTCTATTATGTATATTTGGATGATTTGTGCAAGGAAATAGGTTATACATATTCAGTGGACTTAGAGAAAACTACCTTAGATATTAATACGAAAAATGTTAAAAGCGTTCTCCCAAAAAGCTTTGATTTGAGGAAGGACTTTAGAGTGCCAGATGCTATGAATCAAGGTAAAACAACTTATTGTTGGGCATATGCTAGTATACTTGCTTTAGAAACATCAGTACTCCCAGAGGAGTGCAAATATGATGTTGAGTCTATGGTAGAGTCTTACGACAAATCTACTAGTGAGACTTTAGGTGGAGCATTTACTAATGCTTTGGCGTATCTATTGTCTTGGAAAGGACCAATTGAAGATAATGGAAGCACGATTAAATTATCTGGAAATGATGTTAATGCAGTAAAGCATGTTCAAGAGGCGAAATTTTATACTGCAAATGATTTGGATGAAATTAAATGGGCTGTATATAAGTATGGTGGTGTAACAACTTCTATTTATGCTGATATTTCATCTAATAATTTGAATAAATCTTCACATTATAAAGCGGCTACAAATTCATATTGCTATAAGGGGGATTCTCAACCAAACCATGAGGTTGTAATAATCGGTTGGGATGATGACTATAGTGCTAGTAATTTCGATGCTAATGTTACTAAGAATGGAGCATTTATTTGTCAGAATAGTTGGGGCAAGGATTTTGGAAATGCTGGAGTATTTTATGTGTCTTACGAGGATGTTAATATAGGCTGTCAGGCTGTATGCTATTCTAGGGTTTTTGCAAGTTCAAAATACGATAACATTTATCAGAGTGATTTGTGTGGTTGGAAAGGACAAGTTGGATACGGTTACGAGAAGTCATTCGGAGCAAATGTATATGAGGCGAAGGCTGATGAGAAGTTAGAAGCTATAGGATTTTATGCTATAGATAAGAATGCAACGGTAAATGTTTATTTTGTGCCAGAATTTGAGGATGCAAGTAGCCTTAGCCATAAGGAATTAGTTGCTACGCAAAAATTTGACGGAGCAGGCTATTATACAGTTGAATTTGATAAGGCAAGAGATTTATATAAAGGACAAAAGTTTGCGGTAATTACTGAGGTTGAAATACCTGGTGCACAAAGACCTTTGGCGATTGAGTATAAAGCTAAAGAGACAGATACTCAAGTTGATATTGCCGATGGTGAGGGATATATTAGTAGAGATGGTATAACTTGGGAGAGCATAGAACAGAAAGCAAACGGAAACCTATGTCTAAAAGCATATACAAGCAATAAGGATAAGTAAATATGGAAAAAAAGATAATGTCAGTCTTTGCAGTGATTCTTGCTGTAGTTACCATAGCAACTTGCTTTTTGCTTATGTATTTTCCTAATATACATAACGATTCTGTGTTGCTTGCTGAAAATATGAAGGCTAGAAGAGATAAGGGTAAGTCAGTATCTACTGAGATGATAAGAAGTGAACAAAATGAGTTGAAGCTTGCAAAAAAAGGACAAGTTCGTATTACTATCCCTAGAGGAGTAGATGAAAACTCGGTTGTTGTTAATGCATCAGAGATTGATAAATTATATGAAGTAGCAATAGACGGTGTAAGTGAATCTTACTTTGATGGTGCGCCTGTTGTTGGTTTGGTAGATCATATCGATGATTTGAAATATTATTATGAAGATGGTAAGGCTTATGTAGATGTTTCGACAGATTCAATATATGAATGTCAGGTGAGTAAAGAGGGTGGATATTTGTATTTGAATTTTGTAGATCCACATGAGTTGTATGATAGTGTGGTTGTAATTGATGCTGGTCATGGTGGAGTTGGTCCAGGAACGGTTAAAGGTGGTGTCTCAGAAAAAGATATTGATCTTGCTATCGTTTTGAAATTAAAGGAACTTTTGGATCAAAATGATAAAATCAAGGCTTATTATACAAGACTTGACGATTCGGATGTTCAATTGTGGGATCGTGTAAATCTTGCGAATGACGTAAAGGCTGATTTGTTCTTGAGTGTGCATAATAATTCTATTAATGGATCAAGAATGTCATCAACAAGTGGTACGCAAGTCTTATATTACACAGGTGATCCGACGGGTAAGTCTAAAGAATTTGCGGAGATTTGTTTGAACAATTTATGCAACACATTAGGAAGTACGAATAGAGGTCTGGTAAATGGAGATGATATTTTGATAATTCATAATTCCAAAGTGCCAGTAGCATTAGCAGAAATTGGATTCATATCTAATCCGAAGGAACTTATGTTGCTAATAAACGATGAGTACCAACGAAAAACGGCGGAGGCTTTGTATAATTCTATATTAGAAATGCTACATAAATAGTAATTGTATACTCCCTGAGGAGTATTGTGATAAAGGAGAAATGTATGAGAATAATATTTGCAACAGGTAATGAACACAAGATGCAGGAAATAAGACAGATTTTGGGGGAAGTAGGGCTTGAAATACTTTCGATGAAAGAAGCAGGAATAAATGTTGATGTTGTCGAAGATGGTGAGACCTTCGAAGAGAATGCAATGATTAAAGCAAAAGCAATTGCTGCTTGTTGTGAGGATATTGTTTTGGCAGATGATTCGGGATTAGAGGTTGATTATTTGGATAAGGCGCCAGGAATATATTCTGCAAGATTTATGGGTGAAGATACATCGTATGATATTAAGAATAAAGCCATTTTGGATAAACTAGAAGGTGTGCCGAAGGAAGAAAGAACGGCAAGATTCGTTTGTGCTATTGCAGCAGTACTTCCAAGTGGAAAAGTAATTACTACAAGAGGTACAATAGAAGGAATGATTGGATATGAAATTGCAGGTGAAAATGGCTTTGGATATGATCCTATTTTTTATGTAGAAGATTTTGGATGTACAACTGCTGAATTAAGCCCTGAACAAAAAAATAAAGTGAGTCATAGAGGAAATGCTCTTCGAGCTATGAAGAAGGAGCTTTTGAATGAGAATATTAGTTGTTAGTGATACCCATGGAAATGACAGAGAATACAAGGATTTGATAAGGGTAGTTCAACCGGATAGAATATATCATTTGGGGGATTCTGAGAACGAATGTGAATATTTGAACGAAATCTCAAAGGTTCCGGTTGAGGCTGTATGTGGAAATTGTGATTGGTATTCGAGACTGCCTGGTACCGTGGTACTTGAAGTGGGTAGTCATGTACTTCTTCTAACACATGGTCACAAGTTCTCGTGTAAAGTGAGTTATGACGGATTGCTTAACGAAGCAAAGAGAGTGGGGGCTGATGTTGTTTTATATGGTCATACACATCAACCAGAAATTGAAGAGGTAGAGGGGATTACAATTATAAATCCTGGAAGCTTGTGTTATCCAAGACAATTTGATAGAAGAGGAACTTATGCGGTGCTTAATGTTTCTGCAGAGGGAAATATAGAACCAGCTATTAGATATGTTGATATGTTGCCTGAAGAGTAAGGTGGTCATAACAGACAAAATATGTGTGAGTTGTTAGTAAAATAATACATAATTGCACAAAAAAGAATAAAGAAATAAAAAATATAAAAAAATTGTTGACATGAGCAAGTGCCTATAATATAATAACACTTGCGTTATGAATGGCGCCGTAAATCGGGGTGTGGCTCAGTTTGGCTAGAGCACCTGGTTTGGGACCAGGGGGTCGCAGGTTCGAATCCTGTCACCCCGAGTGTATTGACAATTTATTAGATACTACAATCTTCGGATTGTACATTATGCGGGTGTAGTTCAATGGTAGAACACCAGCCTTCCAAGCTGGATACGTGGGTTCGATTCCCATCACCCGCTTTTAACTTGAAGAATTTCAGGTTATTGTGTGTTCGTAGCTCAGCTGGATAGAGCAACGGCCTTCTAAGCCGTGGGTCGGGGGTTCGAATCCCTTCGAGCACGTACTGGGCTATCGCCAAGCGGTAAGGCACTGGATTTTGATTCCAGCATTCGCAGGTTCGAATCCTGCTAGCCCAGTTGATTCTTTTTGAAATATATATTTTTTTATATTTATGGTGGACGTGGCGCAATATGTCTCGACGCAAAGCGGCGAAGACAGCCACTGCTAAGTTTGGAAAATTATATTTATGGTGGACGTGGCGCAGTTGGTTAGCGCGCCAGATTGTGGCTCTGGAGGCCGTGGGTTCGACTCCCACCGCCCACCCTGATTCTTTATAGAATCGATAGTATATGGGACACTAGCTCAGTTGGTAGAGCACTTGACTTTTAATCAAGTTGTCGGGGGTTCGATTCCCCCGTGTCTCACTTGTACTTATTACATTATAAAGTACATAGATGCGGATGTGGCGGAATTGGCAGACGCGCTAGATTTAGGTTCTAGTGTCTTTGACGTGCAGGTTCGATTCCTGTCATCCGCAGATAAAGACAACTGTTGTGGTTGTCTTTTTTATTTGCAAAAATGTATATAAAATGGTTAAATGTAATATGAACATTTAAGCTAAGAAAGTGTAAAATACTATGAGTAAAGAGAAGATAGGAATACTTGTTGAAGGTGGCGGAATGAAATGCGCATTTTCGGCAGGAGTATTAGATGTATTTTTGGATGAAAATATAATGCCTGACTACGTCATTGGAGTTTCAGCAGGAGCGGCAAATTCAGCGAGTTATGTTGCAAAGCAAAGAGATAGGAATAGAAGATTTTATTGCGAGCATTCTCAAGCACCACAATATATTAATTTAAAGCAGTGGTCTAAGACAGGAGATTTATTTGATTTAAATTACATTTATGGTACATTGTCTAATTCAGATGGTGAGGATCCACTTGATTACGAAGCTATTATGGAAAATCCGTGTGAATTTGTAATAACTGCGACATGCGTAGATGGTAGTGTGAAATATTTTACAAAAGAGGATTTACATAAGGATGATTTTAGCCCGATTATGGCTTCGTCAGCATTGCCAACTTTGGCTAATCCAGTTGAGATTGAGGGTAAATTGTATTTCGATGGCGGAGTAGGTGATTCCTTGCCTATAGAGAAAATGATAGCAGATGGATGTACTAAGTTTATTGTTTTATTTTCGAAGAGACGTGATTATAAAATGACTAAGCAAAAATATAAACGTTTCTATCATGCTTATCTTAAGGGATTTAAGCCAATAAAGTGGAGATTAGATGGTAGACATATAAATTATAATCACTCGAAAGAGATTATTGATAGGTTAGAACGTGAGGGAAAAGCATTTACATTTGCCCCATCACCATTTATCAAGATGAAAACAACCACTACAGATCCGGCTGTAATGCAGGAGTTATATGATAATGGAGTTGCATCGGCAAGAGCCAGAATGCATCAGCTTAAGGAGTTTATTGGAAATGAACAATAAAAATAATCCAAAACAAGAAAGTGTATTTAAAGTATTTTACCCAATAATATTAATAGTGCTTGTACAATTTATGGTTCAATTGTTTGCGGGACAGTTGTATTTCTTTTATAAGAGTTATAAATATACGAGTGGTACCTATGAAGAATTTATGAATTCGTATTTAACGGGATTAGTTGGCGACAAGCTCAATTTGACTATGAGTGTGTTATGTGGTGTGATATTATTTGTCGTATTTTTGATGTGGTATAGACATGAAATAATTCATTCTGCAGGAGTAACACTTCGCAGTAAATGTGAGTTTAGAGGCAAATTCAATTACAAGATTTATCTTGCTATGGTGTTAATTGGTGTTGGAGCTGGGATTTTCTCTGAGTATGTTTTAGAATTTGTTGCTCAAATGCGACCAGAAATTTTACTTACTTATACAGATATTAAGAAACAGATAGACTTTGCATCAATGTCACTTTCTTCGACTGTTCTTTTGATATATGTGGTTGTAGTTTCGCCTATTTTTGTGGAGCTTGCATTTAGAGGATTGTCGTTAGGATTTGCTGAAAGACGTATGAGTTTTGTGGCAGCTAATATAATTCAGGCCTTATTATTTTCTGCAGTTCAGATGAATTTAGTACAAAGCGTATACGCATTTTGTTTTGGATTGGTGTTAGGTTATGTGTATTATCGCACTGAAAACATATTGGTGCCGATAATAATTCATGTGATTTTTAATATAACGGCAATTGCTTTATCATCTCTTGCATTGTCAGAACTTAATATGTTTGTTTTCTTTGGAATTTTCTTTGTGGGAATGGTAATAGTATATCTAGGAATAATTCTTGTGAAGGATGCAAAAATAAAAGAAGCGAAATAGATCGTTTCTAAGGGGTTATACAAAGCCATGACTTTGCCGATAAAGATATTACAAGGAAGGTCACGGAAGAGATATGGAAACCATGGACGGTAGAAATACCGTCTATTTTTGTGCGAAAATTTAATAATGAAGGCAAGGATGCGCTGGCAGGGAAGCCCATTAGATTTGAATAATCATAGATGGGAGGAAAATGCATGATTATTACAGGAAGCCAAGTGGCTATGGAGAGTTCTCGAATGAAAGTCGAAAGAAGAACATCCACAACACGAATTAACACTATTACTACTAAGCCAGAAGAGAAACCTAAATCCTTTATGGAAATGATTGGACTTGAGGCAGAGCCGTCTTCAAATTATTCTCTTGAAGATGTCAAAGGGGTGGAGAAGAAGGATGATTTGACACCAAAAGATAATTTGAAGATGCAGGTGCAGACGATTAATTATCTCTTGAAGGTACTTTTGTATAAGAGATTGGGAGGGGATTCTAACTATGTAGAGGAAATGATGAATCCATTCCAGTCTATGAGTCCGACAAGGTATTATGCAAATGTTACTTGCCAAGAGACATATTTTGAGTCGGAAACAACTAATTTCTCGACAACAGGGAAAGTGTGTACGGCAGATGGTCGAGAGATTGAGTTTAATGTAGATGTTTCAATGTCGCGAAGCTTTTATTCAGAAACAAGTGCTGAGTTTTCTAAAGCATTACAAGCTATTGATCCACTTGTTATTAATTTGGATTCTAATCCTACAAGCGTGTCAGATATGAAGTTTGAATTCGATCTTGATGCTGATGGAGAAATGGACGAAGTTTCGATACTTACGGGAGGCTCAGCATTTTTGGCATTAGATAAAAATGATAATGGTGAAATTGACGACGGAAGTGAACTTTTTGGCACTTCTTCTGGAGATGGATTCAAAGATTTGTCTCAATATGATTTAGATGGAAATGGCTGGATTGATGAGGCAGATGAGATTTTTGATAAGCTTCGTATTTGGAAGGTAAATGAAGATGGAACAAAGGAGCTTTATACTCTTAAGGATAAAGGCGTTGGAGCAATTTGTCTTCAAAATGTTGATACACAGTTTTCATTGAACAATGATAAGAATGAGACAAATGCGTATGTTAGAAAGTCTGGAGTGTTTTTATTTGAAAATGGAAAAGCTGGAAGCATAGCGCACGTTGATTTGGTGAGTTGATGTAGAGGAAAAAGTAGAATAGTGTAATGTTGTCAAAACTGCTTTGTGATGTTATAATTCACAAAGCAGTTTTGTGTTGTAATAAAACAATATGCAGTATGTAGATGGAAGTGGTTTGATAAAACTACATTATAAGGAAGAATTATGTCTGAATTAAATAATAACGGAAAAACACAAGATAATAGCCATATGTTTGTGGATGAAGAATTTGAAGATGTTAGAGATGCTGGAGGCGCAGAGCCTAAAGGTGAGAATATCAACGAAGTGGTCGCAGGGGATTTGTTTCAAGATGCAGAAGAAACGTCTACTATAGATGTTAGAATTTCAGAAGATAATGAAGATGAAATTATTGAACCTAAGTACTATGAAAAGCCAGTAGAGGCTAAGACTGGTAAAGGTTTTGGTATAGCTTCGTTAGTGTGCGGAATATTATCTATTACATTTTTTTGCAGTTTTATAAATATTTTTTCTAGTATTGTTGGCTTTGTCTTGGGAATAGTTCATATCAAAAGAGGCGAAGGCAAAGCAATAGCAATAACGGGAATGGTGTTGTCTCTTGCATCCATAGTATTGTTGATTGTATGTATGAATTTGCTTATGTCTAATGTTGCATTTACAGAGATGTTAACGTCAACAGTTCTACAAGGCGCATTTAAAATGTAAGGTATAAATAACTACACATGTGTGTATTAACACAAGTAGATGTACCAGTCAAACAATGATGATACTATATGTGGTTTATGCTTGACAAAATTAGCAAGATACCTTATTATTTATAAGGTCTTTTTTAGAATAATTTAATAAATAAAAGCTATGACGGAGACAGTAGTATAGATGTCAGTGGTAAAGCGAGTCGGGTATGGTGGAAGCCGATACTTCTTATTCTATATGAAAATCACTCTCGAGCTGCAAACTGAAGATTAGCAAGTCGTTTGCTTATATAGTAAGGGCGCCGTAATTCTAACGTTACTAGGAACATGTTTGATGGAACACGTATTAGGTGGTATAGCGATAACCTCGTCCTAAAACGGCGAGGTTTTTATATTTTATAAAAATGAATTTTAATATAAGGAGATTAGAAATGTACGAGAAAGTTTCAACAGATCTTAATTTCGTAGATCGTGAAAAACAAGTTGAAAAGTTCTGGAAGGACAATGACATTTTCCAGAAGAGTATGGATTCTCGCAAGGAAGGAGAAACATACACATTTTATGATGGCCCTCCAACTGCAAATGGTAAGCCACATATTGGTCACGTGCTTACACGTGTAATCAAGGATATGATTCCTAGATATCAGACAATGAAGGGCAAGTATGTTCCACGTAAAGCAGGTTGGGATACACATGGTCTTCCAGTTGAACTAGAGGTAGAGAAGCTTCTTGGTTTGAATGGTAAGGAGCAAATCGAAGAATATGGTATGGAGCCATTTATTGATAAATGTAAAGAGTCTGTTTGGAAGTACAAAGGTATGTGGGAGGATTTCTCAGGTACAGTTGGATTTTGGGCAGATATGGATGATCCATATGTAACTTATGATGATAACTTTATTGAGTCTGAATGGTGGGCGCTCAAAGAGATTTGGGATAAGAAGCTTTTGTATAAAGGTTTCAAAATTGTTCCATATTGTCCAAGATGTGGTACACCACTTTCTTCACAAGAAGTAGCACAAGGTTATAAAGCGGTTAAAGAAAAGTCTGCAGTAGTTCGTTTTAAGGTTGTTGATGAAGATGCATATTTCTTAGCATGGACAACAACACCTTGGACACTTCCAAGTAACGTTGCACTTTGTGTAAATCCTAATGAGACATACGTTAAGGTTAACGCAAAGGATGGTTATACATATTATATAGCAGAAGCTTTGTCTGAGAAGGTTTTGAACCAGCTTCTCGAAGAAGGCGAAGAAGGAAATGCTTTTGAAGTATTAGAGACTTATAAAGGTAGCGATTTAGAAGGTAAAGGCTATGAGCCTTTGTACCAATGTGCTGCTGACGTTGCAGAGAAACAACACAAGAAGGGCTTCTATGTTGTATGTGATACATATGTAACAATGTCAGATGGTACAGGTATCGTACATATCGCACCTGCATTTGGTGAAGACGATGCACAAGTAGGAAGAAAATACGATTTGCCATTAGTTCAGATGGTTGATGAAAGAGGTGTTATGCTCGAAGAATCTCCATTTGGAGGAATGAGAGCAAAGCCTACTGAAGAAGAGATGAAGAACGGAGCAATTTCTTGTGATCCTGAGGTTTTAAAGGATCTTTCATCAAGAAAGCTTTTGTTTGATGCTCCAAAATTTGAACATGATTATCCACATTGCTGGAGATGTGATACTCCACTTCTATACTATGCTCGTGAGTCTTGGTTCATCAAGATGACAGAGGTTAAGGATGATTTAATTAAGAACAATAATACAGTTAATTGGATTCCAGAATCGATTGGTAAGGGACGTTTTGGCGATTGGCTTGAAAATGTTCAGGACTGGGGTATTTCTCGTAATAGATATTGGGGTACTCCACTTAACATTTGGGAATGTGAAGGCTGTGGTCACCAAGAATCTGTTGGAAGTCGCGAAGAATTAGCTAAGCTTTCAGGTAATCCTGATAACGCAAATGTTGAATTACATAGACCATATATCGATGAAGTAACATTTACTTGTCCAGATTGTGGTAAGACTATGAAGCGTGTTCCAGAAGTAATTGACTGCTGGTTTGATTCAGGTGCAATGCCATTTGCTCAGCATCATTATCCATTTGAGAATAAGGATAAATTTGAACAACAATTCCCAGCACAATTTATTTCAGAGGCTGTTGATCAAACTAGAGGTTGGTTCTATTCTTTGATGGCAGAGTCTACTTTGTTATTTAACAAGGCTCCTTATGAAAATGTAATTGTTCTAGGACATGTTCAAGATGAAAAGGGACAGAAGATGTCAAAGTCAAAGGGTAATGCAGTAGATCCTTTTGATGCATTAGAGAAGTATGGTGCAGATGCTATTAGATGGTATTTCTACATTAATTCAGCACCTTGGTTACCTAATAAATTCCATGGAAAAGCAGTACAAGAAGGTCAGAGAAAGTTTATGGGAACTTTATGGAACACTTATGCCTTCTTCGTATTGTATGCTAATATAGATGGTTTTGATGCAACAAAGTACGAAATTGACTTCGATAAATTATCTGTAATGGATAAATGGTTGTTCTCAAGACTTAATTCGACAATTAAGGAAGTTGATAGTTGTCTTGGTGATTATAAGATTCCAGAAGCTGCAAGAAGCTTAGAAAGCTTTGTAGACGATATGAGTAACTGGTATGTAAGACGTTCTCGTGAGAGATTTTGGGCAAAGGGAATGGAGCAAGATAAGATTAATGCATACATGACTTTGTATACAGCACTTGTTACAATTTGTAAGACTGCAGCACCTATGGTTCCATTCATGACAGAGGAAATTTATCAAAATCTTGTGAGAAGTCTCGATAAAACGGCTCCAGAATCAATACATTTGTGCAATTTCCCAGTGGCAGATGAGGATAAAATAGATACTGAGCTAGAATCGAACATGGAAGAGCTTCTTAAGATTGTTGTTTATGGACGTGCATGTCGTAATGCAGCTAATATTAAGAATCGTCAACCAATAGGTCAAATGTATATTAAGGCAGAAGAGAAATTGCCTGAGTATTATGTTGAAATTATTGAAGACGAGCTTAATGTTAAAAAGGCAAGCTTTTCTGATGACGTATCAAGCTTTACAACATATACATTTAAACCACAGCTTAGAACTGTTGGTCCTAAGTATGGTAAATTCCTAAAGGGTATACAAGAAGCATTGGCTGAATTAGATGGTAATGAAGCTTATGCAAAGCTCAAAGAAGACGGATTTATCACTCTTCCAAATGTAGATGAATCTATAAAGCTTGAAGAAGATGATTTGCTAATTACTATGACTGAAATGGAAGGCTTCGTAAATGACGGAGACAATGACGTTACAGTCGTATTAGATACAAACCTTACAGAAGAACTTCTAGAAGAGGGATTCGTAAGAGAATTAATCAGTAAGATCCAGACAATGAGAAAAGAAGCAGGCTTTGAAGTTATGGATCATATTGAAGTGGGATTTGACGGTACTGATAAAGTTAATGATATATTGGAGCGTAATGGCGACGATATCGCTTCAGAGGTACTTGCAAATAAGTTAACATCAGGTGGTGTTGACGGATATACAAAAACTTGGAGTGTAAACGGAGAAGAAGTAACATTATCCGTTGTGAAGCTCTAAAACTAAGAATGGAGGATGATGTAACATGGTAGCACATCAAAATTTTAACAAGAAGGCATTCAAGAAAGAAGTAAAAGACAACGTACGTAAGTTATATCGTAAGGACTTCGAAGATGCTACAACTCAAGAGGTATACCAAGCTGTTTCACTTGCAGTTAAAGATACAGTAATTGATAATTGGTTGGCTACAGAGAAAGCTGTTAAGGAACAAGATCCTAAGATTGTTTACTATATGTCAATGGAATTTTTGATGGGTAGAGCTCTTGGTAACAACTTAATCAATTTGTGTTCTTATGAAGAGGTTAAGGAAGCTTTAGATGAATTAGGATTTGATATTGTAGGTATTGAAGATGAAGAGCCAGACCCAGCTTTAGGTAATGGTGGTTTAGGACGTCTTGCTGCATGTTTCCTAGATTCACTTGCAACACTTAATTATTCGGCTTATGGATGCGGTATTCGTTATAGATATGGTATGTTTAAGCAAAAGATTCAAGATGGTTATCAAAAAGAAACACCTGATTATTGGTTAAAGGATGGTTATCCATTTGAGCTTAAGAGACCAGAATATAGCTATGAAGTTAAATTTGGTGGATATATTAGAGCAGAGCAAAGACCAGATGGTTCTACAGAATTTATCCATGATGGATATAACTCAGTATTAGCTATTCCTTATGATATGCCTATCGTAGGTTATGATAATAATATCGTAAATACACTTATGATTTGGGATGCTCAACCTAAGGAAGAATTTAAATTAGATTCTTTTGATATGGGTGATTACAAGAGTGCTGTTGAAGAAGAAAACTTAGCACGTAACCTTGTAGAAGTACTTTATCCATGTGATAATCACGCTTCAGGTAAAGAGCTTAGATTAAAGCAACAATATTTCTTCGTTTCTGCATCTCTACAAAGAGCTGTAGATAGATATTTAAGAGGACATGATGATATCAAGAAGCTATATGAGAAGGTAGCTATTCAGATGAATGATACTCACCCAACTCTTGCAGTTGCAGAACTTATGAGAATTCTTCTTGATGAGAAGGGTCTTTCATGGGATGAGGCTTGGGAAGTAACAACTAAGACTTGTGCATATACAAACCATACAATCATGGCAGAAGCTCTTGAGAAGTGGCCAATTGAGATTTTCTCAAGATTACTTCCAAGAATTTATCAAATCGTTGAAGAAATCAATAGAAGATTCTGTATCGAGATTCAAGAGAAGTTTGGAAATGACTATGATAGAGTATCTCGTATGGCAATCGTACAAGATGGTCAAGTTAAGATGGCTCACCTTGCTATCGCAGCAGGAAATTCGGTAAATGGTGTTGCAAGACTTCATACAGAAATTCTTAAGAATGAGTCGTTACATGATTTCTACGAGATGTATCCAGAGAAGTTTAATAATAAGACAAATGGTATTACACAACGTAGATTCTTACTACATGGTAATCCACTACTTGCTACATGGGTAACAGATCATATTGGAAATGAATGGATTACAGACCTTAGCCAAATGAAGAAGCTTGAGCTTTATGCTGAAGATAAGAAGGCTCAACATGAGTTTATGAACATTAAGTATCAAAACAAGCTTCGTCTTGCTAAGTACATTAAGGAACATAACGGTGTAGAAGTTGACCCACGTTCTATCTTTGACGTACAAGTTAAGAGATTACATGAGTATAAGAGACAATTACTTAACATTTTACATGTTATGTATCTATATAACCAAATCAAAGAACATCCAGAAAAAGAGTTCTATCCAAGAACATTTATCTTTGGTGCTAAGGCAGCCGCTGGATACAGAATTGCTAAGCTTACAATTAAGTTAATTAACAATGTAGCTGAAGTAATCAACAATGATGAGTCAATTAATGGCAAAATCAAGGTTGTATTTATTGAAGATTATCGTGTATCTAATGCTGAGTGGATTTTTGCTGCAGCAGATGTTTCAGAGCAAATTTCTACAGCTTCTAAGGAAGCTTCAGGTACAGGTAACATGAAGTTCATGTTAAATGGTGCTTGTACAATTGGTACTATGGATGGTGCTAATGTAGAGATGGTTGAAGAAATGGGTGAAGAGAACGCATTTATCTTTGGTATGAGCTCACAAGAAGTTATTGAGCATGAGAAGAATCGTGATTATAACCCAATGGATATCTTCAATAATGATCAAGAGATTAGAAAGGTATTAACACAATTAATTAATGGCTTCTATTCTCCAGATGATCCAGAAATGTTTAGAGATATTTACAATTCATTGCTTAATACAGAATGTACACAATTTGCTGATACATACTTTGTACTTGCAGACTTTAGATCTTATCTTGAGACTCAAGAGAAGGTTGAAGAAGCATATCGTGATGAAGCAGGTTGGGCTAAGAAGGCAATGCTTAACGTAGCTAACGTAGGTAAGTTCTCTTCTGATAGAACAATTGAAGAATATGCTAAAGAGATTTGGAAGCTTGACAAAATCAAAGTTAGCAAGTAAAAAACTTTGTGAAACCTTGTATTTTAGGTAGAGTTAAATATTAGATAAAAGCGTAGCAGTTTTGGCTGCTACGCTTTTTTAGTGCACCCTGCACATTTATGCATGTAGCTACAACAAATTTTCATAGATATACTATATGATGTATATGTATATTAGTCAATGATGTGACACCATATTCTCAAAAATAAAAGAATAGGTGTAGTACTATAAAAATGTTAATCATGAACAGGTATAACTGTTCTATATATTCTTAGTTCGCTTAGGCGTTTTTTCTCTGGTGCTTTTGC
>JAZUIN010000110.1:0-40022 GCA_045642225.1 Lachnospiraceae bacterium | reverse complement strand
GTCAGATGCGGCTTCAACAAGTGCTTCTATCTCAGCAAGTGAATCAGATGCGGCTAGCACAAGCGCATCAATTTCAGCAAGTGAGTCAGATGCAGCATCAACAAGCGCTTCGATCTCAGCAAGTGAATCAGACGCTGCAAGCACAAGTGCATCAATCTCAGCAAGCGAATCGGATGCAGCATCAACAAGCGCTTCGATTTCAGCAAGTGAGTCAGACGCTGCAAGCACAAGCGCTTCAATCTCAGCAAGTGAATCAGATGCAGCTTCAACAAGTGCTTCTATCTCAGCAAGTGAATCAGACGCTGCCAGCACAAGCTCATCAATATCAACAAGTGAATCGGATTCAGCATCAAGAAGTGAATCCTTAAGCATAAAGGACTCAGAAAATGAGAGTAACTCAGCATCAATGAGTGAAAGAATTTCTGAGTTGGAAAGCACATCAGCTTCAGTAAGTGAATCATTAGTAAGTAGTGAATCAATATCTGTTAGTGCATCAACAAGTGCTTCGGATGCGGCTTCAACAAGCGCATCAATTTCAGCAAGTGAGTCAGATGCGGCTTCAACAAGCGCTTCAATCTCAGCAAGTGAATCAGATGCGGCTTCAACAAGCACATCGATTTCAGCAAGCGAGTCAGATGCGGCTTCAACAAGCGCATCAATATCAGCAAGTGAATCAGATGCTGCATCAACAAGTGCATCAATTTCAGCAAGCGAATCAGATGCAGCTAGCACAAGCGCTTCGATCTCGGCAAGTGAATCAGATGCGGCTAGCACAAGCGCATCAATTTCAGCAAGTGAGTCTGATGCAGCTTCAACAAGCGCATCAATTTCAGCAAGTGAGTCTGATGCAGCTTCAACAAGCGCTTCGATCTCGGCAAGTGAATCAGATGCAGCTAGCACAAGCGCATCAATTTCAGCAAGTGAGTCAGATGCAGCTTCAACAAGTGCTTCTGTATCGGCAAGTGAGTCAGATGCAGCTTCAACAAGTGCATCAATTTCAGCTAGTGAGTCAGACGCAGCTTCAACAAGCGCTTCTGTGTCAGCAAGCGAGTCTGATGCGGCTTCAACAAGTGCATCAATATCAGCAAGCGAGTCAGATGCGGCTTCAACAAGCGCATCAATTTCAGCAAGCGAGTCAGATGCAGCAAGTGCAAGCACTTCTATCTCAGCAAGTGAGAGTGCTTCAACTAGTGAGTCTATTAGCATAAAAGAATCTGAACTACAAAGTGAATCAGAATCATTAAGTGCTGTTGTTTCAGAAATGGATAGTGCATCAGTTTCAGCAAGTGAATCAGCATCGGCAAGTAGTTCTGATACAGGAAGTGAATCAGGAGAAATAAATGAGTCAGATGCAGCTTCAACAAGTGAATCTATTTCGACAAGTGAAAGTGAATCATCAGCAGCAAGTGAATCGATTAGCATAAGAGAGTCAGAATTACAAAGTGAATCAGAATCATTAAGTACAATGATTTCAGAAATTCAAAGTACTTCAGCTTCAGTAAGTGCATCAGTAAGCGCATCTGAGTCTGGAAATGCAAGTGATACTGCAAGTACAAGTGCTTCAGCTTCAGCAAGTGAGTCAATGTCAGCAAGTACATCAGAGTCACTAAGCATGAGTTCTTCGGAAAGCGGTACTTATAACGGAAGCGAGCTTGTTGGAAATGCGCCTAATGATGAGGCAATCGTTAATCCATACGCAGTAGATGGAACTGCAGGTGTTATGTTTGCTAATTACCTCGGTGCAAATGAAAATCCAGTTGTAGATGGAGCTGCTAATATAGTTACAGAAGATGCAAATGCAACTGCACAAGATACAACTGCAAATACAGCTACAGCAACTCAAGCGAGAGCAGGCCTTGTAACTATTGATGATAATACAACACCATTAGCTGGAGGTGATGGTCTAGTAGATATTGATGATAATAAAACACCATTAGCTCAAGGATTGGATACACCAGCTAAGAGATTATGGTGGTGGGTACTTGTTATTGCAGGTTCTATCACAGCAAAAACAGCTTACGATAAGAGAAATAATAAGAATTTATTCAAAAAAGCAAATGTTGAGAACAAAGGAGACGAAGAATAAATTTTGATTAAATCTCAAAACGTAATATACTAATGAGTTTTTAATGAATCATATTAGTAGAATAATTAAATAAAATGTTTTATAATATTTAGTGGCTACTTCTTTTTAGAAGTGGCCACTAATGTTATTAAAAAGTAGGATATTATGAGTCAAAATAAAAAGCAAACAAGTATTTTGTTTCAAAAATTACTGTTTACAGTAATAATAGTGTTATTTTATATTTTAGGGAAATCTATACCATTATTTGGAGTAGATGTGTCTGAAAAAACATTAAGTGATATGAATTTACAGACACTATTGCTCCAATCAATAAGTGGAGATCGATATCAAATGTCTTTGTTGACGTTGGGGATTTTTCCTTATATGATAGCTAGTTTGGTTATTCAGATCTTTATGTCACTGATGAGTAGTGATAGAAAATCGCGCATTTCACCTAAGAAAATTAATTTGGTTACTCTTATAATGATGTTGATAATTGCTGTTATCCAATCTATATATAAAATAGGTGATTTGACTTTTAGATATGAAGGTATGATGCTTAGTGCTTCCAAAATAATTGTATTTTTTGAAATGATAGCAGGTGTATTTGTAATATTGTGGTTGTCTACAAGGAATGCAAAATATGGAATAGGTGGTCAAACGATACTGATTTTTGTAAATATATTAGATGGACTTGCATCGACTGTGCAAGGAAATGGAATAAACAATTTAATCATACCATTTTTAATATCCTTGATTGTTATGGTTGTTGTGATATTTATGGAAAATGGCGAAATTAGAATTCCAGTGCAACGAATAGGAATACACAGTATTTTTGCAGATAAGAATTATTTGGCTATTAAGATGAACCCCATTGGAATAATGCCTGTAATGTTTTCGTCAGCGGTTTTCATGTTTGTTCAGATGATTGTCGCCTTTTTCTATTATGTAATGCCAAATAATAGTTATGTACAATGGATTCAATCAAATATGAATGTGACACGTCCTTTAGGAATAGTCGTTTATATTTTAATACTGTATTTATTAACTATAGTGATGTCTTTTGTATTTCTTAGTCCTAAGGAAACAACAGAACAATTGTTGAAAAGCGGTGACAGTATTGTTAATTTGCATTCTGGTAAACCGACCAAGAGGTTTCTTGTTAAGCAACTTCTTAAAGCGTGTTTTTTGAGTGCAACTATTATGGGAATATGTATATTGTTGCCGATTGTTTTACAGTATTTTGACATTATTAGCGGAGAGTTAGCTATGATTCCGACATCAATTATGATGGCTACAGGTATGTTCATTAATCTGTACCAGGAAGTTATTGCTGTCAAGAATTATGATGCATATAAACCATTTATTTAGGAGATAGAAAATGTTAATTTTTATTCCGGCTTGGTACAAAGAAGGACAGTGGTGTGAAAATGAACAGGTGTGGTATAAACGTCGAATGCGTACTGAATTTGATGATACGGTAAAACAAATTCAGTTGTTTCACCGTAATAAAGCTTTTGATTATAGGGTGTTTGTACTTGGATTTACACCTAACTTAAGACATTTTTTTCATAGACAAGGTGTATATAATGCGCCATATTGGAGTTGCTTTGATTCTATAAGCGAATGTAATAAGAAGAAAGCGACAGTTTTTTCTTTTCACGATTTGGAATGGTTACCAAATACAGAATTTGTATACACACCATTTGTTGTTTCGGCATTAATTAATGGTAGAAAATATGCACAGCTTGAATTTGGCGAAGATGGAAATCTTATTCAGGTTGATATGTATGAAGGTGAAAATGTTTCTGTAAAGACTATATATGATGATAGAGGCTTTGTTGCATCTGCAATTATGTATGGTTTAGATGGTCCTGTATATCAAGATTATTATACAGTAGATGGAACATGGAAAATAAGATATTTCTTTGAGGATGGTCATGTCGAAGTAAATCAAGATAGAGATTATTATCTTGTAAATATTGATGGTAACGAAGAGAAAATATATTTCAAAAAGGAAAAATACGATAATTTAGAAGAAGTAATAACAGAGATTTTTATTACGTATGTAAATAGAATAGATTCGGATAATATATATTGTGTCGCAATGGATGATCAACATGGTCGACTAATTAGAAGAAAGTTATTAGACAAAAAAGTTATACTTTCTTTTTTTGAAAAAAGGTATGAATTGGGATCGGTAAAACATGATGATATAATGTTGAATTATGCGAATTACATTGTTACCGATTCTAAAGTTAATACTAATAAAATTGAGGATTATCTTGGCAAGAAGCTTCGTAATGTTGTAGATATTACACCATATGATACGAGAAAAGATATGGGAATTAGTCAACATTTGACGGTTCAGAAAGTTTTGGTGCCGATAGATGATATAAAGCAAGAGGATTTGGAAAATGCTGTTGTAAAATTTGCAGAATATTGTGAAGAAAACAAAAACGCAAGGATTTATATGCTTACAAGAAAAGCGGAATATAATAAGCCGCAATTGATAATTAATAATGTTAAAGATATTCTTGAAAGAAATGGATATGATCCTGAACTTGCGACTGTGGTAGAGAGTAATACTTCTGAAACAAGGATGGATGAATTCGGTAAAGTTCAACCAAAATTCTTTGCAGTACAATGTGTGGATGAACTCTCTGTAAGTAAATGTATAAGAGAACAGCGATTAATTGTGGATTTAAGGGAAAGTGCAAAATTATATTCTCAAATTAGTGGATTGACGTTTGGAATACCGCAAATTGTCAGAAGTGAAACACAATATGTGCAACATAATGAGAATGGGTATGTTTTGGAAAATGTAGATGATTTGCCTAAAATACTTGATTATTACTTGGGACGTCTTGAAAATTGGAATAGAGCACAAGTTAAATCATTTGAAATTGGAGAGA
The DNA here is from genome assembly GCA_045642225.1 of Lachnospiraceae bacterium. GTDB lineage: Bacteria > Bacillota > Clostridia > Lachnospirales > Lachnospiraceae > RUG191. The sequence goes on along the minus strand of JAZUIN010000110.1, from coordinate 35,042 downwards.
GTTATACTACTAAAAAACTTATTGCACAGTGGAAAGAGGTTATAAAGTTTATTGATGAAAATTAATGCTTTGCAGTTAGGAAATACAAATTGGAAAGATGAATACAATTTACCCTCTGTGGTTGATTGGAATTATAATCAGAGCTTGAGTGAAATGCCAAAAGAAACTTTTGACATAGTTTTTCTTGATAAAACTCCGTCAAAGAGTGAAATTGAAATCCTTATGGATTGTACGAAAGCTTATTGTCTTTTTGTGACTGATAAGTTTGAACTGACAGGCGATGTTAGAAGATTTTATAAAAGTAGAGTTGGCAAGAAGTTAGAAAAGAAGGACATACAAAATTTTCTTACATATGAATTGAAAAATTTCTATCCAAAGCCTTATGGTGAGAAATTTGATTTGCAAAATATTTCTGTTGCGCAAAGCTATAAGGGTACGGTGAAATGGCATGGAAATATTAGTGTGGAGTTAAACAGTGATTATGGTGAAGAATATCATCAAGTGGTTTATTGGCGCAATAATATTCCCATTGAAACGGGGCAAACAATAGAATTTTGGCTCGAATATGAGAAGGATGAGAATGTAGATCTTAAGTTGATTATTACTCAATATATATCAGGAGCGATAGATTTCGTTGATGAAAAAGTCGAATTTGAAGGCGATATGCTTAATGATGTTATAAGACTTGAAAATAATGGTAAAACTGGCATGCTTTCTATTTCTTTACATGCTAAAGGTGAAGGTTTGCTAAAAGTAATTGCTTTGCATGATAGATTTTCGAGACGTGGATATGGGCATTTTATTCCAGGAGGAACAAGAAAGGTTACAAAAGATAGAGAAGAAGTATTTTTCTATTTTGATCCAGGAGATTTAAAGCCACCACTTAACGTGTATTTTTCAGGCTATAAGACGAAGGAAGGTTTCGAAGGTTATAATTTGATGCGAAGTATGGGTAGTCCATTTCTTCTTGTGTCAGAAGCTAGACTTGAAGGTGGAAGCTTTTATATGGGAAGCGAAGAGTATGAGAAAATGATACGCGATGAGATAAGCAAATATATTTATAAGCTTAACTTTACTGCGGATCAAGTTATATTATCAGGCATTTCTATGGGGACAACAGGAGCGTTGTATTATGCTTGTGATATATGGCCTCATGCAGTGATAATAGGAAAACCAATTACTAGAATAGGCACTGTCGCTAGAGCAGAAAGCATTTCCAGACCAGGAGGTTTTCCAACGAGCTTAGATGTAGTGATGAAATTACAAGGGAAGTCGTCTGTTGAAGAAGCAAATAATTTGGATGAACGTTTTTGGACCAAATTCAAAGAAGGATACTGGAATAATACGAAATTTATTGTTTCATATATGATAGAAGATGACTATGATAAAGGTGCATATGATAAATTAATTTCTAGTATTAATCAAAAAGGTGTAGAGGTATACGGAAAAGGAATTCACGGAAGACACAATGATAATACAAGGTCAATAGTGGCTTGGTTTAAAAGCCAATTTGATAAAGTGTTATTAGAGGATTTTGGAAGAGATAATCAAAAATAGGATATAATTATGGCAGGAGAAAATTGGAAAATATATTGGAATGATTATACTGCGGATACGTATTTGTATGGTTCGGAAATTACATATTATTCCAAAGATAATGTAGAGTTTAAAAATGAGTTAATGCCGCCTGGAGCAGTTATAAAAGAATGGTTTTCTAAAGTGAATTTTCAAGCAGATAGAATAGAACCATCTCTTCCAATAATAGACGGTGAAAGTAAATATAAGATAAGGGTAAATATAGATTGTGAGTCCAAAGAGGGATGCATAGTAAGACTAGTTTTTTTGGATAAGTATGAAAATGAAGCGGGCTATTTTATTGTTAGAGAAGATGAGGAAGAATTTTCATGCCCTCTTAAAACTTACAGTTATAAAATGCAGTTAATAAATGGCGGTATTAGTGAATTAACATATCACTGTGTTGAAATAGAAGAATTAATAGAAGACGAATAGTTTTATTCAGGTTATAAATATGGGAAATAGAAGTCAAATTCGAAAATTGAATAGAGTTCTTCGTAAAATAAAACGACATAAACAAAAGATTGCTGATATTACTGATCAAGAATTAGCGAATAAAACTGTCGAGTTTAAAGAGAGATACAAAAATGGAGAAAGCTTAGACAAACTACTCCCAGAGGCGTATGCAGTTGTTAGCGAGGCAGATAAGCGTATTCTAGGTAAAGAGCCTAGAGACGTTCAAGTTCTAGGTGCTATTGCAATGCATCAAGGATTTTTGTGTGAAATGAACACTGGAGAAGGTAAAACATTAGTTGCTACAATGCCACTGTATCTAAACGCGTTATCAGGAAAGAGTGCTATATTAGTAACTACGAATGAATATCTTGCATTGCGTGATGCTGAAGAAATGGGTCAAGTATATACATTTCTTGGACTTACAGTAGCTGCGGGAGTTAAAGAGAATAGTGCAGAGCGTTTTACTAATGAAGAGAAGAAAGACATATATGAGTCTGATATTGTGTATACAACGCACTCGGTATTAGGCTTTGACTATTTGTTTGACAATCTTGCCAAATCAAATTCAGAGAGATTTCTGAGAGAGTTTAATTATGTAATAATTGATGAGGCTGATTCTGTTTTGTTAGATAGTGCGCAGACACCGCTAGTAATATCTGGTTCGCCTAGAGTTCAGTCTAATTTATATGAGCTGGCTGATTTCTTCGTTACAACATTGAGAAGAGATGTTGATTATACTGTAGAAGAAAAAATGGTATGGTTAACAGAAGAAGGTATTAGACGTGCAGAAAGATTTTTCCAGATAGAGAATTTTTATGCAGAGCAAAATTTTGAGATAAATCGTCACGTTACATTAGCACTTAGAGCACATGAATTATATGAAGAAGAGAAGGATTATGTAGTAAATAGTAAAGCTGAGTTAGTTCTTCTTGATAATGCGACAGGAAGAATGATGCCGGGTGTAAAAATGCGTGGCGGACAACATCAAGCAATAGAGCAGAAAGAAAAAATAGAAGTGACGCAAGAAAATAGATCGGTAGCGTCTATTACTTATCAGAATCTATTTCTTATGTTTCCAAATATGTCTGGAATGAGCGGTACTATACAAGATGCAAAGCAGGAGCTTTTTGATGTATATGGCAAAAAGGTTCTTGTTATTCCACCGCACAAAAAGGTTGAACGTATAGATGATAAAGACTCATATTTCGTAAATTTCGAAGAACAATTTGATGCAGCGATAGCTGAAGCTTTGCGTCGTCATGAAACAAAACAACCAGTTCTTATAGTGGCAACGACTATTGCTGAGACGGAATATCTATCGGCAATGCTTCTTAATGAGCGTATCCCACATAGCTTACTTAATGCCAATAATGCTTTCTGGGAGGCTGACATTATCAAAGAGGCAGGTCAACTTGGAGCAGTCACGGTAGCAACTTCTATGGCTGGTAGAGGTACAGATATTAAGCTTCAAGAAGGTGTTAAAGAGTTAGGTGGTTTAGCGGTTATTGGTGTTGGTCGTATGATAAATGTAAGACAAGAACGCCAGACTAGAGGACGAGCTGGAAGACAAGGAGATCCTGGATATTCTAAATTCTTTGTATCGCTAGAGGATGATGTAGTTAATTCATTTGATTCGGAAAAGTTGGGCTTATATATTGATGGAAAGAAAAAGATAAGTAAAGGCAAGGTTAAAAGACTAGTAAATAAGGCACAAACTGTTAAAGAAGAACAAGCAGTAGCATCTAGAAAAAAGGCGTTAGATTATGACCTTGTAATGAAAATGCAAAGACAGTTATTGTATGATACAAGAAATGATTTGCTTTCAGGTGGAGAAATTACCAAAGATAAAATATTAAGTATTGCAGAAAACAATTTGGATGAATTCATTAAAGAAAAGCTAACTGATAATAGTTTGAGTAGATATATTTTAGATAACATTTCTTATAGCTTAGGAGACAATTCGAAAAGAATGTTTAAGCATATTTCTAACAAGAAGATTATCAAAAAAGAGCTGCTTATGATGATGGAAACTAGGCTATCAGATAAAGAGAAAAAATTAGGTTCAGAAGATACAATGGCTAAGTTTATGAGAATAGCGGTTTTATCTGCGATAGATGATGCTTGGATTGAAGAAGTTGATTTCTTGCAACAGCTTCAGTCAGCCGTGTCTGGAAGGTCAATGGCACAAAGAAATATTGTTTATGAATATCATAAAGAAGCTTTGAACGCATTCAGAAATATGGAGAAGTCTATTGGACAAAATATCGTGAGAAATGTATTTTTGTCAGATGTGACAGTAGATGATGAGGGCGAACTTATAATAGTATATCCATAATAAATGTATATACTCCTGTGGGAGTATGGAGGAGAGCGATATGATTTATAATTTTAATTTAGGTATAGGTTGGGCGAGTTCTGGTGTAGAATATGCTCAAACTTATCGAGCAAGCATTTTTAGAAAAATAAATAAGCCAGCAAAATTTATTTTTACAGATATGTTTGTCAAAGAAAATATAGAACATTTTACAGATAATATCGGATTTAAAGATACAGAGATTATATGGCTTTATCAGTATTTTACAGATTTCAAAATTGCACCGGTAACTTATACCTTAAGTGACCTTGAAAGAAGCTTTTTGGGAAGAAAATTTACATTTTCAAGAAATGGCAAAACTGCAAAATACGTATTTGAAAATGAAAAGAACTTCTATACAGCATATATGGTGGATTCTGAAAGCGAGAAGGTTCACAGGGTTGAAATGGTGAGTAATGGATATCTTGTAAGAAAAGATTTCTATACATATGGAAGATTATTCAGTGAGTATTATGGTCCATTTGAAGGAAGAGCCAGACTATATATGAGAAGGTTTTTTAATACAAATGGATCAATAGCTTTTGAGGAAATAATAGATGGCGATTCTGTAATGTATAGAATGAATGATATGTTGTTGTATTCTAAGGAGGAGCTCGTTTCGTATTTTGTTAAATCACTAGAATTGACAAGCAATGATACGGTAATTATTGATAGAACAACAGGGATAGGACAGTCTATTCTTATGAATGCAAGTCCAGCTAAAGTTGGCATTGTTATTCATGCAGATCACTTTAGCGAAGGCGCGACAAATGAAGATTATATATTGTGGAACAACTATTATGAATATGCATTTGCACAGAATAAATATATTGACTTTTATATAACTGCAACTGATACTCAAAACATTATGTTGAAGAAACAGTTTGCCAAATATATGGATGTTGAGCCAAAGGTAATCACAATTCCGGTAGGAAGCATTGATGAATTAAAGGAAGCTAATGAGAGAAAGAAATCTCTAATAACAGCATCTAGACTTGCTTCTGAAAAGCATGTAGATTGGTTGGTTAAAGCAGTTGTAAAAGCAAGAGAAGTGGTGAAGGATGTTTCGCTAGACATTTATGGCAAAGGTGCAATGGAAGACGAGTTAAGGGGATTAATTAATGAGTATGAAGCCTCTGATTATATTACTTTGATGGGACAGCATGATTTGACAAATGTTTATCAAGATTATAAGGCATATCTTTCTGGTTCGACGTCGGAGGGATTCGGATTGACTTTGCTAGAAGCAATCGGAGCAGGCCTTCCTATTATTGGTTTTGATGTTCGTTATGGAAATCAAACATTTATTGAACACGAAGCTAATGGATACCTTATCGATATAAATGATGAGATGGACGAGAAAGATAAGGTTAAACTTTTGAGTGATGCAATTATTAAAATGTTTACTGAGGCTAATTTAGAGTCTATGCATGAGCATTCATATAAGTTAGCTAAGAAGTATCTTACAACAGAGGTAGAGAAACAATGGAAAGTGGCATTAGAAGAGGAAATATAACATTATTATTTGATTCATATTCGGTTGATAGTAGTAATCTTCACACATCATTTTTGCAGTCAGGTATTGAATGTAAAGCGGTAGCGATTAATGATGATGGGTTTATTCCTGAAAATGTTGAGTCGGTTTACGAATATTTTTTGGGTGGATTTGACACAACTAAGAAACCTAGGTACTTCAATCAAATAGACTTGCCACCTTTTTGGCAAATTACAGCAAATAATACGAGTGGTGAAATCTATGACTTGAATCATCTTAAGGGCAGAATCTTTTATACAAAGCCTTTACATAAGCGATTAATAAGTGTTGTAGAATATCTAGATGAAAATGGTAAGGCAAGATTTGCTGATCATTACAACAGATATGGGGTGCTCTATGCAAGAAGTACCTGCGATAAGGATGGCAAATGTGTACTAAAAACATACTTTGATTCTAAAGGAAATGAAGTTATTGTTGAAAATTTCGTTACTGGCGATATAATACTTAATCAAGATGAAAGAGTGCACATTTTTAAGGGAAAAGTTGAATTTGTTAAGTTTTATCTTGAGATAACAGGTCAGAAGGATAATAGATTATTTATCAATTCTCTTGGAACGCCGTTTTTTGTATCCCAGCTAATGGGAGATAATGGCAAGCAAGACATTTTGTTTTGGCAAGAAGGTATGAGAAGTGATGTTCCTGGAAATATGAAGTTTATATTTGAAGGAAATGCTACTCGTGTTGGTAAAGTCTTTGTTCAGAAGAAATCTAGTTATGAAGCATTAATTAAGGCGGGCGCTCCTAGTGATAAAACCGAAAAGTTAGGGTTTGTGTATGATTTTGTTCGTCAAACTAAGAGGCGTAAAGAGATTTTGATATGTACAAATTCGGATAAGATTGATAATTTAGAAGAAATTGCAAAAGCGTTGCCAGAAGCTCATTTTAATGTTGTTGCATTAACTGAGATGTCACAAAAACTAATGAGTATGGGTAAGTACGAAAATATTACGTTATATCCAACAGCAAGGATGCATTTATTTGACAAATTGTTTGAAAAATGTGATATTTATTTAGATATTAATCGTGAAAATGAAATTGTAAATGCAGTTTCTAGAGCATTTTTAAATAACATGATTATTATGGCTTATAACGAAACTATGCATAATGCAAATTATATTGCTACGGAAAATAGATATGATAGAGCAAATGTAAATGCATTAATTAGGGACATCAAAGAAATTTTTAGTTCGAGAGCAATATGGGATTCACATTTAGATATGCAATATGAACATGCTCTAAGTGAAAAGAAAGAAGCATACAATATATTTGAATAAAGCTTTAAGTTTCAAAAGTACAGGAGGAAACAGTTAATGATTGAAATTAAAAATTTTACCAAAGAATTTGGAAGTAAGAAGGCAGTAGATAACTTGTCGCTTAAGGTTGAGGAAGGAGATATATATGCTTTTGTAGGCCATAATGGTGCAGGTAAATCGACAACGATTAAAGGACTTGTTGGTGTAATGGATTTCAAAGAAGGCGAAATGTATATTGATGGTCATTCAGTTAAAGATGAACCTCTAGAATGTAAGAAAATCACTGCATATCTTCCAGATAATCCTGATATTTATGAACATTTAACAGGTATTCAATATCTAGAATTTGTTTCAGATGTTTTTGGTATTCCAGCAGAAGTGAGAGCAGAAAGAATTAAGAAATATGGTGATGCGTTTGAAATCACTTCGTCGCTAGGTGATTCAATATCATCTTATTCACATGGTATGAAGCAAAAGGTGGCAATTATTGGGGCTTTGATTCATGAGCCAAGAGTAATGGTTATGGATGAACCTTTCGTAGGTCTAGATCCTAAGGCAACACTTACACTTAAGAATTTCATGAAGGAAATGTGTGAAAAAGGTTCTTGTATTTTCTTCTCTACTCACGTACTTGATGTTGCACAAAAGCTATGTAACAAGCTTGCAATTGTAAAGCAAGGTAAGCTTGTTGTATCTGGTACAATGGAAGAATTAATTGGAGATAAATCACTAGAAGATTTATTCATGGAGGTGACAGAGAATGCAGAATAATGTGTTCACTCTTTTAAAATATGACCTTAAGAATAATAGTGCATCTAATAAATCGGGTTCAGATAAGGGTAGGGTGCCGGCTATGGTTGGCGTATTAATACTATTTGTAATGATAGGTGGAGTTTCTTTTGGTGCAGGCTATATTTTGAGTTTGATAGGTGCTTCGCATCTTGTTATGGTATTTGCAATTGCAGCAGTTACTTTGGTTAATTTCGTATTTACTTTGTTTAAAGCAAGTGGCTATATGTTTGCATTCAAAGAATATGATATGTTGATGGCATTGCCATTTTCGACTATGACGATTGCAACAGAGAAATTCTTATTCATGTATTGGCGAAATCTATCAATGACGTTTGTAATTATGCTACCAGCGTTAGTAGGACAGTTATTTGTTGTTCGACTTGGTGTGTTGCAAATATTGATGTGGTTAATAATTACATTGTTTTCACCAATGATACCTATGACAATTGCAACGATTCTTGGAACATTTATAACGGGCGTAGGCTCCAAATTTAAATATAAGAAGGTCGTACAAATTATATTAACACTAGCTATCGTATTAGTTGGTATTTGCGCTAGATTCTTGATAAATAATTTCTTTAGGGATAATAGCGGTGCTGAAGTTCTTGGTAATAAGTTGAAGGGTGTTATTGATCCAATTTCAAATTATTATTTCCCTTCAAAATGGGCAGGTGAAGCGGTTGCTAACAACAATTACATTTCCTTCTTGTTGTTTTTACTCCTTTCGTTTGCTATTTTTGAAATAAGCTTTCTTATAATCAGCAAGAATTATAAGAAGATAAACTCTAGACTTAAAGCAAGCACATTCCACAAAGACTATAAAGTCGGTAAAATGAATGTGAGAAGTGTTAGAAATACAATTATGATTAACGAGTTTAGAAGATTTAGAAATTCGGTTAATTATTTTGTAAACTTCGGAATGGGAGTGATTATTGTACTTGTATTATGTGTTGCAACGTTGTTCGTAGATATAGATAAAATGCTTCTAGCAGTAGAGCCTAGTGGTGAATTGACATCAAGTGTTATTGCTGCAGCAACACCATTTCTTGTATACTTTTTCATTGGACTGCTTCCAACAACAACAGTCTCTTATTCATTAGAGGGTAAGAATGTGTGGTTGTTAAAATCAATGCCAATTAGTGGTACATCAGTAATAAATGGTAAGATGATGTTTAATATGATTTTATATACTCCATTTGCAATATTTGGAGATATATGGCTAGGAATAGTGCTTAAAGAATCGGCTTTACACATTGTATTATTTGTTGTTGTGTCAATTATACTTTGTTCATTTTCTACGGTACTTGGAATGTTTTTTGGAATTAAGTATGCTCAGCTTAGATGGGAACATGAAATAGAAGTGATTAAGAGAAGTAGAGCAGCAGGAGTTTATATGTTGCCTAATCTTTTGATGTCTATGGCTTTGGTTGTGGCAGCTTCAGTTTTTGGAGATACATATTCGGTACAGTTTTTGATTGGCTCAGGTGTGGTTGTTGCAATTATTACAGCATTTATCTATAAATCTGTAAATAAAAAAGCAAATAAAATATTTTCCTAGATAATTAATAGTAGGTTATTCTCAACCCTTTACATTTGAAATGTGAAGGGTTGTTTTTTGTGTTTTACATGTTATAGATGAACTGAAATAATTTTGTATAAAAAATCATTCATACTTATAGTATTTTTGTAGGATTATTCATTGAAAATGAAATTGGTGTTGCTATATAATACTGTATGATTGTGTAAACTATGTTACTTTATTGATTTTATATATTTTTTTAGTTAGAAAGGGATTGGTATGAGTTCAAATTCATTACATAAGTTAGGTATCGATATTGGTTCTACAACTGTTAAAGTTGCAGTATTAGATGCTAATGATAATCTATTATTTTCTGATTATGAGAGACATTATGCCAACATAAGAGAAACGCTTCAAGGTCTTCTTAAGAAAGCATTTGAAGTTACAGGTGAGATAGAAGTAATGCCTGTTATTACAGGTTCAGGTGGACTAACACTTGCAAAGCACCTAGAGATTCCATTTGTTCAAGAAGTAATTGCAGTATCAACTTCACTTACTCATTATGCACCTCAGACAGATGTTGCAATTGAGCTTGGTGGTGAAGATGCCAAGATTATTTATTTTGAAAATGGAAATGTAGAACAAAGAATGAACGGTATTTGTGCAGGTGGTACAGGTTCGTTTATTGATCAAATGGCTGCATTAGTTCAGACAGATGCTAGTGGATTAAATGAGTATGCTAAGGATTATCAGGAGATTTATCCAATCGCAGCTCGTTGTGGTGTATTTGCCAAAACTGATATTCAACCGCTAATTAATGAGGGTGCAACAAGAGAAGATTTAGCAGCTTCTATTTTCCAAGCTGTAGTTAACCAAACAATTTCAGGTTTAGCATGTGGTAAGCCTATTAGAGGTCATGTTGCATTTTTGGGTGGTCCTTTACATTTCTTAGATCAATTGAAAGAGACATTTATAAGAACTCTTAAGTTAGATGACGAGCATGCAATTACACCTATGAACTCGCATTTATTTGCAGCTATTGGTTCAGCGTTAAATTGCAAAGAGGAAGCAGCGATTGACCTTAAGAAGATTCTTGATAAATTAGATTCGGATATTGTAATGGAATTCGAGGTCGCTAGAATGGCACCTTTATTTGAGAATCAAGAAGCATATGACGAGTTTACAAAGCGTCATAACGGTAATCATGTTAAAACAAGAGATATCAAGACATATAAAGGTAATTGTTATTTAGGAATTGATGCTGGTTCTACAACTACTAAAGTAGCGTTAGTTGATGATGATGGACGTTTATTATATTCTTTCTACGACAATAACAATGGTAGCCCACTTAATACATGTATTAGAGCAATGAAAGAGATTAATGAGTTACTTCCTAAGGAGGCTACAATTGTTCATTCATGCTCAACAGGTTACGGAGAAGCTCTTCTTAAGTCAGCTTTGATGCTTGATGAAGGAGAAGTAGAAACAGTTGCGCATTATTATGCCGCTGCACATTTTAATCCTAAAGTAGATTGCATTCTTGACATCGGTGGTCAAGATATGAAATGTATCAAGATTAAGAATAATACTGTTGATTCAGTTATGCTTAACGAAGCATGCTCATCAGGTTGTGGTTCGTTTATAGAGACATTTGCTAAGTCGCTCAATTTTGAAGTTAAAGATTTTGCTAAGGAAGCACTATTTGCGAAGCATCCTATCGACCTTGGTACAAGATGTACAGTATTTATGAATTCAAAGGTAAAGCAAGCACAGAAGGAAGGAGCAAGTGTTGCTGATATTTCTTCAGGTCTTGCATATTCAGTAATAAAGAATGCGTTGTTCAAGGTTATTAAGTTGTCAGATGCTTCTGATTTGGGTGAAAATGTTGTTGTTCAGGGTGGAACATTTTACAATGATGCAGTTCTAAGAAGTTTTGAAACAATTTCAGGAGTAAAAGCTATTAGACCTGATATTGCTGGTATAATGGGAGCATTTGGTGCAGCATTAATTGCAAAGGAAAGATATGAAGAAAATCCTTCTACTACAATGCTTTCAATGGATGAGATTTTGAATCTTACATTTGATACAGAATTAACAAGATGTCAGCAATGTAATAACCATTGTTTACTTACAATTAATAAATTTACTGGAGATAGAAAGTTTATAACTGGTAATAGATGTGAACGTGGTCTAGGTAAAGAGAAGAATAAAGAGAATATTCCTAATCTTTATGAATACAAATATAGAAGATTATTTAGCTATAAGCCTCTTAAGAAGGATGATGCTCCTAGAGGAGTAGTTGGACTCCCTAGAGTACTTAATATGTATGAAAACTATCCATATTGGGCTACATTCTTTAAAGAGCTTGGTTTTTCGGTAATGCTTTCTCCTCGTTCATCGAGAGATGTTTATGAACTTGGTATTGAATCAATTCCAAGTGAATCAGAGTGTTATCCAGCAAAGATTGCACACGGTCATGTACAATGGCTTGTTAATCATAATCCGGATTTCATTTTCTACCCATGTATACCATATGAGAGAAATGAATTCCCTGATTCTAACAACCATTACAATTGTCCAATTGTTACTTCATATGCGGAAAATATTAAGAATAATGTAGATGATATTACATCGGGTAAAGTTAAATTTATGAATCCTTTCATGGCATTTTCATCAGAAAAGATTTTAACTGACCAATTAGTTAAGGTGTTCATGGAAGAATTCTCTGATATGAAGGAATCTGAATTGAGAAATGCTTGTGCAAAGGCTTGGAAGGAACAAGCAGCCTTTAGACAAGATATGACAGATAAAGGCGAAGAGGTTCTTAAGTATCTTGAAGAGACAGGTAAGAGAGGAATAGTTCTTGCCGGTAGACCATATCATGTTGATCCTGAAATTAATCATGGTATTCCAGAGTTAATTAATTCTTATGGAATCGCAGTACTTACAGAGGATAGTTTATCTCATAAGGGCGAAGTGGAAAGACCTCTTATCGTAATGGATCAATGGATGTATCATTCAAGAATGTATGCAGCAGCCAATTATGTTAAGAAGACAGAAAATCTTGATTTGATTCAGCTTAACTCATTTGGTTGTGGTCTTGATGCTGTTACAACTGATTGTGTAAATGATATTTTATCTAACTCAGGTAAAATATATACATGCCTCAAAATTGATGAGGTTAACAACTTAGGTGCTGCAAGAATTAGAATTAGATCCTTGCTTGCTGCAATAAGAGTTCGTGAGAAGCAACAAATTAAGAGAACAATCGTACCAGCTAATTACGAGAGAAGAATATTTACAAAGAAGATGAAGGAAGAGTACACAATCCTTTGTCCTCAAATGTCTCCTATCCATTTTGAGTTGATAGAACCTGCATTTAACGAAGCTGGATATAAGTTGGTAATCCCTGATGTTCCAGCAAGAACATGTGTAGATGTTGGACTTAAGTATGTAAATAATGATGCATGTTATCCATCACTTATTGTTGTTGGACAAATTATGACAGCTATTGATTCAGGTGAATATGATTTGTCTAAGACAGCAGTTTTAATTTCGCAGACGGGTGGTGGATGTAGAGCAAGTAATTATATTGGTTTCATTAGACGTGCGTTAGCTAAAATTGGTCACCCAGATATTCCAGTTATTTCTATTAACCTTAGTGGTTTGGAGAAGAATCCTGGATTTAAGCTTACTCCAAAGTTGATTCAACGTGGATTTTATGCTTTGATATTTGGTGATATTTTCTTGAGATGTGTATACAGAATTAGACCTTATGAAGAAGTGCCAGGTTCTACAGATGCACTTCATGAGAAGTGGAAGAAGGAAGTAATCAAATTTATTACTAGTGATGGAATTTTAAGTCACAAGAAATACAAGAAAATGTGTAGAGACATTATTCATGATTTTGATACACTTCCAATCCGTAATATTAGAAAACCTAGAGTCGGTATTGTAGGTGAAATTTTGGTTAAGTTCTTGCCAGCTGCTAATAATGATTTGGCTGAACTTCTTGAAAAGGAAGGTGCTGAAGCAGTAGTACCAGATCTTACAGATTTCTTGTTGTATTGCTTCTATGACTCAACATTTAAAGAAGAGAATCTTGGTGCAAGCAAGAAAACTAGAATATTATGTGAAGAAGGAATTAAGTTCTTCGAGTGGTTAAGAAAAGAAGCAAGAATCGCATTTGAAGAAAGTGAAAGATTTGAGCCACCAGCAAGAATTGAAGATCTTGCAAATGCAGCTAAGGAAATAGTATCTATTGGTAATCAAACAGGTGAAGGTTGGTTCCTAACAGGTGAAATGTTAGAGCTTGTTGAACAAGGTGCACCTAACATTGTATGTATTCAACCATTTGGATGTTTGCCTAACCACGTAGTAGGTAAAGGTGTAATTAAGAGAATTCGCAAGATGAATCCTACTGCCAATATTGTTGCAATAGATTATGACCCAGGTGCTTCTGAGGTTAACCAGCTCAACCGTATTAAGTTGATGCTTTCTACAGCTAATAAGAACCTCGAGAAAGAAGCATAAAGTGTTAGATTATTAGGTTTAGTCCGACAGGTGTATATGTTACATAATGGAGAATAGACTATATTTTTTTTAGTTATATTTTGATAAGAATGTCTTATATGATGAATGGTTTGTTTTAGTTTGGCTGGTGTATATGTTACATAATGTAGAATAGACTATATTAGTTTTAGTTATATTTTGATGAGAATGTCTTATATGATGAATGGTTTGTTTTAGTTTGACTGGTGTATGCACTACATTGGAATACATTATGTTTTCTGCGTTTATATATCTTACGTATAATATAGAAAAATCCCACTGTTTGAGCGAAGCGAGTTTGGGGTTTTTCGTAATATTATGCGTTAGATATATAGCAGAAAAAATACCGTATGACAATGTAGTGTATACAACTAGTCGAACGGCAACAGAACACATACGACCAGTCGAACAGCAACATAACACATACAACCAGTCGAACAGCAACATAATACATACAACCACTCGAACAGCAACACAACAATGTAAAGGATAAAATATGTTAAATAAATTAGAAAGAAAATTAGGAAGATTTGCAATTCCACATTTAATAAACTATTTATTAATGGGTTATGTCATTGGATATTTCGTTGTGATTACATCAAGCTTTAGTGGTGTGAATTTATTAGAATTTCTCACACTTGAGCCAGCAATGATTATTCATAAATTTCAAATATGGAGATTGTTTACCTGGGTTTTAGTTCCACCTTCATCAGGAACAGGACTTTGGGGTATATTCTTCATGGTTGTAATGATGTTTTTCTATTATCGTCTTGGAAATACATTAGAGCAGACTTGGGGTAGCTTTAGATTTAATGTATATATGTTTGGTGGAATGCTATTTACTATTATAGGCGCTTTTATTGCGTATGGAATAGGTGTGGCATTGAATGGAGGAGAACCAATATACGGCATAGGAAATTTTGTTAGCACTAGTCAGCTTAACTTAACAATATTTCTAGCATTTGCATTATGTTATCCTTCAATGCAAGTTCTATTTTGGTTTGTAATTCCACTTAAAATGAAATGGCTAGCGATTATTTATTTGGCAATTGCTGGTTATCAAGTGGTAATTAATTTGATTAAATTGACAGCTCTTGTTGGAAGCGGTGCAGGTGTTTCTGTTTATATAACTCCAATTGTTTCAATTATTATGATAGTATCATCGCTACTGAACTTTGGTGTGTTCTGGTTGATGAACAAGAAGTACAAATCTGTTTCCAATGGTTCGGGAGCATATGGCCCTAATTATAACCAAAGAAGTGGTGGATTTTCATCTAGAAGAGGACAAGGTGGTTTTACTGGATTTGCAGGTAGAGGTAAGGCTGCTAATTCTGGTTTTAGACCATATAATTCAAATGATAATCAACAAGGCCAAACATCTCGTCGACAGAACGAACCAATCGGTCGTCATAAATGTGCGATTTGTGGTCGAACAGATGTGAGTAATCCAGAACTTACATTTAGATTTTGTTCGAAATGTAATGGTAATTATGAATATTGTCAAGACCATTTGTACACTCATATACATAAGAAGTAAAGTGTAAGGTTCTAGTATAATAAGGGAAATACTGATATAATATAAGTTGATTTATCGGCAGTAAATGTGAGCTAGGAAGGAAATGCTATGGAAAATGAAGAAGTAGTTTCAAAGAATTTTATAGAGAGAGAAATTGATAAGGATTTGCAAGAAGGTGTGTATTCTGAAGTTGTTACACGTTTTCCACCAGAGCCTAATGGATATTTGCATATCGGTCACGCTAAGTCCATTCTTTTGAATTATGGATTGAGTCAGAAATACAATGGTACTTTCCACATGAGATTTGATGATACAAATCCTACTAAGGAAAGGACTGAATTTGTAGACGCTATCAAAGAGGATATAAAATGGTTAGGAGCTGACTGGGGTGAACATTTATATTTTGCATCAGATTATTTTGATCAAATGTATGAAGCTGCAATTACTCTAATTAAGAAGGGTAAGGCTTATGTGTCAGATTTGTCACCTGAGCAAATGAGAGAGTATAGAGGAACACTAGAAACACCTGGTAAAAAGGACCCTAATTCAGATAGAAGTGTTGAGGAGAATTTACAATTATTTGAAGATATGAAAAATGGTAAATTCGAAGATGGCTCAATGGTTCTTAGAGCAAAGATTGATGTTGAATCACCTAATATTAATATGCGTGATCCAATTATTTATAGAGTTGCACATTTGACACATCATAATACTGGTGATAAGTGGTGTATTTATCCTATGTACGATTTCGCGCATCCAATTGAAGATGCAATCGAAGGTGTTACTCATTCGATTTGTACTTTGGAATTTGAAGATCATAGACCACTATATGATTGGGTTGTAAAAGAAGTTGGATTTGAATGTCCACCAAGACAGATCGAGTTCGCAAAGATGTATCTTACAAATGTTGTAACTGGTAAGAGATATATTAAGAAATTAGTAGAGGACGGTACTGTAGATGGATGGGACGATCCGCGTCTTGTATCGATTGCAGCACTTAGAAGAAGAGGATATACACCAGAATCAATTTCTAATTTTGTAGAGCTTTGTGGTGTTTCAAAATCAAATTCTTCTGTCGATAATGCAATGCTTGAGTATTGTATTCGTGAGGACCTTAAGATGAAGGCTCCTCGTGTTATGGCAGTGCTTGATCCTGTAAAGCTAGTAATCGATAATTATCCAGATGATGGTATTGAGATGTTAGACGCGCCTAACAATATGGAGAATCCAGAACTAGGAAATCGTCAAATCCCATTTGGCAAAGAATTATATATCAATAGAGATGACTTCATGATTGACCCACCTAAGAAATATTTTAGACTATATCCTGGTAATGAAGTTCGTCTCATGAATGCATATTTTGTAACATGTACAAGCTACGAGACTGATGCTGATGGAAATGTTACTGAAATACATTGTACTTATGACCCAGCTTCTAAGGGTGGAAATAGTCCAGATGGTCGTAAGGTTAAGGGAACAATACACTGGGTATGCGCTAAGGATTGCTTTAAGACAACAGTTCGTCTATATGAGAATCTTGTTGATGAAGAGAAGGGCGTATATGATGAAGATGGAAATGTAAATGTTAATCCTAATTCATTACAAGTGTTGACAGAGTGTTATATAGAGCCTAGTGTTAAGGATGCAAAGGTTTATGATAGATTCCAGTTTGTGCGTCAAGGATTTTTTGTGGTTGATTCAAAAGATTCTGTGGAGGGACAGCCGGTGTTTAATCGAATTGTGTCACTAAAAAGCTCGTTTAAGTTGCCTAAGTAAATGTTTCTATATAATTAAACAGATTTTATATGTTTTTCGGACGAGATAGTCTTTCAAAACATATAAAATCTGTTTTTTAAATAGTAAAACAAAAATATTATGTATACTTCTCGGACAAAAAGAGTCTGTAGAAGCATACATAATATTTTTTTAATTTAATCTATGTACTTAGGCAAAAATAAATGAGCTTTTTATGTGCGCTGACGAGATGGCGGTAAGAGAAAGTCTGTCGAAGCATACATAATATTTTTTTATTACACAAATATAACTATAAACCAGATTTTATATGTTTTTCGGACAAGATAGTCTTTCAAAACACATAAAATCTGGTTTTTGTAAGATAAAAAGAAAATAAAAAAATATTATGTAACTCCGAGGCGGATTTGTGATATAATATTTATGCTCGTTTTGAGTTAGAAGTTTTTCGTGTGAGGGTTGTTATGAATTTATTAGCAGGAATGGAAAAATTTGGGTTTGATGAGGCTGAGGAGCTTGACATTCTCAAAGATGATAAGAAAGTTAACAGAGCCAATAAAGTTGAGAAGGTTGTTGTAGAAGAAAAGAATCAAATTAGAGAAGAAGATTTAATAATCGATAAGAAGATAGAATGCCCTATTTGTTCTAAACAAATAACTTATAAGGCAACGCTTACAACAAAGCTTAAAAGATTAGAACCAGATTCTGATTTGAGACCTAATTTTGAGGGCGTTGATGAATTGAAATATGGTGTTATTCTTTGCCATGGTTGTGGATACGCAGCCTTAACTAAGTTTTTTGAGCATATTACACCTGGTCAACGCAAAATGGTTAGAGCAGGAGTATGTGATAAATTTAAACCTCAAAGAGAGCCTAGAGTAGAAGTTTATGATTATGATTATGCAGTAGATAGACATAAATTAGCATTAATGACTGCTATGGCCAAGAGAGGTAGATTAAGCGAGAAGTCGTTTATCTGTTTGAGAATTGCGTGGCTAAGACGTGCAGAATTAGAAGCTAATGAAGATATGAAGCCAGCAGAGCGCGTAGAGAAAGAAAGAGAAATGGATGGCTTCTATCGCCAGGCGTATGATGGATTTACTCAGGTATTATCAACAGAAATGCCACCATTTTGTGGAATGGATGCACAGACAGTTGAGCTTATGATTGCTAACATGGCTATGCATTTCGAAGATTATGAGAAGGCTGCTAAATTAGTTGCAGAATTGTTAACTAGTGCTGGAACTAACAAGAGAATTAAAGATAAATGCATGGATTTGAAGCCTATTATTTTGCAGAAGATTAAAGAAGGAAAAAAATAGAGAAGCATGGCTGTTTTTGATTTTAATGAAACAAAAAAAGAGAAAAAAGTAGAAGTAAAAGTTACTTATGAAATATTCGAAAGTAATAGAAGAACTGCTGATTTTGAGAATCCAATTCTGGTAATCGATAATGCAGCTAGAGAATGGGAACATCACTCGTCGGGAATGTTCACAAGTCCTATTAAAGGGAGCGCTTTCGAATTTAGAATAGAGGAAGATGTTATATCTGCAAATATTCTTAAAGTAGATGCACGTTTTGTTAATTTGATAAAGTGGCTTGGAGAGAATCACATACAAGTTAGATTGTCTGGAAGAAATACAAAGGAAGGATACGCGGTTTATAAAATTAGAGAAACTGGTGTATCGGTTCGTGGCGCAAAGCTATCTGCAGAAGATGGTTTCTTACAATTTATGATTGAAAGATTATTCCAAAGTGATGCACCAGGTCCAGAGAATACTGATGAGGATGCCGACATTGAAGGCGATGGAATGAAGCTAACTAGTGTTCAATCCATGACAGATTTCTTGAATTGCGCTGGTAGAACCTTGCCAGAAAATATACATCAATGGGCTAGAAGAAATCTTGCAGTAGCAAAGTCTTCAGAGGTAACTCCAGAAGAAAGAAGACATGCACAACGTGCAATCTCAATGATGCTTGACATTCAATGGAAGAATAATTATTTTGAATCTATTGATCCAGTGGAAGCACGTAAAATTCTTGATGAAGAATTATACGGAATGGAAAAGGTTAAGCAACGTATTATAGAAACAATTATTCAGATAAATAGAACACATACATTACCAGCATATGGCTTGTTACTTATTGGTCCTGCTGGTACAGGAAAGTCGCAAATTGCATATGCAGTAGCGCGTATTCTTAAAATGCCATGGGCAACACTAGAAATGAGTTCGATTAATGATCCTGAGCAATTAACAGGTAGTTCTAGAATATATTCTAACGCTAAGCCAGGAATTATTATGGAATCATTTTCTATGGCAGGTTCATCTAATTTAGTATTTATAATTAATGAGTTAGATAAGGCTTGTTCAGGTAAAGGTAATGGTAATCCTGCAGATGTACTTTTGACATTGTTAGATAATTTAGGATTTACAGATAATTATATCGAATGTAATATTCCTACAACTGGTGTTTATCCTATAGCAACGGCTAATGATAAGAATGAAATATCAGCTCCTTTAATGTCAAGATTTGCAGTTATTGAATTGCCTGATTATACAGTTGAAGAGAAGAAAGTTATATTTACAGATTTTGCAATGCCTAAGGTTCTCAAGAGAATTGGACTTCATGAAGATGAATGTAAATTAAGTGAAGATGCTTTAGATGAGTTGATGAAATTATACAAGACGACATCGGGCATCAGAGATATAGAACAGGCGGCTGAACATATTGCGGCAAATGCTTTATATAGAATAGAAGCATTAGGTGAGAAGTCAGTAGAATTTGATGCAGATATGATAAGAGAGCTTTTGTAGAATATATTTTTAAAGATTAAGAAGTATAAAAAAACATCCCCTATAAATGTATTATCATTTATAGAGGATGTTTTAGTTTACATTAATATTTATTTCTTGTTTTCTTTCTTAAGTTCATTCATCTTCATAGCTCTAACTTGAAGTGGTAGTCCCCATAAAGTGATGAATCCGTCTGCATCATGATGATCATACATATCACCAGTTGTAAATGATGCAAGTGATTCACTATATAGTGAATATGGAGAAGTTGTACCAGCCTTGATGATGTTACCCTTGTAAAGTCTGAATTTAACTTCACCTGTTACACATTCTTGAGTAGAAGAAACGAATGCTCTTAGTGCTTCGCAAAGTGGTGTAAACCATTTTCCTTCGTATACAACCTGAGCTAACTTAGCGCCTAAGTCTTTCTTTACTGCCATAGTATCTCTATCGAGAACTAATTCTTCAAGTTGGTCGTGAGCTTCCATAAGGATTGTTCCACCTGGTGTCTCGTATACACCACGACTCTTCATACCAACAACTCTGTTTTCTACAATATCAACAATACCTACACCATGCTTTCCGCCTAAACGATTTAATTCGCGAATGATGTCAGATACCTTCATTTCAACGCCATTGATTGTCTTTGGTACACCTTTTTCAAATGTCATTGTAACTTCTTCAGGTTCATCTGGAGCATTTTCAGGAGTAACACCAAGAACAAGCATGTGTTCGTAGTTAGGAGCACTTGATGGATCTTCAAGTTCAAGTCCTTCATGGGAAATGTGCCATAAATTTCTATCTCGACTGTATGATTGGTCGTTTCCAAATGGAAGATCAATACCGTGAGCGTGGCAATAATCAATTTCTGCTTCTCTTGAATCCATATTCCATCTATCATCTCTCCAAGGAGCAATAACTTTGATATCTGGAGCTAAAGCTTTGATTCCAAGCTCAAATCTGATTTGGTCATTTCCTTTACCTGTAGCACCGTGGCAAATAGCAACAGCATTTTCTTTTCTTGCAACATCAACTAATGTTTTAGCAATTCCAGGACGAGCCATAGCTGTTCCCATTAAATATTTGTGCTCGTATACAGCACCAGCTTGTACGCAAGGCATAATATAATCATCGCAAAATTCATCTGTAATATCTTCTATATATAATTTAGAAGCACCAGATAGTGCAGCACGTTCTTCTAAGCCGTCTAATTCCTCGCCTTGTCCACAGTCGATACAACAGCAAACAACGTCATAGTCAAATGTTTCCTTTAGCCAAGGAATAACAGCAGTAGTGTCAAGTCCTCCGGAATAAGCTAATACAACTTTTTCTTTCATAATATATATCTCCTTTTTATGTAGTTCTAATATGTAGGATTTTAAATTCGAGGGTTTATTTCCCATCGAATCTTCAACGTTTTCCTATAATAGATAATATACAATACATTTTATCTCATATCAAGAGGAATTTTATGCAAAAAATATTTATAATTATTCAAAAGCAGAGCGAAAATATGTGTAAAATGTATATTCTGTGCATAATTATACATAAAATGCATATTTTTATTCAATAAATGCTTTACCTAACATGTCAAATGTAGTATAGTATTTTATGTATACTTATATAGTGTATTTGGATGGTGCTTAGTCGTGTATAGATTATACAAAAGAGAACGCTATCTTATCTTGAAAACTATTGTTTAGAAAAGAGGAAATACAATGATAAAAGCAGGAATTATAGGTTCAACAGGATACGCAGGAAATGAATTGGTGCGTTTATTATATAATCATCCACAAGTAGAATTAGTGTGGTATGGCTCAAGAAGTTATGTTGATGAGAAATACGCCAACATTTATAAGAACATGTTCAAATTGGTCGAGGATAAATGTTTAGATGATAATTTAGACAAGCTATCAGAAGAAGTTGATGTAATATTTACAGCAACACCTCAAGGATATTTGGCGGGAGTTTTGACAGAAGAAATTTTGTCTAAAGCAAAAGTGATAGACTTAAGTGCAGACTACAGAATTAAAGATGTTGATACATATGAGAAATGGTACGGCATTGAGCATAAGAGTCCTCAATTTATAGAAGAAGCTGTATATGGCTTATGCGAAGTTAATAGAGATAAGGTCAAAGCTGCAAGACTTATTGCCAATCCAGGATGCTATACTACATGTTCAATTTTGACAGCTTATCCATTGGTAAAGGATAGATTGATTGATACAGATACACTTATTATTGATGCTAAGTCTGGTACTTCAGGTGCAGGTCGTGGAGCCAAAGTTCCTAATTTGTTCTGTGAGGTAAATGAGAATTTCAAAGCGTATGGTGTGGCAACACATCGTCATACTCCTGAAATCGAGGAACAACTAGGATATGCTTGTGAGGGAGACGTCGTTATAAACTTCACACCACATTTGGTACCTATGAATAGAGGAATATTAGCAACAGAATATGCTAAGCTCAACAAGGTACATTTACCAGATGGAACAGTAGGGTATCCAACGGAGGAAATGATAAGGGCTTGTTATAAGAAATATTACAAAGATGAATACTTCATTAGACTACTTGATAAAGGAATGAATCCTGAAACTAGATGGGTCGAAGGAAGTAACTTCGTAGATATTAATTTTGTAATTGATGAGAGAACAAATCGCGTAATTATGATGGGTGCGATTGATAATATTTGTAAAGGTGCAGCAGGTCAAGCTGTTCAAAATATGAATATTATGTTTGGTTTCAAAGAACAGGAAGGATTAGAGTTAATTCCAACATGTTAGAAAATGTAGTTATTAGAACAATGGAAAAATCGGATTATGAACAAGTGGCAGCTTTGTGGAATTCTATCAAAGGCTTTGGGATAAGAACTATTGATGATTCTAAGGAGAGAATTGAAGCATTTATTGAACGTAATCCTAATACGTCTGTTGTTGCAGATGAAAATGGTGAAATAGTCGGAGCGATTCTTTGTGGTCATGATGGTAGAAGAGGAAGCTTTTATCATGTGTGCGTAAGAGAAGATAAGCGTAGACATGGCATTGGCAAAGAGATGGCGGTATCTTGTATGCGAAGACTGCAGGATGAAAATATAAATTATGTTTCTTTAAATGCATACAAGAATAATGAAGTGGGTAACAAGTTCTGGAACAAAGAGGGCTACGCACTTCGAGATGATTTTAATACTTATGACTTTGTTCTTAACGAGGAGAATATAACGAAGTTCATTTCGTAGTAGGGGAAATATTTTGTATAACAAAGCATTTTTTTATATAAATAAATATTATATAAATGCAAAGAAAGTGCGGATGTAGATAATATTATATAAAAGAAAAAATTATTGATATAGATAATATTATATAAAGATGAAGTATGATACTTTTAAGTTAAGGAATGGGTGAGATATGAATATAATAAATGGAGGAGTTACAGCTCCAAAGGGTTTTAAGGCTGCAAGTACAGCAGCTAAGATTAAATATGAAAATAGGGAAGATATGGCGCTTATTTATTCAGAGCAGTCTTGCGCAGTTGCAGGAACATTTACAACAAATGTAGTTAAAGCGGCACCTGTACTTTGGGACAAAGCGATTGTTGAGAATAATATGGGTGTTCAGGCTGTAGTAATAAATTCTGGAATTGCAAATGCTTGTACTGGTAAGGAAGGCTTTGACATTTGCAAGAAGACAGGAGAGGCAGCAGGAAGTGCATTACATATTCCTGCCAAGGGAGTACTTGTTGCATCGACAGGAGTTATAGGTATGCAAATTCCTATGGATAGAATTGAAAATGGAATTAAAGCAATGGTGCAAGAGCTTAGCAATTCAAGAGCAGCAGCAGAATCTGCAGCCAAAGCAATTATGACGACGGATACAGTTTCAAAAGAAGTTGCAGTAACATTTGAAATTGATGGTAAAGAGGCTGTAGTTGCCGGTATGAGTAAGGGAAGTGGAATGATTCATCCTAATATGTGCACAATGCTTGCATTCCTTACAACTGACGTTAACATTTCAAATGATATGCTTCAGAAGGCTTTGTCAGAAGTTGTTGAAGATACATTTAACATGATATCAGTCGACGGCGATACAAGTACTAACGATACATGTCTTGTAATGGCTAACAAGATGGCAGGAAATGATGAAATTACATCTGAAAATGAGAATTATAACATTTTTAAAGAGGCATTATTTACAGTTGCAAAGAAGCTTGCAATGATAATGGCTAAAGATGGCGAAGGTGCAAATGCTTTATTCGAAGTGAAGGTTGAGAAGATGGACAGCATTTCTAATGCGAAGATATTAGCTAAGTCGGTAGTGTCTTCGTCTTTGACTAAAGCTGCAATTTATGGACACGATGCTAACTGGGGAAGAATTCTTTGTGCGCTAGGTTATTCTGGAGTTGATTTTGATCCGGAAAATGTTGAACTATATTTTGAAAGTAGAGCTGGCAAAATCAAAATTGCAGAAAACGGTTCGGCGGCAGATTATAGCGAAGAAGAAGCGACTAAGATTTTGTCAGAGGATGAGGTTACAGCAATTTGCATCATGAATATGGGAGAAGCAAGCGCTACTGCTTGGGGATGTGATTTAACTCATGAATATGTATCTATAAATGCTGATTATAGGTCTTAGAATAAAAAAATTGGAAAGAAGGAATTTTCAATGGATGATAAGAATATGCAAAGTGTATTAGAGAAAGCAGAAGTTTTAGTAGAAGCGCTACCTTATATTCAACGCTTCAATAGAAAGGTTATCGTTGTAAAGTACGGTGGAAGTGCGATGCTTGACGATGAATTGAAGTTACATGTTATTCAAGATGTAACACTGTTAAAGCTTGTTGGATTTAAGCCAATTATTGTGCATGGTGGTGGCAAGGACATTTCAAAATGGGTTGAAAGAAGTGGTGCAACACCAGAATTTATCAATGGTCTTAGAAAGACTGATGCTAACACTATGGAAATTGCAGAGATGGTTCTAAACCGCGTCAACAAGTCTCTTGTTTCAATGGTTCAAGAGCTTGGAGTAAATGCTATTGGTATCAGTGGCAAGGATGGAAATCTTCTTACAGTTGAAAAGAAATACTCTGACGGACAGGATATCGGATATGTAGGTGAGATTACAGAGGTTAATCCAAAGATTTTATATGATCTATTAGAAAAAGATTTTCTTCCTATTGTATGTCCAATCGGTCTAGATAAGAATTATGACACATATAATATAAATGCTGATGATGCAGCATGTGCAATTGCAAAAGCAGTTGAAGCTGAAAAGCTAGCTTTTCTTACTGATACACCAGGCGTATGCATGGATCCAAGTGATGAAAGCTCTCTCATTTCAGAACTTACAATTTCTGAGGCAAAGAAGCTAATCGATGATGGAACTATTTCTGGTGGAATGATTCCTAAGATGCTTAATTGTATGGACGCAATTGATAAAGGGGTTCAGAGAGTGCATATCCTTGATGGAAGAGTTGCGCATTGTTTGCTACTAGAAATATTTACAAATAAAGGTATTGGTACTGCAATTCTTGGGGATGATGCAGATAAGTTCTTTAAGGATTAAGCTAATATATTCACCAGATGGATAATAATAATATATTCATTTTAAATATTGTATTGTAATACGTATTTTTCTTGCTATATATCTAATACATAATATGACGAAAAATCCAAAACTCGCTACGCTCAGACAGTTGGATTTTTCTATATTATGTATAAGATATATCACGCCCGAAAAATAATCTATTACAACACAATATCAAAATGAATATATAAATTACAAACAATAGTGAATATAATTAATAACTAGTACAGGAAATGAATATATTCAAATTAATTAATATTCAAGAAAAGAGGAAATTATGAATTCAAAAGAATATATAGACATTACAGAAGAAAATTGCTTCCATGTATATAATCGTTTTGGAGTAGTTTTTGAAAAAGGCGAAGGTGTTAACCTATATGATGTTGAAGGAAAGGAATATCTTGACTTTGCATCTGGAATAGGAGTTATGGCACTTGGCTATAATAACAAAGAATTTAACGATGCAATAAAAGAGCAGGTTGATAAGTTGTATCATACATCGAATTTGTTCTATCATCCTGCGCTTGCATCAGCATCAAAAGCACTTTGCAAGGTTAGCGGAATGGATAAAGCCTTTTTCACAAATTCAGGTGCTGAAGCGGTTGAGGGTGCATTGAAGACTGCAAAGAAATATGCATTTAATCGTGATAACCAAACTGGTTTTGAAGTCGTAGCAATGAATCATTCATTTCATGGTAGAACAGTAGGTGCGCTTTCAGTGACTGGAACAGAACATTATAGAAGTCCATTCCTTCCGCTTATGGATGGCGTAAGGTTTGCTGACTTTAATGATTTTGATTCTGTGAAAAATGCAGTTACAGATAAGACTTGTGCGATTATGTTAGAGCCTGTTCAAGGTGAAGGCGGACTTTATCCAGCAGATAAAGAATTCTTAGAAAATGTAAGAGCGCTTTGTGATGAAAAGGATATAATTCTTATATTTGATGAAATTCAATGCGGCATGGGTCGTACAGGTTATGCATATACATTTCAAGCTTATGATGTTAAGCCAGATATTTTGTTGTCTGCAAAGGCACTTGGTGGAGGCCTTCCAATTGGAGCATTCTTGGTAACAGATAAAGTTGCAAAGGCATCATTAGTACCAGGCGATCACGGTACTACTTATGGAGGTAATCCGCTTTGTACTGCAGCAGTTCAAGCAGCGATTACTTTAATGGAGAAGGAGAAGCTTCTTGAAAATGTTAATAATTTAACACCTTATCTAGAGGAGCAGTTAGACAAAGTTGTTACTTCTTGTGACAAAGCCTTGAGTCATCGTGGTATGGGATTTATGCAAGGTGTTGTTCTTGATGAATCACTTAAAGCTGGTGATGTTGTGAAGGCATGTCTTGATAAGGGATTAGTAGTTCTTTCTGCTGGTGGAAATGTACTTCGTCTCTTGCCACCACTTGTGATTGCTAAGGCTGATATTGATAAGGCTATAAATGTTATTATAGAGACTATTAATGAGATGTAGAATGCTTATATAATGTAAAGACTTTTTTTTGAAAATAACTGAAGAATTATAGAATAGTCTATACATTTCTATCAAAAACTTGTATTATTATAAGAAGATAGACTAAGTTTAATGTATGGAGGTCGAGTATGAGTAAGGTATTTAAAGGAATAATTGGACTTGTGGTTGCGGGCTGCGCAGCTAAGGTTGGATATGACATATATTGTGAGCAGCAGAGAAAGCAGCTAGATGAAGAATTTCTTAATGATTTAAATGATGATATTGATTTAGAAGATGATGATTTCTTTGAGGATGAAAATGTTAAGGCTACGCCTGTTAAAAAAGTTGCCAAAGCGGCTGATGAGAAAACTGTAGCCAAGAAAACTACTGTTAAGAAGACAACTGCTAAGAAGTCAGAAACAAAGAAGACAACAACTAAGAAAGCTGACACAAAGAAGGATGCAGCATATTCAGTTATTACATGCCAGGATGTTATAGATTGTACAGCTAATGTATTAGATGTTACTGCAGAAGATATTTTATCTAAATCAAGAAAGGCTGATATAACAGAAGCAAGAAGAGTTGCATTATATTTATGCGCAGAAGAGTTGAAGGCTGATAAGGAGACTATCCTTGGAGATTTCGGAGGCTTAGGACAATCATCATTAACAAGTGCTAAGAAAGCTGTTAAGGATAAAATGAAAGCTGATAAAGATTTTGCGGCAAATGTCAAGGATGTCATTTCTGAAATGGTTCAGTTAGAAAAAAGTATGAATGTATAAGACATTGTATAATATGATTCCTCTTTCTCTAGAACGCTAGGGAAAGAGGTTTTTTTATGTTTATATTGCGGCAAAGAATGGGTGTGAAAATGCCTAAAATATCGTAAGAAAAA
The DNA here is from genome assembly GCA_045642225.1 of Lachnospiraceae bacterium. Lineage (GTDB taxonomy): Bacteria > Bacillota > Clostridia > Lachnospirales > Lachnospiraceae > RUG191. The sequence goes on along the minus strand of JAZUIN010000110.1, from coordinate 6,995 downwards.
ACTATACAAAATTGCATTGTATTTTTTGTAGAACATGTTAAGTTGTATCACAACATTTTCAATGTTACAATAGTGGAAACGGTGGAAACTGCTTTCGTTTCCGACCGAAAAAAGTATTGAGAAATTAGTAGTGAAAATAAACGGGGTGGTTAAATGTCTTCAGAACACGAGTTGCGAATTTTAGAAGGGGCGTATTCGGTATACAAGAGCAAAGGCGTTAAGTTTACAATGGATGACTTAGCAACAGAGCTTAAGATGAGCAAGAAAACAATCTATACGGTATTTCCTGATAAAGGAACCTTATTGTATGAGATGGTAGAATACGCATTTGATAATATTAAGAAAGCAGAGGATGAGGTTGTAAATAATCCTGATCTTGATATTGTTGATAAGATTAAGAATATATTAGGTGTTATGCCGGAAAGTTATGAAGGTATTGATTTTACACAGCTTTATGTTCTTAAAGGGAAATATCCTAAAGCATATAAGCGAATGCAAGAGAGATTAGAAAGTGGTTGGGAACAAACACTTTCTTTAATAGACGAAGGTATTAAGCAAGGCGTTGTAAGGGATGTGAACAAAGTCGTATTTCAGATTGCACACGAAGCAGCAATTGAACGCTTTTTGATGGGGGATGAGTTGCAGAAGAATAAGATGACTTATATGGATGCAATGAATGAGCTTGTAACAATATTGGTAGATGGAATATTAGTTAAGTAGGAGAATATTTATGAAGATATATCTTAATAGAGATTGGCTTTTTACAGAAGAATTCGATGAGAAATATATTACTAATGCTATTGAAAATGGCAAGGTTGTTTCAGTTCCGCATACAGTGAAGGAGACAGCATTTAATTATTTTGATGAGCATGAATACCAGATGGTAAGCTGTTATCAGAGAAATATTGTTTATGATAAGGCTTGGGATGGTAAAAATGTATATCTTGGCTTTGAAGCTGTAGGTCATAAGGCTGATGTTTACGTTAATGGAAAGCATGTTAAAAGCAATGAAAATGGTTATAACGAATTTTCAATTGATATTACAGGTTGCTTAGATGAAGGTGATAATTTAATCACAGTCAAATGTGATTCTAATGAGACACTTAATCAGCCACCATTTGGATATGTAGTGGATTATATGACATATGGTGGAATTTATAGAGATGTGTATTTAGAAGTTAAAGATCCAATTCATATGGTTAATTGCTTCTATCAACCAAAGCCTTTGTCTGGTGATACTAAGAAGAAGACAAGAGAAGAAATTGCAGCAATGAAGGTACCTGCACACCTTAAGACTTTAATTAAGGTTTCAGAACCTACTAAGGATGCAATCAAGAATAATGATATTGTAGTAAGACAATTCCTTGACGACAAGCCTATTCTTGAATGTCCACTTGATGTGTCAAGAGAGATTACAGCGCCTATTTCTAAGGTTAAATTGTGGGATGTAGAAAGTCCAAGCTTATATACAGTTAAGACGGAATTGGTTTATAAGGGAAATGTAGTTGATACAGATGAAACTACTATTGGATTTAGAGATATAGAATTTAAATCAGACGGTTTTTATCTTAATGAACGTCGTTTGGAGATACGTGGTCTTAATCGTCATCAAAGCTATGCTTATGTTGGTTATGCTATGCCAGAATCAATGCAGAGAGAAGATGCAAGAATTCTTAAGAATGAGTTAGGAGTTAATACTGTTAGAACTTCTCACTATTCTCAATCTAAGTATTTTATGGATGAATGTGATAAGCTAGGTATTCTTGTTATTACAGAGTTCCCAGGCTGGCAGCATATCGGTGACGAAGAATGGAAGAAGGTGGCTTGCAGAAATGTTAAGCTAATGGTTAGAGAATTTAGAAATCATCCATCAATTATCCTTTGGGGCGTCAGAATTAACGAGTCAAAAGATGATGATGAGTTCTATAAGAAGACTAATAACATTTGCCATCACTATGACCCAACAAGACCTACAGCAGGTACTAAGGCTGGAACAAAGCAAAGCACATTTGAAGATGTATATGCATATAATGATTTCCTTCATAACGGTACTAACGAAGGCTGTCACAAGAAGAAGGATGTTGTTCCTGATGACAAGCAAGAGATGCCATATATCGTAACAGAGTTTAATGGACATATGTTCCCAACAAAGAATTACGATACTGAAGAGCATAGAAGAGATCATATGCTTCGTCATGCAAGAGTGTTGAACGATATTGCTGGTGAGAAAAATGTTGCTGGTGGAACAGGTTGGTGTATGTTTGACTACAATACACATAAAGACTTTGGATCAGGTGACAGAATTTGTTATCATGGTGTTATGGATATGTTCCGTAATCCAAAGATGGCAGCGTTAGTTTATGCAGCAGAGTCGGAAGATACTGATGTTTTAGAGTTATGTTCGACAATGGATGTTGGAGAGCATCCAGAATGTAACCGTGGTAAGACATATATTATAAGCAATATGGATTCTGTGAAAATGTATAAGAATGGCTCACTTCTAAAGGAGTATGTGCCATCTGATTCGGAATTTACAAACTTAAAGCATGGACCTATTCTAGTTGATAGCTTTGTAGCACGTGAAGCTATGAAGAAGGAAGAAGGATGGTCAGATGATAAGGTTAAAGCTGTGGCTGATTTGTTAGATTATGCAGCATTAAATGGATGGGGCGATTTGCTTAACTTAAAGGTTGCTAAGATGGCTATTCCACTTGTATTAAAATACAAGATGAATCCAGCTGATGCAGTACCTTTGTTCCAACGTTATGTTGGTGATTGGGGTGCAGAAGCGGCTGAATATAAGCTTGAAGGTATCAAAGATGGTAAAGTGGTGAAGACACAGATGATTGGCGCAGCTATGAAGGTGTCACTTGAAACTACAACATCATCTAATAAGCTTGTTGAAGATATCACATATGATGTAGCATCTGTTAGAATTAAGGCTGTAGACCAAAATGGTAATCTAGTTCCATTCTTTCAAGAAGCAGTTGTTGCAGCAGTAGAAGGTCCTATTGAGTTGATCGGACCACAAGTGATTCCGCTTAGAGGTGGTATGGCTGGTTTATATGTTAAGTCGAAAGGCGAAGCAGGAACTGGTAAGCTTATAATTAAAGCTACAAATGTTAATGAAGCAATAGAGATTACATTTAAGGTAGAATCAAAGTAGTTATATAATGATATTGAGGCGTATTTATATGTAAATGTAAATCACGCCATGATATATAAATTATGAAAAGGGGAAATTCAAAACATGAACGAAAAGTCAAAAGTAATATTTGGTAATGTTATGCCAAATAGCGTGTACAAGAAGGCTGTAAAGTCAAAGAAGAAGTTTGCTAAGAAGTATGGTGATGATACTGCAGTTGATTATCCAGCAGTACTTCAGAAGAATCCATACATTGGTGACTCTCTAGGAGTATCAAACATTTTAGTTGGTAACTTAGAATCTAATAATCATTACAATGCAGAAGATTCTACAAATACTGATTTTGATACAGAAAAAGGTATTATTGTTGGTAATATCAGAATGGGATTCGGACATTATCGTATTTCAATGGCTATTGCATCAGCAGCTAAAGAAATGGGATATACACCTTATTGGATGGATCTTAATTCATACAATGAGACAACCTGTACTAAAGTAATTGGACATCAAAATGATCTTTATTCTTTGGGATCAAGATTATCTAAGATTGGTTTATTCAATAAGCTTGTATGGGAGCCTACTAACTATGAAGGCTTTAGAGCGTTATCATACAATGCAGCAGATCAGAAAAATGCTGAGCTTATGGCACCTGTATACAAGAATGTTCCTAAGGATATTCCTGTAGTTGGTACACACGTATGGCCAGCACAAGCTGCTATTCATGCAGGAATGAAGCATGTAGTAAATGCTATTCCAGATAACTGGCCAATGGCTTTACATTTCTCAGAAGGTGCAGTTCATACAATTCAATGTAAGAATGCATACATGGGATATAGAATTTGTAACGGTATGAATAAGGCCGCAGTTTGTAAAGAAATGCCTAATGATTCATTAGTATACACAGGCCACTATATTGATCACGAGCTTGTATCTAATATTGAAGCTGATTGCGACGCTAGAATTGCTAGAAAGCAAAATGGTGAGCCTACACGTTTCTTACTTACAATTGGTGGTGCTGGTGCACAAAGAGAGATTTTCTACGAGATTATCAAGCACTTAATGCCATCTGTTAAGAAGAATAAGGCTGTTATTTATGTAAATGTTGGTGATTATCAAGGCGTTTGGACTTGGTTACAAGAACAAATTCCAGAATTAAAGGGTGTTTCTACAGAGCATTTCGATAACTGGTCAGAGACAGAAGATTTCTGTAACAAGGCATTAGATCCAGCAACTAAGGTTGAAGGAATTCACGCATTCTGGCATAAGAATATTTTTGAAGCAGTATATGCTACAAACTTACTTATGAGATCTTGTGACGTACTTGTTACAAAGCCTTCAGAATTAGCATTTTACCCAGTTCCAAAGCTATTCATTACTCGTGTTGGTAAGCATGAGATGTGGGGTGCAATTCACTCAGCAGAAGTTGGTGATGGTACATTAGAATGTAGAGATATTCCACATATTATCCAAATGGTAGATATGTTTATGAAGGACGGCGTAATGCTTACAGAGATGTGCGACGCTATCAAAGAGAACAAGAAAGCGGGTCTTTATGACGGAGCTTACAAGGTTGTTGAGATAGCAATGGGTCTTAAGGATAAGCAATAAATCTTTTACTTGGTTAATATATACAAAAAAAGTGTAGTGTTTTTGTAGGAATTATTTTCGTGGAAACTCTTTTATAATTGTGAGTTTTTGTATATAATGGTTTTTGCGAAAAATGTGATTTCATACGTGAAATATTTTATTGAGAAAGGGAGATTTTTCTAATGGAAACAAAGAAGAGATTAACAGGCAGCGAAAAGGTCGCTTTTGGTCTGGGTGCTGTTGGTAAGGACATGTGTTACATGTTCTCTGCAACTTATATCTTATATTACTTCCAAGATGTAATGGGTGTAAGTGCTGTTGCAATGGGTATTATCTTACTTATAGCTCGTATTTTTGATGCGTTCAATGATCCTATCATGGGTATTGTCGTAGCAAAGACAAAGACTAAGTGGGGTAAGTTTAGACCTTGGTTACTTATTGGTACAATTACTAATGCGGTTATCCTAGTTCTTATGTTCTCATGCCCACCATCACTTGATGGTAAAGGATTAGTTGCTTATGCAGCTGTTACATATATCCTTTGGGGTGTTACATATACAATGATGGATATTCCTTATTGGTCAATGATTCCTGCATTTACAGCAGCTGGTAAAGAGAGAGAAGGTTTATCTGCTCTTGGACGTACATGTGCTGGTGTAGGTTCAGCTCTTATTTCAGTAGTTACTGTACTTTCAGTTAAGTTCTTAGGAAACCTTGGAACAGACGGTAGCGAATATGAGAGAATTGGTTACCAAAGATTTTCTATCATTGTAGCTGCATGCTTCATCATTTTCATTGCAATTACATGTGCAGTTGTAAAAGAGAAGTCTACAGTAGATATGGAAGCAGTTTCAGTTGGACAAATGTTCAAGTCTCTAGTTAAGAATGATCAAGCTATGGCAATGGTTATTACTACAGTTTGTACTCAACTAGCACTTTACATTACAACAAACTTAGTTATTTACTTCTTTAAATATGACTTTAGTCCAGAGAATTGGGAATCAAACTATACTATCTTTAGTACAGCAGGTGGTGCATTCCAGATTCTTGCTATGATGGCTATTTTCCCATTGTTAAGAAAGTTCATGACAACTATTAAAGTATTCTATACAGCTTTATTCTCAGTAATTGCTGGTTATATTGTACTTCTAATTTTAGCTTTCTCAGGAATGGAAAATGTATATTTACTTCTTATCCCAGTATTCCTAATTATGGGTGCACTTGGACTTATGAACGTAATTAACACAGTATTCCTAGCTAATACATGTGACTATGGTGAACTTAAGAATGGTCGTAGAGATGAGTCAGTTATCTTCTCTATGCAAACATTCGTTGTTAAGTTAGGTTCTGGTATTGCAGCATTTATTGCTTCACTTGTACTTACAATCTTCAACATTACAGAAGATACTGCTGGTGCAGATACAGCAAATGTTGTATATCAAAGAGCTTCAGAATCATCATGCTTAGGACTTAGAATGTCAATGACAGTTATTCCAATCATTATCATTATTATTGCTATGATTGTATTCAAGACAAAGTATAAGCTTACAGATGAGAAGCTTGACGAAATTAACAAAGAGCTTGAAGCTCGTAAGGCAGCTGCAGGAGAAAACTCAGCAGAAGCTTAAGAATTGAATTTCCTATAATATATATACCCTCTGGTTTTAGACCAGAGGGTTTTTTGTATTTATAAGCCTCTTTGCCAAGAGTGGAGGTAACTCAAAATATATTGTCTCTTTGTTAAGAGTAGAGGTAACCCCAAATATATTGCCTCTTTGTCAAGAGTGGGGGTAGCTTAAAATGTGTTAAAAATGTAGTTGACAGATAATGAAATTATGATATAATCAATATATCATATGAACAAGTAATCATATGTAAGCGTAACAATTTTATTTTACATACCAATCATATGAAAATATACCTAATTAGATGTATAAAAAAATAATGCTTGGTAAGAAAATCTAAAACAAATTAAATTCAAAGGAGAGAAACAATGAAGAAAACTTATAAGATCGAAGTAGACTGCGCTAACTGTGCTAACTTAATGGAGAGCACAACTAAGAAGGTTGAAGGAATTAAGGACTGTGTAGTTAATTTCCTTACACAGAAAATGGTTGTTGAGTTCAATGATGATGCAGATGAGAAGAAGGTTATGAAAGAAGTTCTTAAGGCATGTAAGAAGGTTGAACCAGACTGCGAAATCGAATTTTAGTAGTTTTATTAATATATGAGCAGGGGAAGATATTATGACTAAGAAACAAAA
>JAZUIN010000109.1:0-15261 GCA_045642225.1 Lachnospiraceae bacterium | reverse complement strand
TACAAAACTTGATTGCACCTTCGTATAGCATTAATGTCAATTCCGCAGGAGATGCCATCGTAATTTTATTAGTTGCATAAGCGTTGTATCCATTCATTTGTCGTGTCATGTTTTTTCTCCTATATACTACAATTAGTTGTTATTATTAAATCCTAATGAAGATGTTGCACTTTGCATCTTTGCTAATTGCTTCTCCATTCTTGAGAACTGCTTGTAATATCTATCTTCTAAATCAGAAACCTTAGTTTCCCATTCCTTAACTAACTTTGTATAACTAGCAATATCTTTCGTTATTTGTTTATCATTATAGATATTATATGCACTCTTCATAGAAGTAGACTTCATCTTAGTATCAAGATTCTTATATAATCCTGATGTCAACTCTTTCAGAAAGTCCATAACATCATCTGGATTATTCTGAATAGCAGTCATTAATTTATCAGATCTACCTGCTGAAACCGGATCATCTGCATCCCCTGCTATATGATACAAACCAGCTTCGTTCTTTGATGCATTTAAGATTCCTTGCGTAGTAATTCCAAAGCTTGATAATGAATATGATTTACCATTAATAGTATATGACTTCATCATAGCGCCAGACATCGTATCCATTATACTTCCTATAGTTGTATCTTTTCTAAGAAGTGCACCTTTAACCTTCTCTTCCCATTTCTCAACTTCAGAATCAGACATTTCTTTCTTCTCATCATCTGTAAGAGGCTCATAACCCTTAGCGGAATCAGCGTTATATAAGGATGCTAACTCCTTCATTACCGAGTTATATTCTGATAAGAAGTCTTTAACCTTGTCATATATACCTTGAACATCAGTATCTGTACTAATAGTAATCTCTTCGTCTGGGCCTGTAACTCCTGTTGCTTGAATTGTTAAACCGTTAATACTATAAATATTGCTTGATGATGTAAATTCAGCATCATTTAAGTATATTTTAGAATCCTCTCCGTTAACTTTCGTTGCACCTTCACTAGTATACTTCTCAAGTTCTGCTGGATCCTTCAACGTATTTACCGCAATATCAATCTTATTCATGATTGCATCTATATCTTGGTCTTTCCAGTAAAGATATGACTTATCACTCAACATTGCATTCTTGGCTTCAATTTGAGCATTTAAGTCTTTAATCTTACTGCCTGCTTCTTCAACCTTAGCTTCATCCTCAAGATATTTTGCAGAATCAACGCTTACATAAATATCTTTAAGTTCTTGACTTCCATCAAAGTCTTCGAACACCTTACCAAGCCCTTTGACATTTTCTTTCAAATTCTTAAGTGCATCTGAATCGTCTTCGTCTTCTCCAAGAATTCCTACTCGTCTAGCTAATGTCTTTATATCTCGTTCCATTGATCCAGGATGATAACCCTCATCATGTGGAATAACGACACCATTTCCATCTACTGTCTGATACTTACTATTCTCATCATATTCTTGTAAAAGATATAATAATCTTGCTTTATCTTCGTCTGTTCCTTTATCAGATGCTTTAAACTCTTCTACAGCATTCCATCTCTTAGTATAATCAATTTGACCTTGTAGCTCTGACTTCTCACTTTTCGCTGCTTCTATTTCACCTTTAGCAGCTTCTGCATCAGCAAGTAATTTCTCAATACCCGCTTTTGTCTTATCTGCATCTAAAGCTCCTGTCAAAGTATACGATCCATCTTCATTCTCTTTATAGATAGAATTACCGTCTGCATCTAATGCATAACCAGCAACAGTCTTATAAGCATCAAGCTCTGCTGTTGAGCCTCCAGCATTAAGACCAAGTGCTTTAAGAGCGTATAATCCCTTATCTGTACCTGTTAATGAAAAGTCGTTTTCCTTACCAGTTTCTTTTGCACTTACAAAGAATCTATTATTTGTTGAGTCGAAAGAAGCATTAACACCTGCATTCTTAAGCTTATCAACAACCTCTGAAATCTTAGTATCCTTATTAACAGTAATATCTGTACTCTTACCTGCTGCTGTTACTGTAAATGTAGCATCGCCCGAAATCTCGTTTCCTTCTGAATCCTTAAAACCTAATTCTCCAAGAGTTGTAGAATCTGTTGCACCTTTAAGCTTAGCACCTGTTAAATATCCAGCTTTCGCCAAATTACTAACCTTAAGAGTTTGTGTTCCATTTGACGCAGTACCACTAGCTGTAACCTTAACCTTATTAGGGTTAGATACAGTTGTCTTCTTTAGAGAATATGCAGATGTAAAACGCAAATTACTTACCTTATTGTATAAGCTATATACCTTAGTATTAATTGCTTTATACGCATCTTGCTTCCACTCTAATTTAGTTTTTGCTTTAACATATTTATTTTTACGTTCAACTTTATCCTTCACCAAAGCATTTACCAACGCCTCAGTATCCATTCCAGATATCATTCCCGACATTCTTATTCCTGAAGACATATCTTATCTCCTTTCATCTACTAGAATTCCAGCCATTTCCCAAGCCTTAGCTATCATATCCAAAGTCTTTTCTGGTGGAAATTCTTTAATAACTTCTTTGGTATCTTTGTCAACAATCTTAATCATCACACGATTAGTCTTATCATGAATACCAAATATTGCCTCGCCATTGCTTATAGCTTCTTTATTAAATTTCTCAACTGCTTGACGAATCTGCTCATTACTAGCTTGACCTTCAATTCTTGCTGGTTCAACACCAGCTTTCTTAGGATCACTAGATATTTCAACAGTTGGTTTGTTATTAATTTCTACTGGTTTACTTTCTACAGCTTTAGGTGTAGCCTTAACTGTAGTTGTTGCAGTTTGACTTCCTTGTCCAATGCTTACACTATTAATTCCTTCTACGTTCATACCGTCACCTCCATGTGTATTTCTACGGGATATACCCTTTAATTCTTATAGTTCTATTTTTTATATCGGAAGAATTTCTTAATAGTTTAGACCTATGTTGACATTTATAAAAAACCTCTTCACTGGTTCACCCAGCAAAGAGGTTATAGTCTAGAACAAATCCTTAAGAGCATCTAAGCCTTCTACACTCATAGCTTCCTTAGTTTCTTCTTGAATCTGTAAATATACTTCCTTACGATAGATAGGCACTTCCTTTGGAGCAGAAATGCCAATTTTCACTTGATCTCCACGAATCTCTAAAACTGTTATCTCAATATTGTTATTTACAACGAGAGACTCGCCTTTCTTTCTTGTTAATGCTAACATTCTACTCACCTGCCTTTTCTTTTCTAGCCTTCAATACTTCATATATTGGATATCTAACTTCATAATCATCTTCAACTACAATTTGTGTAGCTAACAGATTATCAGTATTTATAACGATTGGTCCCTTTAAGTTAGATGTCATCTTCTTGATGTCACTTGGTACAGTTACTGTTACAAGTACATATAAATTACTCTCTGTCAACTCTCCAAGAGGAGCTAGAAGCTCATCATTAACTGTTGGATTATAATCATCCATAATTGTTGTTGGCTCAACTACAGGCATCGCAAATTGTGGTTCGTCTAATGATTGTAGCCACATAATACCCTTCTTGCCTGTTTTTTCTTCATCAAAAATAATTGTAAATTTCTTCATTTCTGGAAAACCAACAAGACCTGATGCAAAGCAAATGATTTTGTCTTCTGCAATTTCGATTTCCCCAAATAATCTTGTGTTAACTCTCATAGTACAATTCCTTCCTGTATAATACTTTTATTATATATATTTCAATAAACTAACATCGCCTAACTTTGAAGCTGCTGAAAGGGATGCCTCATATGCTGTATAAGCAGAAGTATATTGAATAATAATTTGTGACAAATCAATATCATCATTCTTAGACTGTAGCTCTTCTACGTTTTGTTGTTGATTCTCAACACGTTGCTTTGTTACCGCAAGTTGATCCGATCTACATCCTACAGTACTTAATGACAAAGCAATATTACCTAAATATTTATCAGCTTTACCAATATTAGTGCTGTATAATTTCTGAATATTGTCATCTGCATAATCTGCTTCTTTTTGTGCTGCGCTAAGCCATTCCTTTAGCTTTGCTTGACACTCATCCGTTGCATATTGATTCTCTTTCATCATTGACTTAATCTTGTCAATCTTGCTATGCGCATTAATTGCATTACTTACCGCTGTAATCATATCATTTACATCTTGCATTAATCCACTATCGAATACATCATACGCTTCAACATTAACTGCAAGATTCTGATTTGCTGCAACGTTATATTCTATATCATATCTTATAGGATCGCCATTGTCATCAAACTTTTGATATTTGATAGGGTCTAATGGATTAGTAATGTCTGAACAATCAAAGTAGAACTCAGGTCTTAATTCTCCATTCTTAAAGCCCTTCTTATCATAATCAAATCCGATATTCATATTGTTCTTTCTTACAGTTTCTGCAGCTCTATTACCAAGAATTACGTCCCCTGTGCTTTTGATGACAACTATTCCATCATCATTAACGCCCTTACCTTCAAAACCTTGAGCGGCACTATAAACAGACCAATCTTCTTCTGTATCAAATGTCAAAATAGTACTAGCAGGAGAACCTGTCACACTAGAAATATCAGCTGACTTATAATCAGCATTTCTTCCCGTAGCTGGATCAACAACATGTATATCAGAACTTACTACAGTTGTCCAAGTCTTGCCTCCAGTAGTCGCAAAACTAAAGCCTGTCAAATCCCCGATATTATCATATGGCAACTGAAATCTATTATATATAGTTTCTACCACATCCATTTCATCTGGAACACCTGCAAGAACTTCTGCTTCAGTTGTAGGCACTTTAACCTCGCCATCGTAATAGCGCATTTCCTTCATGTCGTTAGCAGCCGAAAATGTACTTGTAATATTATATTCTCTATCTGCTTCATCCTTCTGAAATGTCAATGTACTATTAGTTCTAAAGCCTGTAAAAACTGTTCTTCCTGCATAATCAGCATTTCCCTCAGAATACATTTGCTTCTGAAGCGCTTGTAATTGATTAAGTATTGTATTTCTATCATCTGCTGTAAGTGTTCCTGTACTTCCTGTTACACACTGAGTTCTAATATCTGTAATGATAGACTTCATATTAAGAATAGCAGTTTCTGTAACATCAATCCAAGATTCTGCATCAGGAATGTTCTTATCAGCATATTGATTAAGCTTATTAAGTGTTGTGCTAAGTCGTAGAGAACGAACAGCAATAACTGGATCCTCTGACGGACGATTAATCTTCTTTTGAGTTGTCATCTGATTATTCTTCGCATCAACATTTACTTTAGTTGCATTAATATTTGTTGATGATGATTTCATAATCATACTATTTGTTACTCTCATACTCATAAGCATTTCTCCTATTGTCTAGTAAATTATGCACCCGTTCTAAGAATCAACTGGTCATACATTTCCGTAAGTGTTGATATACATTTCGCAGCCAAATTATATGCATTCTGGAATTTCATCAAATTCAAAGCTTCGTCATCTTCATCAACTGCAGACACTGACATACGTTGTTGGTCAATCACATTCTGCACACCTTGATAGCTTGATGTAAATACTCTACTCTCTTGTGTATCAACTGTTATATCAGTGTACATACACTGCAAGAATGCGTTACCGCTGCCACCTCTAAACAACTTAACGTCGCTTTCTAATGCTGCAAGCTTAGGTATCAAATCATTTGCGTCAATACCTGTATCCACGCCGTCTTCTCTAAATACCGTAGTAGCAAATTTCTTAGGGTCTTTAAGACTCGCGTCATTAACTCTAGCTGTTGCTGCTGTCATTCTATAATAAGTGTTAGATGAACTTGAAAATGTTGTATCAATAACTGGGTCTGTTCCATCAAGCTCGACACCTGCAAAAGTGTCATACCCAACGAAGAACGATCCCATTTTGTTGCCATAGCCATCTTTACCACTTGACTCAATATCGTTAAATGATTTGGTAAAGCTTCGTAAGAACTCGTTCATCTGATTCTGGTAATATGGTATACCCTTGAAATTACAAGTATTTCCAACCACCAAATTCTTACCTACAATTCCTGTTCTTTCATCATTAGTTATTGGTTTATCTAATACAAATGTATAACTCGTAATATTGCCATCAGCATCAGTTTCTGCACTAAATTCTGTGTAGTTATAATATCTACTATTAACAAGGACTGTTCCCGAACTTGGCATATTCATCTTCTCAATAGTAGTTATTGATGGATTATTAATTGTTATGCTGTTAGATGTTGTCGATACTGCTTTACCCTTGAGGTTTTCAGCATCATTACCATCTCTAACTTCAAACATCGCTCTCATTTCACCTTCCATTGCGTTGGAAGTAAAATCAATTATTGCTCCAGAATAATCCCATTTAACATCATATAATCCAGGAATATCTGATTGGTTATTCAATGCGTCTCTTGTAACAATTGATAATGTATTGTAATCATAATTATCAACTAACAAGTTACCGTTGAATTTGAGTGTGAAATATGTTGCTCCAGTAAATTGATCCGCAAAGTTGGAGTTAGTAACCTCTACTTCCTTCGCCTCAACTGGAATAAGCTTAGATATCTCATCAACTAGTAAAGCTCTCTTATCTCTAAGCTCATTAGCATGTCCACCTTCAAGTTCAATAATATTGATTTGCTTATTAAGCAATGCTACCTTCTGTGACACTGAATTAATAGTATCAACAGCCGTCTTAACTTCATCATTTATAGAACTTTGTAAATCCTGCATAGATGTTGACATACTATTAAAATATGTCATCAACTCCTGTGCAGTATTGATATATTGATTTCTTACAGATGCATCACCAGCATTTTCCTTAAGAGAATCCATAGCGTTGAACATCTTAGCGTATAATGTAGAGAAGCCAGATATTTCTGTATTATCTGTGTAATAATTCTCGATTTGCTCCATATAGTAAAGCTTCTTCTCGAACATTCCTAATCTAGAATTATTAGTCCAATATTTCTCATCATAATATATATCTCTTTGCTGTGTAACAGATTCTACTTGAACACCAGTACCAATACATCCATAGCTAGAAAATGTTCTTTGTGCTGCTGCCGCAACTCTGTTAACCGTTTGACGAGAATATCCTTCCGTATTTACATTTGAAATATTATTAGCTGTACTTGTGATTGCTGCTTGTGAAGCATTAAGTCCTGTATATGCTACATGCAATCCAAAAAATGATGATGGCATATTCTCACCTCTTTTCTACTTACTGTATTCTATATCGGCTATTTTTTTCTATCCTAAAGCCGTAAGTAAATGTTCTATCATTTCCGACAACACATTTACATATCTTGAACATGCATTATATGCATTTTGATACTTGATCATGTTCGTTAATTCTTCGTCTGAAGCCACACCAGTTACTGCTTCTCTATTGTTATCAATCGCATTAGTAGTATTAAGTAATGTGTCAGACGTTGTCTTATATATCGAACCAACATTTGCCACTTCACCAACATACTTGGTGTAAAATCCTGCGTATGTACAAGGTGTTGTGTCCGCTGGATTAAGAACATAAGAATCATCGTCCCATTTTGCAACGATTTTCTTACCTAAGTCATAATCCACTGCACCGTTTTGTGTCATATGTGATAGTAAAGTTCTATTCTCAACCAAATCTTGATTAACTACTAAGGCTTGAATTGTATAACATTTTGAATACTCAGATTGGTCTTCTTCATTATACAAATAGTAAGTCTTACCGTCATCACCAACAACTTCGGTGTATCTCTCTTTGCCTCTTCTAGCAAATAATTCTCTAGGAGGAATCTCACCATCAGAACCAACTGAACAATTCTCTGTATCAGCTATCTTAGTTCCTGCTGTCAATGTATATGTCTTACCATCCTTATCAGTTGCCGTAATGTTGGGTCCATCATATTCTGTAAGTGGGCTCAAGAAATTATTTACAGATGTAATAATATCATGAGTTAATGTATCAAGCTCAGCCTCTGAATTCATCATTACAGAATTAGCAAGACCGTTTACATACTCATTTTCTGATAAGCCAGCCATATCATACCACTTGCCTACGCTATCGCCTCTTGCAAGAAGTAATGCCTTAACTTCTCCCTTATCAGTATTGTGTGCAGCACTAATATTGTCCAAATTGAATACCTTGTAAATGTCATCTTTGTCCGTATCTGACAAATGAGGCCAGTAAGGTGTAACAAAACCTGTTACCGTATTAGTATGTAAGCCAATCGGATACACGTTGAAATCATCAATAAACTCTTTGTCTTCAAGTCTAATATGATAAACACCTTCTATTGTCTCTGAACAAGAAATCTTAGCAAGCTTAGACAACTCATCTACCGCAACGTCTCTTTGGTCACGAAGATCCATAGCAGTCTCAAATCCTGCTGCTTCAATACGTTCTATTTTAAGATTTAAATCGTGAATGGTTTCTGCTAGCTCGTTGATGCGCTTAACGTCATCCTTAATCTTAGTATTAATCGTCGATTGATAACTAGCCAAACCATTGTAAAGGTTTTGAGTTCTAGTTACAAAAAGCGACGCTTTTTGAATTACTAAGTCTTGGTTGACTGAATCAGATGGATCCTTAGCAAATTCTTGAAATGCAACACTCAAATCATTCATTGCATCTGAAAATGCTTCTCCATTAATTTCTTGAAGATAATTCTCCACCTCGGTTACTGCATCGTAACTAGCGGCATAGAAAGCGTAACGAGAGTTCTCGGAACGATATGCCTTATCTAGAAATATATCCCTTGCATGAATCACGTCAGCAATTTGAACACCAGAACCTTTGTACTGATTTGAAACTGCTGCTGATTGAAAGAAGGAATAATTTTGATCCGTAAACAAGACTTGTTCACGGACGTAACCTTCAGTATCTATATTAACTAAATTGTTTGCTGTAATGTCTAGTGCAGTCTGATTTGTACGAAGTCCTGCTGCACCTACATATAAACTACCGAACCCATTAGCCATGATAAGTCTCCTCTCAAAGTTTGGGCTCCGGATTATCTAAAGCTTTACTGCTTAGCGTCAAAGCCGCTATTGCCTAAAATATCCCCTGTATTATAAGCGTCCTTGTTATAGTTCGCCGTCTCTGGGGCCTGACGTAGGCTTTTAAGTAAAGTTAAATCAAACTCAACTAATTCCATTGCATGCTGCAACAAAATAGCGTTTTGTTGATTGGCAATCTGCATGTCATTTGCACTCGCAACAAGTTCATCTCTTGCTTGCACGAGTTTAGCCTGTTCACTAGGTTGCTTCTCAAGCATATCTATCATCTGAGTAATAGTAACTTCTTGACCATCCTTACCTAGTACAACAGCCATGTCTTCGAGGATACGGACACGTTTGCTTTCAAGATTCTTAAGGTCAGACATAATAATCTGTTCTTTGGCAGAAATAGCTTCTAAATCGTCTACCTTCCCTGCAACGATGCTATCTCGCTTTCCTTCACCGATACTTTTTAATGTATCATAGCCCTTTTTTTCTTGTTCTAGAACTCCTAGAAGTTCATCCATCAAACTTGCCACTTATAAATCCTCACTATTATAGCTGTTCTTTGTATTTGCTAAGTAACATACTTGCAAAATCTCCGGTATCAACATTGTAATTTCCTGAGTCAATTTTTGACTTTACTTCAGCAACTTTATCTTCCCTGATATCCGAAGCTTCTGCGACTGCCTTTTTTGCTATCTGGAAATCACGACCTGCAGACGAAATTTGTACTTCATCTCTGCCCATTGGTCTTGGTCCAGTTGTCTTTGTTGTTCTTGTAGCTTTCTGTGTGTTATACAATTGAGCTACTTGACTTAAAGTATCTACACGCATAATAGGCACTCTCCTTCCTCCATGAATTCAAGTAGAAACGCCTCTTCATGAAACGCTTATTCTACTTTTCACATTATATATCGGACGAGTGTCAGAAAACCTTAATAGATTTTTTATATTTTTATAAAACTTTTAAGAACCAAAATTTTTGCTATTGACTATTCGTACCTCAACGCATCAATAGGGTTCATCTTGGCTGCCTTGTCCGCAGGGAAATATCCAAATGCAAGTCCTATCGCCATTGAGAAGAGCAATGAGAATACCACTCCACCAATTGATGGTGATGCTGGATATCCCAACAATTGTGACAATAATGTTCCCGAAACCAATCCAAGTATAAGCCCTATTATTCCACCTATCAAACATATAATCATAGCTTCAACTAGGAATTGAATTCTTATATCAGAATTCTTTGCTCCTAAAGCTTTTCTAGTTCCTATCTCTTTCGTTCTTTCTGTTACAGACACAAGCATTATATTCATAACACCTATACCACCTACAAGAAGCGCAATTCCTGCAATTATAGATATTGCTAACGTAAGCTTATCCATAAGCTCTGTCAACGAATCTAACATTCCTTGAAGTGTAACTGCTGTAACTTCATACTTATTATTACCAGCATAATAGGGTCTAAAGAATCCTCTTATCTCTTTAGAAAACTGCTCTGGGTCTACTCCTATAGCTGTACTAATTCTAACCATTTCATACTTATCACTACTATTAGTAATTGCCTTAGATGTCTTAAGTGGTAGATATATCCTAGCAGCTCCACCTGTCATAAAGCTTGCAAACATAGACGCCATATCACCTGTACCCGCTGCTTGCTGCGCCTCATATACACCGACAATTGTGCAGTTTACTGCTGTTGCATCCTCTAAATCAACTTCGATTTCTTGTCCTATCGCTTTCTTTGCGTCACCCTTGAACAACTTGTCAACCAAAGTCTTATCTACCATACATACATATTTCTTATTCTGGAAATCATTGCCCGAAAACATTGAGCCTTCAAGGATATTAACCTTATTAGTTAAGAAATAACCCGCAGAAGCACCTGTGGCACTAATCTTAACATTTTCAGTACCAAAACTAGCCTTACCTGAACCAGCACGGTCCGAAATCTGCACTGCATATATCTGGTCCTTAAAGGTTTCACACATACTATAAATCATATCACTTGTGATATAGTCTTCGTCTCTTAATTCATCATTTCTCGACGCTTCATCAGTTGGATACTCGACACCATCCAAATCAGACTGTTTACCGTCATCTGATTTGGCTGACACACTTATATAAATGTCATTCGAGCCCATAGACTGCATGTTTTCCTGAAGAGTAAGGGTAAGCGAATTACCAACTGTAAGTATCGCAATTACCGCACCGATACCAATAATAATGCCTAGCATCGTAAGTAACGAACGCATTTTATTTGACCATATGCTGTTAAGTGCCATTATAATACTTTCGCCTAGCATTATTTATCCTTTCTCCTGTCATCAACAATATTGCCGTCAACGATAGATATTATTCTATCAGTCTCCTCTGCCAATTCTGGCGAGTGAGTTATTAATACTATTGTCTTACCTTTTTCCTTGTTCAACTTATGGAACAAATCCATAACTAATCGACCCGTTTTAGAGTCTAGCGCTCCTGTTGGCTCATCCGCTAAGATAATCGCTGGGTCATTTGCCATAGCTCTTGCAATCGCTACACGCTGCTTTTGTCCACCAGACAATTCCTCTGGTAAATGTTTGGCTCTTTCGGACATCTCTACTAATTCAAGTAGCTCCTCTGCTCTCTTGTGTCGCTCCGTAGCACCTAGCCCTGCATAAAGCATTGGTAGTTCGACATTTTTGATTGCGTTTGTTTTAGAAATAAGGTTATAGGTCTGAAATACAAAGCCTATTTTCCTATTTCTAATATCTGACAATTCATCATCTGCAGCATTTTCAACATCTATACCATCTAGATAATAGTTTCCTTCAGTCGGTCTATCAAGTACACCTATCAAGTTCATAAGTGTTGATTTACCAGAACCTGACGGTCCTACAATAGAGACAAATTCTCCTTCTTCCACAGTAAGTGAAATGCCATGCAAAATCTCGAGTTCGTTAGGCTGACCTACATAAAAACGCTTTATTATATTTTCAAGACGTATTACTTCAGCCATCTCTTATACTCCTGTAGTTGCACCCATTGAATTCATGATCTCTTCTACGGAATCTGAACCTGTTGCTGCTGGAACAAATACATACGCACCTGCTTTAATTCCATTTCCAGAAACCTCTGTATAATATGTTCCTGAAATTCCGACAACAACATTTACCTTTTCCTTCTTATATTCGATACTACTATCTTTATCAACTTCTTCTTTATTAGTTACGATTTCAACGTACTTATTTCCATTTTCATCTTCTTGAACTGCGTCATATGGAACAGAAATTGCGTCATCAACTTCATTAGTAATAATGCTAATCTTAGCATTCATTCCAAGTCTTAATCTTGTATTCTGCTCATCTAAAGCTATCTTCACCTTAAATGTAGCTGAATTACTTCCGCCGCCCATAGACGAGCCACCTAAACTTGATGCATCCATTCCTATCAAACTAGAAAGACCTGAACCACTATTACCACTAGCACTTGTGCTTGTTGCTCTAGGCGCAACATATGTAACAACACCAGTAAGTTCCTTATCTCTTGTAGCATCGGTCTTCATTCTAACCTTCATACCTACTGCAATATCTGGAATGTCATATTCGCTAACTTCAGCCTCTACCATCAATGCATTCAAGCCCTCAACGGAACATACAACTCCACCATTATAACTATCACCTGTTCTAACAGAAAGATTTGTAACAGTACCACCTATTGTAGATCTTATTGTACATTCGCCAATACTCTTTTGAATTTCTTTGGCTTGATCTTCAAGATTTTCTATAGTGTCAGCAGTAGACTTATCATAATTAGACTTAGCTTCCTTGATGTTATCTTCATTATCGTTCTCGTTAAGAGAATCCAAAGTATCTTGATATGAATCAATAGCATTTTTCTTAACATCTACCGTAGACTGTTTTGCCTGAATGTTAGATTGCAACTGCAAAGCTTGCATGTCATACTGACTATGTCCTGGAGTAGCAATATAAGCATCGTAACTCTTCTTAGCACTATCAAGATCTGTTAACGCTGCTACATATTCATTTCTAGCATTTTGTAATTTCTCGTTAGTCTCGTTGATTCTTTTGCTTCTGTTATTACGACTCTCTGTTAAATTATTGTCATAATCATTATCACGTTCAACTCTGTTATTCTTAGTCTCAACAATACGGTCTTGAACGTTGTTGTATTGCTCTTGCAAATTCTTAGTGTCAAGCTGACAAATAACTTGACCTGGAGTTACAATATCTCCCTCTTTAACATAGACAGCACTAACCTTAGTTCCAAACTGTTGACTTGTAACTTCTTCACTATTAACCGATGTAACTACACCGCTTCCAGATACAGAATTAGCAATTGTTCTTGCTTCTATCTGTTCAACATTGCCTTCCTTCTTAGTTTCTTCCCCTGAAAAAGAACAATAACAAATTAGGCCCACTACTAATAGAAGTAATGCGCCTAAAACAGAAAACATTATTATTCTTTTTTTCATTTTCTTTTTTCTAATTTCTTCCATGTTTTCTCTCCATACTCACAAAGATACCTAATTCTACACTAACTTTGTGAACAAATAGTGTTTACTCTTGTCCATTCCAACAATATGTGCAGAGATTGCATGGGTCAATTCCTACTGAATCTAACATATCATCTAATCTGTTAAATCTTAATGATGTGAATCCCATTTCTTGACGGATCATCTCGTTCATCTTCTCATATTCTTCAGTATCAGGATCAGCATATTTTGCAAGTAATGCGTCGTCTTCTGGATTGCCTCCTAATACTTCTCTTCCTTCAATCTCGTTAATTACACGTCTGGCAATTAATTCCATCTCAGAACGAGAACGTGAGAAATTAAGATATTTACATCCAAACATGATTGGTGGACATGCTGGACGAATATGAACCTCTTTGGCTCCTATATCATATAAAAACTCTGCTGTCTCTCTTAATTGTGTTCCACGTACAATAGAGTCATCAATCATAAGTAAGCTCTTATCCTTGATCAAGTCTTCAACTGCAATAAGCTTCATCTTGGCAATCAAATCTCTCTTAGTTTGAACTGTTGGCATAAAAGATCTTGGCCAAGTTGGTGTGTATTTAATTAAAGGTCTTGAGAATGGGATATGTGCTTCATTAGAATATCCTATTGCATGAGCTGTACCAGAATCTGGCACACCTGCGATTACGTCTGGCTTAACATTATCTCTCTTAGCAAGATTAGCTCCACATTTATTACGCATATTTTCAACAGATATTCCTTCAAATGTTGATGATGGATATCCATAATATACCCAAAGGAAAGTACAAATCTTACATTCCTTGCCAGGGTCAACTAATGTACGGATACCATTCTCATCCATAACACATACTTCACCTGGACCTAATTCTTTCTCAAATGTATAACCTAAGTTAAGGAAAGATGTGTTCTCAAGACAAGCACACATTGCACCTTCCTTCTTACCAATAACAATTGGTGTTCTTCCGAATTTATCTCTTACTGCATATATTCCTTTAGGAGTAAGAATAAGCATTGACATAGATCCATCAATCTTGTCTTGTGCATTCTTAATTCCATCGATAAAATTATCTTCTCTATTAATAAGGGCTGCAACTAACTCTGTTTGGCTTATGTCACCATTTGACATTTCAAAGAAATGTGTGTGACCTGTCATAATATCATCAACCAACTCGTCCATGTTATTAATCTTACCAACAGTCACAATCGAATATGAACCATGATGACTTCTTACATGTACCGGTTGTGCCTCAAAATCAGAAATGACACCAATACCATAATTACCCTTCATCTCATGTAAGTCTGATTCAAACTTTGTTCTAAAAGGTGCATTTGCAATGTTATGAATTGCACGATTAAACTTACCATCACCATATACACTAAGACCAGCTCTTCTTGTACCTAAATGTGAATGATAATCTGTTCCAAAAAACAAATCAAAAGTACAACTGTCTTGTGATGCTACGCCAAAAAAGCCACCCATAATTATTGTCTCCTTCTTTGTGGAAGCACAAAGCGCCCCACTTTATGATATATGCTTCTCCATTATATAACTTTTCCGAGAATTTGTCACAGCTTTGATAGTATATTTATCTATTAAAGCTCGCATTTACATCTTCAAGATTAAAGATACCAGCGGCATTGTTGCAACCGACAATATTGTAGTCAGTGCAACGCCCTTGGATGCAAGCTCATAATCCCCATCATACTGCTGCGCCAGCATAGCCGTCATTGAGCCGACAGGTGTTGCAAGCATTATCATGCATACGCCCACCAGCATAGGA
>JAZUIN010000108.1:0-3128 GCA_045642225.1 Lachnospiraceae bacterium | reverse complement strand
GCTTGTAATAGGTTATGTTGGAGGGACAGGCGAAAAGAATACAAAAAAAGCATTCCAGTATTCAGCAGTCTTTTCAATTGGTACGGCAATTACGTTTGTTGTTCTCGGTATTATTGCAACATCAGCCGGCAGACTTATGGGTACATCATCTAAATTATGGTATATTATACTTGGTATACTTATGCTTTTGATGGCATTGCAGACATGGGGAATATACAATTTTATCCCCTCTTCAAATCTGCTTTCAAAAAACAAAAAAAGAGGCTTTGCAGGAGCATTTATAGCCGGAATACTTGCAGGAGTCTTTTCATCACCATGTTCAACCCCGGTTCTTATAGCATTGCTTGCAGTAGTTGCAGGAAAAGGTAATTTATTATGGGGAATTCTGCTGATGATACTTTATTCCATTGGGCACAGTACTCTTGTCATAATAGCAGGAACATCAATGGGATTTGTAAAAAAAGTCAGCACAAACGAAAAGTTAAGCAAAGTCGGAACAATCATAAAAGTCATAATGGGCATTTTAATTCTGCTTATCGGTTTATATATGTTCTGGCTTGGTTTATAAATTATAATATCAGGAGGTATTTATTATGGCATTATTTGGATTTGGCAAGAAAAAGGAAGATGAAGAAAACAAGGGATGTTGCTGCGGAGAAGCAACTGTAGAGGAAGTTAAAGCAGAACCTGCTTGTGCTTGCAACGGAGATGCAGCTGCTTATGAAGCAGAATCTCCATGTTGTTGCGGAGGAGAAAGTTCCCAGACAGAAAATTGCTGCTGTAACAATGAACTCGCAAGCATTAAGGTATTGGGCGCAGGCTGTAAGTCATGCCATGACCAGTATCAGAATGTAATCAATGCAGTTGCTGAACTTGGTATCGCAACAGATGTTCAGTACATCACAGATATGGAAGTTGTAATGGGATACGGCGTTATGTCAATGCCTGCAATCGTTGTAAATGAAAAGGTTGTGGCTTATGGCAAGGTATTAAAGAGTGCTGAAGTAATCAAACTGCTTGGAAAGCTGGGATATTAATGAAAAAGGATGAGGGAATCAGTTTCTTTCAAAGATATCTGACAATATGGGTGTTTCTGTGTATGATAATCGGAGTGCTTGTCGGAAAATTCCTTACAGTCATTCCGGATACGCTTGGTAAACTTGAAATATCAGGAATATCGATCCCCATCGCTGTTCTTATATGGATCATGATATATCCGATGATGTTAAAGGTTGACTTTCAGAGCGTAAAGCAAGTAGGAAAGAATCCAAAAGGATTATTCGTTACATGGATCACAAACTGGCTTATCAAACCATTTTCTATGTATGGAATTTCATCATTATTTTTCTTTACCATATTTAAAGGCTTCATTACACCGGAGCTTGCAACAGAATATCTTGCAGGAGCAGTGCTTCTTGGAGCTGCTCCATGCACAGCAATGGTTTTTGTATGGAGTACCCTTACAAAAGGAAATCCGGCATATACTGTAGTGCAGGTAGCGACAAACGATCTTATTATCCTGATCGCATTTGTACCAATCGTTAAGTTCCTGCTTGGCGTATCAAATGTTTCAGTCCCTTACGGTACTCTATTTATCAGCGTCATTCTTTTTGTAGTGATCCCTCTTGTCGGTGGAGTACTTACAAGAATTACTGTTATCAAAAACAAAGGTGCAGAATATTTTGAAAATTCTTTTGTTCATAAGTTTGACAATGCAACAACTGTTGGTCTGCTGCTGACATTGGTACTGATCTTTGCATCTCAGACAGAAGTTATCTTATCGAATCCTCTGCACATAATACTGATAGCTGTACCGCTTACAATTCAGACGGTTCTGATCTTCTTTATTGCCTATATTTCGTCAAAAATATTTGGAATGCCTCACGACATCGCTGCTCCGGCAGGAATGATAGGTGCATCAAATTTCTTTGAACTTGCTGTTGCAGTAGCAATTGCCCTGTTCGGAACAACAAGTCCTGCAGCACTTGCAACAACTGTAGGTGTGCTGACAGAGGTTCCTGTTATGCTTGCTCTTGTAAAAGTTGCAAATAATACAAAAGGATGGTTTAGAAAATGAAAAAAGTTGCGTTTATCTGTGTACATAATTCGTGCAGAAGTCAGATTGCAGAGGCTCTTGGAAAGCATCTTGCATCAGATGTATTTGAGAGTTACTCCGCAGGAACAGAGTTAAAAGACCGGATTAATCAGGATGCTGTTCGCATAGTAAAAGAGCTGTATGGAATCGACATGAATGCAAATGGTCACCATAGCAAACTGATTGATGAGATCCCTAATCCGGATATAGCCATTTCAATGGGTTGTGATGTTGGTTGTCCTTTTATAGGCAGACCATTTGATGATGACTGGGGACTTATGGATCCGACAGGTCAGAGTGATGATGTTTTTAAAGCTGTTATTTCTGAGATTGAAAGTAAAATTATCGATTTAAAGAAAAAGATTGAAGAGCATTATCTGTGATTATCCTGAAAGCTTTTGCTTTACAAAGTGACTAAAATTTTCCTTTAAACCACTTACAACTCCCAGTTTTCTTAACAAGGTGAGATATTATAATGAAAAAGCCAAGTAAAAAAAGTATAGTAATTATATTATTGATAGTATTAGCATTGTTTGGGATTTATTGTTTTGCACACTTTGCTTATGTTGCCTCAACAACATAAGCAAAAGGCAAGTTATTCAAATCCCAGTTTTTTGAGGATTCTCAATTGCTGCAAAATGGCGACGAATAGCGACGATTCGGCAACGATTTGCCCAAACTACTTGAAAAACAACCTCCTATGCGCTAAAATATTCGGTAGAATATAGGCGTATAGGAGGTTTTGCTTATGATAGAGAAAATTACGGCGTTATATGCTCGTTTTTCCCGTGATGACAGACAGGAAACGGAGAATGCGAGCATTACAAATCAGCGTCAGTTGTTACAGGAATATGCCGATCACAACGGCTATACCAATTGCAGATTCTATGCTGATGACGGTTATACAGGAACTAATTTCGACAGACCTGATTTCAAGCGTATGATTGAGGATATCAGAAGTGGTCTTATCGGTACAGTAATCTTCAAGGATATGAGCCGTCTGGGTAGAAACTATCTCATGGTTGGTCAGTAT